>CAZLTN010000078.1:0-26513 GCA_964562455.1 uncultured Cytophagales bacterium
GCCGGTATTACATTCCAAAGACCTGTTTTTCCAAGTTACCTATGAATAATTTACCTATTTTCGACCTGGCCGTTATCGGTGTCTACCTGCTCTCAATGATCCTCGTAGGCTTCTATTTTTCAAGAAAATCCCAGGGATCGGAACAGTTTACCAAGGCCGGCGGATCCATTCCCGGATGGGCGATCGGGCTCTCGATTTATGCGACATTTTTAAGCAGTAATACCTTTCTGGGCGTTCCGGGCAAGGCTTTCGGCGGCAACTGGAATGCTTTTGTCTTCAGCCTGTCCATGCCGCTGTCGGCTTGGGTAGCGGCCAAATACTTTGTACCTTTTTACCGTACTTCCGGTGAGGTTTCGGCTTATACTCACCTGGAGCACCGCTTTGGCCCGTGGGCGCGTACCTACGCCGTAGCTTGTTTCCTTCTGACCCAGCTGGCACGTATGGGGTCTATTTTCTTCGGAATCGCGCTGAGTCTCCAGGCTCTGACCGGGATTTCGATGAGCACCGTGATGCTCGTAGTCGGCGTATGCATTATAATTTACACGGTACTTGGGGGGATTGAAGCCGTAATATGGACGGAAGTTGTACAGGGAGTGGTCAAAACGCTCGGCGCATTTCTCATTATGTACCTTGTAATAAAAGGCGTCCCGGGCGGGGTTTCGGAAATTATTGAAATAGGTAAAGCCGCCGATAAATTCAGTCTCGGGAGCTTTTCCCTGGATTTTACCACTTCATCGTTCTGGGTGATACTGTTATACGGCTTCTTCATCAACCTCAATAACTTCGGTATGGATCAGAATTACGTGCAGCGGTATCATACTGCGCGTTCGTCCAAAGAAGCCGTTTCGTCTATATGGCTGTGTGTATGGCTGTATGTCCCGGTGTCGCTGGTATTTTTCATCATAGGAAGCTGTTTGTTTGCTTATTTCCAGGTGCATCCCGAATTACTTGAAGTGGTGAAGGGCCAGGCTGCCGCTGAGTTGCTGCCGGCCGGGGCTTCGGCGGATGAGATTGCCAGGATGGCCGCCACGTTACAGCCGGCCGACTATGGAGACAAGGTGATGCCTTATTTTATGGTGAACAAAATACCGACCGGACTCGTAGGCCTGATTGTATCGGCGATACTGGCTGCGGCAATGAGTACGATCAGCTCGGGAATGAATGCTTCGGCGACGGTTTTCTCGGAAGATATCTACCAGCGTTACTTTAACAGGAATGCCACCGATGCCCGGAAAATGAGAGTCCTGTATATCGGCACAGTGCTGTTCGGTCTTGCCGGTATGTTTACCGGTATCGCCATGATCGGGGCCAAAAGTATCCTGGATATGTGGTGGGAGCTGTCGGGTATTTTCGCTGCTGGTATGCTCGGTATTTTCCTGCTGGGGATTATCAGTAAGCAGACCAACAGCCACGAAGGGCTTACGGCTGCCATTATCGGTGTGCTCGTGATCATCTGGATGACGCTTTCCAAGCATTTCCCTGAAGAATATGCACATCTGAAGAATCCGCTGCACGTCAATATGACCATTATAATAGGTACGCTTACGATCTTCCTGGCGGGCGTGATCCTGACTAAAATGAGGAGGAAAGCTCAGTAAGAGTACATAAATGCTTTACAAAACCGGAGTTTATTAAATCAAAAAATTATGTCGACAAAAGGAAAGTTTGTCCCTGTTATGATTACTCCTTTCAAGGAAAACGGGGAGATTGATTATAAGCAATTAACAGCATTGACCGAATTTTACCTGAAAGCAGGAGCAAAAGGGCTGTTTGCCAACTGTCTTTCGAGCGAGATGTTCGAGCTTTCGGAAGAGGAGCGCCTGCTGGTTACAAAGCATGTAGTAGATGTGGCGGCCGGGCAGGTGCCGGTGGTGAGTACGGGGACTTTCGGGGGGGCAGTAGCCGTTCAGGCCGATTTCGTAAAAAAAATCCATGATACGGGGGCCGACGCGGTAATTGTTATTACAAGCCTGCTGGCTGAGGAAAACGAGCCGGATGAAGTGCTGGACGCCCGTGTGGAGGAGCTGATCGGGCTTACTCCGCAGATCCCTTTGGGCTTTTACGAATGCCCTGTTCCCTATAAAAGAGTGCTCAGTCCTGAGCAACTGAAGAAGTATGTCGATACCGGAAGGGTTGTGTATCATAAAGATACTTCACTGGATATCGATTCGGTGACGCGCAAGATTCAGCTTACGGCCGGGAAGCAGTTCGAGCTGTACGACGCTTATATGGTGAATGCAGTTGCGTCGCAGGTAGCGGGAGCAGCAGGTCTGTCGTGTATCCAGGGGAATTTTGTGCCCGAGCTGGTCGTATGGCTGTGCGACAATTTTGCCGATCCTTCCGCAAAAGGGCAGGTTGATCTTGTGCAGCGTTTCTTTGTCGATAATATGGATGTAATGCACGATGTGTACCCTGTTATAGCCAAATACTTCCTTCAGAAAAGAGGTTTCGATATAGGTCTTACAACCCGCAGGGAAGTAGGCAATTTCAGCGCCGAAATCGCAGGTAACGTCGATCGTTTCTTTGACCGCTACCAGGCGCTTAAGTCTGAAATCGGCCTGTCGGATGTTCAATTCTAACTTTTAGTTTTATGTACCGGGTGCAATATTACCCTGAGTATAAAAAGAAGCTGGTGTGGGCGGTATTGCCACTCGCATTTGCTGCCTGTACATCGCAATCGACTATGAAATCATACCAGGAAATACAACTGACCAAAGACCCTTCCGGGCATTGTATCAATTCCACTGAGGTTTTTTCGCCGGACGATAAGTGGATCGTATACGATTCGAGGTCGGTGGATTCCGGGATAGGAGCCGCCGGTGAAGTCGCCATGGTGAATACCGAAACCGGAGAGATCAGGACATTGTACAAAACTGAAAACCAGACAGAGTTTGGTCCCGGGCTCGGTGCAGTGACTTTTTCCCCGGCAGGAGACAGGGTACTGTTTATTCACGGTATCCGGAATGCAAACCAGGAAAAGCCTTATGCGATGACCAGGAGGACCGGGGTTGCCGTGGATATAAACAACCCTATGAAGCCTGTTTTCCTGGATGCGCGGAGTATGAATCCGCCTTTTGTAAAAGGAGCTTTACGAGGCGGGACGCACGCCCATACCTGGAGCAGCGACGGGTGGATCAGCTATACGTATAACGACTACCTAATCGAGCAGACTGCAAAAAAGGGCGGTGCAGCGCAGGATTTACGTACCATCGGCATCATGGTGCCGGGGCGGGGCGTTTCAGTGTCTGATGACGGTAGCCTGGAGAATAATGACGGCGAAATGTTTTCGGTGATCGTAGCCGAAGTAAAGGACAACCCGAAGCCGGGAAGCGATGAGATCGACAAGGCTTATGACGAGTGCTGGATCGGGGCCAGCGGCTATGTAAAAAGTGATGGTACCCGGCAGAAACGCGCAATAGCCTATCAGGGCAATGTAAGGGATGAAGTTGGGAATACAAAAGCCGAAATCTTTGTGGTCGATATTCCTGATGACCTGCTGGACAGGGTAGATGACCTCGAAATATCGCCCGATCCGGGAGTGAGGCTGCCTGTACCGGAGGCGCTGGTATCGAGAAGGATCACCCACCTGGAAAGAGGGGTGAGCAATAAACCGCGTCACTGGCTGCGGTCATCGTCCGACGGGCAAAATATAGGCTTCCTGGCGGCAGATGAGAACGGGGTGATACAATTTCATGTGGTATCCCCTAACGGAGGCGACGTAAGAAAGGTTACTGCTAATGAATTTTCTGTAAAAGGGCCCTTCAATTTCAGCCGTGACGGGAAAAAGGTAGCTTACCTTGGCGACAACAGCGTATTCGTGACCGACGTGGAAACGGGCCGCACCGAAAGGGTCAGTCAGAAGTATCCGGATGACAGCGCGCCGACAGGCGCGGTCGTTTGGTCATATGACGGGAAAACGCTGGCTTTTAACAGGCATATAAAAGGAGAGGACGGCGGAAATCATCTGCAGATATTCCTATTGAAAGAGCAATAAGTCCGCGGATTGAACCGCGTGTATTTCTTTGTTGAATCCGAATCCGTCTGGTCCCCGGTTTTTTAGCCGGGGATTTCTTTTTGAAAACCGGTATATATTTTGTGCAAAATTCTGCTTGCCGGGAGAACTTTTATAGGAAAGCAGGGGTTTAATAAGTTCAGATTAAAAAAAATGAGTACAGGGCACAGTATATATTGTCTTTCGACGACGCGGGAAACTATTGTGCCCGCGTACCCGGACGTATTATCCCTGCCTGTACCGGGAAAGGTTGTTTCAATCAGACAACGTCACTTTTTCCCAACTCCCAAAGCTTTTTTTTGTTAGCCCCCGAATATAAGTAATCTGTTTGCTGAATTCGGGGACATGGTACCTTTCATGGTTATCAGGAAGGTAAGGTGTTTATTATTTGATTTTAAATTTTTATCCAGGTCGGTTATGAAAGGAGAAACTAATCAGGTACTGTTATGTGAAGAAGATTATCGTTTGTTAACTGCATTGACTGAAAATGTTTCTGCTCAGGGAAACCAGCAGGAAATGACATTATCTTACGAGATTTCCAGGGCAAAGGTCCTGGCAGGCGATAAAATGCCGCAGGGTGCAGTCAGGCTCAATTCGCAGGTTAAAGTAAAGGATATTGACAGCCAGCGGGAAATGCAGTTTACTATAGTGCTTCCCCAGTTTGCTGACGTGAAGCAGAATAAAATTTCGGTGCTGACCCCTATGGGTTCGGCGCTGATCGGCCTGTCGGAAGGGAATAAAATAGCCTGGAAGATGCCCGCCGGAATCCGGAACCTTCAGGTACTGGAGGTCAGCTACCTGGGAGAATAACATCCGGGGACCTTATCCCGGATATATATTAAATAAGAAGCTGGAACAGAATGTTTAAATGGTTGATCATCGGACCGGTCAGGTTTTATCAATGGTGTATTTCGCCATTTCTTCCTTCTTCATGCAGGCATTCACCTACATGCTCCGAATATATGATCCAGGCGGTCAGGGAATGGGGCATTTTGAAAGGTACTGCTTTAGGAATAAAGCGCCTCTCAAAATGCCATCCCTGGGGAACCAGCGGGTATGATCCCGTTCCCAGGAAGAAGGATGGACAACACACCTGAAATCACTGGTCCGTGAGATCGTAGATTTTCTGGATTTCCGACAGTATTCTTTTAAAGTCAAGCTTCAGATCTTTCAGCATGCCGTTCCTCATGTCGAAAACCCAGCCGTGTACTGAAGGATATTGTTTTTTGAGATAGGCTTTCTGAACAACTGCCAGCTTGGAGACGTTGATACACTGTTCCTGTACATTGAGCTCTACCAGCCGGTCGTATCGTTCTTCCAGGTCTTCGATAGCATTCAATTCATCCACATGGAGCCTGTAAACATCGCGTATATTCCTTAGCCACGGGTTCAGGATGCCCATGTCGCTCTGCTGCATGGCGGCTTTCACGCCGCCGCAGCCGTAATGTCCGCAGACGACAATGTGCTTGACATCAAGGTATTGAACTGCATAGGAGATCACAGATATGGCGTTCAGGTCGATGGTGGCCACCAGATTCGCTATGTTGCGATGGACGAAAATCTCTCCGGGAGCGGCTCCCATTACTTCCTCCGCGGTAACCCGGCTGTCGCTGCAGCCTATATACAGGTAGTCGGGGTTCTGGTTTGCAGCCAGCTTTTCAAAAAATGCCGGATTACTTCCGACTTTTTCGTCTGCCCATTTCTTGTTGTTTTCAAAGATTTCTTCGTAAGTAATCATTTAATGTATATGTTAGAAAAACGATGTATATGTTTAAAACTATCAAAAGTAGAACATCCCGGCAAAAAATGGTAGCAAACAGGCCGCTATCTGATGGCCGGCAACTGAAATACCACAGCCGATTTCTTCGGAATATCTGTAACTTTTGACGTAATTTTGGTGTTGTGCCCAAACAGAAGCAATAGAATAAACTGATTCGAGTGAACGAAGAAACCAAAAGCGGGAAGATTTTCGACCTGCCTACGCTTAAACGACTCTATAAATTTATAAGGCCTTATCAGAAGCAGTTTTTTCTGCTGATAGGAGTCATTATCCTTAGCGCTGTTCTGGCACCGCTTATGCCGCTGCTCATCAGGTATACTGTCGACGGCCCTATTACCGGCCGCGATCTGAACGGCCTGCTGGTGATGATGATCGTGATGGTGGCTACCCTGGCCTTGCGCGGGATCATCCAGTTTACAAACACCTACCTGTCAGGATGGCTTGGCCAGAATATTATTAAAGATATAAGGATGCAGGTATACGAGAAAATCGTTTCCATGCGTCTTAAGTATTTTGACAATACCCCCATTGGCCGGCTGGTGACCCGTACCATTTCAGATGTCGAAACGCTGTCCGAAGTATTCAGTGAAGGAATGGCTGCCATCGTAGGAGATATCCTCCAGTTGGTGCTGATTATCGGGGTCATGTTCTATACCGACTGGCGGCTTTCACTGGTGAGCCTTTCCATGATCCCGCTGATGCTGTTCAGCACGTACGTGTTCAAAGAAAAAATCAAGGATTCGTTCAACGAGGTCAGAACTGCCGTGGCGAACCTCAATACGTTTGTCCAGGAGCACATATCCGGGATGAGCATTGTGCAGATTTTCAGTAACGAGGAACAGGAGTATAAGAAATTCGTAGAGATCAATAAAAAGCATCGTAAAGCCAATATCCGTTCCATCCTTTACTATTCCGTTTATTACCCTGTTGCCGATGTGATCTCTTCTGCTGGTATCGGGCTTATTGTGTGGTACGGGGCTAACCAGATTATGAACCTGGATATGAGCTTTGGTACGATCCTGGCGTTTGTGATGTTCAATAACCTGTTTTTTATGCCCATCAGGCAGCTGGCCGACCGTTTCAATACATTGCAGATGGGGATCGTCAGTACAGACAGGATACTGAAGATCCTGGATGCCGACGAGGTGACTCCAAATACCGGGACTTATGCTCCTGACCGGATCGAAGGAAGAGTAGAGTTCGACAAAGTCTGGTTTGCCTATAATGATGAACAGTTTGTGCTGAGAAATATAAATTTCAACGTGAATGCGGGCGAGACCGTGGCGCTTGTAGGGGCCACGGGCGCCGGGAAGTCGTCGGTTATTAACATCCTGACCCGTTTTTACGACATCAACAGCGGTACGATAAAGATCGACGGCGTCCCGATCAGGAATTATGATCTCAATGCCCTCAGGCACTCTATAGGGATTGTGCTTCAGGACGTATTCCTTTTTTCGGATACGATCGAGGGGAATATCCGGATGGGAGACAAGTCGATCACGCACGAGCGTATCGTTGAAGCAGCCAGGCTGGTAGGGGTACATGATTTTATCGAAAAGCTTCCCGGCGGGTACCAATATAATGTAAGGGAGCGGGGAAGCAGCCTTTCGGTAGGTCAGAGGCAGCTTATCTCGTTCGTAAGAGCGATGGTTCATGATCCTAAAATACTCGTTCTCGATGAAGCGACCTCGTCAGTAGACAGCGAAACGGAAGAGCTTATTCAGAAAGCGATAGAGAAGCTGATGAGCGGGCGTACCGCTATCGTTATTGCGCACAGACTCAGTACTATCCAGGAAGCGGATAAGATACTGGTGCTCGATAAAGGCGAAATTGTGGAATCGGGAAGCCATATGAGCCTTCTGGAGAAAGAAGGATTGTATGCTAATCTTCACAGAATGCAGTATAAGGAGGTTGAAAAAAAGCAAATTTCCGATGGAGCTCCTGGTTAGTCTATGTCTTGGAATAGGTCTCAGCGCCGCGACCGGGTTCAGGATTTTCGTTCCGGCCCTGATCGCCAACGTCGCTGCCATGAACGGCTGGATTACCCCGACGGAAGGTTTTGCCTGGCTTGCCAGTTGGCCTGCTTTCCTGGTGCTGCTTACTGCTACTGCCGTAGAAATTGCCGCCTACTACATTCCGTTCGTAGACAATCTTCTTGATACTGCGGCTGTACCGGCGTCGGTTATTGCCGGGACATTGCTGACTACTTCTTTTGTGGAAATCGACAACCCGGTCATCCAGTGGGTGCTTGGGATCATAGTAGGCGGAGGCACTGCGGGAGTTGTGCAGTCGGGTACCGGTCTTCTGAGGCTTTTTTCGTCTAAATTTACGGGAGGAGTAGGGAACCCGGTCGTTTCAACGACTGAGAACGTAGCAGCTTTCGGTATTTCCGGCCTTGCTGTTTTAGTACCGGTGGTGGCAACGCTCCTCAGTATAGTTTTGCTGGTTTGGATCGTCCGCGGTTTTAAGCGCTTTGGCGGCAGGAAATCTAACGTCTGACCGGCTTAATTGATTTTTTTATGGAGAATATACCGGTTCATTTTTTGCCCCGGCTGGTAGCAGACCTGCCTGATCTTCAGATTTTCCGGTTTAAAAATACACCCGAAATGCCGGGGAGCCTGCCTATCATGCAGCTTCCCGTAACACCGCTTCCGACCGACCTTCCGCACAGGCATACTTATTGCGAAATACTCTTTTTTGAGGCAGGCAGCGGATTTCATGAAATTGATTTTCATACCTATGCCATACAGGCCCCTTGTATTCATTTTGTTGCTCCGGGAAAAGTGCACCTTCTTACGCCGACGGAGGACTGTATTGGTTATATCATTACTTTTCCGCAGGAGTATTCAGCCTTTTACGGGCAAGGTAAGGACCTGGACCCGATGAAGTCAGGCCGATGGAGTAAAGAATGGCCCAACGCTATCCTGGACTTGTCGGACGCTTCCCATACCTACTTCAGCAACCTGCTGGAGAATATGTTATCGGATTATCTCCATGGTGCGGAAGAGAAGAACAATGTCCTTGCCGCCTATCTGCACATTTTCCTGGGAAAATGCCGGCTTTTGGCAGGCGGGGTCCAAACGGAGGCACCCGAGCCGTCCAACGATATTGCGGGCCGGTTCCAGGAACTGGTAGAAAAGCATTATAAGGAAATGCATAGCGTCCAGCAGTATTCCGGCCTTCTTTCTGTTACTGCCGATTATCTCGGTAAGGCAATCCGGAAATCGCTGAACGTCACGGCAAGCGACTATATACTTGACAGGCTGTTGCTCGAAGCGAAGCGACTGATCGTGTTTACCAACCTGACAAGCAAGGAAATAGCTTATAAGCTTCATATAGAAGACCCCTCTTATTTCAGCCGGATGTTCAAACGAAAGACCGGTCTTTCTCCTAATGAGTACCGCCACTCGATGCGGAAAAGTGCCAAGAATTGACACTATAGTACCTTGATAGAGGGAAATATGTCTGATATTTTTGTACTTTACGATTACTAAAGAGTATTTAATCCGAATTTGGTTATAAGTGGCCGGAAACCAGGGTTTCTGAACGCTGACAACCCGGTATTATCAAACAAGAATATGAAGATAGATCAGCAACTTAAAGCTGCAGACCTCAAATCGGCAATAGACCGTTTTTGGGACCTTTCCGCGCAGAAAATTGAACTCATTGACAGGGAATACAACACCTCACAGGGATCTCCGGTATTTACCGTCGACGGCAAGTATTCGGTACGCGGCTGGACAGAGTGGACGGAAGGCTTCCGCTACGGTTCTGAAATCCTGCAGTTTGATGCCACCGGCGATGAAAAATTCCTGCAGTCGGCTAAAAAGCAAACTGTTGATCGTATGGCTTTTCACGTAGGGCATTTCGGTGTGCACGACCACGGTTTTAACAACGTGAGTACCTACGGGAACCTTGTCAGGTTGATGAATGAGGGAAAGATATCCGAAAACGAATGGGAGCGTAATTTTTACGAAGTTGCGCTGAAGGTCTCCGGCGCGGTTCAGGCTAACCGGTGGACCGACATCAAAGAAGGGGGGTACATCTATTCTTTCAATGGTCCGCATTCACTTTTTGTTGATACCATCCGGTCGGTACGGGCGCTGATGGTTTCTCACTTGCTGGGGCATGCGCTGATGGGCGAAAATGATAAAAAGATAAGCCTTCTCGAAAGAGGGATCTGGCATAGCATCAATACCGCAAAATATGCCGTCTACTATGGCGAAGGCCGTGATCAGTACGATTTGTGGGGCAGAACGGCCCACGAAAGCATTTTCAATATTAACGATAGAAACTACCGTTGTCCCAATTCACAGCAAGGGTTCTCGGGTTTCACCACCTGGACCCGTGGATTGGCGTGGGCAATGACCGGTTTTGCGGAGCAACTGGAAGCCCTGCCCCTGTTTGCCGATAAAGATCTGGAGATGTTCGGCGGCAGGAAGGCTGTAGAGGCGATTTTTCTCAAAGCGGCAAAGGCTACGTGTGACTTTTACCTGGCGAACAGTTCTCTCGACGGTGTGACTTACTGGGATACGGGAGCCCCGGATATTCACCGTTTGGGCGACTATACTGAGAGAATTTCTGATCCTTTCAACGACTTCGAACCGATCGACAGCTCGGCATCGGCTATCGGCGCTCAGGGCCTTCTTCGCCTGGGGCGCTACCTGTTGGAAAGAGGAGATTCTGAAAATGGAGACAAATATTACCAGGCTGGGCTTACTGTTGTCAAAACTCTTTTGGAAGAACCTTATCTCTCGGTCGATCCGGCTCACCAGGGGCTTTTACTGCATACCATTTACCACCATCCCAACGGATGGGACAATATCCCGGCAGGAGGTAAGATCCCGAGCGGAGAGTCATGTATGTGGGGGGATTATCACATCAGGGAAGTAGTATTGTACCTGCAGCGCCTGATCAACGATGAGCCTTACTATCAATACACCGGGTCTGTGAAATGACCATAGATAATAAATGATATAATATAATATGGAATTAACCCGTTGCTGTATTCACAGTATTACCAATAAACCCTGGAAACTGGATCAGGCTGTCGATAAATATGCTGAAGCAGGGATCGGAGGTATCAGTGTCTGGCAGAGCAGCCTGGAAGGAATAGGAGCGAAGAAGGCTGCTTCCCACATAAAAGCGTCCGGCCTGGAAGTAGTTTCTTACGTGAGAGGAGGTTTTTTCGCTCATCCTGACGGAGAGGAAAGAAAAAAAGCGATAGAGAACAACAAAAGGCAGTTGGAGGAAGCAGCAGAGCTCGGTGCACCGTTGATCGTGTTGGTATGCGGGGCTTCGCCGGTTCAGTCGCTCGAGGTTTCGCGCGGGCAGATCAGGGATGGTATAGAGGCGCTGTTGCCTATGGCCGAGGAACTGAATATCAAACTGGCTATTGAACCGCTTCATCCTATGTATGCAGCCGACCGGTCGGCTGTCAATACGCTCGGACAAGCCAACGATATGGCCGAAGCGATCGGGTCCGGGTTTGTCGGCGTGGCTGTCGATGTATATCATCTCTGGTGGGATAGTGACCTGAAAAAAGAAATCCTGCGCTGCGGCGCCAGTGGCAATCTCCTGGCTTATCACGTATGCGATTGGAAAACAAATACGCTCGATATGCTTAACGACAGGGGCCTCATGGGCGAGGGATGTATCGACCTCAGGTCCATCCGGTCATGGGTAGAGGAAGCGGGTTTTCACGGCTACCATGAAGTGGAAATATTTTCCAATATCTACTGGCAGATGGATCAGGACGATTACCTGAAGAAAATCACCACTGCCTTCTACGAGAAGTGTTGATAACTTCGTATAACTTAAAAAATCAAAACAATAAACAATACGATGGTTCATAAAATTGGGATTATCATGAACGGCGTCACAGGCCGTATGGGAACTAACCAGCACCTGTTGCGCTCCATTAAGCCTATCATAGAACAGGGCGGTGTAAAATTGCCGAATGGCGATGTGATAGAAGTAGACCCTATCCTGGTCGGTCGCAACGAATCCAAGCTTCAATCGCTCTGTAAACTTTCGGGCGTAAAGAAATATACAACAGACCTGGATTCGGTGATGTCAGATCCGGCTTACCAGGTTTATTTCGATGCCCAGGTAACAGGCAGAAGGGCTGCTGCGGTAAAGAAAGCAATCGAAGCAGGTAAGCATGTGTATTGTGAAAAGCCTACGGGTACAACCACCCAGGAAGCGCTGGAGCTTTATGAACTTGCCCAAAAAGCAGGTATCAAAAATGGTGTGGTCCAGGACAAATTGTGGCTGCCCGGCCTCCTGAAAGTAAAACGCCTGATCGAAAGCGGGTTCTTCGGGGAAATCCTTTCTGTAAGGGGAGAATTCGGTTACTGGGTATTCGAAGGGACTTCCATTCCCGCGCAGAGGCCTTCCTGGAACTACCGCAAGGAAGACGACGGGGGGATTATCGTAGACATGCTGTGCCACTGGCGCTACGTTCTGGACAATCTTTTCGGCGAAGTGAAAGCGGTGTCATGCCTTGGAGCAACACACATTCCGGAGCGGATTGACGAAAACGGCAACCCGTACAAATGTACTGCCGATGACGCATGCTACGCTACATTCGAGCTTGAAGGAGGTGTAATCGCCCATTTCAACTCTTCCTGGACGGTACGTGTCCGCCGCGATGACCTGCTGACACTCCAGATCGACGGAACGAAAGGTTCTGCCGTGGCCGGCCTCAGAGAGTGCTACATCCAGCACTATGGTAATACACCCAAGCCGGTATGGAACCCCGATATCAAGCAGCCTATCGACTTTTTTGAGGGCTGGTCGCTGGTTCCGGAGCAGGAGGCCTACGACAATGCTTTCAAGGTACAATGGGAGATGTTCCTGAAACATATCGTGACCGATTCGCCGTTCCCGTGGGATCTTAAAGCAGGCGCCAAAGGAGTGCAGTTAGCTGAGAAAGGCCTGGAAAGCTGGGAGAAAAGAGCGTGGGTAGATGTAGAGGCTCTTTAAGCTATACCGTATGAGTAATCCATCTGCGCTTATAACGGGGGGAAGCCGGGGCATTGGCCTCGGTATTGCCCATTCACTGGCTAAGGCCGGTTATAATCTGATCATTAATGGGGTAAGGCCGGAAGCTGATGTTACGGAGACGCTTGAGGAGCTCCGGCTGCATGGCGTAAAGGTGGTTTATGCCCGGGGTAGTGTTTCGTCAAGGGAAGACCATGAAAGTATTATCAGGGTTGCGACAGACGCCTTCGGAAGCATCAACGTGCTTGTCAACAACGCGGGTGTGGCTCCGAAGCAACGGCTGGACCTTCTCGAAACTACTTCTGAAAGCTACCGGTACGTGATGGAAACTAACCTGGAGGGCCCTTTTTTCCTGACCCAGGCGATTGCCCGTCACATGGCGGAGAAGAAAGCTGCAGATCAGGGTTTTGAGGCATCGATCGTTTTTGTAACTTCGATTTCATCTACGGTGAACTCTATTAATCGTGGCGAGTATTGTGTTTCCAAGGCAGGGCTTTCGATGGTTTCGAGTTTGTTTGCGGTAAGAATGGCGGAATATGAAATTCCTGTTTACGAGATACGGCCTGGCGTCATCGCTACTGACATGACAGCCAAAGTGCAGTCTAAATACGACCAGTTGTTTGAAGGCGGAATGGCCCTGCAGCGCAGGTGGGGGACGCCTGAAGATGTGGGCAAGGCGGTTGCGGCCGTAGTCACCGGCTCGTTCCCTTATTCTACCGGACAGGTTATCCTGGTGGATGGGGGGATGAATATCCCGAGATTGTAAAACAACTTCTCAACCAGATACGAATAAACCCTTAAGATGAGTTCCGATACACAAACCGCCGCATTTCAGCCTGCCGCCAAAAGTTCGCAGACTTATATCATTGTCACCGCTTTTCTGGCACTTTTTGCCGTTGTGGG
The DNA here is from genome assembly GCA_964562455.1 of uncultured Cytophagales bacterium. GTDB lineage: Bacteria > Bacteroidota > Bacteroidia > Cytophagales > Spirosomataceae > Ravibacter. The sequence goes on from CAZLTN010000078.1 coordinate 13,701, forward strand.
ATTTGGTATTTATGGATTGCCCTTCTTTTATGATTTTATCATGGAAGAAAGAGGCTGGTCCAGAGCGGTAATTACTTCCGGAAATGCAGTAGGGAAGCTTATTGTCGCTCCGTTGTTCGGCTTTTTGGCGGGATGGCTGATAGACAAATACGGCCCGAGAAGCCTGATGATGACCGGTGCTCTGATGCTGTTTATCGCGTTCGCGGGGATCGCTTTTTCCAGCTCGCTGGAAATGTTTTACGTATTCTACGTTTTTAATGCACTGGGTTATGTTTTTGCAGGTCCTTTGCCTTCCCAGGTTCTGATTTCCCGCTGGTTTGACAAAAACAGGGGTAAAGCCATGGGTATTGCCTATCTCGGTATCGGGGCAGGAGGTGCTGTGGTCCCTATTCTGGCCGCCCGGCTTGTGAGCATGTATGATTGGCATACCGCGCTGGCCATATTGGGTGGGATCGGTTTTGTGTTGGTATTTGGTGTTGCCTTTTTTATCAGGGATAATGCCCGCAAACAAAATGTTGCCGCTGAGAAGGAAAAGGTCGCAGCAGCCCCGGTGGCCGAGGGGACGTCCATGAAGGAGATCCTGAGAAATCGCAATTTTTATTTGCTGGCCATAGGGAGTATGTGTTCCATAGGCGTTGTCGGCGGGATCAACCAGCATATCAAATTATACCTCAGAGACCTTGATTACTCGCAGGTGGAAGCTGCACGTGTGATGTCCTTTGTGCTGTTGTCCAGTCTGATCGGGAGGGTATTGATGGGCTATCTTGCTGATATTTTCAACAGGAAGTATGTGATGTTGCTGATATACCTGATAGTTGCGTCAGCCATACCCCTGCTTTTAGTCCCTGATTTTGGAGGGCGAATTTATATTTTTGCCGTGATCTTCGGTATTGGCTTAGGTGGGGATTACATGATCATACCGCTGATGGCGGGTGATCTGTTTGGTTTAAAAGCATTAGGCAGGACCATGGGGATCATACTGGTGGCCGATGGTGTCGCTGAGGCACTTTTTCCGGTTCTCTTAGGGCTATTGTACAATGAGCAGACTCAAAGCTACGCCCTGGGCTTTTCGGTACTGATCGCAGTGGCTTTGCTGGGAGCTGTATTTATCTATTTTCTTCCCAAAACCAACCAGCACAAAGGGATGGAAGGGATAGTGGAGGCTAACTAGAGAAGAGATTAGCTGCAAAAATGCCGGCTTCTGTTATGGAGGTCGGTTTTTTTTGCTTTCTATGGGTTATAGAAAAAGATTATAAGTGTAATCCACGGATATCCCTATCTTTAATTATCCATTACTATACTTTGTTACAATGCAGCGAAATGACTATTTATGGAAGGGTATTATTGAACATATTACCGACGACTTCCTGCGCTTCTTTTTCCCCGAAGCCGATGCCATTTTTGATATGGAAAGGGGGTTTTCTTACCTGGATAAAGAGTTAGCAGAGCTTTTTCCCGGCGAGTATGCTGCGGAGGTCCGCTTTGTCGACAAGCTGATCAGAGTGTTTACCAAATCAGCACCCGGCGAGCCGCCTGAAGAGAAATGGATATTGGTACATCTGGAGGTTCAGGGATACTGCGATCCCGGTTTTGGGGGCCGGATGCATACCTATTTTTACCGGATATTGGATCGCTACAAACGTCCGGTAACCGCGATTGCGATTTTGACCGATAGTAACAAGCGGTATCGGCCGGAATACTATCGGTATGATTTTATGGGAACGAGATATGAGTTCCGTTTTAACACTTATAAAGTACTTGACCAGGATGAGGAAGCACTGGAAAATGATGGCAACCCGTTTGCTGTCGTAATCCTTACAGTTTTGATTGCGTTGAAAAATAAGGATCTGCCAGATCAGGAGTTGTTCAAATTGAAAAGCCGGCTGCTTCGCAATCTGGTGAGTCGCCGGATACCGAGAATGAAGATTGAAAAACTCATTCTTTTTCTACAATTTTATGTAGTTTTTCAGGATAAAGTCTATAATGGGTATTTTGAGGACGAAATAGCGTTTGTTACTAAAACTACTAAGCCAATGGGAATCAGAGAGCTGATACTGGAAAAAGCAAGAGAGGAGGGACTTGAAAAAGGGATGAAAGAAGGGCTTGAAAAAGGAATGGAGAAAGGAATGGAAAAAGGAATGGAAAAAGGGATGGAGAAAGGAATGGAAAAAGGTAGGCTGGAAGGGAAATATGAAATAGCCCGAGAACTCAAAAAAGAAGGGCTTTCAGTTGAATTTATCGCCAGGACAACCGGGCTGTCGATCAAGGTTGTTGAGGGATTATAGTTGCCTGCCCCTCTTTCCCTACAGCATTGAAACGCGCTAAGCTGCCCGGGCTGGTAGCTGTCCCGATAGTTATCGGGAGTTGAAGTTACCCCAAAAATTGCGTCACATAATTCCTGCTGGTCAGAATAGCCGACTGGACATCGTTGATATGCCCCTCATAAGCCTTGTCTTCTACTTCGATCACAACGGGGCCGCGGTATCGTACATCGGTGAGGGCGGCAAAAAAGCCCCGCCAGTTTACGTCGCCGAGGCCGGGTAGCTTGGGAGAGTGGTATTCAAGCGGGTTGGCCATGATACCTACCTTGTTGAGCTTGTCTTTGTATACTTTCACATCCTTGAGGTGGATGTGGTGAAGGCGGTCTTTGTAATCGTAGATCGGTTTTACTTCATCCATCATCTGCCAGACCATGTGCGAGGGGTCATAGTTGAGCCCGAAATTTGCGCTTGGAATGATATTGAAGAGCTTGTCCCATATCGCGGGAGTGGTAGCGAGGTTTTTACCACCCGGCCATTCGTCATCGGTAAAAAACATCGGGCAATTCTCTATCCCGATTTTTATTTTCTTTGCTTCCGCATGCTTGACGATATCCGGCCAGACCTCTTTGAACCGTGAGAGATTATCTGAGAGGTTTCTAGAAGGGTCGCGGCCTATAAAAGTATTGACTACAGGGATTCTGAAAATGGCAGCCGCATCGATTACCTTGAGAAGGTGATCTATGTAAAATTTCGACTTGTCGGGATCGGGATCCAGGGGGTTGGGGTAGTAGCCCAGCGCTGAAGCGAAAACCCCCGAATTCCGGAACATCGAGCTGATTTGTTTGATCTCTCTTTCTCCCAGCGCTTCTACATTGATATGCGACACGCCTGCGTAACGCCGGTTGTCCGCGTTGTTTTTCGGCCAGCACATTATTTCTACGCATTTGAATCCGTGGTTGCCGGCAAAAGAAAGGACGTGATCGAGCGAAAAGTCAGCGAGAATAGCGCTTGCAAAGCCTAATTGTAGCATTTTTTGGAAGATTAACGTTCAAGTTTTCCCTGCAGCCCCCCTGTGTGGACTGCCACGAGGGTGGTTCCTTCCGCAAAATAGCCTCTTTTAATCAAATCATATAATCCGTAAAACATTTTTCCTGTATAAACCTGCTCAAGGGGAACGCCATGCTGCGTCTCAAACCAGGCTATGAAATCAATAAGTTGCTGATCATACCGGCCGTATCCTCCGAAATGATAATCCAGTTGAAGGTCAAGCAGGCCCGTAGAAGCCCATTGGCCGATGTCTTCTCTTAGAAATCCGGCGTTTTTCAAGACAGCTACCGATACAACGGAGCATCCGCGGAGCAGAAGACCGGCGGTAGTTCCCCCGGTCCCGGCAGGTACTACGTAAAAATCGGGAGAAATGCCCGCACCCGAGCACTCGTCGGGGATTTCGCCTACTCCTTTCAGTGCCAGGTGATTGGTGCCCCCTTCCGGGATTATCAATGTATCCGGAGTTCGGGTCAGCAGCAGCTTTGCAAGGGCTCCGTGTTCTTTTTCCCGGTATTCGTTGCGGGAAACAAAGTAAAGCTCCATTCCGCGTGAAGAGCAATGCCGGAGGGTTGGCGAGGAAAGGGGCGTCAGTTCGTCGCCGCGTACAATGCCGATAGTCCTGATGCCTTCAATATGTCCCAGGGAGGCAAGAGCGGCCAGGTGGTTGGAATAAGCGCCCCCGAAAGTAATGACAGTGCCGGGTTTTTCCCCCGAGAGTTCGGCCAGGTTATACTTCAATTTCCTCCATTTGTTGCCTGAGACCTCGCTGTGAATCAGGTCATCCCGTTTAACGAATACCTTTACGCCGGCTTTTTCAAATACGACGTCTGTCAGCTCCCGGATCGGGGAAGGAATAAGCAGGTCTGCGGAATTCATTTAAATTTGTCGTTGGGCCTTAACCGATAGCTGCGGGGTATTGGATTTTGTGCACAAAAAAGGACCGCACAATATGCAAAAATATATAACAGACTTCCGGAATTTTCTTCTTCTTGAACGATCCTTGTCAGGTAATACACTCGAGGCTTATGTCAGGGATGTGCAGAAGCTTTCCGAATTCCTGGAAATTTCTGGCATGAAAGTCTCCCCGGACCAGGTCAGGGATGTGCACCTCACCGCCTTTATGAAGTATTTGTCGGAGCTGGGAATGTCGGCCTATTCCCAGTCAAGGATACTGTCAGGTAACCGCGCTTTTTTTAAGTATATGCAGTTGGAAGGCATCGTGGAAAAGGATCCGACAGAACTGATCGAATCACCGAAATTGGCCAGGAAGCTGCCCGAAGTGCTGGACTATCCCGAGATAGTCTCTATTCTTGAGCAAATCGACCTTTCTACCGCCGAAGGTACCAGGAACAGGGCTATTCTTGAGGTTTTGTACAGTTGCGGCCTGCGGGTCACGGAATTGATATCGTTGAAGCTCACTAATTGTTTTTTTGGAGACGGGTTTGTGAAGGTAGTCGGGAAAGGGAATAAAACCCGGCTTGTACCGGTTGGGCGCGACGCCATCCGTTATGTAAACCTTTATATAAAGCATTACAGGAACGGAATGAAGGTCCAGAAAGGAAACGAAGACATCGTATTCCTGAACAGGAGAGGCTCATGCCTGACCCGGGTGATGATTTTCCTGATCGTAAAAGATGCCGCTATAACTGCGGGCATCGCCAAGCCGGTCAGCCCGCATACCTTCAGGCATTCTTTTGCAACACACCTGGTAGAAGGAGGGGCCAGTCTGCGTGCAGTTCAGGAAATGCTGGGTCATGAATCGATTACTACCACCGAAATTTACACACATCTCGACAGGGATTACCTCCGGCAGATCGTAACGGAGTTTCACCCCAGGGCTTGAGATGAGCTTGCTTCCTGCTGTATTTAAAATCTTTGGACTTTTTTGTGAAGGGATTTGAATTATTGATCAATACTTGCTTAATTGCTTTCACAAGATCCATAATATTAGCTGTCTCGCTATTCTTAAAATACCGGAATTTCAAACAAAATCGAATCGTACCCGATGAAAACGCCTATTTATCAACTGGATGCTTTTACCGATACACTTTTCAGGGGGAACCCCGCAGCAGTTGTACCGCTGGATGAGTGGTTATCTGATGAAACTCTTCAGAAAATAGCGTTGGAAAATATGGTACCTGAAACGGCGTACTATGCAAAGAATGAGAACGGTTACCGGATTCGTTGGTTCACCCCCGTTACCGAAGTGGATCTGTGCGGGCATGCCACCCTTGCTGCGGCACATGTGATATTCGGCCAGGAGGGGTTTGACGGGAGTGAGATTTTTTTTGATTCCAGGAGCGGTACGCTGAAGGTGACCAGGGAAGAGGACGGCTGGCTCACACTCGACTTTCCGGTAGATACATACCAGGTAGCAGTTCCTCCGCCGGCTCTCCAGGAAGCCATTTCGACGGTTACAGCCGTGGGAGTGTACAGGGGACAGGCAGACTACATGGTCGTGCTGGAATCTGAGGAAGAATTGAGAGAGCTGAAGCCCGATATTATTATTCTTTCGACCGTGCCTACACGGGGTATAATTGTAACCGCCCCTGGTAACGAGACGGATTTCGTTTCCCGCTTTTTTGCACCTCAATCCGGGATCGATGAGGATCCCGTTACAGGCTCCGCACACACCACGCTCATACCTTACTGGGCAAAGCGGCTGGGGAAAAATGAGCTTACCGCCAAACAGATATCGGCGCGCGGCGGGTACCTGCGCTGCAAGTTGAACGGCGACCGGGTATTAATATCAGGACAGATACGGGAATACATGAGGGGTGAAATCGAAATAGAATAATATTACCTCCGGGGGTGAAATCCTGAGCAAATCATAATTTCACCGACAGGAACCCGCCTTTTACCGGGAGAAACATGTCTTTGACCTAAATAATATTGAGCGTGCGCATAGCGTACGCTATTTTTATTTCGCTGAATTAAAAACAGAGAGATCACGATGGAAGATTTTGAGCGTCGTCATATCGATAAGCGGGATAAGAATCCGGATGGGCCGAAATGGACAGGCATTGTACTGATCCTGGTAGGCCTGGCATTTTTGTTGAAGAACGTTATACCGGAGTTTCCCCGATGGCTTTTCCGCTGGGAAATGATCCTGGTTTCGATAGGCATCATAGTTGGAATCCGTCACCAGTTCAAAGGCGCCGGATGGTTTGTCATGGTGGCAGTAGGAGGGATCTCTATGCTGGATCTTATTTTGCCGGTTTTTAACAAACCGCAGTTTACATGGGCGACAATCGCAATTGTCACCGGGCTTTATCTCATTTTAAAACCTGGCCTGAGGGCAGGACAATCTTATAATCCGGGATCCGGTGCGTGGTCACACGATGCTACATCCGATCCGTCTTTCAGCGGTCGGGAATATGTGTCAGGAGAAGTACTGAATGTCACATCGGTATTCGGAAATGTAAAAAAAGTGGTCGTTTCGAAGAGTTTCAGAGGAGGAGAATTAGTAGCCATAATGGGCGGTGCGGAAATAGACCTCTCTAAAGCCGATATAGCCGGTCGGGTGCGCCTGAACGCTACGAATATCATGGGAGGGACAGAGCTTATTATACCTCCCGATTGGGATATTCAATCGGATATGATGGTAGCTATCCTGGGAGGGGTAGAGGACAAAAGGGATCCGCGTTTTCTCAGGACAGAACCGGGTAAAATACTGGTCCTGGAAGGTGTATGCCTGCTGGGGGGCATCGAAATAAAGAGCTATTGACAGGCTGTTCCAGTCTGACGCAATACGGAAAAACGACTATCGAACATGCATTCACCATTTTCTATCCTTCGGTTCCAGGTTGCATTTGCCTCCATCTGGATGCTATGGATGACGGCACATGCAGCTATATTGTATTGGTATGATTTTACGATAAGGGCTGCGCTGACCGATAGCGTTGTAAGCAATATATTGCTTTTGCTAGCCTGTGTGGCGGTCAGTAACAACCTCCGGTATTTTCTGCCGAGCCAGAAGAAATACAGCTATCTCTTCTGGCTGTGTTTTTTTATGACGGTATTATGGTTCTTTGTGAGCAGGTTCCTGATCATGCTGTTGCTTGAAGAGTCTTTCGAATATGTACATTTTTTCAGCCTGTCTGTGCCCGTCAGGGTAATGTTCGGTTTTTTTATCATCGGGATTGCCGGCCTGAGTTCCGTCCTTTGGTATAACCTGCAGAACCAGCAGGAGGCAGAGCGTCGTAAGAAAGAGGCCGAAAACCTGGCGATAGAGGCCGAATTGTTCAACCTCCGCCAGCAGTTGCAGCCGCATTTTCTGTTTAATAGCCTTAATTCGATCAATGCATTGATAGGGTTCGAGCCGGATACGGCCAGGAAAATGATCCAGCAACTGTCGGATTTCCTGAGAGGTACGCTCAGGAAGGAAAGCCGGCAATGGAGCACTCTGGCAGAAGAGCTGGCTCATCTTAATCTCTATCTTGAGATAGAAAAAGTGCGGTTCGGGCACCGGTTGACAACCAGTGTGAAAAGTAATGACGTTACCAACGATATGAAGCTCCCGGCCATGCTGCTGCAGCCTGTAGTGGAAAATGCTATCAAGTACGGCCTCTACGATACTATCGGAGACATTGAAATTACAATAGTGGCCGAAGCAAAGGACGAAAAAGAGCTGATGATCACCGTAACCAACCCTTATGACCCGAAAAATAGCGGAAAGGGCACGGGGTTCGGATTGAGTTCTATCCAGCGCAGGCTATATTTGCTGTTTGCAGGGCAGCAGTTGTTAAAAACCCATGGAGAAAATGGTATTTTTACTACTGTCCTGATCATTCCGCAACTAGCCTGACCGCATGACAAAAGTTTTGCTCATAGATGATGAACCTCTGGCCAAAAGGGTTGTCAGGGAATACCTGAAGGATTTTCCTGAATTTGTTATCTGCGGCGAATGTAACGATGGCTTTGAAGGCCTGAAGATCGTAAGGCAATTACAGCCCGATCTTATATTCCTGGACGTGCAGATGCCGAAAATCACCGGCTTTGAAATGCTGGAGCTCCTGGAACAACCACCCGCAGTCATTTTTACCACCGCGTTTGACGAGTATGCCCTTAAGGCTTTTGAAGCACATGCTGTAGATTACCTGCTTAAACCCTTCAGCAGGGAGCGCTTCGGCAAAGCGATACAGAAGTGGCAGAATCAGCAGGCCGAACAGGCAGCGCGTACACAAAAAATGGTGGAGCAGTCGAAAGCTTCCCTCGCGCAGGCCGAAAGGGTTGTCGTGAAAGATTCCGGCAAGATCCGGATCATCCCGATCCATAACATAGAGTATCTCGAAGCAGCAGACGACTATGTAAAGATCAACACCGGTGAAGGTGTTTTCCTGAAGAACAAAACAATGGCCTATTTCGAGCAGACGCTTCCTGCTCATGAATTTGTTCGCTGCCACCGGTCCTTCATGGTGAGGGTCCAGTTGATTACGCGGATCGATCCCTACGAGAAAGACAGCTATACGGTAAGGCTCAGTACAGGCAGGCAGATCCCGGTAAGTAAAACCGGCTATGCCAGGCTGAAAGAGGTGCTGGGGTTATAATAAAAAGCCTATCGGTTCCTTTTTTGCAGGTATTCTGCCAATGCTTCGATCCTGTCGGTGTTGATATAATCTACTTTAAGCCCGATCAGCATATCCCATCCTTCCGGGGTATCGGGATTCGCCCAGAAACGGAAAGGTTTATTCTGGCGGTGTACAATGGCAATAGCGTCTTTCAGACGTTGGATGTCATCCGGCGGGGGGACGCCTTGTCCTTTCCAGGTAGAATATCTCAAATAAGATTGGCTGATCAGCCCGACGCGTGTCAGTTCGTTGCCGGTGTAGCCGGTTTCCGGTCTTCCATCAAAAAAAATTATAGCCCGGATAATCACTGAATTCGGCGGGGGGGAGGTGTGTTTCCGCTGATTACTATATGAACTTTTCCCCGGGGGTACCAGAAGTCCCTGTATGGATCCAGTTGCCTGACCAGTGTTTTCAGTGTGGGCGAATAGGGTGTTTTCAGATCTATAAGCAATTGCAAGTGCCGGGTTGTATCCGGATAGACAGCTCCGCTATTGGCTTTGCATACTTCGAGGATCGGGTTCAGATAGAGCGCTTCAAAGGTTCTTCCGGAGCTGATTTCAGCTTTTTCGTGTGCAACGAACAGAGAATCGTTCCTGAAAAAAATATCGGCTTCCAGCGAGCCGAACCGGTGCTGGTAAGCCAGGTGAAAAGGCTTCGGCTGGAGGTAGTCATTGTGGGAATGGGCGTTTGCCGCTGAAATGCCTTTTTTTTTGCGCTACGAGATTTGTGTATGCGCAGAAGGCCAGGATGATAAAAAGAAGTTTTGAGTTCATGATTAAAATTGATGAGCTGTCAGGTAAATATATCATGAGTTTCCCGGTTTTCCCTTTTTAACCGTTCACCCTTGTTATGCCGTCGTTCGTCATATTTTAATTTTTCTGATACGGAGAAATGACTTGCTTTGAACGTGACTTCCGTCTTTATGCTTTTGAATGGCATTTTGTTAGGAGAGTTTTGAATCTATTTTGTATGAATAAAATAGTCTTATTCCGATATCGTTTTATATAGAAACCTATTTTAAAGACTTGAAAGCCTGCCATGAGATTTTTACTACCGGTGTTTATTTTTTGCTTTTTATTCTCCGGGGCGGTCGCCCAGGATCGCGTTACCTTGAGCGGCTATGTAAAGGACGGACGTAACGGAGAAGGGTTGATCGGGGTTTCTGTCTTTATCAGAGAGGCTGGTACCGGAGTTGCTACAAATGCTTACGGCTTCTATTCCATCACTTTGCCGCCGGCTGATTATACGGTTATTTATTCCTACGTAGGTTATTCAAAAGCAGAGGAAGCTGTCCGGCTGAACCAGGATCTGAAAAAGGATATAGAGCTTAAGGAAGCCTCCCGGGCGCTGGAGGAAGTGGTAGTTTCCACAACGCGGGAAGATGAAAATGTAAAAAGTATCGAAATGTCGGTCAATAAGGTCGAAATGAAGACCATCAAAAAGATGCCGGCATTGCTTGGAGAGGTGGACCTTATCAAAAGTATACAACTACTGCCGGGTGTGAGCACCGTGGGAGAGGGATCGAGCGGTTTCAATGTAAGAGGAGGTGATATTTCTCAGAACCTGGTCCTGCTCGATGAGGCGCCGGTTTATAATTCTTCCCACCTGTTTGGATTCTTTTCCATATTCAATCCCGATGCGGTCAAGGATATGAAGCTTATAAAGGGAGGGATAGCGCCGCAATACGGGGGGCGGATTTCCTCGATACTGGATGTCCGGATGAAAGAGGGCAACTCCAAAAGACGCGAAGTGGCCGGGGGGATCGGCACTATTTTCTCCAGGCTTACCTACGAACAGCCTTTTGCCGCGGGGAAAGGTTCCTTTATAGTGGCGGGGCGAAGATCCTATCTCGACGTACTTGCAAAGCCGTTCCTGAACAAGGATCTCAAGGATTCTAAGTTTTACTATTATGACCTGACCACGAAGGTCAACTACCGTCTCGGCGATAAGGATACATTTTTTGCCTCCGGGTATTTCGGCCGCGATGTGTTCGGCGGGGGAGGGTTTGGCTTCGAATGGGGGAACGCTACTGCCACTGCGCGCTGGAACCGCGTTTTTTCCAACAAGCTGTTTATGAACCTGACGGGATATTACAGCAATTATGATTACAGCCTGCGGATGGGAGAGGAGACGGATTCCGATGCTTTCAAATGGAATTCGAAAATTATCAGCACAAGCCTTAAGCCGGACTTTACTTACTATTTGTCACCCAATAACCAGCTTACGTTCGGCGGGCAATATATTCACTATCATGCCAAACCTGCCCAGGCAATAGCGATTTCGGAAAACGAGCGGATCGATCTGAGCCAGGACCCCAGGTATGCCGATGAGACTGCCTTGTATATAGGGAATGAGCAGCGTTTGGGAGAAAAGCTCTCTTTGCAGTATGGTGTGCGGTATTCGTTTTTCAGAAGCCTGGGGCCGGGAACGTTTTACAGGTATGAGGAAGTTGAAGCCGGGGAGAGAAAGCAGCCTGTATTGCCGGGGGAAACTTTCGGAAAAGGGAAGGTCGTAAAGCAGTACGGCAACTGGGAGCCCCGTTTCTCGATGAATATCGGCGTGACCCCTACTGCGTCTGTTAAGGCAAGCTACAACCGCACGGCACAATACCTCCATCTCCTGTCCAATACCGCTGCAAGCACGCCGTTGGATGTATGGACGCTCAGCTCTCCGAACATCAGGCCGCAACTGGCCGACCAGGTAGCTTTGGGCTGGTTCCAGAATTTCAGGAATAACGCCTACGATTTTTCGGTAGAGGTTTACTATAAAGATCTGAAAAACCAACTGGACTATGTTCCCAACTCGGAGCTTCTTCTCAACCCGTTTGTAGAGGGCGATCTTTTGCCGGGTGCGGGACGTGCTTATGGTGCAGAATTCTACATTAAAAAGAATAAAGGGAAGCTGACCGGTTGGCTGAGCTACACGCTTTCACGTACTGAAAGAAAAGTAGAGACCATTAACAACAACGACTGGTTCCCTACCAGGTTTGACAAACCCCATAACGCCAGCCTGGTTGCGATTTACGATCTGAGCGAAAGATTGTCGCTGTCCGGGAATTTCGTGATCGCGTCAGGTACCCCCGCGACTTATCCGACTAACCGTTTCGAGTACAATGGTTGGGCGCTTCCATATAATTATTATAACGCCAGGAACAACAATAGGATAGGAACCTATCATCGGCTCGACCTGGCCGCAACTCTGAAGCTCAGGCGAAAGCTGTTCCGGATAGGTGAGCAGGAGTTGGTGCTATCGGTATATAATGTTTATAACAGGAGGAACCCGTTTTCTGTTTTTGGCCGGATAAAGGAGGAAAATGCACTTAAAACAGAAGCGATCAGGTATGCAGTCATGGGAAGTGTCATCCCGGCCCTGACTTATAATTTTAAATTTTAAGCGAGTATTGCGTCGATAAAAGAGAAAGAAATGGAACAGAATAAGCGGAATATTTCGATATTGAAAAGCGTAGCTGCTTTGTTAATACTGACCGGTCTTTGGGGGTGCGAGGATGTCATCGATCTGAAAACGGAAACCGGTCCGCCGTTGCTTGTTGTAGACGGCTGGATTACCAACCAGGCTGGTTTGCAGAAAATAAAGCTTACAAAATCGGCGGCTTACTTTGATAACAGCCCGGCCCTGCCTGCCTTGGAAGCGGAAGTCTGGGTAGAAGATGATCTTGGGAAAATATACCGCTTCGAGGATGTCAAATCCGACGGCAATTACCAGTGGCAGCCCGCAGACGCCGATTCAGCGCTCGGTGCTATCGGCCGGAGCTATACCTTACATATTGAGCATGAAGGGGAAAGCTATACTGCTCAGAATGAAATCAAACGGGTGCCTGCAATAGATTCGCTTATTTTTACGCATGAGTCATGGCCGGTTACGCCGGAAAAAGGGCCGAAAGACGGTTTTATCGCGGAGTTTTACGCGCGCGATTT
>CAZLTN010000079.1:0-25747 GCA_964562455.1 uncultured Cytophagales bacterium
GCCCTGATGGAAGGAGCCCTGATGAATTATGTCAACGACTCGGCTCCCATGCACCTGTGTTCTGCGGTAAATGCCCCGGTATGTGCCGTTTATTGTTCCACTGTACCCGAATTCGGTTACGGACCGCTCTCTGACAGGTCGTTTATAGTCCAGTCTCCGGAAGCACTGTTATGCCGCCCCTGTGGTATACATGGCCACAAAGCATGCCCGGAGGGCCACTTCCGCTGCGCAACCGGAATTGACGTAAGCCGGATGGCTTTGCTGACGGCCGCTCCCTGAAAAGGCTGTTTTTTACAAGTTTTTTGGGTAAGACTTTTCTGCGCTACCTCCTAAATTTACTATCGGTTTAAGCAGCTAGTGATCTGCCCGCCCAACTGCCCCGTTTGTTTCGGTCGGCATAAGCTGTGGATGGCACATCCCTGTGAACCCAATCGAATTATACTATACTATTTTAATCATGAAAAATCATTCTTTTCCCGGAAGCTTTCCACTCGTACCCATCCTTTCGTGTGCCGGCGTTCCCGCCGTCCTGGCCTCTTTGTATCCGCTGAAGCCCGCTGCGATCCCGGAGGCTGATCTGCCCTCTATTCTAATCAATGGTATCGCACTGGCAGAATATTACGCTCTGAAGTCATTCTCTCTTTCCTGCACCGTAATGCTCCTGTTTTCTGCAACGATTGTCCTCTGTTACAGATTTTATACGTCGCCCCGGGATTATAGATTATCCACAGCCGGGATAAAGATTCTCTACCTTTCTCTCGACGACGGTTCCGACCCCAGGATCGCGAAAGAAATCACAAGCCTGACCCGCACCGGCGCGACCGTTGATTTCGTCGGGATCGGATACTCCCCCGGACACGATCCTGTATCTGCATTCCGGACAGGCAACCTTTGTTTAGTAAATGCCAGTCGCATTTCGTTCCGGGCATTTCTCCGGCACCTGGCTTGTTCGGCTTCATTCCTGGTCAGGCATCGGTATCACTCCGTCCATGTAGCCGGCGAAGCACTGCTTCTTGCACTATGGCCTCTCCTTTGGCTGCAGCGACAGATTGTAGCAGATTCATCTGAGCCTGTACACCGTCGTCACGCCGTCCCTGCCATTGTACGGATGCTTTTACGAAAATTCCTGTACCTGCCTGTAACAGCCCTCATAGTGCCGGACGAAAAGCGTTTCCGGCTCGCACCCGACACGGTTAAAAGGAAAACATTCATACTTCCCGACTTTCCGCCCTGCTATGACGGCCCTGTTAACGCTCAACCACGCCCGTTCCTGACCATCCTTTATTACGGACGGCTCGGAAAAGGCCGGGGCACTGAAGTTATTTCGGGCCTTCTGGATTCGGGAAAACCGGTACACATACTCATGGCAGGCCGGATCACTGACGAGGCTACCGAGAAGCTTACCTCGCACCCTGCCGTAAAATGGATGGGCCACAGATCTCACCGGGAAATACTGAAGATAGCAGCTACAGAATCCGACTTTCTCCTTTGTCTTTATGACCGGCCCGGTGGGGAATACACAAATTTTTCGGGGTTGTATGATGCGATCCAGGTAGAAAAACCGGTTATCGTCAACGCCGAAGCCCTCACCGCCCGCTTTACTGATTGCTATCCGGCCGGCTACGTGATGCCATCTTACAAAGTCAGGGAATTTGACAGTCTTTACCATAGCCTGCTTCTATTCAGGAGGCAATTTACCCCCCTTAAAAAGCTGAAAGAAGGCTGGATATGGAGCAAGGTCGAGAACAAACTGATCTCGGCACACAGGCTGTAAACCTACCGGATGGTTTCAATATCCACCGGGACTACCTTGAGCGCAACTGGCTGCCTAATTATAAACAAAAACAATTATCTATAACTTTGCATAATCAATATCTATAAATCAACATCCCCGGTCGGGACCTCTTTCATTATGAATATCCAACAGTTAGAATATATCGTTGCAGTAGATAATCACCGGCACTTTGTACAGGCCGCCGACCAGTGTTGCGTAACCCAGCCGACCCTGAGCATGATGATCAAAAAGCTGGAAGAAGAGCTGGATATCAAGATATTCGATAGGAATAAACAACCGATCATACCAACGGATATCGGTTCCCAGGTAATCGCCCAGGCAAGGACAGTGCTGAAAGAAGCCAACCGCATACGGGAAATGGCAAGGAGCTTTAACGGCGCTATGAACGGAGATTTGCGGATCGGAATTATCCCGACTGTCTCACCTTATGTTCTTCCTATCCTCGTCCCTCAATTCACGCGCAGGTACCCGGATATCAATTTCCAGGTAAACGAGATGGTAACAGAACGTATTGTAGCGGAGCTCAGAAACGGGAACATAGATGCAGCCATCGTCGCCACCTCTGTACAGGAGGCTACTTTTCATGAATCAGGCCTGTACCGCGAAAAGTTTTATGTATACATATCTGAAGACAACGGCCTGTACGATAAAGAGTATATAGCCCCGGAAGATATCAGGGGTGATGAGCTGTGGCTGCTTGAAGAGGGGCACTGCCTGAGCGACCAGATCAGGAAGTTCTGCGAGCTCAGGAAAAGCCAGGTAAGCAAACTCTTTACTTTCAGGTCGGGAAGTATCGAAACGCTGATTCGTATGGTTGAGCGCAACGGTGGGATCACAATCCTCCCCGAGCTTGCCGCCCGCGAATTGCCTCCGGAGAAAAAACGTTTCCTGAGAAATTTCCGGGATCCTGCGCCCTACCGGGAAATCAGGATCGTAACCAACCGGCAGGAAGTGAAGGCCCGTCTTGTAGACGCGCTTTCTGAAGAGATACGGCTGGTGATCGATCCTTTGCTGGAATAGAGGAAGATCGCCTCCATTTTGAAAATCGCTATACTATTTTACTAACCATACTTTTAAACATACTATGAGAACATTTGTGCTCGCCATGCTCATGGGCATCGCTTCCATCATTCCATCATTATCGCAAGCGCCGTTATTGTATTTCCGGCAGGATTTCTGCGAACCGGGTTTCCGGATACAGAGCGACACTCCGGATACAGGCCAGTTCGATCACATTATCACTACTTCCTCCGCCACTGTAAACCAGGGAGAATGCTTCTTCGACGCGGCGCGTACTTCTGCTACCGGCGGCGGCTCAGTACGCATCCTGAGAACCTCTCCCTTCGCCATACCTGCTCCCGAAATGCTGCATGTCAAAATTGACCTGGAGGTAAAGGACATCACGCTGGAAGGTAATATTGCCGGGTACTTCGCTGTGGGCGACGGGTTAATCCACACGCACACTCTTCTTCCCAATGCATCGCTGTTCTCCAAGCTTTCTATCGACTTCAAAAGCGACGGCACATATGCCCTGCGGGTACCCGGCACCTCCGGCGCTGTTTTAAGCAACCCTCTTAACGGACGTATCAGGCTTACGTGGGTTATGAACAATAAAAGCGACTATCTCACTTACCTTTCACCCCTGGAAACCACCGAAGATGTTGCGCCGGGAAAATACGATGTATGGATAAACGAATACCGCTGGATAAGCGGCGGCAATGCTATCAGCCTCGTCAACCTGAACAACTTCGCATTTATCCTTTCAAATGGCGTCGGCATCGTCAGGCTGCATCACATTGAGATCAATAGTACCAGTCCGCGACTACCCCTTGTCCTTACACGCTTTGAGGCGGAAAGACGCCTTCAGGAAACCCAGGTCTACTGGGAAATGGCTGCCGGCCATACTGCATCACAGTTTACAGTGGAACGCAGCAGCGACGGAACCAACTTCGAAGCAATCGGCTCATTGTCAGTAGCAGACCTATCGCAAACCCTATACAGGTTTGCAGACCCGTCGCCCCTGGCCGGTTTCAATTACTACCGCTTGAAAATGACCGGAGAAACAGGAGAAGTCAGGTTCTCACGCATCGATGCGGTATATTTCGATTCCTCCGCCCCCGATATAACGATTTCGCCTAATCCATCGCTTCCTGACAGGATCACTTTGCTTGCGACAGGGATAAACCCGGAAAATATTTCGCTTTTTACCATGACAGGCCTTAAGCTTCAGTTCGGTCACGGGTATGATAATTCCGGTATGATGCTAAGCATTTATCCTGCCACCCCGTTGCCTTCGGGTATTTATTTGTTGCGGATCGCCCAGAACCGGCTCTTAAAAACTGTTAAAGTAGTTATACCCTAGCCGTATTCTGTTTACCTTGCAGGCGCAAACGGAACGGTTCGCGGAAATATGATTCTAAGGACAGAAAAGCTGATTAAAAAATACGGGCAACGGCTGGTTAATAACCTGGTAAGCTACCAGGTCGAGCAGGGTGAAATCGTCGGGCTGCTCGGGCCCAATGGAGCAGGCAAAACCACTTCATTTTACATGGCAGTAGGCCTTATCAAGCCCAACAGCGGTAAAGTATATCTCGATCAGACAGATATCACCGATCTGCCTATGTACAAGCGCGCCCGGCTCGGGTTAGGCTATCTTGCGCAGGAGGCTTCAGTATTCAGACAGTTGACTGTAGAGGAGAATATCAAAGCGGTCCTTCAGTTTACCCGGCTCTCCAAAACAGAGCAAAAAGACAAAATGGAAGGGCTCCTGGAAGAGTTTAGTCTCCAGCACGTCCGCAAGAGCAGAGGTTCGGTACTTTCAGGAGGTGAGCGTCGCAGGACCGAAATAGCCCGGGCGCTTGCCGTTGACCCTAAGTTTATCTTACTTGATGAGCCATTTGCCGGCGTCGACCCGATCGCCGTGGAAGATATACAGCATATAGTTGCCAGGCTTAAGCACAAAAACATCGGCATACTTATTACCGACCATAATGTAAATGAAACCCTGTCGATTACCGACAGGGCTTATCTACTGTTTGAAGGCAAAATCCTGAAAGAAGGAACTGCCGAAGAACTTGCAGCCGATGAGCAGGTAAGAAAGCTGTACCTGGGGCAGCATTTTGAGCTGAAACGAAAAATCTGAGATTTACACCTTGTCCTAAAAGGAAAGGAGCTTTGCTGCCTGCTTTTATTCAGCCAGGTTAAATCTCAATTGGACTCCGCCCGAAGACACCGACCTGTAGAAACTGTTTGAAACCAACGGATCGTTGAACATACGCTCAAAATAAAACTGCAGGCTCAGACGATTGCTCACCACGTAATTGATAGTAGGTCGGAGCTGGAAATTTATATTACCCGCCGTCGGCGTATTTTCAGCTACCTCCCGTTTTATTCCTGCTTCCTCTATTTCAACAATCTTGCGCTGAATAGAACGCGTGTCCCTGAAGGTAACCGACATCTGTGCAGTTACGTCATTTTTCAATCTCTTTTTTGCGCCATTGATCTTAAACGGAAGCGCCATATTATTTTTTGTAAAGCCGATGCTGACAGTCAGATCCTGGTTAAACAGCTCCTGCATCTGGGTATTGGCAAGATTGAGCGCCACAGTGCGGTCCCGATTGTAATCGATCCGGCCGGTAATCTGTCCGACTGTGCGGAAGTTGACACCGATCAGCGGCGAGAACCGCTCAGCCATAGTGATGGTGCTCATCGCAAATACCGGGATATAGTGTCCATACTCATTAACATGGCTGTACAACGGATTGTTGTTGACCAGGTTCGATGCCATCAGATAACCCGTGACGGCCAGGTTAACATACATTTCCTCGTAATTCAGCGAAGATGTAAAATTACCTACGCTGTAAGTTGAAGTGTAATTATGCTCAATTGAAAACGACTGGAATATATTTTTAAACAGGGGTATCTGTGACAATCCGTTGTAACGCACCGACCAGTTCGGGAAGGGCAGCTTGAGGAAGGGGCTCGTCCTTATTTTCCCGGTGCTGTCTGCTCCGCGCCCGCTGTAGGCTGCAAAAAAAGACGGTATGAGCACATCCTGGGAATTCCTGTTATAGGTACCTTCACCTATATTCTCAGGAGAACTGTTGAGCCTGTCGGCTATGACTCCCCTGTACCTGATAAAATTATCGAATACCGGTGAGCTATGATCCCTGTTCATCTTGGAAAGAGCAGTTCTGAACGACATAAAGGACATGCTGTACTGCCCGTTCCGAAGCGGGCTTTCCGACCGGTAAATACCACCTGAATCCGGCCGGTAAAATTCCTGGTAGACATCCCGGCGCGTATAATTAGCCTTTACATTTATCTGGAAATCCTTAACAGGCTCAAGTGAAGTATTGGCGTTGAATTGCTTGTCAACTGTCTGCTGGAAAGGCTGGTTCAGGATACGGCTGTCCGTCAGCCATCCTTTGGCTGCAGCCTGCTTCTGAAAGTCTCTTTGCTGCTCGCCCAATACAAAGCCAAGGCCTGGAGCCCCTCCTCTATCAAGCCCGAAAAAGCGCGGCGACCCAAGGAAGCCCGGAAGGGCAGTGGTTTCTGTTACCCTGTAATTGAAATTGATACCCCGCACAGTCATCAGCACGCGCGTAAAGTCTTTCAATACCTGGCTCGACTGGGTTTTGGCTTCCTCCATATCGCCCGGACTCCGCGTAAAGTTTTTCCTTGCCGCATTCGGCGTATTGGCAAATTTGAGGTATCTGAGCTTATTGTAAAGCGCTACGAAATCAACGCGGCCACTAATATCCCGCTCCCTGCTGTTCCTGAGAATATTTCCGAACTCCGACCCGTTTTCATCTACGGCGCCAAAAGCATTGGCCATAAAATTATACGCTATACGATGGTTATAATCTGCCGAAATCCAATCCGTAAACGGAAGCTTGTCCAGCGGCAGCCGCCATGTCAGGTTAATCCTTTGATCGAAGTCTTTGATCCTCCCAAGGTTTTTAAAATTGTGCCAGAGCGAATCCTTTTTCTCCCGGGTATCGAGGTCACCGTAAGGCTCATCGACCATCGCCCGAGCAGCGGCATTATATGTCACCACTACACTTTTAGTAAGGTTCCAGGTTAGATCGTAAAAGCGGTTAAACCAGAAAAACTTCTCAAAATAGGGCAACTGTCCATCCGTAGTAAGGTCGGAATTACGGAGCTGGGTACGCATAAAGTTACGCTCTACATCGGCCCTGACCGCGATAGACGTCGGGTAAAGATTAAGATTGAAATCCTTGATAAAGGCTGCGTAGGCGTTTGTAGCCTTCCAGTTCTTAAATGGCTCAAAAGGTGTGGCGGTTTTCGAGAAAGCATATGCGACCTGGCCCTTGTACATTTTCTGCAGGAAAGATTCCGTCAGCACATTCGTCTTTTTGAGATCATTGAATGCGTAGGTAAACGCAAAGTTCTCGAAATCGTAAAAGTGCGGGGCACGGGTGCCGGTTCCCGTCCTCATTTTCCTGAAGTTCGATAAATTAATCCCCCGTCTGGTGGTATTGTCTATCACCATCCGGCGGTAACGTTCCTTTTCCCCGAAATCCCTCAGGTTATCAAGAGAAGTTTCGAGGCGCATATCCGGGTCGAGTGGATCAAAAGTAGGGGTAATCTGCTTCCGGTCATAATTGAGGAACAGCGGGATGCTGAAACCCCATTGCTCCGGCAGGAACTTATCTACAGCCACATTGGAAGCGATACCAAAATCACTTGTGAAAGCCCGCGAACGTTCCCCTATCTTGGTCTGAACACCTCCGAAGCCGAATGTTTCCACCCTGCCTGTAGCTTTTATGGTAGCCAGATCCGCAAGCTTTGCATCAAGCTGGCCGATCGCCGACCATCCCGCTGTCTGGTCAAAGCCTTCTACATGCAGCTCGTTCACCCACAGGCAAAAGCTCTGGGGCCGCTCATCGTCCGAAACCGGGTTTCTCAGGCCGATCATTACTACACGGACCAGGCTCAGATCAGGGTTACCCACCACCGTAATCCTGTAAAGCCCGTCAGAGCTCAGCATCGAATAGGGTTGCGAATAGCTTCTCCCCCATTCCTGGTTCCTCCGGGACTTGGTATTGAGAAGGTCCTGTAAATCAAAGTTAACCTCGTTGGACTCAGGCCAGACGGCCGCGGCGGCGGCATCTCCCGGCCGGGTGGCGATCAGGTTCAGCTTTTCCACCTCATAATAGTTCTGGCTGACATCCGTCCCCAGCCTCATAAACACTCCGGTTCCGCCTACTATCGGGTCGTCGCTGTGCATGTGCACATACATTTTCAGTCTTTTGCGGAACTGCAGATCAAGATTGACATTCTTGAATACTCCTCTCGAATCGCCATCCCTGAGATCAGTAACACACAGGCTCATTGCCTGCTCGTTAAGGGTAAAATTCTGGTTAGGCTGGGTAAAATCACGATCGCGTTCCCATCCCGGCGGTACGGTATACACATACTTACCTGATGACTCCGAACCTACCTGGCTGTTTTCCTCGATACTGACGGTACCGACCGTAAACTTAGCGTCATATTTCTCGGGTGCTTCCATCTGGTTGACGGCATTCAGGTCGTAGGGATATTTACGATAAGCCTGCCCCACCAACTGCAGTTGACCGAATCTGAGCACTACCGGATTCTCGAACTCGGTCAGGTACATCCTCATGAACCGGATGGACTTAAAGCTGTTCATGTTGGGAGTCTTCCCGGTAAATTCGCGCACAGGAACCCTGAAAAGGAACCATTCGGCTTCACCGGTCGTAGTCCTGTCCACGATAAAACCGCGTCCTACCTCCAGTTGGCCTGGCTGAAGATCGATCACATACTCATAATACTCTTCGTTATTATTGATCGTATTGTCAGTATTGAGATCCTCGCCGTCTGGCAGGTTAGTATTTGCCTGTGTAAACTGGTTCCGGTTCTGGGTGCTCTCGGGCGAGTTGTTTTCTGCCCCCAGAAAGTTTTTATAACGCTGCAGCACGTTTGCCCTCTGCTGATCCCATTTTTCTCCCAGGTAGAATTCAAAATCGTCCCCGGAAGGATCGCTCCGGATCAGCTCCATCGCCTGCGGGCTTACTGTGCTCTCGACCCGGTCGAGGAAGCTCTCCTTAAAAAACCGCTGCTCATCCGCACTGTTCATCCCGTCTAACCCGACATCCTGCTTCTCCCGCCCTCCCGGCTCGTTGCTGAAGGCGTTGATAACAAACTGCTGGCGCGTCACATAACCCCAGGCAGTAGAGTCGACATTAATACCGACAACCCGGTCAGCTATGGGTAGGCCGTTTTCGAAATTGTATCGCTCATCGGGAATAATGTCCTCGGAAATGTCCCCAAGGTTAAAAACCAGCTTTCCCCCGGTCGCTCTCCTGTCTATGCTGGCTCCCGTGTCGTCGGTATAGCCTGCTCTTACAATCCCGTTGGGCCCGTCGACAAACGGGTTCAGCAGCCAGAAATCGATTGTCTCGATATTTGCATTGTCAAAATCGTTATCAGCGGAGATAGCACGAGTGATAGCCCCGTAGCTCTGCTTCGGATTCCTGAGCATCCCGCGCCTGTTCAGGTCGGTGCTATAGTTGTACATCCCACGTTCAGCCGGATAATACGCTACATCAAGGATCGCCTGGGGTAAGTTTATAACAGGTACCGCTTTCCCGGGGAACAGGTCCTGCGGCGTATACATCTTCTCATAGTAATTCTGTATCTCACCGTCTTCAGGCAATACAGGCATGCCGATATTACCTCCCAGGTCCCGGCCGGAAAATACGTTGTCGACATTATATACCGAAATTTTCGCCCGGTTAAAGGCATGTTCCAACCTTTGCGAGGTCGCGCCGGGGAAATTGAAATTGGGGGAGTTCTGCGGCGTAGCCCCCACCTTCCACAAAGTCGGCTGCCTGACCATATTATAGATCATCCTGGAAGTTTCGAAATCGTCTACGATAGCTCTTCCATTGATACGCCTGTTGAGACCGGGATACAGTTGCGCCGCTTCGCCCTTGAAGTGTATATAGGACATCTCCTTGGTCTGTATCAGGGGCAGCTTATCCAGCAGCCTGGTAATGAAAGGCGCTTCTTTCCTTATGCTTCCGTCAATTCCTATAATCGTGTTACTCGCCGGCTCGTTCCCGATAGCTACGCGTTTCAGGAAACCTGCTGGGGTTTCATTATAGTGCATGGCCGTCATACCTATACGCACATCTTTGTTAAGGATGTAGTCCAGGCGCGTACCCACAAGCGTCCTTATCTGGTTGTCAAAAAGGTCGGGTTTTTCGTATTCAACCACAATTTCTCTTCCCGAATTAAGCACCGACGGATTCGTGATCCTGACCCGGCCCATCTGGGGTTCCACTATATAATCTCCCCCTCTAGACAGCGCCACCCCACCGGATGTAACCATCACCGATTCTTCCGCAACCCCGAAAGGCAGGTTGATTTCGGTACCGCCGGCCGACTGGTAGTTGCCCTTCAGGTAGTATTTATTTTTTTCGTTTATCTGCTGAGCTTCGATCATGGTGGTACGATAAAGCTCACTGAACACGTACTGCCTCGCCAGATCCGCTTCATCCGGATCAAAATACGCTCCTATTGTCCTTCCAAAAGGCTCCAGCACCGGGAAAATAATCCGCCCGTTCTGAGAATCTACCGTATACCCTTCTACATAGTCAAAGTTACCGTCGGGCTGAAAATCGCCTACCGTGTTAAGACGGTCAAGCTGCATGATTTTCACCAATGGCTGATTTTTTAACCTCCGGCCTACCTGCAGGTTAGGGGTATCCATTCCCGTCGCATCATCTTTGTAGATAATTCTCAGCTGAAAACTCTGTTTGTCAATCTGCGAAGCGCCCAGTGAATAGATATTTTTCATCATGAGATCCCACATAGGCTGAGCCGTATTATTCCGGATAGTGGACGACTTCAGCAATTTAAGCGCTATCACCTCATCGTCCCTCAGGTTCTGGTAATCTTCGGTAAGCTCCCCTACCTTGTAAGATCTGCCCCGGTAGGTATATTCATAGGCGACTGCAAGCACCTCATCATTCCGCAAAGGCACCATAAGGGAGATGTAGCCCAGTTGCGGATTGAAAATAAAATCACGCTCGCTGATCAGCCTTTTGGCTCCGCGAAGCAGCTCGTAGTCTACATTTTTCCGTAAAGACAAAGGGGCAGAGGTAAGGACGCCGTTTGTCTGGTCGACCTGTCTGAAAGCCGGGCTGGAAAGAAGGTTGCGGTACAAAGGATCGTCCTTCATATCGACCGGCGTCGCTTCGTCATTTTCGGTAATCCCCGCAAAGCCTACTACGTTTCTGAGCGTCGTTGTTGTGGCTGTCCGGTTGGTCACATACACTTCAATCCGCGTTACAATGGCAGGAGAAGTTATATTCGGAAGACTTTTAAGCGACTTTTCATATTGCTCCCTGAAAAGATGGGAGAGGAAAAAGTGGCGGTTCTCCTCGTAATTATCCGACCGGATTTCGAATTCCCTCCCCTGAGTACCGCCCTTCAGCACTATTGTCTCCTTCCTGGAACGTTGCTGGGAAGCTACAAATGTTGCGTTAAGCCTTCCGAACTGCATTTCGGTCTTCAGCCCGAACAGGTTCTGCATACCCGGAATGAGCTGTGTATTCGTCACCCAGTTTACATTTCCAGCCTCTACAGCCCGTATAAAACTCTCCTGCTTGCCCTTATAGTTCAGCTTGAGCATATTCTCAAACTTAAAGCTGGCCTTCGTGTCGTAATTTGTAAGGAAGCCTAACCTTTCGCTGATCTTGGCGTTAAAGTTGATATTAATCTGGGGCTTGAAGACGAAATCAAAGTTCCGCCGCTGGCGGATCGGTATCGACGGGTTGTCATTAAACTGGTTCATGAAGCCGATGTCCATGGTGACAAACCCGTTAGGCATCATATCCAGGAAATCGTTGCCCATCAGCCGGTCAAGAGACGGCGGCAGGTCTAGCTTGGGGAGAAGGCGCCCCGCACCATAGGCCTCCGACTTTCCTGCGTACTCACGCAGCAGGTTATCGAACGTCCTCCTGTTCTGAATTTCGTTATAAGTCCCGAGGTCGATGCTTTCCGTCGGACGGTATTCAATAGCCCCCTTATCGGTCTCGATTTTTTCGGATACTACGATATCGCCGGAAGGAGCTAATTCTATCCGTGTCGATACGTTGGAAGGCGGTTTCTGATATATCGGCGACCTGGGCCGGGGCTCGGTAAACCGGTTACGATAGTAGTCTTTCCAATTTAGCTTAACTCCCCTTCCCGAACGGATCGCTTTCCTGTCATTTGTGTCCGGGACCGTATCTGTAAGGAGCTTATAAGCTTCTACATCGTATTTCCCTGCCGGAGGTATATATACACCCGGTATAGCCGCCATATATATGGCTGCGGTAAGGAGCAACGAGCCGCGAAACAGGAGTTGGTAAATATATTTAGACAAAATATCTGACCAATTTTCGATTTATTTGAAGAAGGTTTAAAATATGGCGTAACACCACAACGTTCTAACCTTCCCTGTTATTTTTTTAATGTAAAAAAAACTGGTTTCCTGTCACCTCAGCGAAAGTTTTATCAACTCTTCTATACTAATATCGTCACCGTATTTCTTCAGTATAGTTTCTATACTTTTCTCTGCCGCCGATCGCGGTACTCCCAGGGTTACCAGCGCACTGAGCGCTTCACTTCTTTTTCCGCTCATATTCTGCGATCCGGAAACCGGTATTCCGGCCTCGAACCCTTCTTTCTTCAGCCGGTCCTTCAGTTCCAGGATAAGTCGCTGGGCTGTCTTTGCTCCTACACCCTTGATCGACTGGATGGTCCGTAGATCTTCTTTCAGGATCGCCGACCTTATTTCCTGCGCCGACATGGAGGAGAGCATCACCAGGGCCATAGCAGGACCTACTCCCGAAACACTTATCAGGTGCAAAAAAAGGTGTTTTTCCGTAGACTCCCAAAAACCGTACAGGACATGCGCATCTTCACGTATGCTCAGGTAGGTGTAAAGCTTGCAGGGTGTCCCGCTTTCAGGCAGTGCTGCATAGGTCTGAAGCGAAATCCTTATTTCGTAACCGACACCGTTTGCCTCGATTACCACATTGGACGGTTCCTTATCAGCAAGCCTGCCGGTTATAAATGCTATCATACTCTGTACTCCTACAAAACCAAACCCCCAAGCCTGCCGGCCGGGGGTAACGATATTCATATTATTGGCAATTTATCCTGAAATAAGGATCTTCATCCCCGTCTTAAGTGCGTTGCCTTTTATATTATTTACTTTCTTTATTTTGTCGACCGAAAGCCCGTATTTCCTGGAAATCGCCCAAAGCGTATCCCCGGTTTGCACTACGTGATAAACATTCCGGTTTTTTGACCGGTCTTTTACGACCGGCTTTTCGTCTGCCTCCACGCTTACCGGGATTTCCAGCTTCTTCCCTGCCACCAGCTTACTTCCCTCCAGGCCATTGACCTTTTTAATCTCCTCTATATCAGCATTGTACTTCCCTGCTATTGAAATCAGGGTCTCCCCCTTTGCAATTGTATGCGTCGTCGTACCGTTCTCAACCTTAGCACTGACAGGCCGTCTCGCGACGGCTACAGTACGGGGTTTGTCCTTGCTTTCTTCTTTTCTTTTTTCCTCTAACCGGGCCGACTGGCGGGCAAGCAGCATTTCCTCTGTCATCACCGTTCCCGGTTCCTGCCCAACCGCAGCCTGGTCATCCCGGACTGAAGATACGAGGCTTACCGTTACTTCTCTCTCCTGGCCGGAAGCAGGGCTTTCAGCCGGTATAGTTCCCGATCCTTTTGAAGCCGTATCCCGGCTTGCGATCACGACAGGGCTTTGTACCGCTTCTTCTTTAATACGGCTACGGGTAGTTTTCTTAACAAGCAGGCGCTGGCCTTTCCGGATAGTATTGCCTTTCAGCCCGTTCCATGCTTTCAGTTGCGACACCGTCACTCCGTGCTGCCGGGCTACTGTCGAAAGCGTTTGGCCACCGCGCACTGTATGACGGATATTTGTGCTGATCAATTCATAGCCGTCCTTCACAGTCCGCGATTCAGCCAGGCTGGCGCCCGGGCCAACCGGGACCCTGGATGATGAATCCAGGATCGACGTCATATTGTCGGCCAGCAATGCAGCCTTCGTCGCCGGGATCATCAGGCAAAATTCACCATCGGACTGGGGAATGCAGGTACCAATAAGGTGCGGATTGAGTTCATATATATCGTCAAGTGACATCCCTCCGAGAGACGCAAAGGTATTCAGGTTCAGGTAGCCGTTTACTTTCACGGTATCAGAAACAGGTGTCAGCTTGAGGTCGCTGGCTACAATCCCATGGTCTTTACTATAATTCATGAGATAGACCATCGCAACAAATTGCGGGACATAATTCCGCGTTTCCTTGGGTAACACAGGATAAATTCCCCAGAAATCGCTCCTCCCCGTACGACGGATCGCGCGCCTGACGTTACCCGGGCCGCAGTTATAGGCAGCCAGGGCCATTTCCCAGTCCCCAAAAATTCTGTGCAACTGCTTCAGGTACTTACAGGCTGCCTCCGTAGATTTCTCAGGATGGAAGCGCTCATCGATAAACTGGTTTTGCTGCAGCCCGAACTCCCTTCCGGTAGCCCTCATAAACTGCCACAGCCCGCCGGCGCCCGCTCTTGAAATGATCCTGGGGCTCAGGCCTGATTCTATTAGCGGCAGATACTTCAGCTCTTCGGGAAGGTTACTTTCAGCAAGCGCCTTTTCAAAAATTGGGAAGTACAGGTCTTTGGTTTCAAGCATTCTTCTCGTAAAAGAAGTACGCTGGTATACAAAAAAATCAACATACCTGTGAGAATGCTCGTTATACCGGAGCGGTATTTCGTTCTGAAGATATTTCAACCGGTCCTTCAGAAGGAAGGATGATACCGGGCTGTCCATCTGTTCTTCAAGTATCTCCGGTACCAGGTCAAGGGCCGACACAACCGTTGCCGTGTCGCTTTCAGTCTCAAATCCTTCGTCCTCATTCTCTGCCTGCTGTGCTTTAACTTCGAATGAGAAAAAAACAGCCAAAATCAAAATAAAACGCACAATACTCACGCTGTCCGGCTTTTTCATCAACAATGTACTTGCGGTTAAAGTTTAGAATATTAGAATACTGCATCACACCTCCTTAGTCATCTCCGAGATATAATTCCCAAAAGACAACAACCTGGCTTCATCGAAAGCCGCTGCCATAAGCTGAAAACCGATGGGAAGACCCTGGTTGTCAAAGCCGTTCGGCACCGAAAGAGCGGGCAATCCTGTTACATTCGCCTGGACCGTAAAAATATCGGCCAGGTACATCTGCAAAGGATCCTGTACTTTTTCACCTTTTTTAAACGCCGTAGTAGGGGCTACGGGTGAAACTATAAAATCGTACTGATCCAGGACGCTTCTGGTTTCCTCCAGGATCAATCTTCTAACGCGCTGCGCTTTGGTATAGTATGCGTCATAATAACTCGCGCTCAAAACAAATGTCCCGAGCAATATACGACGCTTGACTTCCTTACCGAAACCTTCCGACCTGCTTCTCTTGTACATGTCTTCCAGGTCGGTGACTGCCGACGCCCGGTAACCGTACCTCACCCCGTCAAAACGGGAAAGGTTAGAGCTGGCTTCGGCGGTCGTAAGGATATAATAAGTCGGCAGCAAGTGCCGGGTTGAGGTAAACTCTACCGGTTCCACCGTGTGTCCAAGGTCCTGAAGTTTCCGGAGAAGCGATCTTGTCTGCTCACGAACTTCAGGCTGGATAGCATCCGACTCAATGCTCTCCCGGAGATAGGCTACCCTGGCTTTGCCCGACCAGGCAAGCGAGGAAGAGTACGACGGGACGGCTTGCGATGATACAGTACTGTCCGCATCGTCCTGCCCGGCAATGATCTCGAGTAAGAGGGCTGCGTCTTCGACGCTTCTGGTTATAGGGCCGATACAATCGAAAGATGACGCGTATGCAATCAGCCCCCATCTTGAAACGCGGCCATAAGTGGGCTTCAGCCCGACAACGCCACAGAATGATGCCGGCTGCCGCACCGATCCGCCGGTATCGCTACCGAGGGAAGCATGGCAAAAGCCTGCCTGAACAGCCACTGCGGAGCCACCTGAAGAACCGCCCGGCACCCTGTCAGGGGCAGCGGCATTGGCAACGGGACCGAAGTAACTGTTTTCGTTGGAAGAGCCCATAGCAAACTCGTCACAATTCTGACGACCTATGACCACGGCATCTTCTTCCAGGATCCTTTGTATTACAGTCGCATTATAGGGAGACCGGTAGCCAGTAAGAATTTTGCTGCCTGCCTGCAGTCCGTACCCTTTGTGTGAAATCACATCTTTTATCCCCACTACCAACCCCGCCAATCGTCCGGCAGTACCTGACTTCAATCGGCTGTCAACCTGCCGGGCACGCTCCAGCGCATCTTCCCGGTACACTTCCACAAAAGCATTCAGCTCAGGCCGGGCGTCGATGCGATCAAGGTAATGGGTCACAAGAGCCTCACAGGTCAGACGCCCTTCTCCTAATTCTCTCTGGATATCCCGAAGTTTATCGAACGACCCGATCACAGATTTTGAAATTCTATCTTTATACAGAAAACAAGAGCCGTCCTGCGTTTAAAGCAGGACAGCCCTTTATTATAAGTTACAATA
Source organism: uncultured Cytophagales bacterium (assembly GCA_964562455.1). Classification (GTDB taxonomy): domain Bacteria; phylum Bacteroidota; class Bacteroidia; order Cytophagales; family Spirosomataceae; genus Ravibacter. Next base: position 16,443 of record CAZLTN010000079.1, read on the forward strand.
ATGACACCAGAAAAGGCTATTTCTGGGTATCTTCCACATCCATACTTTTCTCGATGCTATCTTTCACATCTTTAGTAGCGTTCTTGAACTCCTTTATTCCCTGGCCAAGTCCACGCATCAATTCAGGAATTTTCTTTGCTCCGAACAAAAGCAGAAGCGCCAGTCCGATCAAAAGCATTTCCTGACCACCCAAACCCATAAAAGCCAATACTGCAGCTGGTTCCATTTTTATATCTATTTACGTTTTTAATCTAATATAAAAGCAATTCCTGTCTGGCGATATACCCTACCGGAAAGACAAATTTAGGAAATATATCCCGGAGATACCAACACATCCGTACGCATAAATTCTTGCGCGCACATACCGGATCAGTCTATCTTGATCGTTTTGGTTTTCTTTTCCCAATCCGAAAACTTACTCATTTCTTTTTCCAGGACATTGAACATCCAGACTACCAGGGCTACATCGTCGGCAATACCCAATATGGGCAGGACATCGGGAATCAGGTCCAAAGGAGAAACGAAATATACCAGGACACCCACTACAGTGGCCATACTTCTTGCGGCTACGTCACGGTACTCACCGGTCGCATAGGCCTTGATAAGGCGTATCATCAACTGGAGCTGATCTTTTACCTCCCTGATCCCTTCCGCAACACCCCGGCTTTCCATTTTACTGACTCCCTGCTGAAGAAAAACAAGCAGCAGTGCCCTGTTTTTGGTTAACGCAGCTCCCCGCCTCATTACCTTGGCGAAAAAAGTGGATTTCAATATTCGTTGAATGAGAGATTCTCCTGATGCCATTCCTTAATATCCTGTTTTCTGATACTCCTTTGTTAAATATTCAGCTTCCCTGGCTGTCGAACTATCTTTTCTTCTGCTTCGGCGACCGCTCAACCAGGCTGGGTTCCTTCGAAAAAGCAATCATATCGTTCAGAATCCGCCCGGTTTCCTGTAAGTAAACGTCATTTTTCGACGCCTTGGTATTCGTAGTGGCTGAAACATCCTCATCCTCGGGGTCCTCTCCGAGTCCATCGTCCACCGCAGCAACTACCGCACGTTTCTTTTCTGCATCCTCACGCTCCTTTTTACGGACCGTCTCATTCAGAGAAACTGTTTTGGTCTCACGCGCTTCTTTGAACAACGCCAGGTCAGCGACCAGTTTCTTGAGTGTTTCATCGGTAGTCAGCCTCTTTTTATGATTCTCATTTAGCCAACCCAGGAGTTTTGCATTTACAAAACTTGTCTCTTCATATTTTGACGGGCTGATCTGGTCCCAGGGCAGGGCACTCGACTGCGACTTTTCGCGGAACTCGTCCGTAACATGAGCCGTAGGAAGAGCGATGTCGGGATTTACGCCCTCCAATTGCGTACTGGCGCCGTTCACCCGGTAGAACTTGGCAGTGGTCATTTTTACTTTGCCCAACGGCTCCCTGCTTGCCCTGTCATACTGGTTCAGGTCCAGCAAAGTCTGTACTGTCCCTTTACCGAAAGTCTGTTCCCCGATAACCACACCCCGCTTGTAATCCTGTATAGCCGCCGCAAAAATCTCCGAAGCCGAGGCGCTGAACCTGTTCACCATTACGCCAAGCGGGCCGTCATAAGCTATGGAAGGATCATTGTCGGACTGAACTTCTGTTTCTCCGCCCGTTTCCTTGATCTGCACCACCGGTCCGTTTTTGATAAAAAGCCCCGTCATAGCGACAGCTTCATACAACGATCCGCCGCCGTTATTGCGCAGGTCGATGATCAACCCTTCAACCCCCTCGGCCTTCAGCTCCCGAATAAGGTTCTGCACATCGACAGTAGTACTGGCAAATCCTTTCTCCCGCCTTTGTACCCCTTCAAAATCCCTGTAAAACTGGGGGATGCTGATCACGCCCAGCTTGTGCTCCCTTCCTTCTCCGGGCACGGTGATAATTTCCTTCTTGGCTCTTCCTTCCACAAGATTGATCTTCTCCCTCACAAGCCTGTATTCCTTGGGTGGGGTGTTAGGAAGTGCATCGGCAGGAAGTATCTGCAGGCGCACTACCGTACCTTTCGGCCCTTTGATCAGTTTTACGGCATCGTCTACGAACCAGCCGACGATATCGACCATGTTACCGTTCTCTCCCTGTGCCACACCGATAATACGGTCTTCTTTTTTGAAAAACTTGCTCTTGAAGGCCGGCCCGCCGGGGATAATATCTACTATTTTGATATAGTCTCCGTCTTCCCGGAGCTGGGCGCCGATTCCTTCGAGCGACTGGCTCATGTCCTGGTTAAAGCGGTCAGCCGTAACTGGCGACATGTAGCTTGTATGCGGATCGATCGACTCTGCATAGGAGTTAAAATAGGTCTGGAACGCCTGCTCGGTCTTGATCCGTCCCAGGTTCCTGGCCCTGTTCCTGTACCGCTGCTTCAAAACGGTGATCGCAGCCGTATCGGCCTTGCCGGACAATTTGAGGTCAAGCGCTTCGCTTTTGATATACTTAAACCAGAGCTCGTCAAGCTCGGCAGAGTTTGCGGCCCACGGCAGCTTCTCGCGGTCTACCTCCAGGGTTTCTTTGCCGGAAAAGTCCTGGAGCCTGGGGTCGTCCAGTATTTTGCTGATATATTCGTTCCGCTCAAGCCATCGGCTGCGGTACAGGTTGAATATTTCGTAAGGGATGTCAAGTTCGCCCCGCTTAAGAAAATCGTCAAACGAATAGCGGTATTTTTCAAACTTATCCACGTCTCCCTTCACCAGGTACAGCTTACCCGGATCGATGTCCTTAAGGTATTTGTCCAGGATAACCGACGATAGTGAGTCATCCAGCTTTTCCTTCCTGTAATGGAAGTTGGTCAACAAACGCAACGCAGTCGACTGAGCTTTATACTGAACATCTGTCGGTTTAAGGTCTTCCACCACACCGCTGGCCGGTCCCGGTTCAACCGGGCGCTCGGTAAACCTTTTGTCCGGGAGGTTGCCCCCTACAAAAATTACCGGTATCAGCGTTATCAGGTATTTTCTCATTATAAAGTGTTATTTCAAAATTTCCAGAAGTTCCACCTCGAACACCAGCGCAGACTTAGGCCCTATATTCGGGCCGGCACCTCGGTCACCGTAAGCAAGCTGGTAAGGAAGAAAAATCTTCCACTTCGATCCGACGGGCATCAGTTGCAAAGCTTCGGTCCAGCCGGGAATAACCCCGCTGACCGAGAGGTCGATAGGTTCTCCTCGTTCTACTGAACTATCGAACACGAAACCGTCGGTTAACGTTCCATGATAGTGTACTTTTACCCGGTCATTTACAGTAGGTTTCGCGCCTTCTCCTCCCTTCAGGATCTCATATTGCAGCCCGCTTTGGGTGGTGGTGACTCCCTGTCTTTTTTTATTTTCCGCAAGGAAATTTTCGCCGGCGATCCGGTTAGGCTCTGCTTTGGCAGCTTCTACCGCGCGCAGCGAATCCTCCTTCTTTCCGAAATATGTCATCAGGTACTGGTTAGCCTCCTCCTGTGTAAAAACTGTCTCTTTGCCGGAAAGCGCATCCTGGATAGCTTCCTGGAGCACTTTGGTGTTGATTTCTGCCAGGCCCTGCATTTTCAGGCTGCCCGCTATGCTGAGGCCTATGCCGTAGGCGACGGTATCGAGCTCGGTTTTCAGTGAAGTTCTCTGACTTTGGGCAACAGAAGCCTGCGGACTGAAAAATAATGACAGACAAAGGATGGGAAAAGTTACAATCTTCAGGGAATTAGACATTTCAGGTGTTTTACGTTTAAATGCAGGCATATTAATGACTCGAAAATAAATATGCTACCAAAAAAACGGAATCGAATACAAAAAAGCGCACTACTCATTATATTTTTTTTTGGACGCCTTGCCTCCCCGGGACGTCATTTACCGCGCCCTCCGGGCGCTCTTAGAAAAGTGCAACATTTCAAGCTATATATATTTTAGCTGATAGCTCCGGAATATTAAATTAAACTCCTACATTTGCGGTCTGAAAAAGAAAATTTTCCATTATACCCAAAATAATTCAAACAAATCTATGGTATCTGTAAGACCTGACGAAGTTTCGGCGATTCTGCGTGAGCAGCTTTCCGGCTCCAAATCGGAGGCCGAACTTGAAGAAGTAGGTACAGTGCTCCAGATAGGAGATGGTGTTGCCCGTATTTATGGGCTTTCGAAGGTACAGGCAGGGGAGCTGTTGTCGTTTGACAACGGTCTGAAAGCACTCGCGCTGAACCTGGAAGAGGACAATGTGGGTGCCGTACTATTGGGAGACTCCAGCGAGATCAAAGAAGGTGACACTGTCAAGAGGACCAATGAGATCGCTTCGGTGAAAGTAGGTGAAGGTATCATCGGACGTGTTGTCAATACGCTTGCCGAGCCTATTGACGGAAACGGCCCGATCGAGGGAGAACTTTATGAGATGCCTATCGAGCGGAAAGCTCCCGGGGTTATTTACCGTCAGCCGGTAACCGAACCGCTTCAAACCGGTATAAAGGCCATAGATGCTATGATTCCCATTGGCCGTGGCCAGCGTGAATTGATTATCGGTGACCGCCAGACTGGGAAAACTGCTGTCGCCATAGATACCATCATCAACCAGAGAGAATTCTATGACCGGGGAGAGCCGGTTTATTGTATATATGTAGCATGCGGCCAGAAAGCGTCGACAATCAAGGCGGTAGAGGCTAATCTCCGCCGTTACGGGGCAATGGACTATACCGTGATCGTAGCCGCTGCTGCATCTGATCCTTCGCCTATGCAGTTCTACGCACCGTTTACAGGTGCTGCCATCGGCGAATACTTCCGTGATACCGGTCGCCCCGCCCTTGTTATTTACGATGACTTGTCGAAACAGGCTGTGGCTTACCGTGAAGTGTCACTCCTGCTGCGCCGTCCTCCGGGTCGGGAAGCTTATCCGGGTGACGTATTCTATCTTCACAGCCGCCTGCTGGAACGCGCCGCTAAAATTGTAAGCGACGACAGCATCGCCCGGAATATGAATGACCTTCCTCCTTCCCTTCAGGGGAAAGTAAAAGGTGGTGGTTCTCTTACCGCTCTGCCGATTATCGAAACGCAGGCAGGGGACGTTTCGGCTTATATCCCGACCAACGTAATTTCCATTACGGACGGGCAGATTTTCCTTGAATCAAATCTCTTCAACTCGGGTATACGTCCCGCGATCAACGTAGGTATTTCGGTATCACGGGTAGGTGGTAACGCCCAGATCAAATCAATGAAGAAAGTAGCCGGTACGCTGAAAGGCGACCAGGCTGTCTTCCGCGAACTGGAAGCTTTCGCCAAATTCGGGTCCGACCTCGATGCGGCTACAAAACTCGCTATCGACCGTGGTCGCAGAAACCTCGAAGTACTTAAGCAGGGGCAATATTTACCGGTTGCAGTAGAAGATCAGATTGCCGTTATCTATGCATCTACAAAAGGGTTGCTTGATAGTGTACCTGTAGAAAAAGTACGTGAATTCGAAAAAGAATACCTGCAATTGCTGAAAGCCCAGTATGCAGATACGCTCAATTCTTTAAGACTCGGCAAGTATGATGATACGCTCACAGCCGTGCTCGAAAAAGTAGCAAAAGAACTCACAGTTAAATACAAGTCATAATCACTGGTGTAGGGCTACCTGGAAAGTATAAGTTTTCGGGCAGCCTCATTCCTTTATCATATTATTCAAAACGATGGCTTCCTTAAAAGAAGTTCGTGACAGGATCGGTTCTGTAAACTCGACACAGCAGATCACCAAAGCGATGAAAATGGTGGCAGCCGCCAAGCTGCGCCGTGCCCAGGACGGCATCATTCAGTTGCGTCCGTACGCACGCAAGCTGAACGAGATGATGTCGACCGTTTCAGAAGGTGCAGACAGTCTTGCCGAAAGCCCTTACAGCCAGGTCCGCACTGTCGAAAGGGTACTCATGGTGGTGCTGACTTCCGACAGGGGCCTTTGCGGAGCTTTTAACAGCAACGTCGTTAAAGCTGCCGTCAACCGCGTCGAGGCCCGCTATACCAAACAGGCTCTTTTGAAAAATGTCGATGTGCTGGCTATCGGTAAAAAAGGGGGCGAAGGTATGAGCCGCCGGGGCTTCAGCACCATCACCCAGTTTTCCGACCTCTTTACCAGGCTGAGCTTTGTAAATGCAAAGGAAGCTGCAGAGTATATCATGGATGCCTTCGCAAAAGGTACCTATGATGTTGTTGAGCTTGTCTATAACGAATTTAAAAACGTAGCTACCCAGATCGTCAGAACCGAACAATTCCTTCCTATCCAGGCATCTGTCGACTCCGGATCGGCCAGGACAGCAAGTACAGCCAATTACCTGTTCGAGCCTTCAGAAGACGAGATCCTGAACGAATTGGTCCCGAAGGCACTCAAGATCCAGCTTTACAGGGCTATCCTTGAATCGAATGCCTCGGAACACGGCGCACGTATGACGGCCATGGACAAGGCGACAGAAAATGCCCAGGAAATGTTAAAAGAGCTGCGGCTTATTTATAACCGCACCCGCCAGGCTGCGATCACAAAAGAAATCCTTGAAATCGTCGGTGGTGCGGAGGCGCTGGCCGGGTGATGATGTGTCGATGTGGGGATGTGATGATTTGTCGATGTGGGGATGTACGGATGAAGGTAATATAGTCCCATAGGGACGGCCTATTTTGTGGCCCCGGTTTTATTCCGGGTGCGATTGTTTGAAATATCAGGAATGGCCCTCGCAAGGGGCCATTTTTTTATATTATACCCGGCGATCCGGCCCGTGTATATCGCTCAAAAAAAGCTACTTAGCTTTACATTCTCTAATAATTTTCTTAGTATTGACGTGTTTTTAACACGTATATGCCCAACATATACGCGACCCTACCATTGTTAACCTTTTATATCAACTTATGAAGACGTTGAAAAAAATAGCCGGTTGGCTAACTCTGTTACTATTGTTCGTTCTCCTCTCGTCAGTTACTTACGTATATTTCCTGCTCCCTGACGTGGGCCCTGCTCCCGACCTGAAAGTAGACATAACCCCTGAGCGCGTGAAGCATGGAGAGTACCTGGCCAATCACGTCGTAGTTTGTATGGATTGTCACAGCCAACGTGACTTCAGCAAATTTTCCGGGCCAATAAAGGAAGGAACCCTGGGACAGGGAGGGGATAAATTCTCGGAAGAGTTCGGGTTTCCGGGTAATTTCTTTGCCAAGAATATTACCCCGGCTGCGCTTTCGGACTGGAGCGACGGGGATATTTACCGCGCTATCACAACGGGTGTCTCGAAAGACGGGCATGCACTCTTCCCCGTTATGCCGTATAAATTCTACGGGCATATGGATCCTGAAGACGTGAAAGACATTATTGCATACCTGAGGAGCATCCCCGCGATACCTCATGAAGTTCCTGAATCGGAGCCGAAATTCCCCTTCAATTTCATTCTCAATACCATTCCCGAAGCAGCCCGGCCCGGGAAAAAACCGTCGGCAGACGACCGCCTGGCCTATGGCGAATACCTGACTCATATCGCCGGCTGCGTCGAATGTCACACGCCTCCTGACGACAAGGGACAGAAGCTGCCGGGAATGGAGCTGGCGGGCGGATGGGAAATGAGCCTCGGAAACGGCTACATCGTCACTACAGCCAATATCACTCCCGACCCTGAGACCGGTATAGGCAAATGGACGGAAGCTGACTTCGTAGCGAGATTTAAGACGTATTCGGATAGCGGGTATGTGCTTCCCGCAGTACGGCCCGGTGAGTTCCAGACCATCATGCCGTGGGCTATGTATACGGATATGAAGACGGACGACCTGGCTGCCATATACGCATACCTGCGGACTGTGAAGCCTGTACATAATACCGTTGTCAAATTCCGGGAGCAGGCTTCAAAATAAATAATATATTTCAGTCGAACGCGTAGTATATCCGGTCAGGGGCTATCTCCTGACTCATAATTTCCTATTTTTGCCAAAAGCATATTACGGTTTTTTGCCAAAACATATTACGGTTTGATTATAGAAACAAGAGCCTACGCCCGGGCAGGGCTATTAGGCAATCCGTCAGATGGCTTTTTCGGAAAAACGATAGCCATTTCAGTCAGAAATTTCGGGGCATCTATTTCATTATACGAATCGCCGGAGCTACTTATAGAGGCGCAATCGCAGGATGGAAACAGCTTCAGGAGCATCTTCCACCTTCGCGATTCGGTAACGATGCTGGGTTATAACGGCGGGATACCGCTCATTAAAGCCGGTATCAAAAAGTTTACTGACTTTTGTGAACTGAACAATATAAGGCTTCCTAACCGGAATTTCACCGTCAGGTACCGTTCGTCGATACCGCGGCAGGTCGGCATGTCGGGCTCAAGCGCTATCCTTGTGGCGCTTATGCGGGCCCTTATGAAATTTTATGATATCGAAATTCCCCTGGAGGAACTTCCGAGGCTTGTCATGGTAGCCGAAACCGAGGAGTTGGGCATCGCCGCCGGTCTGCAGGACCGGGTAATCCAGAGCTACGAAGGTTGTGTCTATATGAATTTCGATAAAAACCTTATCGAAACCCGCGGGTACGGCGAATACGATCGCCTCGACCCCCGGCTCCTCCCCAGGCTTTATGTAGCTTATAACACGAACCTTAGCAAGGTATCAGGCAAGATCCACAGTGATGTACGGGCCCGCTTTGACCGGGGCGAAGAGAAAATTGTAAATACTCTCGCCGAGATTGCCTCGCTGGCCGAAACAGGGAAAGGGTATTTACTCGAAGGAAGACCGGAAAAGCTTCATGAACTTATGGATCGCAATTTCGACCTGAGACGAAGCATTTACGATATTTCCGAAACCAACCTGGCGTTGATCAATACCGCCCGCAGTCTAGGAGCATCGGCCAAATTCGCCGGCTCGGGCGGAACCATCATAGGCATTTACCGTGACGATGAAATGCTGAACAGGTTATTCGTAGAATTGAAAAAATACAATGCCCGTGTAATCAGGCCTTATATCGTGTAGCAGCAGCAGTGATTTTGTGAGTGACCCGCCATGGTGCTGATCACTCACAATTATCTTATCGTTTCAGCGCCTTTCCCAGCTTGCCTGCGGCTTGCATGGTGTTCATCTTCCGCATCATCTTCCGCATCTCATCAAACTGCTTCAGGAGATTGTTGACTTCCGTGATCGATTTGCCGCTCCCCTGCGCAATACGTTTCTTCCTGCTGCTGTCGATCATATCAGGATTCGCTCTCTCATTTTTGGTCATCGACTGGATCATTGCTTCGATCGGAACGAAAGAATTATTGTCGATATCGACGTTTTTCATAGCAGCGCCCATTCCCGGTATCATGCCCAGCAG
>CAZLTN010000080.1:0-25710 GCA_964562455.1 uncultured Cytophagales bacterium
GGCTTATATAGCGCTGGCGGTCGACTACGATTCTTTCAGCAGGCTGGGCGGCACTCCTTTTATCCAGAAGGCTTTTAACCTGGCCAACCTGGCCCGGAACGCTTCTCCCTACCAGCGGGTCTGGTCTCCCGGGGCCGATTCCCGGGCGCGTTACTGGCTGATAGAAAACCTGAACAGCCAGCAGTTCCTGCCTTACCGCGAAGGCCTCTACAAATATCACCGGCTGGGGATGGACGTCATTACCGAGTCTCCGGGCAGAACGAGGAGGGAAGTTCTTGAAACGCTCGACGCCATCCGGCAGGTAGCGCTGCTTAGGCCCGGATCAATATTGCTAAACTCATTTTTTGATGCCAAAACCGAAGAGCTTTACAATGTGCTCAGGGAAGCCGGACAGGAAGACAGGCAAAAAGCCTTCACATGGCTGTCCTCTATGGACCCTGGGAAAACGGAAAACTACCGGAGGCTTGTCAATGCGCTATAGATGAGCAGCCGGTACGCGCCGGAAGTCTGAAGGAAATTATTTGCACAATTTCTTGGCATTTTGAATAGAAAATCTTACTTTTGCAAACCAATTCAGAAAAATTGATATTACCCAAAATATAATGGCAAATCATAAGTCAGCGATTAAAAGAATCAGGGCAAACGAAAAAAAACGCCTGCGCAACAGATTTCAGCACAAAACTACCCGTTCCTACATCAAAAAGCTTCGTCTTACTTCGGATAAAGAGGTAGCAGGAGAGCTTTACAAAACGGTCTCTTCAATGCTTGACCGCCTGGCGAAAAAGAATATTATCCATAAGAATAAGGCTGCAAACCAGAAATCCAAGCTGGCAAGGTTTGTAAATAAACTGGCTGCCTGATCTTAATCCGGGAAATTCCCTATTAAAAAAGCCTCCACCAGGAGGCTTTTTATATGCACAAAATCCAATAGAATTTTTCGCATTAAAAGAAGGACTTTTCACACATAACGCCATTTTCAATTACTTATTTATCCTATATTGCAGTTAACAACCGTTTCTGATAAAACAAAAGAGAAGCGATTTCTACGTTATAACATGTCTTAGTTAACACTTTTTAACCTTGTTTACCTTAAGTCTTATGAGAAAAGTAATTTTTGCGGCGACCGCAATCGCCACCGGAATTAGTCCGTCATTTTCCCAAAACTCTCTCATCAATTTTAATGCACGGAGCCTTGTGGTGCTTTCAGATGCCGATTTGTCTGCTTCCACATTCTCCGATGGTTTGCTGCTCCGCGACGCTACGGCTAAAGACAGGCTGACCTCGGTAAAGTTCCCGGTCGACAGGAGTAATTCCATCCAGTCCATACTTGTTCCCAACTCGGCCATCAACTATTCCAAGTCGATTGCCGTGCCTTCTACCGGCGGGCTGGCATTTATAATAGAATCGAAAACAAGCCCGCCCGAAGCGGTAAAGGAAGTAAAAAACCTGGCTGCTGAAAATAAAGGCCAGCGGGTGTATGTTACCGATATCGTGAACCCGGTTTCTCCGAAGCTGAAATTCCCTTTCTCGATAGGAAACAATCCGCTCTCGATAGATATCAATAAAAATGAGCTGGTCATATCTACTGAAGAAGCCGGCAAAAAGCTCAACTTCCTTGAAACCGACCCGGAAGGAAAGCCTACCAGGCTGGTCAACCTTCCGATCGATACTGACAGCACGCAGAGCCTGGTCGACATCTCGTTCCACCCGTCCGGCGATTATGTAGCCGCTTCACTGGCTCCGAGCGGAGAGCTTGTATTATATAAGATTGTTCGTGATAACGGAAAGCTTAAAAATATCGAAACAGTAGGCAAGCCCGTAAAACTTGGAGATAAGCTTACTTTCGGGCGTTTCTCGGCCGACGGCAAAAAGTATTTTGTTATTAACAGCAAAGGTGACCTGGGTAAGGCTTCAGGAGACGCAGAGCTGCTGGTAGTTAATATAGATACCGAAGCCGGGAACCATAAAGAAGCCGGAAAAGTAGCGATCGGCTCAAATCCCGGAGCTTTTGCCATCAGCCCGGACGGCTCGCTCATCGTAGCGGCTACTGCAGGTAATGGGTTGGCACCCTGGTCAGCAGCCAATACCGGCCAGGCAGGACAGTTGACGCTTATCAAAGTGGGAGCCGACGGCGCCCTTGCAAAAGCGGGCGACTACCCGGTAGGAGGACTCCTTCCTTCGAGCGTCGCATTCGATAAAGACGGTTCCAATGTAGCAGTGAGTATTTTCGAATACCTTGACTACGGCGATCGTAAGGGAGGTATCGAATTCTTTACCGTCAACAAAGGGGATTCTCCTTCGCTGGCACCTCAAAAGGCGAAAATCAGCGTAGAACGGGGAGCTCATACGCTCCGGGTTGTACACTGATACAGTGTTATAACCACAGAGGCACGAAGGACACAGAGTCTGTAAGATATTCTCTGTGTCCTTCGTACCTCTGTGGTAAAAACTACTACTACACGAAAGCCGTTTAATAAGCTCCTCTTACATTCATTCTAAGCCCATAAACAGCATCTCCCGCTGTAATGAACAATAGTTTCCGGTCCTTCCCGCCGAAAGTTACATTCGCAGTCCATCCCTTTCGGACAGGTATCTGGGCTATTTTCCTGCCTTCTGGGTTAAAAACCGTTACGCCGCCGCCGGCAAGATAGAGATTGCCTTTTTCATCGAGCGTGATCCCGTCGGCTCCCATCGGCGCAGCAAGCCTGCGATCCGACAGTAACCCGTCCTTCCCGATCGAATACACGTAAATCTTCTTGTCTCCAATATCCGCCACATAAAGTTTTTTCCCATCGGGACTACCTATGATCCCGTTCGGCTTCACCACTTCGGTGTCCAGCAAAACAAGCTCTCTGCTTTTTTTCCTCCACAAATACACATGCTCGCCATCCTGCTGCAAAACCGGATCGCGGGTCCAGTAGTCGCGCTTATAAAGAGGATCAGTAAAATAAATATCTCCGCCTGGATGTACCCATACATCGTTCGGACCATTCAGCAATCTACCGTTACGCCCGTCTAAAAGCACAGAATGCCGCCCTTTGCCGTCGATCGACCAGAGCTCGTTTTTTTCGTCGGCACACGCAATAAGGTTACCTTTTGCGTCGAAGAACATACCGTTCGAGCGGCCAGCCTTATCCAGGAATACGCTGAACGTTCCTGTTTTCGCTTCCCATTTTATGATCTTGTTATTAGGCTGGTCGGTAAAGAAGACGTCGCCGTGCTTATTGGCAACCGGGCCTTCGGTAAAGGAGTAGCCGTCTCCCAGCTTTTGCAATTGTGCCCCGGAAGCTATCAATCCGGTTTCGTCGGTCACCTGGCTTTTCATAATGCTGATCTTACCCAGGCATAGCAGGAAAAGAGCGGCAGGGATATATATTTTCATTGGTCTAAAATTTAATTCTGAGTCTCCCCGGTCGAAACCGGGGAGCAATTTATCTAATATCGGGATTTCATCCGACTTTCAGCATACCTGCTACGATAGAAAACTGGGCCAGCATATAGGTAGACATAATCCAGAAATGATGGTGGGTAACGGGTCCGACGAAAGCATTCAGTGCTATCAGGGTGTCTGAAATCATAAAAAGGACGGCGCCTCCCGCTACAAGGCGGAAAGACAGGCCGCTTACGGCTGAATTCCTTAAAGAAGCTGCAAATGTCATCGCGGTAATCGTAAACGCATACACGGGCACCGCGATTTTCAGCGCAGGTTCCGAAAGATGAGGCATTACTGTGACAAGGATCAAACCCAAAGCTGCTATCAGCGCCAGCGCTTTCAGGAGGGCGGGAAAAAGCGGCACCGGCTTCCGTATCTCGCGGGAAAATACCGACAGGTAAATTACCTGCATCACCAGGAAAGCTCCCAGACCATGCAGGAAGTAGCCGTCGAACATGAGAAATATATCGCCGATACACGCAAAGACCAGTCCCGCGAGAAATAACTGCTTCTGTTTCACCACCCGGCTGTCAGACGAAAGGACCGACCAGGTAAGCAAAGAGAGCATGATCAGCGGCTTGGTCAGGAGGTACAGCCACTTCGGACCGGCCACCGCGGCCACAAGTACCAGGAAAGCGATCAGCGAATAGAGGGCAATAAAAATCCGGTCCTTATTCATACTTCATAGAATCAGTTATAGGATTTACATATTTATAACGTAATTCTAGTCAGAAAAATCAGAAAAGACACAGAGAGCCGCAGAGGAAAAACAGAGAATCACGGAGAAATAAATAAAGAGCAGTACCTCTGCTCTCTGTGGCTCTCTATATAACCTCTGCGGTCCTCTGTGATCAACTCCGTGGCTCTCTGTGTAACCTTCCACTCTCTGTGGTAAATATAAAGCCCGATCCGGCAGATTTCCGTATCTTTGCGTTTTATTCAGACATTCATCTCTTTATTATATTATGATTACGGTACAGAACGTATCGCTGCGTTACGGAAAAAGAGTCCTTTTCGACGAAGTAAACATCAAATTTGTCCCGGGAAACTGTTACGGGATTATCGGTGCCAACGGGGCCGGTAAATCAACCTTCCTCAAGATACTTTCAGGAGAAATTGAGCCGCAAACCGGTTCGGTAGCTCTTAATCCGGGGGAACGTCTTGCCGTTCTGAAGCAGGACCAGTTCCAATTCGACCAGTATCCCGTGCTGGATACGGTTATCCTGGGACACTCCCGATTGTACCAGGTGATGAAAGAACGGGAAGCAATTTATGAAAAGGCCGATTTTACAGATGAGGACGGTGAAAAAGCTGCAGAGCTGGAGGCAGAATTTGCAGACCTGAACGGCTGGGACGCTGAAACCGAGGCAGCCCAGATACTCAGCGGCTTAGGAGTAAGTGAAGACCTCCATTACACTAAAATGGAGGACCTCAACTCGAATGACAAAGTCAAGGTGCTACTGGCCCAGGCCCTTTTCGGAAGCCCCGACGTGCTGCTGCTTGACGAACCTACCAACAACCTCGATATCGAAACGGTTATCTGGCTTGAAAACTTTCTGGCCAACTTCAAGAATACCGTTATAGTAGTATCTCACGACCGCCACTTCCTCGACGAAGTATGTACCCATGTGGTAGATATCGATTTCAGCAAGGTACAGATGTATTCCGGTAATTATACCTTCTGGTACGAATCGAGCCAGCTCGCCTTAAAACAAAGGCAGGATGCCAATAAAAAAGCTGAGGATAAGCGAAAAGAGCTGGAAGATTTTATCCGCCGGTTCAGTGCCAACGCGTCCAAATCGAAGCAGGCTACTTCAAGGGCAAAACTGCTCGAAAAGCTTACGATCGAGGACATTAAGCCGTCTTCCCGAAAATATCCTTACATAGCCTTCAAACCTGATCGCGAAGCCGGCGACCAGATCCTGAATGTCGATGGTTTATCAAAAACAGGCGACGACGGAACCTTGCTTTTCAGGAATGTATCATTTATGGCCAACCGTGGCGACAAGATCGCTTTTGTGGGCAAAAACGTGCTGGCCATCAGCGCCCTGTTCGACATACTCGCCGGGGAGACTAAACCCGATTCGGGAAGCTATAACTGGGGTGTCACCATTACGACTTCCTATTTTCCGAAGGATCCCACAACTTTTTTCGAAACAGACCTCAACCTGGTCGACTGGCTGCGCCAGTTCTCGACGGAAAAAGATGAAAGCTTTATCCGGGGCTTCCTGGGAAGAATGTTGTTCTCCGGTGAAGAGTCTCTGAAAAAAGCATCTGTGCTTTCAGGAGGAGAAAAAGTAAGATGTATGCTTTCCAGGCTGATGCTCTCGGGCGCAAATGCAGTCATCCTCGACGACCCGACCAACCACCTCGATCTCGAATCGATCACAGCACTTAATAACGGGATGAATGATTTCAACGGGAATATCTTCTTTTATTCCCATGATCACCAAATCATCCAGACAGTCGCTAACCGGATTATCGAAATAGGGCCGAAAGGTATGCTCGACAAGCTGATGACATATGACGAGTACCTTAAGAGCGATGTAATCAAAGAGCAAAGAGCGGCTCTTTATTAATAATTACAGGGATCCCACTAGTCTCTCCGGCGGTTAAGTGAAGCTGAACTGCCGGAAAGTTTTTTTATGGCGACGCAGGCCCCCGCCTCGGAGCGGAACCTGTGGCCGGAGAGCTCTTCTGTGATAAGCCCCGCAGGGGCGGTACTCCCGGCCAAAAAGGATCAAGCGATATTTCTGGCGGAGGATATTGAAAATTAACACCCGGATGCTGGACTGGCTACCTAAGAGACCTGTAGGGTCGCCTTTTCCGTGGGCCTGGGCGCCCCGTTTCAACCCGGGGCTAGTGTATCATGTCGATCCTATCGGCTCTCTCTCCTATGCGACGTAAGAGGGCGTCTAAAAAATTTTTAATATACCATGTGGCCAAATAATCTTTTGTAGTCTTCTTTATGCCCCATCAGGGGCTACCCATCTATAGGAAAATTCCGCATCCGTGTGCCCCGTATGGGGCTACCGCCCGTCGGAACGTCCGTTTATCTGTTGGGTAGCCCCGTACGGGGCATGCCGTCGCATCGGTTCCCTTTTTTCTATAGACAGGTAGTGCCTGACGGCACATCAAACCCTGAAAAGGCACATGCCAAACAATATTTTTAAAAAATACATACACTATCCTTTTAGACACCCCCGGTATCCATTCGTAACCGCGGGTGAAGCGAAGCGGTACCTACGGCCCAGGCCTGTCTCGGAGCCTTAAAAGGGACTTCGACAGGCCTGGTAGATATTACAGACAGACGGGTTTGGAACTAGTTCTTAATCACTTTTATCGTCTCTTTGCTTTCGGTCCTGATCAGGTACAGCCCGTTTTTCCAGTTGCTTACATTGATTTCGTTTTTACCGGCTTTCAGCGACACGTTTTCGACTTCCCTTCCCATTGTATCGAAAATCCTGGCCCCCTGGGTAAGAGCCGAAAATACGGTCAGGATTTCCGAAGCAGGATTAGGATACCCGTAAGATACGGTCGCTCCCTTTAATGCCAGGGACCTGATATCGCTATGCGTGAAGCTTCCGTCTATGTCTACCATTTTGAGGCGATAAAAATTCAGGCCCAAGCCCGGGTTTCCATCCACAAAGCCGTACCGATTCTGTCCTTCGCTAAAGGGTACATTTCCCAATCTCGCAAATTTCAGCCCGTCGCGGCTTTTCTCAATTTCAAAATGACTGAAGTCAGTGGCATTTTCGATAGCCCACTCCAGGCCGGCCGTATGTTGCTCCTGCTCTTCAACCCTGAAAGATACCAGGCGAACCGGGAGTGAAGTTTCTGACGGAGGAGGATTCGTAAAGCATCTTTGCGTAGACTGGGGATAAGAAAAATCCGCCAGAAAGACCGGGTTGAGCGTAACCCTTATCTTTGAACCCGTCAGCCTTAGCTTAGCATTCAGATCGTCTACTTGCTCCCACTTCCCGTTTACGATTTTCCAGCCCGGCCAGGCAGTACCTTTCCCCTCTCCATCGACCGCAGCTCCGGGGAAAAGAAGAGTGCCTTTCTGCAGCTGATTTTCAAGCGTTTCCACTACCGTTCCATCAGGAGCGAGCCATTCTATCTTCACAGGCATTCCCTGGGAGTTGAAATTTGAGAAAACCTCGTAATCGAGATAGGGGGCATCCTTCTCGCACCGCGTTGACGCTTCCACATAAATCGCCTTCTCATACCATTCCGATTTCAACGGATAATAATGTATTTCATGACCATCATGCACAAAAGAACGGGCTATGACCTGCCCTACCAGGTTTGCATTGGATTGCTTGATCACATGCGCCTCCGGTGCAAGAATGATCCCGTCTATTTCAGAGCTGGAATTGGAGAACTTAATCTCAGACTTTGCTCCCGGGAAGTTAAAAATGACATGCCCTTTGTTGTTCTGGAAGTCCGGAAGAGCGAAAAACTTAACCTCTCCGTTCGCATTCAGGATATTGACAATAACCGCAAACCCGGGCGACGACGAGAACCCTTCAAAAAACATCCCATTCGTGAAACTGTTCCAAACACTGGCAGAGATATTCAAAACATTTATCTTGTTGGGATCCAAGATAAACTTGGGCTTCATGGGCAAACCGGAAGTTGACATAAAAGGACCGGAAATAGCCGGCTGGCCCCCATTATCCATATTCTTCATGACAACCGTATTCGTAAGCTCACCCAGGGCTTTAGAGGTTGAAATAAACTTCTGAAATGCTCCGTCTATGTCTATTTTTCCCGGATCTGTGCCGAAAATATTCTCGAAAATCGGGTTGTTGCTTTCGCTCACCCCCAGTTCGG
Organism: uncultured Cytophagales bacterium; assembly: GCA_964562455.1. Lineage (GTDB taxonomy): Bacteria > Bacteroidota > Bacteroidia > Cytophagales > Spirosomataceae > Ravibacter. The sequence continues at coordinate 8,270 of CAZLTN010000080.1, forward strand.
AAGGAGAAACATTGAGAAATATCTGTCCGGCTGCGCCACTTACATTTTTAATCCAGAACTGGCTGGTTACATAATTGGCCTTAAGAGCGGCCGGTTGACTGGGGTTCCCGATTTTAATATAATTTTTTGCGTCTATCTTCAGATTGCTGCCGTTGAGCTCAACACCGCCGCGGATAGCCAGGCCGATGGGTACGCCGCCGTATTTGAAACCATCATCTGTTTTGGGCACAACCTGGTAGGTGCTGTTGGTAAGTATAAGATTGCCGCCCGCAGCAACCCTGCCTTCCACTTCAGTCCCTATCAACTTTACGTCTTCCTTGACAAAAATGGTAAAATTCAAAGCCGGATCGGTAAGCTTCTGAGCAGCCGATTCAAAAGAGACGGCCGATAGCAGAAACAGAATAAAGAACAAAAAAGAAACTTTAATGGTGACGGGACCATATCCCGTTTTTGAAAAACTGGTAGATTGATTTTTCATTTCCGTTTGGAGGATTGAATATGAAAGTTGTATTGTATGATCGCGAGAGCGCACACAACAGTCCCGCAGATCAATACGAAGGCAGGCAAAATGCCGGATATTAAGTAAAACGGCTATCGATATACGCTGAGTAAGGCGTAGCTACAGCATCTTTATTAAAGATTGCTGCTACCGAGGACAGAGGCCTTCATTTCGCGGCTGAGAGGCAAAGCAGGAATGACAGTAATTACGATAACCGGTAGATCTTTAAGCAATCCGGTAATAAAATACAGGCACCCGGCATGATCAGCCAACAGGCCGAAAACGAAGCCGTACAGGAAGATTTTGTGGTGATTTTTTTACATTTCTAAAAGAGGTTTTGTTTTCATTATTACCTGGGTGGCCAGCACAGCGAAGGGGGGACTTACTATACCGACCGATAACGTAACACTTTGTTAATCGTAATTGTTCGATTTAACGATACAATTTTAAACAAAATAAGCATTCAACTTCTATAAATATTTCGATTTTTTAACGCAAAATCTTAAATAAGGTACTTATATTTTCAACAATTATACTTTATATATATATTATTAGATAAATTAAATTCAACATACCAGACTAGTCAGTTATACAGATCGGTCCGGTATGTTTTTATCTTTAAAGTATTATTTGTATTTAAGCTTAAATGCGCCTTCGAGCGATACCGTTCCTACCTGTCCATGCCGTTGCGCTACTACGTGCCCGGCCGGTGTAGCTCTAAAGGTACCTGTTATGGTTTTCCAGGCGGCATCTATGGAGGTAATCTGCAAACTACCGTTGCTGATCCGAACATCATTGTTTGCATCAATATAGTTAAAATCACGGCAGGCGCGGGACAATCCGTGTTCCGGTAAACTGGCTATTCAGGCGGCTGAACTGTTATACTGCACCGGGCAGGTGTAAGTGCTTTTACATCCCGCAGACATTCTCCTTAAAAACCTGTGTGCCGGGTCTCTTTACTTTCCAGGACAATTCACCGGCCGATATTCGCAGTTCACCGGAAAATACATTGCCGGCAGCGTTCGGATCGCACAATTTCGGGGCAATAAAAGAGTGTGCCTCATGAAAAATAATTTTCAAATTCAAAAAAATCCGATAAAGTCATGATTAATACACTGCACAATCCTATCGTCGGCGATACCCTGGAAATCATCACCGAGGGCAAAGAAACCAACGGCGTCTATCACCTGATCCAGGCGTTTATTCCAAAGGGATGCCCCGGACCGGTCCCGCATTACCACCTTACTTTTTCCGAAGAATTCACAGTACTGGAAGGGCGTTTACATCTCCTCGATGGGAACGAAAAAGTCGTGTTGACCAAAGGGCATCGCTTCCTCGCAGAAAAAGGCAGGATTCATACGTTCCGGACTACCGACACCGATGCGAAATTCCTCTGTAAGGTAACACCCGCATGTGAAGGCCAGTACCTGGCGGCACTGATAGCCTCTAATCTGGTAAAAGCCGGATTGACTAATAAAAAAGGGATCCCGACTAACATCTGGCGGCGCTGATGGACATCGGCAAATCGCGGCTCACAGGCTTCTTCGCACTTATCGGCCGTCCCGGTCGCTCATTCATGCTGCATAAGAGCAAAAAATCATAGATTTGTTACCTATTGCTTTACCGGAATAAAATGAACATTTTCAGGGTAAGTCACAAGGATATTAAGGTACTCCTGTTCATCAGGCCACCGTTCATGATCCTCTTGTGCTATGTTCTGTTTGGCAGGAGTTTTTTCACCGAAAGCAGTGTTTTTTTTCCTGCTTTGACGGCCGGCGTGGTGACCGTACTGGTTACCTGGTGGTTTCATATCTATGCAGATCATTTTCTCCGCAAACGCTTTATTGATACAAATCATACGGTCAGACGGCTCTTTTTGTCCATTATTTTTCATTTCGGAATTGCGGCCATGTTTATTGCCTGTCTCTTCCTGCTGGCCGACGCCTGGAATTTTCTCGGCTACAGGTTTAGTTGGCCCAGCCTGCTGTCGGGGCTGCTGGTAGCCCTGTGCACCAACCTGGCTGCTACGGGGTTTCACGAAGGAGTTTACACGCTGGAAAACTGGAAAAGGACTTTGATCGAAGCCGAAGAGCTTAAGAAACTGACGCTCAGCAGCCGCCTGGCCGGGCTTCGTAACCAGACCAGCCCGCATTTCTTTTTTAACAGTATCAATACATTGGCCGGGCTTATCGAAATCGATACCGACAAAGCGGACAGGTTTCTGAATGAAATGTGCATCGTTTACAGGTACCTGTTGAAAAACGAGCCCGACGCTTTTGTACCTCTCGATTCGGAGTTAAATTTTATACGCTCGTGGATCTATCTCGTACAGACCAGGTACAGTAATACAATCCGCTTTATCCTGAATGAGCCTGCATCCGCGCCGAATACCTGCATTCCCCGGCTGACCCTGCTTTTCTTCCTGGAAAGCATTCTGAACACCTATGATATAAGTGACAATTTTACCGTTTCGATGGAGATAAAGCATGATGTAATTACAATCACTCATCCTGCCTATAAGCGAAAGACAAAAAACCCTGAAGGCCCGTCAAGGCAGGAAAACGAAGTCAGGTCCATTTACCGCCTGCTGGACCTGCCCGAAATCCGGGAAACCGTGGGACACCGGAACCGCCATATCGAGATCCCGCTTTACCTGCAGGACAAAAATACAGCAGCTCATGAACCCGCTTAGACCGACCCGCATACAATGGCTTTCGGTGCTTTTCCCGCTCCCGCTGGTGGTGCTGTTTTTCCTGTACCTGCTGATCGACTTCACCGCTTCCGATGGCAAAGACCTCTTTTACCTCGTCCTGGTATTCCTCCCCTTAAGCCTGGGCTCGTGGTATACCTGCGTGCTGATCAACAATTTCATAACCTACCGGCTACCGGAACAATCCGATACGGTCAGGCGGGGTATGATCCTGTTTGTCACACATTTTGCCTGGCTGATGGTGCTGGTATTTACTGTTTTCGGCGGGCTCGCCAGGCTGTCCTTCCTGAAAGTGGCATTCATCCGGGATAACCTGCTGTCGGCAATTTTACTCGGAGCGGTTTTCAACATCATATTCTGTATTATCTGGCAGGTAGAGTATATTTTTACTCGTTGGCGGACAGCGCTGGGAGAAAAGGAATGGATGGAAAGACAACTTCTGCAACAAGAGTTCGACCGGCTGAAAGAACAGCTCAACCCGCACTTCCTGTTCAATAACCTGAATGTACTTTCATCGCTCATCAGTGACAATCCTCCGAAAGCTTCTTACTACCTCGATGAGCTCAGTAAAATATACAGGTACCTGCTCAAAAGAGGAGAATCCGATTTTGCTACGCTCGATGACGAACTGAATTTTATAAAATCCTACACAGCGCTCCTTGGGATCCGCTTCGGAGAAACAGTCAGGGTAAACATAGAAGCCGACGGAGCCCCGCACGATTTGCTGCTCCCCACATTGTCACTTCAGTTGCTTGTCGAAAATGCTATTAAACATAACCTGGCCGACAGGATAAACCCGTTGCGGATAACGATCCATATCGTTGACAACGCCTGCGTGATTGTCAGCAACAACCTGCAGGCCCGTCTCACAACGGTTGCTTCCCACCATATAGGTCTTGCCAATATCCAGACAAAGTATCGTATGATAAGTATAGAGGACATGTCGGTAAAAAAAACGACAGAGACTTTTGAAGTGAGGCTTCCCCTTATCAGGACACTTGAAGGGAAAGCTGCAAGATTTTCAATTCGCTGATATTCAAAATATAACTTGTTAAAAATGAAGATATTGATCATTGAAGATGAAGAACCTGCAGTTGCCAAACTGAGAAAGACCCTCAGTGCTGCAGCTCCCGATGCTGAAGTGGTGGGTGTCACCGATAGCATTACAGCTTCTATCACATGGCTCGGGCAGAATCCGCATCCCGATATCATATTGTCGGACATTGAACTGACCGACGGACAGAGCTTCGAGATATTCAGGAAAACGGAAGTGGAAAGTATGCTGATTTTCACTACTTCCTACGACGAATTCGCCATGCAGGCATTTAAACTGAACAGTATCGACTACCTCCTTAAGCCCGTACAGAAAGATGAGCTGAAAGTAGCCCTCGACAAATACAAACGGCTCTACGGACACTCAAAATCGGGGCTGGAAAGCGCTTCGCAGGATCTACGTCAGCTTCTGCAAACTTTTCAATTGGCACAGCCTGTGTCATACCGGAAACGGTTTCTCATCAAGCACCTTCAAAAACTGGTTTCGATACCCGTAGAGGACATAGCCTATTTCTATGTCGATGAATTAACATTCTTCAAAACCCACGACGGACAGCGGTTTGTGGTAGATTATACGCTGGATGAAATTGAAGGCATGATCGATCCCGATGAGTTTTTCCGTACAAACCGCTCCTTTCTGATTTCTGTGAGAAGTATCCAGAAAATCGAAGACTATTTCGGCAACAGGCTGATCCTGAGGCTAACCCCCGAAAATGACAGGGAATCGCTCGTCAGCAGGGAAAAAGTAAACGGTTTCAAAAAATGGCTGGGTAAATAGCGTTTCATAACGCTGCCACAATTCACCTGCCACTTTATACGGTTCATCGCAATACTGGTATGCTTCTTCCTTTATACCTGCGACCTTTGAAGAGTCGGAAATCGGCTGTAAGGCGTCAAAAAGCCTTCCGGATGACACACAGCCCCCGACTTTATAAATAACATTTAAACAAAATTTTACTTCGATGAAGTGTAAAATAGCAATTATAGGAGGAGGCATTGCGGGGTTGACCGGCGCCATCGCCTTTCTGAAAGCAGGATATAGCCCGATGGTGTTCGAAGCGGCAAAACCGATTAAACCGATCGGTGCCGGGCTTGGGCTCGCCGCCAATGCCATCAAGGCGCTTGGCAGACTGGGAATCAAAAATAAAGTTGTAGCAAGAGGAAGGGTGCTCTCTTCTTTTGCCATTAAAGATGAGACCGGCAGGGACATTACCTACAACGACAGCACTAAAATAAGCCGGGAATACGGGCTGGATAATTTCACTATTCACCGTGCGGCGCTCCATGATGTGCTACTTTCGGAAATCCCGAAGGAAAACCTGGTAACGGGTAAGAAGGCCATCGATTTTATCCCGGCAGAAAACGGCAGAAGCCATCAGGTTTTATTTAAGGACGGTACCAGTTGTGAAGCGGATTATGTCATAGTAGCGGACGGCATACATTCCGCCATCAGGCAAAAGCTTATCCCCGGCTCAAAACCCCGCTATGCCGGTTATACCTGCTGGCGCGCCGTGATTGACAACAGCCGCCTCCTGGTTGGGGAGAGCTACGAAATCTGGGGCCGAAAAGGACGCTTCGGCGTCGTTCCGCTTGCAGACGACCAGTTGTATTGGTTTGCTACCGTAAACGCCGCTGAGAACCACCCGCGCTTCAAAAACTTCACGCTTTCTGACCTGAAAAGCTGGTTTAAAGACTATCCCGATACTACGAAGCAGATCATAGAGGCATCCGGCGAGGACGCGCTGATCTGGAACGACATCATCGATCTGAAACCCATATCGCGGTATGCTTTCGGGAAACTTTTGCTGGTAGGTGATGCTGCCCACGCCACCACTCCCAACATGGGCCAGGGCGCATGCCAGGCCATAGAAGACGCCGCTGTTCTGCTCGACGAGCTCACCGGGGAAGACAGCCTGGAAGAACAGTTTGCAAGATTTGAAAAAAGAAGGCTCAGGCGCACCCACTTCATTGTCAACCAATCAGCCAGGATCGGTAAAATAGCACAAGCCGAACATCCCGTCCTGATCAGGATCCGGAACGGCCTGTTCCGCGCTATACCGGAAAGCATCAGGAACGGGCAGCTTAAAGAGCTTTATAATACAGACTTTTAAAGACTATTACCCTCTTAATCAACAACTTAAACTCACTTACTCTGATGAAAATCATCATTATTGGCGGCGGCTTCGGCGGCATGAACCTCGCCAGGAAGCTTGCCAATGTACCTGGAGCGGAAGTTATCCTGGTCGACGGCAATAACTACAACTATTTTCCGCCTCTCATTTACCAGGTTGCCTCGTCGTTCATTGAACCGTCCAATATCAGCTATCCTTTCCGGAAAATGTTCCAGGGGAAAAAGAACATCCGGTTTTTCCAGGCAACATTCCTGAACGTGGACCCTTCCGGCAACAGGATATCTACCGACAAGGGATATCTCGAGTACGATTACCTCGTATTTTCACACGGCACCAGGCCCAACTATTACGGGCTGACGGAAATAAGCCGAAAGGCAATGCCTCTGAAAAATATCAACGACGCGCTCAAAATCCGGAATACGTTATTACGGAATATGGAAGAAGCCTGCAAAACGCAGGAAAAAAGCGAAATGGAAAAGCTGCTGACATTTGTTATTGCCGGGGGCGGGCCTACCGGAGTTGAACTGTCCGGCATGTTTGCAGAGATGAATAAGTATATACGCAAAAAAGATTACCCGGAATTGAAGGACGAACCGGTACATATCTTCCTGGTAGACGCCGGGAAAACGCTTCTGAGCGCAATGAGCGACCGGTCACAGAAAGAGACATTTACCTCGCTCTCGAGGCTTGGGGTGCAGATAAGACTCTCTGCAGCGGTCGAAGATTTCAGAGACGATACCGTCTATCTCTCCGACGGCGGGTGTATCCCTACAAAAACGCTTATCTGGGTATCGGGCGTAATAGCCAATGAGACGAAGGGGCTATCCCCGGAATGCTTTACTAAAAACAGGAGAATATATGTGGATGAATTCAACCGCGTCCGCGGGTATGAGAATATCTTCGCTATCGGCGACATCTGCTTCCAGGACACCGACAACCGTTTTCCCGAAGGCCATCCGCAGGTAGCCCAGGTGGCCATTCAGCAGGGCATGCTGCTCGGGGAAAATTTTAAAAGAATAATCTTTAACAGGAACCTCCGCCCCTTCCGTTACCGCGATATGGGCAGTATGGCCATTATCAGCAAATACAAAGCCGTAGCCGATTTACCTGCAGGCTTTTTCCGGGGCATCCCGGCCTGGCTACTCTGGCTGATGATCCACATACTGCCTATTGCCGGGTTTAAGAATAAGGCGAAGCTGGTTGTCAGTTGGTTCTGGAACTTTATTTCCAACGATCCCACGCTTCGCCTTATTATTGCCCCGAAAGACCCCTGCGAAACCGCAGGCTACCCGCATTTGGACGATCCGCAGTCTTTGCAGATCAGGCATCCTTCCTGGTAGATCATATTGATTGAGCCGCAGGAACCGCATTTCTGCCCCTTTGCACCCGCTCCTTCCGGAACAAAGCGCTTGAGCGCGCGCGCTACACCGTTTTTCCAGGTATTGATAGACTCGTTGTCCAGTTGCAGCCCGCTGATGAGCTCCAGGACGTTTTCTATTTTCATACCATGTCTCAGAGTACCTGAGATAAGCTTGGCATAGTTCCAGAATTCAGGGTTAAAGCGATATGAAAGCCCTTCGATAGTAGTTTTGTATCCTCTCTGGTTGACATATTGGAAGTCGTACCTGGAGTTTCCTTTCTCATCGCGGTTTTTGATAATGAAACCTTCGTTCACCCAGCGAGGAAGGAGGATCCCGTCTTCGTCATCTGCCAGACCGGTAAAGATCTCGTACGGACGGTCGTCGATCGTTCCTACGAAGGCGATCCACTTTTCCCGGTTGTTCTGAAAGCGGACGACATCTGCGCGGAGCACCTGGGGGCGCTTCGTAGGAAACGCCGGCATTTCTTCGTCATCCGTTTTCTCACTTTCCTTTTTGGTTTCGTTCGAAATCAGGACGCCTGACCTTGAGCCGTCGCGGTAAACCGTCACCCCCTTGCAGCCTTCTTCCCAGGCAGTCATGTATAACCTGTCGACCAGGTCTTCCGAAGCGTCGTTGGGAATATTGATAGTAACCGAAATCGAGTGATCTACCCATTTCTGTATTGCGCCCTGCATTTTTACCTTGCTCAGCCAGTCCACATCATTGGAAGTAGCTTTATAATACGGCGATTTTTCTATCAGCCTGCCGATTTCCTCGTTGGAATAATTCTTGGTAGTATCCATTCCTTTCACCTCCATCCATTGCCTGAACCGGTGGTGAAAAACAACATATTCTTCCCATGAATCGCCTACCTCATCGACAAAATCGACCCGTACACCCTTGTCATTAGGGTTCACTTTTCTCCTTCTTTTGTAGACAGGCATAAAAACAGGCTCTATACCCGAGGTAGTCTGAGACATAAGCGACGTGCTGCCTGTCGGCGCGATCGTCAGCAAAGCGATATTTCTCCTGCCATATTCACGCATGTCGTTATACAAATCGGGATCCGCCTCCCTGATCCGCCCGACAAAAGGATTGTTTTCTTCCCGTTCGGCATCGTAAATACTAAATGCACCTCGCTCCCTGGCCATTTCTACTGAAGACCGGTAAGCTGCCAGCGCAAGCGTCTTATGCAGACGGGTAGAAAATTCATTGCCTTCCGGGCTTCCGTACCTGATCCCGAGGGCAGCCAGCATATCTCCTTCGGCTGTTATACCGAGCCCCGTCCTCCGACCCTCTCCGGCCTTGATCCTGATCTCCAGCCACAAATTCCTTTCAACCCGCTTCACCTCTTCTTCTTCAGGGTCAGCGTCGATTTTTTCCAGGATTGTGTCTACTTTCTCCAGCTCCAGGTCGATGATATCGTCCATCATACGCTGGGCATACCCTACATGCTCCCTGAAAAGTTCGAAATCAAAGTAAGCGTCGTCTGTAAACGGGCTAATTACGTAAGAAAAAAGATTGATCGCGAGCAGGCGGCATGAGTCATAAGCACATAACGGTATTTCACCGCAAGGATTTGTAGAGAGTGTTTTATAACCCAGGTCAGCATAACAATCGGGAAGCGATTCTTTCACGATAGTATCCCAGAACAGGATACCCGGCTCGGCCGACTTCCATGCATTATGCACTATTTTACGCCATAGCTCCCCGGCTTTTATTTCTTTTGTAAACTTCGGTTGCCTGCTGTAAATCGGGTACTTCTGAAGGTAGGATCCCCCGTTTTTCACGGCTTCCATAAACCCGTCGTCGATACGCACCGAAACATTTGCGCCAGTAATCTTCCCCTGCTCCAGCTTGGCATCTATGAAGTTCTCAGCATCCGGATGGTTAATTGAAACCGACAACATCAGCGCTCCTCTCCGTCCGTCCTGGGCTACTTCCCGGGTGGAATTAGAAAAACGCTCCATAAAAGGCACGAGGCCGGTCGAAGTAAGGGCCGAATTTTTTACCGGAGATCCTTTGGGACGTATGTGCGACAGATCGTGCCCTACTCCTCCCCTTCGCTTCATCAGCTGAACCTGCTCCTGGTCCGTCTTCATGATGCCGCCATAGGAATCGCTTTCACCTTTGTTCCCTATTACAAAGCAGTTGGACAAGGAAGCGATCTGGAAAGGATTTCCTATTCCCGTCATAGGGCTACCTTGAGGAATAATATACCTGAAGTCTTTAATCAGATCGTAAATCTGCTCTTCCGGCATAGATGAAGGGTATTTTTCTTCTATCCTCGCCAGCTCCGCCGCTATCCTTCTGTGCATGTCGTCGGGCGACTTCTCATAAATATTACCTTCCGAATCTTTAAGCGCATATTTATTCAACCACACCTGCGCGGCGAGGTCGTCTCCTTTAAAATAACTCAGGGCTTCCCGGATAACTTCCTCTCCGGAATACACCTGCCCGATTTCTTTTTGCAAAACAGTCTCCATTATATTTTCAATTATAAACTACAAAAAAAAGACAACTATTAATATCAAAAATCAGAAATGTTTTCAAATTTTAAACAATAAATACCTGATAATAAACAGATTAAACAATTATGATATATAAAAAGTTGTCAAATTCGAGAGACAATATACACACCTTTATCCAAGAGACGGATCTGTTTTCTAAAATAAATTTACCGGAAGTGTATTTTTTGAGATCGATTTTATCTCTCATAAAAAACCCGGATCGGCTGGCTGTAAGACGCGTACCGGTGATGGGCCGTCCGGCAGAAAACCCGTAGACGGACTTAAAAAGGCAGGTTTTGAAAGGTCTTAGGTCAAGCGCTGCGAAGCAGGTATTCGCGTGAAAATTCAGACTTCAATAGTCTCCTCGCTGCAATATCCCGAACTCCCCTCGGTCCAGCTCAGTAATACACGCCAGACACCGCGGCTCAATACCTCGGTCGACACGGTATGCCGTGACTCCTGGTTACATTTGATAGGAACCGTAATTCTTGCAAACGAATCGCTGATTCTTTGGAAGACGACTTCTGCTTTCCAGAAATGTACCGGTAAAACAAAAGTAATTTCATGCTTCTGAGGCTGATAGTTCATGACTTCTGAGTTAAAGTGTACAACCGGACAAGTGCTGGGAAGGTGCTTCCCTACTATCCGGGAGCACCTTCGGAATACACTACGCAAAATTACTTTAACCGCAGGCTACAAACGATGACCCAGATCATGTTTAATACTGCTATTCATTAAAATTGTTCTTACAGGCAAAGACCCTGTTCCGTGCCCCGCACTATTTCTTCAGGAGGAGCTGGACGACTACAGGCTGGTGATCCGAAGGATATCTTCGGTGAAGCGCATCCGTAAGCACCCCGTATTTTAGCACATCAAAATGCCCGCTCACAAAAATGTAATCGATACGCTTATCAAGAGGAGCATCCCAGTTGAAGCTATTAAATGTGCCCTCCGGGCCGTAGGGAGGTAATTTGGAAATATTGCGGGTATCCTTCAAAAGAGTCCCGATTGTATAGATCTGTTCCGTTTCGGGCGTAGAGTTAAAATCGCCGGTCAGGATAACGGGCGACTCCCCGGCAATAAGCCTGATCTTCTCCACAAGAAGCTTTCCTGATTCCCTGCGGGCTACTACTCCCTGATGATCGAAATGGGCGTTAAAAAAGAAAAACACTTTCTTGGTAAGCGCATCCCTGAACTTGGCCCAGGAGACAATACGGTTACAACAGGTAGCATCCCATCCCTTTCCGGGCGTATCCGGAGTTTCCCTGAGCCAGAAGTCTCCCGAGTCAAGCAGCCTGAACCTGTCTTTCTTATAAAATATCGCTGAGTGTTCTCCCGCCTTTTTCCCGTCGTCCCGGCCGCTACCCGTATACCGGTACTCCTTCATCCCGGCGATATCATCGAGCTGGTGCCGGAGCCCTTCCTGGGTCCCGAAAATATCGAAGTCATGATACCTGATCAGCGCATTCACATTATCCTTCCTGTTACCCCAGGCATTGATACCGTCGTTCCGGGTATCGTAACGAAGGTTATAGCTGCCTATGTTCAGATAATCGACCGGTCTTTTGGAGACGCTCGCGCAAGATGACAGCAGCCCCAGACAAACGGATGCAAATGCAAGTATTTTAGTTATCGCTAACCTGTTCATCATCCTTTTTATGTTTTTTTGTTAAATATCCGACAGGAATAAAATCCAATAATACGTAATTAATAGGTTAATTAAGGAGAAAATGCTGTCACTTCATAGTTATGAAAGGCAATAAATCCCTGCTTATATACGTCCCTGTTTTTCCATCCGGCATAACGTAGACCGCAAAAATACCGAGCCCAGGTAAATCAGGCAGCTTTTTTTTCAGCTTGTCTATTCCCATCACGATGCACGCGGTTGCGTAAGCGTCGGCTGTCATTGCATCGGCGGCAAACACAGTAACGCTCAGTATATCGCTTATACCCGGCTTCCCGGTAGCAGGGTTAATAATATGCGTATACGTAATTCCATCTTTTTCATAGTGATTCCGGTAATTTCCGGAAGTAGCCATGGCGCGGTTTTCAATTTTTACAGTGGCCAGCAGATCAGAAGGCTTCTGAGGATCGGAAATCCCGATCACCCACGCCGAGCCGTCAGGTTTAAAACCGTTTCCGCGGAGCTCTCCGCCAACCTCCACCAGGTAATCCTCAATCCCTTCCGAACGCAGGAAATCGCAGATTACATCTACAGAATAACCCTGGGCGATTGCATTAAAATCAAGCCTGACTCCTTCCTTTGATTTTCTTACCGATAAAGAATCGAACGAAATATTCCGGAACCCTACCAGTTGCATGACCGAATCGAGGTCAAACCGGGCTGCTGCTTTCCTGCCCTTCGGGCCGAATCCGTAAGCTTCCACCAGGGGCATTACCGTCGGGTCAAACAGTCCTCCCGTCGCCTCGAATACCTCCCCGGATTTTTTCAGTACCGCATAGAAGTAAGGCGACTGAAACCTGACCGCATGCGAAATATTAAAAAGCGAAAGCTCGGAATCGGGCCTGTAAGTCGATAAGGCTTTGTCAAATTCTGCCAGGAGGCTGTCAACTTCACTACCGAAATTACGGGCTTTCTCATCCACGTATTTTACCTGGTAGGTCGTCCCCTGCGCATACCCCGTCAGAGTTATGATCTCCCCCTGCGCCCGCAATACCTTCGGATGCCAGAGGAACAGGACCAGCAATAAAAGCCTGACTACGCTACTCATTCTTAAATTTAAAGCTCCGGCGGCTTACATCGGCCCGCTCCTCAAAAGTGCTTCATAAGCCACGTCCTGGATCTTCCTCCTGGTTTTAAAGGAATTGATCCTGTTATTGTCAGCATTGGGATACACCCTGTTGGAAAGAAAAACAAAAACCAGTTCTTTCTCCGGGTCTACCCACACCAGGTTCCCGGTAAACCCGGTATGCCCGTAAGAACCCGGCGAAGCCAGCTCGGACAAAAATGAGCTGTTGCCTGATGTTTTAGGCTTGTTCCACCCAAGCGCCCGGGAGCTGCCGCCCTGCATCTTTGTAAACAGCTCTATGGTTTCCGGCCTTATGAGCTGTTTGCCGGCATAGCGGCCTTTCCATAGATTCATCTGCAGCAACACGGCAAGGTCATAGGCATTCCCAAACAGCCCGGCATGCCCGGCAACTCCTCCGCAGAGAGCAGCCATCTGGTCATGTACAGTCCCCTGGAGAAGCTCTCCCCGGAACCGGCTATCGTCTTCAGTAGGCGCTATCCTGCCGGCATCGTAACGCTCCAACGGATTATAAAGCAGGTGATCCAGGCCCAGCGGCTCGTAAAGATTCTTCGCTATAAAGGCGTCCAGGGATGTACCGGTGACCCTTTCCACTGTTTTCTGAAGCATGAAAAAACCGAGGTCGCTATATACATACGGGTATGGCCTGGAAGGCGCGCTTCTTTTGGCTACCGGCGACTCGATAATCCACTTCCAGACAGAATCCCTTACGGTGTTCCGGGCAAATAAAGTAGGCGATACCCGCAAGGAATAGGCGCTGTCCTGCTGGTTCCTGTAGTATCTACCTGAAAGTTCCGTCGGCGAAAGCATCGTAGCTTCCCACAATTTCGGATAAAACGACTTAAGCCCTCCCTGGTGAACAAGCAGCTCCCTGATCGTAATATCCTGCTTGTCGGTTCCTTTCAGTTCCGGCAGGTAAAACGAAACCTTTTTATCAAGGGCAATCTTTTTACTGTCATAAAGCAGCATTACCGCCTGCAATGTCGACACAACCTTTGTGACCGAAGCCAGGTCATAGAGCGTTTCGGATGTCACCTGGTCCGGGGTATCATACCGGAGCTTTCCGTAGCTTTTATCGAACACTATTTTCCCGGAATGGGCGATCAATACCTGGCAACCGGGGAAAGCCTTTTTGGCAATGGCGTCGTTGGCCAGGTAGTCGATACCCGCCAGTACATCACCGTTTAACCCGCCAGGATCAGGAGAGCTATACGCAAGCTTGTCCAGGGTACCGGTCTTGATCCCGGTCCCTCTTTTAAACCGGCCGGCAGAAACGGCCAGCATTCCTTTTGATTCGATTGTCCCTCCCACGATCTGGGCCGCAGCTTCCTGGGCAGCAGGGTCATCCTGGTAAGCAACGATCACAGCGTCGGATTCAGGCATAATGTCGAGACTGTAGGGAGTCCCGAAAATACAGACTGCCGTCTTCTTGCCTATTTGTCTCAGCGTATCGATCATCTGGAGCGTTCCGGGGGCGATATCATAGTCTTTCGACCTTGAAGAAGAAACTCCATGTAATGCAACCACAACGGTACCATACCGTTCGGTATTCTTCAGTATCTCTGCCAGTTCGCGCTTGTCGGTCGACGTCTTACGGAAGCTGAAATGGCGTATGTCCGCAAGCCTGCCCAACATTTTATAGAAAGTGGTTTCACCCGGCTCTCCTACCGATATCACGGCTACCTGCTGTTTTCCCCTGACAGGAAGCAGCTCGCCCTGGTTTTTTATCACCGCAACCGATGCCTCCACCAGCTCTCTTTTCAGGCTCACGGCCAGCGATGAGTTAATATCCTTTGCCACATTTCGGGTATCAACGGGCTGGTATTCAGCAAGCCCTGCAAAATACTTAGCCTTTAATATCCGCCTCACTTTTTCATCGATATGGGCTTCATCCAGCGTTCCGTCGCTAAAGGCAGCTTTAACTGCTTCTACAGACTCTTTGAAGCTTTCCGGCGCCAAAACGATATCGTTACCAGCAAGCAATGCTTTCAGGTTCACTTCGCTCGGCTTCCCGGATTTCAATACGCCCTTCATATTCATGGCATCGGTAAAGAGCAGCCCCTTGAACCCGATACCCTTTCTCAGCATGCCTTCGAGTATGTTGGACGACAGCGAGGCAGGCAGCGCTTCCTGCGTATCAATGGCCGGAACATGGAGATGTCCGCTCATTACGGCTGTAAGGCTATCTTTCACCAATTGCCGGAACGGATGCAGCTCTTCCTCGATCAGCCGCTCCCGGGAATGCTTTAACACAGGCAATGCATGGTGGGAATCGGTATCGGTGTCGCCGTGTCCCGGAAAATGCTTGGCTACCGCTATGACCCGCTGATGCTGGAGCCCGCGCATGTAAGCCGATGCTTTCTCCGCAACATTTACTTTATTATCACCAAACGACCTGTTGCCTATTACGGGATTACGGGGATTCGTGTTGACATCCGCTACAGGCGCAAAATTGACATTCACACCAATCCGTCTGCACTGCCGGCCGATTTCAAGCCCCATCCGGTAAATAAGATCATTATCCCTGATGGCGCCCAGCGTCATCTGCCTCGGGTATGAGATAGTGCTATCCAGGCGCATGCCCAGTCCCCACTCCGCATCGAGGCCGATCAGCAGCGGTACTTTGGCGGCAGCCTGATACCGGTTTGTAAGGCCTGCCTGCCTGCCCGGCCCGCCCTGAAAAAAAAGGATACCTCCCGGATTATATTGGCGGATAAGGCCTTCCATCTGCTTATATTCCCCCTCTTTCCTGTTCGAATAGGCGCTTATCATAAAAAGCTGGCCTATTTTCTCGTCGATCGTCAGCGACGCCAGTATGCTGTCGGCCCAGGTATTTTCAGGGAAAACCTCGACATTTTCAGGCTTCAGCGTAACAGGCGGCTTCCTGATACCGGCCGGCTTCGAAGAATCCGGAGGCGGAGGGGGCTGGCTGAACAGATGCGACGTAAAGGGCCGCGGGAAACGTATCAGCGAGGCGCTGGCGGCAATCCCCGCCAGCAATACCACTCCTACAACCGCTAAAATCCTCCGTGAATATAATGCCCCGAACCTGCGCTTCATTTATTTAAACTCTTGCTAATCGACCTGAACTGCGTACTTTCCCGCTTCATACCGCCGCTTAAAAGAAAGGCGGACATGAATATAACGGATTTAACTGAACCAAAACGCTTACCTGGCTTTGATTATTTCAGTAAAGTCGCGGGATTTGAGGGATGCCCCTCCTACCAGTCCGCCGTCGACATCCGGACCGGCGAAAAGCTCTGCGGCATTTCCGGCCCCTACACTTCCACCATAAAGTATACTGATTTCTGAGGCAACCGCGCTGCCGTATTTTTCAGCCAGATGGTCTCTCAGCGCCTTGTGCATTTCCTGGGCCTGCTCTGCCGAAGCGGTGAGGCCGGTCCCTATGGCCCATATCGGCTCATAAGCTATAACTATTTTCTGAATATCGTCTACTCCCAAATGGAAGAGACTTTCAGTGAGCTGGTTTTTCACAAAACCAATATAATCCTCATTCTGACGCTGGTGCAGCGATTCCCCGCAGCAGAAAATCGGAGTCAGCCCGTTTTCAAGCGCTATGTTTACTTTTTCGGCAAGGACTTCGTTCGTCTCCCCGAAATATTCCCTGCGCTCGCTATGACCGACCAGCACATATTGTATTCCCAATGACTTAACCATTGGTGCCGATATTTCTCCGGTATAGGCTCCGGAGGCCTTCTGGTAAATATTCTGGACGCCCAGACTTACTCCCGGGGCATCTTTTACATATGACCTGAGTGTGGACACATATAGAGCAGGGGGAAATAAAATAACCTGGACGTCACCGGTCACTTCATCTTTAACCATATTAACCAGTTCCGAGACCAAAGCCAGGGCCTCTTCATAGGTTTTATTCATTTTCCAGTTACCGGCTACAATCTTCTTCGCCATAGCGTTCAGTTTTCAATTGTTATTTGTAGATATTTTGCTTCAGGGCAAAACTAAGTCATTCTGCCGAAAAGTCGAAGAGCTAAGCAAGAGAGCTTTAAAAAAGAGATTAACCCTGGCTTAACATATACTTAATACCCGGCCTTTAGTTTTGCGACGGCTATTTACAAAATCAATAAATAACTCGCCGCCATTTAATAATATTTTGAATTAACCATAATTAACGTATATATTAAGGGCACTAATCCTGTTTTAAAACTTTCAAAGAAAAAAACTTATGAAAAACTCATTACTCTTGTCCTGGGTCTTTTCTCTCTGTTGCAGCTTATGCTTTGCGCAGGCCGAGGTAAAAGGCACTGTCACCAGCTCCCAGGGCACGCAACTGCCGGGTGTCAGCATCCTGATTAAGAACACCAACCAGGGAACCATCACCGATCAGAACGGGCAATATGCGATCAGCGCCGGGGAAAGCGCCGTTTTA
>CAZLTN010000081.1:0-24964 GCA_964562455.1 uncultured Cytophagales bacterium
ACAGCCATATCGACATACACCGCAAAGTTACTTTCAGGCAGAGCGGCCCGCTCGATCAGGTGATGGACAGCCTCTTCGGCAGTCTGGGTATTAGCTGGGAGGCAAGGGGGCGGCAGGTCGTTTTGAAAAAAAGCGACGTCCGGAAAGATGCCGGTCCGCAGCCTTCAACTTTATGGCCGGCGGAAGGGGCCAGGCTGAAAAGGCAGGATCTGAATATGCTTCGGCCTGTACAGGAAGTTGTAAAAGGGAAAGTGACCGACGATAAAGGGGAAGCACTTCCGGGCGTAAGCATACTGATCAAAAACACGCAGCGCGGGACCGTTACCGACGAGTGGGGTGATTTTTCACTGGAAATTCCGGATGACAAAGCAACTCTGGTGTTCTCTTTTGTCGGGTATGCAACCCAGGAAGTTGAGATAGGGGGTAAAAGACAATTCTCAATAGCGCTTGTGCAGGATCAGAAAACCCTTGACGAGCTCATAGTTGTAGGCTACTCCTCCAAGCAGTTGTCCGAAATTTCAAGCGCAGTGGCGACGGTGTCGGGAAGATCGCTTACCGATGTAACGTCCAACAATACAACCAGTCTTTTACAGGGAAAGGCCGCCGGAGTCATCGTTTCCAACGCTTCGGGAGACCCCAATGCCGCCCCGACTGTAATGATCCGTGGATCGGGATCGATTACAGCGGGATCGGGGCCACTTATGGTCGTAGACGGAATCATCGGCGGAACGGCAAATCCCAATGACGTGGAGTCAGTCACTATCCTGAAAGATGCGGCGGCTACCGGTCTGTACGGCTCGCGCGCTTCAAACGGGGTTATCATCATTACCACCAAATCTGGAAAAGCGGGGAAGCCGAGGATCGATTTTAACCTGACCACCGGTACGACCAGCCCAACCTCGGGCAATTTCAGGGTAATGGACTCGCAGCAGCTTTACGAGTACACCAAAAGCTTCTACCCTGAAGACCGTTTTAACAAGGATATTCCGTCGTCGGTGCTTAGTCAGAACACAAACTGGAGAGACCTTGCTTTCAGGACAGGAATTACCCAGAATTACGTGCTGTCGCTTTCAGGAGGGTCAGAAAAAACCAGGTTTTATGCAGCGGGAAATTATTACTACGAAGAGGGTACGCTTCGGCACAATTCTGCAAAGCGGTTTAACCTGCGTACCAATATTTCGCACGCTATCAACGACAAGCTCGATCTTACCCTGAAGGTAAATCTCAGGAGAAACAACAACGAATCGGATCCGTCGGGGCTCGACGGTGCGCTTTACGGGGCTTACAACAACATGCCCTGGGATAACCCCTACAACGCGGATGGTTCTGTCAACAGGGGCACCGAAGGCGGGTGGTTCGGCAGGGAGCAGGAGAATTTTCTGCACGGATGGCAGTACAACCGGAACAGCGCTACTCAATCGGGAGTCGATACCGACGTTAACCTCACTTACCGCATTGCCGAAGGGCTTACTTTTTCTACATATAACAGGGTGAGCTACACCGGTACAAAAAGTGAGCTGTATCACGATGTCCGCTCCAAAGCGGGCAAAGGGCTCGGAAGGCTCACCAACGGAAACGGCGAGAACCTCTCGCTGGTTTCGTCCAACCGGCTTTATTACGATTTCAGCGTCGGCAGGCACTCGTTCAATGCGCTGGGTGTAGTTGAAATGGAAAAAAACAGGTCGGAGAGCGGATCGGTCGTAGGGGAAGGATTTGCGCCGGGGCTCCATGTCATGAGTACCGCGTCGCGGATCCTGAGCGCTGCCGGCGATGTTTTTGAGAACTCGTTCAATAAAGGCCTGGTCCAGCTCGACTACAATTACAACGACCGTTATTTTCTTACCGGGTCCTATATCCGTGAATATTCATCGCGGTTCGGAGCCAATAACAAAGCGGGCAACTTTTTTACGCTCGGAGCCTCATGGCTGCTCAGCAATGAAGACTTTTTCCGGAATACCGAAGCAATAACCATGCTCAAGCTGAGGGCCAGCTACGGAATTACCGGGAATGCGCAGATCGGGAATTACCAGGCGCTGGGATTGTATAGTTTTGCCACGCAGTACGCAGGTAATTCCGCCGCTCAGCCCTACCAGCTTGCCAACCCCGACCTCACCTGGGAAAAGGCAAAAAGCGGGAACCTGGGCGTAGATATCGCGTTTTTCAAGAAGCTCATGCTTAACCTGGATCTTTATGATAAAACTACCGACGGGCTGTTGCTCAACGTTGAATTGCCTTATACAAGCGGCTTCCGTTCTATTATCCGTAATGTAGGTTCTATCCGAAACAGGGGCATGGAAGCCAATCTCACCTATAACCTGCACGCAGGCAGATTTACCTGGGATGCAGGCCTGAACATCGCCTTTAACAAAAGCAGGGTGATGGCGCTCGACCAGGGCAAGGAGATAAGGCAGGGTAATTTGCTGATAAGCGAGGGCAAGGAGTTGTATGTCTGGCAAATGAGAAAATGGATGGGAGTGGATCCGGCAAATGGCGACCCGCTCTGGGAAAAAGTTTCAAAGGCGGCGGACGGATCAGAGGTACGGTCGGTGACCAACAGCTACAGTGACGCATCCCTTCAGATTGTGGGCTCATCTTTGCCCGATTTTACCGGTGGCATGACGCATACACTCGGCTACCGGCGTTTTACGCTCAACCTGTTTTTTAATTTTGTGCAGGGTGGAAAGATCTATCATAATTCCCGTCAACTGTTTGACTCTGACGGTGCATACTATACGTATAACAGTATGGTGCCGGCAGACGGATGGAGCCGCTGGGAGAAAGCAGGGGACGTAGCGACTCATCCCAGGCCGGTATTCGGGGGTAACCGTAATTCCAACCAGGCCTCTTCACGCTATCTCGAAAATGGCAGCTACCTGCGCCTGAGAAACGTCAGCCTGGGGTACGACCTGCCCGACTACCTTTTGGAAAAAGTCCGGATGAAATATGCGAGGCTGAGCGTGAGCGCAGACAACCTCCTGACATTTACTAAATTTTCGGGAATGGATCCCGAGGTAGTTATAGGCTCCGGCGGAGGGGTATCGAGCATTAAGTACCCGATATCAAGAAAAATCATGTTCGGTATCAGTGTTGGATTTTAAAAAGAGACTTCGATGAAAAACATAAAAATACTACCTTGGATATTTGCCCTGGCAGCGATCACTACCGGGTGTGATACAGACCTTCAGCCTTATACCGGGAAGTCGAATGAAACGGCGCTGGCTACTTTCTCGGATATTCAGATCGCTACTTACGGAAACTATGCCATGCTGGTGGCAGAGCCATATACGAGACACTACCTCACGCTCAACGAATGGCCCGGTGATAATGTGGTGCAAAGCGGTGCCGATGGCGATCAGGCGTCACTGGCGGCGTCCTACCTGCATATCCCGACGATGTACCCTACCAACGACTTCTGGGCGCAGTCCTATAAGCTTATATACGGGGCAAATCTTATCATCGACCGCATAGACGACGGCGCTTCCGCCGAGCTTGGCCAGCTTAAGGGAGAGAACCTGTTCTTAAGAGCGCTTGCGCATTTTAACCTGGTGAGGCTATTTGGCCGTCCCTATACCCAGGGGAATGGGGAGAATCCCGGTGTACCCGTTATCCTGACTCCCAATCCTCCGCAGGACATTGCCCGTAATAGCGTGAAGGAAGTCTATGACGCGGTGATAAAAGACCTCGAGCAGGCGGCTACCCTGATGAAGACGAAGAAAAATGCCAATTTCGCTTCCGGTGAAGCAGCGCTGGCACTTTTGTCAAGAGTGTATCTGTATAAGAATGACAACGAAAAGGCGATTGCTTATGCCAACCAGGTGATAGAGTCGGGGAGATACTCGCTGGCGACGACGGACGTGTATATCAAATCGCCGACGCTCGTTCCGGAAACCAACCCCGAAACGATCTTCAATTTCAGGCATACGCTGGCGGATAACAAGGATAAAAACTCAGTCGGGTCATTGTATTATAACGATCCGGCTACGTTGTCGACCGGCTGGGGCGAGTATTATACTTCCCAGGCACTGATGGATCTCCTGATGAAATACCCCGAAGATGCCCGGCTGAATTTTATCACCCCACACTATATCAACGGTGTTTTGCAGTATCGCGGTACTTCGCCCGTGTATTTCATCAACAAATTTAACTGGCAGGAAGGTATTGCTAATCTGAGCTCACCGGTTTACCTTCGCCTGGCGGAGATGTACCTCAACAGAGCGGAAGCGTACGCCAAAACCGGGCGACCGGAAGCTGCTCTGGAAGACGTAAACCTTATCCGCCGGCGGGCGGGGCTTTCGGGGAATGCGCTCTATACTGTGGGCGATCTGAAAGGACACGCGAACGTGCTGGAAGTAGTCCTGGAAGAACGGCGCCTCGAGCTGGCGTATGAGGGTCATCGGCCCGGCGACCTCTACCGGAATAACCTGCCCCTGGTGAGGGCATATCCGGGCCTGCATGGCGCAGATAACTTCCACTTTCGCGTAGAACCTACCGATCCGCGGGTGGTCTTTTATATACCTGAGCGGGAAATTATTGTAAACCCAAGCCTGACCCAGAACCCCTAGCCGGCTACCCGGCATAACCTTTAGAGTGTGCACTGTTATAAGTTAACCAGAAAATGAATTTCAAGAAAAAACGTATGCTGTCGTTTGCAGGCAAAAGCCTGCCGGCTTTGTCGCTGCTGCTTCTTAGTGCTTTCCCCGGTCCGCAAAACGAAAAGGCCCGCCCGGAAACGGGGCTTCATGTGCCGGAAGGCTTCACGATCGAGAAAGTAGTGGACCCGTCGCTGATTTCCTACCCGATGTTTGCTTCCTTCGATGAGAGCGGCCGTCTTTTTGTATTCGAGTCCACCGGGACGAATGATATGGGTACCGAGCAGATGCTGAAAACACCCACTTATCACGTCAGGCTCCTGGAAGATACGGATGGAGATGGTCTGTTTGACAAAAGCGGGATTTTTGCAGATAAGATCCCGTTGCCGATGGGCGGTATTTATCACAAGGGCAGTTTATACGTAGCCGAATCGCCTAATCTTGTCAAATATACAGATACCGACGGTGACGGTCGGGCAGATTCAAGAGAAGTCCTTCTGACCGGCTGGGTACTGCATTCGAACGGCGCCACGCTGAGCGGTCCTTTTTTGGGTCCTGACGGATGGCTGTATATGCCTGATGCACGCCGCAGCTTTGATATTACCAACAAAGAAGGGGTCAGGCTGAAAGGGAAAGGCGCCAGGATATGGAGATGCCGCACCGACGGCACAGGACTGGAATGGGTTTCGGGTGGAGGGTTTGATAATGCGGTGGAGATCGCCTTTATGCCCTCCGGCGAGACAATAGGCACTATGACTTATTTTGTGGATCCCCAGGGCGGTTACCGGGATGCGCTTATGCACTGGGTGGAAGGCGGGGTTTATCCTAAGCCTAACCCGGTTATCCGGGAAGACCAGCTCAAGCTGACCGGCCCTTTGATGCCCGTAATGAGTAAGACGGCAAGAGTGGCTCCTTCGGGTCTGATGCGATTGGATGGGCAGGAGTGGGGAAAGGCTTACCAGGGCAATCTTTTCAGCGCTGAATTCAACACCGGGCGTATCATGCGGCACGAAGTAAAGCAGGAGGGGGCCAGTTATAGTACGACCGACTCACCATTCATGACCTCGTCGGTGGCCGATAGCCACCCTACCGATGTTATGATGGATGCTGATGGAAGCATGCTGGTGCTGGTTACAGGCGGCTGGTTTATTGAAGGCTGCCCGCTCTCACGTGTGGCAAAGCCGGATGTTGTCGGCGGGATTTACAGGATCCGTAAAACAGGAGTGGCTAAAATGGAGGATGCGTGGGGAAAACGCATCGATTGGAATGGGCAATCGATAGCGCAGCTCAGTACGCTGCTGACCGACAAAAGGCCGGCGGTAAGAAAGCGGGCGCTTGAGAGCCTGGTAGACAAAGGAGATAAGTCCATCGTTGTACTGAAAGCCCGGCTTACCAAAACTGCTCAGCCGGAAGAAGCTGCAAGCCTGGCATTTGCTTTGTCCAGGATAGGTACACCGGCGTCTTTCACAGCAGTAAGAGGGTTATTGGGACATACTAGCCCGGTAGTACGGACTGCGGCAGTACGTGCGCTGGGCCTGGCGAGAGACAAATCCTCCGTCGCCGGCCTTTCGAAAATTGCTGCCTCCGACCTGCCCCAGGTGAGCCGGCAGGCTGCTACGGCTTTAGGCCAGATTGGGGATGTTTCGGCGATTCCTTCTCTTCTCAAAGCCGTGTCCCGGACAGATGACCGGTTTTTGGAGCACTCAGTGATCTATACGCTGATCGGGTTCGGCAAGCCGGAACCATTATTGGCAGCCCTGAAAAACCCGTCTGACAGAGTCCGGAAGGCAGCGCTGACAGCGCTCGACCAGATGGATAATTCGCCATTACAGAAAGAACACCTGAAGCCTTTCCTGGCGAGCGCTAATCCTGATCTGCGTGCCGCCGGCATATGGGTGGCAACCCACCGGCCGGAGTGGACGGATATCGTAGTGGAATTCCTGGAGAAGCAGCTTGCACGCTCCGGGCAGACGGAAGAAGAATTGCTGGCGCTTCGGGACCTGATGGTTACTTTCTGTCAGAATGAAGCGCTGCAGGACTTTGTTACGGCGCAATTGAAAAACGACCGTACCACCCCGGAGAGCCGTTTGCTGTTTCTTTCTGTTGTAGGACGCTGCGATGTGCGACAACTCCCCGCCAGTTGGTCAGCCCAGCTGAAAGCCCTTCTGGGGTCGGCAGATGCTACGGTAATGTCGGAAGTGCTGAACCTGATCCAGTCGCGGCGGGTGAAAGGGATAGACGCCGAACTGCTATCGATATTCCGAAACAAAGAGGCCGCCCCCGCCCTGCGCCTGAAGTCGCTTGCTGCCCGGACGGTAACTGTGCCGGAAATCTCAGACGGGGACTTTGCTCTTTTTGGCAGTCTTCTGGGGAAAGGACAGGAGGCGCCGGTGAGACAGGCCGCAGCCAATGTACTGGTGAACCTGAAGCTCACCGAACCGCAGTTGCTTTCCATTGCCGAAAAGCAACTGCCGCAGGCTGACCAGTTCCTGATGCCGGGGATATTGGAGGTATTTAATCATGGTACTTCCGAAAGAATAGGGAACAGCCTGGTGAGTTCATTGCTTCAGGTTTCCGAACGGCTCACCAATATTCCCGAGCAGGACCTGTCAAGGATTCTTTCGACCTACCCGGCAAGCGTACGGGATAAAGCGGGCCCTGTGTCTGAAAAGATCCGGCAGCTTCACGCAGCTCAGCAGGAGAAGCTGGCTCGGTTGGATGAGGAGTTGACGGGAGGTAATGTGTCAGAAGGGAGGGTATTGTTTTTCGGTAAAGCCTCTTGCTCGGCCTGCCACGCGATCGGGACGGAGGGAAACCATTTCGGCCCGGACCTGACCAATATCGGCGATATCAGGTCGCGGCCGGATATCCTGGAAGCCATTGTATTCCCCAGCTCGAGCTTTGCCAGGGAGCATGAAACGGTGAACGTCGTGACCGGCTCAGGAACATTTATGGGGATTATCAAAGAGCAGACGGCCGACTACCTGATCCTTGCGCCAGGGCCGGGACCGGGGCTGAGGATCAACCGTTCAGAAGTGAAGTCGATAGACCCGCACAACATATCGATGATGCCGCCGGGATTGGAAGAATTACTGAATAAGCAGGAAATGGCCAGCTTGATGGCCTTCCTGGAGTCCCTCCCGAGCGGGATTAAGAAGCTTTGAGTGGTTTCGCCACAGAGGCACAGAGAACACAGAGTTTGCTTTCCCTCGTCTAAAGACGTGACGGTGATGGTAATAGAAGCCGGTCTCTGTGCTCTTCGTGCCTCTGTGGTCCAGCCATTATATGGTCTGAATCTGTTTCAAAGCCTCTTCTACTGAATAAACCGGTAGCTGACAGGTTTTGTTGAAACAGACATACAATGTAGTCCTGCCGTTAACAGCCCCTTTACCCTCAGCCAATGGCAGGGTAGAAGATTCTTTCGCCCCCAGTACGATCTTATTGGGAATAAAAAAACGATCGAGGTCTTTCCGGTAGCTTTCGGCTTCCGGACCGATAATGACGACTTCTGCAGTAGGGGAAGCCAGCTGGCAATGCAGGGCTGCCCAGTTTGCTACCCATTGCGCATCGCCGGCGACAAGCCGCGACATCTTCTGAGCCATTCCGGACGCCAGGGTCAGGTAGCGCCCGTTGTCGAGCATGAGCCCCAACGAGTACAACGCATTGGCCATCATCGAGTTGGAAGCGGGAATAACGTTATCGAATAACTCCGTCTTTTTGGCGATCAGGGGTTCGGCTGCGGAATCGGTATAATAAAAAAAGCCTTCCGCCTCGTTCAGGAAATGAGACAGGGTATATTCCGCGAGCGACTTCGCCTCATCCAGCCATTTTTCGTCAAAAGTGACCTGGTAGAGCGCTGCGAATGCGTCGATGACGGCCGCATAATCCTCCAGGAACCCGGGGATACGGGCTTCCTGCTTATAGGTTCTCATCAGCCTGTCCCCGGATATCAGCCTGGTACTGATAAACCGGGCGTTGGCCAGGGCAATTTCTTTAATATGTTCATTTTGAGTCGCCCGGTAGGCGTCTACCAGGCCACGAAGCAGCAGGCCGTTCCAGGATGCCAGGATTTTGTCGTCGAGGCCCGGGCGGACTCTTTTCTCTCTTTCGGTAAATAATTTGTTTAAAGCCGCCTCGTATTTCTCTCCAAAACCATCGAGTGGAATTCCTTTTGCCCGGGCTGCAAAAACAGGCGGCAGGGTAAGGTGGAGATGGTTCTGACCGTGTTCCCAGTTGCCTTCGTCCGAAAGGTCGTACAATTTTGCAAACCACTCATAATCATTTCCCAGCACGCTTTTCAGTTCTGCGGAGGTCCAGGTATAAAACTTTCCTTCCACACCTTCGCTGTCTGCATCGAGCGCGGAGTAGAACCCGCCTTCCGGCGAAAGCATTTCCCTTTCGAGCCAGTCTATGGTCTGCAGGATCCTTTGTTCGTAAAGCGGGCTTCGTGTTAGCGTAAATGCTTCCGAATAAACACTGAGGAGCTGGCCGTTGTCGTAGAGCATTTTTTCAAAATGAGGGATAAACCACTCATCGTCAACTGAGTATCTAGCCCATCCGCCTCCTGCATGATCATAGATCCCTCCCAGGGCTATCCGGTTGAGCGAGTGCTCCAGGTGAGCGAGGGTCTCAGGATTTTGAGTGAGATCGTAGTAACGGAGCAGGAATTTGTATATGGCAGGCATAGGGAATTTCGGAGCCCGGTCCATCCCGCCTTTTTCATAGTCAAAATGCTTTTTCAGCCTGTCAAACACCAGGTCCAGCTCTTCTACGGATAAAGTTTCGTTTCCGGCGTCAAGCCCGTATTTCTGTATTTCCGATTGGTTGAGATTTTGTGTAAAACCTGTCGCCGAACTTTCCAGCTCCGTATAATTGTCCCGGTAGGCACGGCGGATGCTGCCCAGCAATTGGGCCCAGTTTGCCGGGGGCAGATACGTAAGTCCATAAAAAGGCCGGGCATTTTCCATCAGGAATACATTCAGGGGCCAGCCGCCTCTTACCCCCATCGCCTGAACGGCGTCCATATAAATGGCGTCTACATCGGGGCGTTCTTCGCGGTCTACCTTAATGCAGACGAACGACTCGTTCATAACCTCTGCAATTGCTTCGTTTTCAAAGCTTTCCCTTTCCATTACGTGGCACCAATGACAGGCGGAATATCCTATACTGACCAGGATGGGCTTTTTTTCCAGCCGGGCTTTTTCCAGCGCTTCTTCGCCCCACGGGTACCAGGCCACCGGGTTGCGGGCATGCTGAAGCAGGTAAGGGCTTGTTTCGTGGATTAGTTTGTTTGGCATGGTGGTGTGATGATTTATAACTTCTTCATCCTCTGTATGCGCGTTGCATTGAGAATGGCGAGCAGGGCGACCCCGACGTCTGCAAAAACCGCCTCCCACATAGTTGCGAGTCCTCCGGCGCCCATTACAAGTACCAGGGCCTTAACGATAAAGGCAAAAGAAATATTCTGCCAGACAATCTTCCTGGTCTCTTTGCCGATCCGTATCGCCATCGGGATTTTCCCGGGATTGTCATCCTGAATTACAACGTCGGCGGTTTCTATTGTCGCATCGCTTCCAAGACCGCCCATAGCAATTCCGACATCGCTCAGCGCGATGACAGGAGCATCGTTAAGGCCGTCGCCGACGAAGGCAATGCTCTCGTTGTGCGACCTGATTTCTTTTACACGGCGGACTTTATCTTCCGGCAAAAGGTCGCCGTAGGCATGTTGTATACCCAGCTTTTCCGCTACAAAACGTACTACCGCAGACTTATCGCCGCTCAGCATGGTAGTGCTGACATTTAATTCATGCAACTGTGTTACGGCCGATTTAGCCCCTTCCTTTATTTTGTCGGCGATGGTAATGTAACCGGCAAATCTGCCGTCGTAAGCGATAGCGGTGACAGTATGGACAATTTGCTCCCGGTCGATCGTTACGGGCACATTATAAAGATCCAGCAGCCTGAAATTTCCGGCTAAGATCAGCTTTCCGTCTACGGTGGCTTTCAGTCCGTGCCCGGGGATTTCTTCGACATCCCGGAAGGCAACGACAGGGTTGTCGGTGCGCCGGTTGCGGGATTGATGGCCGGAATACCGATGGATAGCTGTAGCGACGGGATGGGTGCTGTGACTTTCGAGTGCATTGACAAGCGGGAGCAGCTCTTCCCCACTGAACCCCTCATTCCAAACCACTTCCTGTACTTCGAAAACACCTTCCGTCATGGTTCCGGTTTTGTCCATAACCACATTTTGTATTTCCGCCAGCTTATCCAGGAAATTACCTCCTTTTACGAGGATACCGTTGCGGCTGGCAGCTCCGATCCCACCGAAATAGCCCAGGGGGATTGAAATGACCAGTGCGCAGGGACAGGATATGACGAGAAATACCAGCGCACGGTAAAGCCAGGTAGAAAACTGGTAATTGTCTGTAAATAAAGCAGGAAGGAAGCATACCATTACGGCAAGCAACACCACTACCGGAGTATAAACCCGGGCAAATTTCCGGATAAAAAGTTCTGTGGGAGCTTTCTGGGAAGTAGCATGTTGCGTAAGCTCCAGTATTTTCGAAAGCTTGCTATCTGTGTAGCGAGCAGTCACTTCTACAAGTGAGACGGTGTTGAGATTGATCATCCCGGCAAACACCTTATCTCCCTTTGATTTGGAGTCGGGTATGCTTTCTCCGGTCAGGGCTGCGGTATTGAATGCAGCGGAATCGGAAAGCAGTATACCGTCCAACCCGAGCTTTTCTCCTGGCTTCAGCTGGATAACCTGCCCTATTTCGGTGGTTTCTGCTTTTATCCTGACGGGTTGGTTGTCGACCAGGACCGAAACTTCATCGGGCCGCTGGTCAAGCAGTGACCTGATATCTGATTTGGCTCTCCGGACCGCCATTCCCTGAAACGCTTCTCCGATAGAATAAAAAAGCATGACAGCAACAGCTTCCGGGTATTCGCCGATACAGAAGGCTCCTATGGTGGCGATCGACATCAGGAAAAATTCCGAAAAGATATCGCCTCTCCCGATACTGTCAATTGCTTCTTTAATGACCGGCAATCCTACAGGCGCATATGCTGCCACATAAAAAATCACCCTTATCCAGCCTGCGAACCATTCCTGAGAGATCCAGTTGTCGAGGACGATAGCGGCAATCAGCATTGCCAGTGAAGCAAACGAAGGAATAAAAGCGATCAGTAGTCCTTGTTCTGCATTTGTGTGATCATGTCCGTCATGATCGTGGTGGTGTTCTTCCGGAGAAGATGCTTTGGAATTTAATCCTGTTTCCGTACTGCAGCAGTTGTCTGCTTTTGCCGGAGCTGTATGTTTGTGACTCATCCCGGACCATAATTACTGTGTGCAAGCCGGCTGCCCTATTCGGACCGGCAGCTATTTCTTCCACACAAAGATAAGATGGCTTTTGGCAGGAAACATGATTTCTGGCAGTTAATGGCAAAGAATCCAGCCTGCTTTGAATAAAGGAAGCAGATCCTGGTTATTTCAGATCAACTGTTTCTTTGATGAATTCTTCGGAGACGTCGGTATAGGTTGCTATTTCCTCTATTGAGAACTTTTCGGTATTCAGCAGGCGCTTTATAACTTCGATTTTGCCTTTTTCGATTCCTTTTTCAATACCCTTTTCAATACCCTTTTCAATACCCTTTTCAATACCCTTCTCGATGCCTTCCTGGATCAATTCTTCGTATATGCTCATAATCCTGGTATTTAGTTTTGATGGGAGCGCTTCGACGCTTTTTTTGAAATATTGATGATCAAGATAGCTGTTTTGCAGTATGTAAACAAATATAGTGTCAACCAGTCCTGATTCCAAATATGGGTTCAGGCTATTCAGAATCCGTAATATGCTCTTGTTAAGCGCTTCAGGGTTGAAATAATGCTTCTGGGTCATGATAACGCTCCTCAACAGGCCATTTTTCAGGTTTTGTATCTGTTCCTCAGATATGTGTTCAAGATTGACAAATACCATTTCATAAGCCGGGAGGTATTTTCTGTATCAAAACATATCAGATCTTTGAGCTCGGAAGGCAGGTATTCCCGAAGGAAAGAGACAGCCAGGGTTTTGTCAGTCAGTATCTGCCTGATGAATTTATCATGAATGTTGTTGATTCTTCCGGCCATATTTTGAAAAGGGAGTATAGTACGGTTTTTCAAATTTAAGAAGCACCCCAGCCAATTCTAACTCTATTTCCGTGTTATATTGGCCATAATTTGAGTAAAAGAGCTCCGGGCGATCGGCTATCCGATTGATTCCGGGCTGATAATAGGATTAAGATGAAAAAAATAGCATTGATAACAGGCGCTACTTCCGGTATAGGCAGGGCAACAGCGCAGAAATTTGCAAAAAACGGCATTAGCCTGATACTATGCGGGCGGAGGGAGGACAGGCTGAATGCCTTAAAAGCAAGCCTGGAAGGTAAGGTGGAGGTGAAGATTCTGAACTTTGACGTCCGGAACGAAGACGCAGTAACAGATGCTGTTAATTCACTCGGAAAAGAATGGAAGAATATTTCTATCCTGGTGAATAACGCCGGGAATGCCCACGGATTAAGCACTATCGACCAGGGAAATACCGGAGACTGGGACGCGATGATCGACAGCAACGTGAAAGGATTGCTTTATGTTTCCCGGGCGGTTGTTCCGGGAATGGTCGCCAGGAAATCGGGGCATATTGTGAACATCAGTTCTATCGCCGGGAAAGAAACCTATAAGAACGGGGCGGTATATTGCGCTTCGAAAGCTGCGGTGGAGGCTATCAGCCAGGGGATGCGCATGGACCTGACTGAACAGGGGATAAAGGTAACCAATATAGCGCCGGGTGCAGTAGAAACCGAGTTTTCGCTGGTGCGCTTTAAGGGAGATACCGGACGGGCGGAGAAAGTTTACGCCGGTTTCGAGCCTCTTAAAGCGGATGATATAGCAGATGCGATCTTTTATGCAATCAGCGCTCCTGCTCATGTTACCATTGCCGATATGACCATTCTGGCGGCTGCGCAGTCGCAGGCTACAGTAATACACCGGAAATAGCTACCTCCTTCAGGTAGCTGTAGCGTCTGTATTGGCCATGAAAAAGGCAGTCTGAGGAAACCTGGCAAATAGTTCCTGCTTCAGGTCTTCCGATATGTCCAGCGAGTTGATTGCATGGGCCATGCAGTCCAGCCACGCATAGGCATCGTCATGGGTGATAGGGTGAGGCAGGTGCCTGGCCCTCATCCTGGGGTGTCCGTAGCGCTCTGAATAAAGCTGGGGACCTCCCAGGAACTGGGTTAGGAAGAGCCGCTGTTTTTCCTTGATAAGCTCCTTGTCGGTTTTGAAAAGCCTTCCTATCAAAGGATGTACAAACACCTGGTCATAAAAACTGTCGACCAACCGCTGCAACGTATCGTTGCCGCCGATGCG
The DNA here is from genome assembly GCA_964562455.1 of uncultured Cytophagales bacterium. GTDB lineage: Bacteria > Bacteroidota > Bacteroidia > Cytophagales > Spirosomataceae > Ravibacter. The sequence goes on from CAZLTN010000081.1 coordinate 13,999, forward strand.
ATAATACAGCGCGTCGCTGTCGGGTAAGTATTCCGGTACTTTCATGAAAGCAGAACAAAAACGTACTTCATTTTGTGCCATTGCGGCGCCGAAAGCAAAAAACAATCACATCGCGGGATACGTATCGCGGGTATATTACGTTACCTTTAAATCGCGGTCGCCCGGCCTGATCGCTTTTGAATGCACCAATCTTTGAATGCCCCGTTTAGACTGAATGAGCCGTATTCTTAAAAGTTATCTCAGGCGCCTGACCAACCTGTCGAGCCGAAACAAATCGCTTTTGCTGACGCGGCTTGTTTCCGAGCAGTTTGCAGACCTGCAGGAGGCGGATTTCCTTTTAAATGTGCCCGCTTTCGAGCTGCTCCACCAGGTTATCCAGCGGAGGAAGCGGATAGCGCTCTGCGATGTGACCGATCCCCGCTATGAGAAGACGAATGTTTTCAGCAGGCGCCTCCGGAAGATAGCCCGTACGGTAGATTTCATCGAGGAAGAAAGAGGTAGCAGGAATCTTTTTGTCGGGTACCCGTTTGTAAGAGGCAGGTTCAGCAATGGGCAGGTGGTGCATGCGCCGCTGCTGTTTTTTCCTGTTTCACTGGAAACCGACAAAGGGCAGTGGTGCCTCAGGGTGAATGCGGACACAGGCCCTCATCTGAACCGGTCGTTTGCGCTGGCATACGGGCAGTTCAGCGAGGTGGCCATTCCCGACTCCGTCCTTGAAACATCGTTTGATGAGTTTCCTACCAATATTGCTATTTTCAGGACTGAGCTCTATAAGTGGCTGAAGGAATCTCCTTTTAATGTGAATTTCAACCAGGAGCTGTTTGAAGACAAACTCCGGTTCTTCGATGCTCAAAAAGTCAAGGACCTCGAACTGACCGAAAAAAACGGGGAGCTTAAGCTTGTTCCTGAAGCTGTTCTCGGGATTTTCCCGCAAACGGGATCTTACCTGGAGGAAGATTATCATTTTCTGCTTCAGGAAGGGGAACAGTTCAACATAGCATCGCTCGACTCAGCAGGCGAGGACACGACTGTAATCAGGGAAGAAGACGTATTGGCGCCTTTCGCGCTCGATTCTTCTCAGGAGCAGGCGTTGATCAGGGTAAAGCAGGGACAAAACCTTGTAGTACAGGGCCCGCCCGGTACCGGGAAATCGCAGCTTATCTGCAACCTGATGGCCGATTATGCCGCGCGCGGCAAAAAAGTATTGCTCGTATGCCAGAAAAGGGCCGCCCTGGATGTGGTACATGAAAGGATGAAGCAGGCAGGATTAGGCGATTTTACAGCCCTTATCCACGATCACCTCCTGGATCGCTCGGCTCTTTACCGCCGGATGGCCGGCCAGATTGAGCAGGTGGAGGCTTTCCGGAAAGAGAATTACAGCCTCGACTCGGTTTACCTGGAAAGAGAGTTTCTCCAGGAATGCCGCCTCACCGACCGGCTGACCGCGGAGTTCAAGGAGTTCAAAAACGCTTTGTTCGACGATTCAATAGCCGGTTTGACCGTAAAGGAGCTGTACCTGACATCAGACCCGGCAGGACCTGAGCTGCCGCTTACAAACCTTCTGAAGTCATTCCCGATGCAGAAAGCGCCGGAAGCGGAACGCCTGGTGGGACAGTATTTCACTTTCCTGCTGAAGCTTGGTCCGGGGCACTCCTGGCTGAAGCGGAAGGACTTTTCGGAGCTGAATCATATCGATCATATGCGTATCCGCGAATTGCTACGTCTGTGGCCGGATACTTTTAGCAGGATGGAGAAGCAGTTTTACGAAATTTTTTCTCTGCCGCTTTCGAGAAAATACCTCGTAGGAGCTGACCAGCTCAAACAGATGCTGCTCGAAATCCGGGAGGCGGTCGGTAATGCTAAAATTTACCGCCTGTTTACGAAGTACCTGGCTTCGGCTGAACATACGGCTTACCGTATTGAAAAAATTGAGCGCCTGGGCGGAGTCCTGCAAGCCAGGGAAGGAGTAGAAGGCTACCTGGAGGCGTACCGGCTGGCAGATACTCTCAAAAAGGTAGAAAGCGGGATAGCAGCTAAGCGTGAGGTAGTGAGCGGTTTATGGTGGGAATGGTTTTCGAAGGAAAAACAGGAAGTACTCTGGCTGAGCCGCAGGCATGCGCTTACGACAAAACCTGCCGATCTTGACAGGCTTGCAAAACGCTTGCGCAACCGGCTTATCCTGGAAGAGGAGCTTTCGGATGAAAAGCTTGGTTTCGACAAAAAGAGCCTTGCCGAGCCGGCAGGCATACTTCACCAGTACGGGAATTTCCTGGATGATGCCCGTGAAGCCGCCGGTCTCGTTCATAAACTCTCTGAAACCGAATGGTTTGAAATAGCTACCGGTATCGGTGCGAAGAGCCGGGACTTTTCAGAATTCCAGCAGTTGCTCAGGGAAGCTTTTGCCTGGCTTGCGCAATGGGAGTCTTTGGCCGATGAAATGGATATGTGGCTTGTCCCCGAACAGTTTAACGGGCTCATTTCCGACCCTGCAGGGTATGCGGAGCGGCTTGGCGAAGACCTGGATGCAGATTTTGAAAACCTGGTTGAAGTTGATACAATGTGGGGCGACGCCTCTCATACCGAACAGGTTCTGATAGAGCGGTTGAAAGAGAAGGGTGAAGAATCAGGACTGGCTACTCCGCAGCAGTATCAAAAGCTGTTTGACAATAGCCTGCGCCTGGCCTGGATCGATCAGATCGAGCGGCGGCATCCTGTACTGAGGGCAGTTTCTTCCCTGAAAATGTCCCAATGGGAAAACGACCTGCAGCGGAGCGTGGAACGGAAGCAGGCGCTGAGCGCCGAGATCGTAAAGATGAAGCTCCGGGAGGAAGTTTATGGCGATGTTGCAAAAAACCGGTTAGGCAATACGGTTACTTACAGGGATTTATACCACCAGCTTACCAAAAAAAGAAGGATCTGGCCAATCAGGAAAGTGCTCAGCGGATTCCATGAAGATGTATTCCGGCTGGTACCCTGCTGGATGGCCTCTCCTGAATCGGCATCCGTCATTTTCCCGATGATACAGGGCTTCTTTGACCTGGTGATTTTCGATGAGGCTTCACAGTGCTACGCCGAGTACGCGCTGCCTGCCGCCTATCGCGGTAAGCAGTTAGTAGTAGCAGGCGATAGTAAGCAGCTCCAGCCCACGGATCTGTACAAAACCAGGTACGAAGAAAACGGCGGAGAGGATGAGGACTTACCGGCCGAGCTGGAAGCGGAATCGCTCCTGGATCTGGCTGCGCTCAGCCTGCCTTCTTATCAGCTTACAGGTCACTACCGTAGCTTGTCACTCGACCTGATCCAGTTTTCCAACAAGCATTTTTACGATGGAACCCTGCGTTTGCTGCCGGATTTCGTATATGTTAACACTGCGGAGCCGGGCATTACCTATCACAAGGTCGACGGGACCTGGGCGGAAGGAACCAACAAAAAAGAGGCGGAAAAAGTCCTGGAGCTTCTTGCCCGCCTGAAACCGGAGGGAAAAAGCGTGGGTATTGTAACCTTTAACTATCCTCAGCAGCAGCTTATTACGCAGTACCTGGAAGAATCCGGCACCGAGCTTCCGGGCTTGTTTGTTAAGAACATCGAGAATGTACAGGGTGATGAGCGGGACGTGATTATTTTCTCTACAGGATATGCGCCTGATGAGGCGGGCCGCCTGACGATGCAATTCGGCACGCTCAACACACGCGGAGGCGAGAACCGGCTGAACGTGGCCGTTACCCGTGCGAGGGAGAAGGTACATGTGGTCACGAGCCTTTTGCCCCATCAGCTCAAGGTCGAAACGGCGCTTTATGCAGGCCCCAAACTTCTGAAGGCCTATCTCGAATATGCGCAAAAGGTCTCCGAGGGAACTTTTGTGCCTGCCCCTGCAGAAATAAAGGGCAGGCGCGGCGACTGGCTGTTGAAGAAGCAGCTTTCTGCCCGGATTCCCGAAGCCGTTTTCGAACTGCCGTTCGCAGATGTCACCATAAAGTCCCCGAACGGCTATGAAGGTCTAATCCTTACCGACGACGATCAGTATCACCACAGCGAAACTCCCAAGGAGCCGCATGCCTATCTGCCCATCCTGCTGCGGAAAAAGGGATGGCCATTTAAAAGGGTGTACAGCAGGGAATTCTGGAAGGAGCGGTAAGGGTATATACCGCTCAGTTTGCCGGTTCGATTTCGAGAAACCATACCGTCTGTCCCGGGATTTTCAGCTCTAAATTTACCATTCCATTGGTGAAACCGGACAGTTTCCGTCTTTCTGTTTCGGTAACCAGGTACACGTTGCCGGTTTTTTTAAGGATACCGTACTCCTTCAGCTTCAGGTTGAGCGGAATGGTATGCCCGGCATCGGCGATGTTGGTCGCTGCAATACCCAGCATCTGATCTTCGGAGCGCCAGACCGAGGTATAAAGTATAGGGTATGCCTTTTCGAAATGCGTTACCTTTTCCTTCTGGCCGGCATATATCGAGAGTTTAGATATGGCGATATTTTCCTTCGGAGACTCGAAGTCAATATTTTTCATCATTTCTCCTTTTAAAAGGAACTTCAGCACTTTGTTCCTGACCCGGGCCAGTTGGTAGAGATACTGTAATTCTTTTTTGCGGCTGGTTTCCAGCTTTTCCAGGTAGTTTGACAGCATGGGCTGCATGCCCCAGGCGAAAGAGCGGGCCTGCTCCATCATGAATTGCCTGTTATATTGCCCGTCGAGCAGGTCGAGCGCATCGTCCGGACGCTGGTCATCCGGCCACATTTCGTCGTAAGGCGGTTTGAGCAGTGACGAGTAATTTCCATACACCACGGCGTAGGGATGGTAAACCGCCTGGAACAGCGGGATCGGCTCTGTACCAATGCCGCCATAGCGCTCCATGCTGACCTGAAGTGCCAGAAAGGCATCCTGGTAAGGCAGCCACGACTCGCCTACGCCTTCGCCCGACAGCATGATCTGACTTCTCCGGTCGGGATGGGCTACCTGCCTGATCTGCCTGGTGAGTTCTCCCGATCCCCGCATCCAGTAGTTACCCCCTCCCAGGTTATGCCCGTGCGAGGGGTCGAAGCACATACGACTGATACAGGCCTGGTCCATATAGATACCACCCACTTTGTAGCTGTTCAGGACCGTGTCGGCCAGCGAAGTATACTTATTGCGCCAGCTATCGGTTGCGATGCACATATTGGTGAGCGATTTGCCGGTAAAAATGTTGTATACATGATCGGTAGTAGAGCCGTCGCGATTTTTGGCTGCGCTCAGGAGTGCATTTTCGGCTGTCCATGAAGGGGTAGATTTTGCCCATTGCAATTGATTCATGTATACGATCGCATTAATCCCTTTTGACCTGGCGGTGGCCACCTCTTTTGTGAGCCGTCCGGCGCCGTCGCGGGGCGGGATATAGTCGGGAAAGGTATCGTCGTAGGAAGACTGGTGCCACCAATGCCATAGTACGCTTACCGGAAGCCCCAGGTTTTCGCGCATTTTTGTGGCCGGATCAAGCACTTCATGCGTACGGCCCCTGTTCCAGACCCAGAGCGAAGTGGCATCAAGCCAGGCCGGCGTAAGCCCGTTTTTCAGGCGGGCATTTTTTGTCCATTCCTGTTTGAGAGCCCACTCGCGGTAAATTTCGGCGGCGGTAAACCAATCGCCTTCATACGCCCCGATTACGGTCTGGTAGGGAATCGCGTAGGCGTCGTTCTGATAGGTATATTCCGGGAAGCTGGCTGTTTCATAGACCATTTCCCCTTTGTCGTTTAAGCGGAAAATAAAATCTTTCTGGAACGATTCGCTGTCGTTGCAGGCAGCATAAAACCCTTTTCCACCCGGCTCGTAAACGGTCATAAACTGCATCGACATTCCGCCGGGATAAACAAGGCGATAGGTCTTGTCTCTCCTTGCCGAAAGGTTGGCAATGGGGTCGGCCATTAAATGCCCCATCCAGTTGGGAGTGGCCAGACGAGAAGTTTTAGCGCCCGAAACGCCTGATATAACCGGGTACCGGACACCTTCAAGCGCCGCCTCTTTCAGACCGGTTATTTTGAGGTCCCAGTAAGATAAGTGATCATTGGCAGCCAGCCTGATTTCCGCTGTGACCACCAGGCCCGGAACAAGAGAGCCGGCAGGCTCTGACCAGGTAAGAACCAGCTTCTCACGGCCTTCAGAGCGACTTCTGAACTGCCGGAAATCGCCCGGTCGGAGCCGGACTGCGTGATTGTTACGGTCAAGAAGCGTCATTTCCCACAGCGACTGCGAATCCGACGACTGCCTGATAGTCGCAATACGCTCTTTACCGGATGTCATCCCGCAAAATCCGCCATCCTTTCCTGAAAAAAACAGCTCCAGTCCTGATCCCGATAATTTAAGAAGACTATCGTCTGGCCTTTGCCCGTAAAGTACCGGTATTAAAAAGCTGTTAATTAAGATGATGGTTATGAAAGATATTTTTTTCATATAAAGGGTATTAGTTATTTATTATGATCACAATTTTATTCATGTTGTAGTCCCGCAGGGACGGTATGTGATTAACCGTCGGCGGAACCGGCGGACGGCGAGGTCCTGGTTAGGAGCAACTCCAGGAGGGACGACACGTCGGAGCGGCTGATGTGCGGCCCCTCAGGGGCTTCCCTCCGGGGAGGGGCTCTGTGGCCACGGGTTACGCTAAGCTTCTCCCGCAGATATGAATAGTGCGCCCCTTCGCGCTTCACTATTGATCAGCCTTATAAAGAAACGTTTCCCCTTTCCGGGCTTCGATCAAAAGCCGTTTTCTTCTAAAAGGAGCTGCGGTACTGTCTTTGACATTTCTGAGAGTCCATTCGGAGGGAAGGACGATCTCCCTGTTACCAGCCTCACCGGAGTGGACCATCAGCCAGCCGTTGCCGGCATAAACTACGTCGTTGGCAGCGCTGAAAATATGTACGCCTGCATTTTTAAAAATTTCGCGCAGTTGTTCCGGTGTCCAGCGGACCCTGTCAGGGAACCTGCTGATCAGCTGTCCCTTTTTATAAACAGAAGAACCAAGGTGGTCGGTAATGATAGAACAGCCAGTTTGCGCCGTCAGGCTTTGAACCGTTTGCTGCTCTTTAGCCGACAAATCCTGGATACCGAGATACCAGATCAACTTGTAAGACTCTTTTTCCAGAGCATCCAGGTCGCTCCGGAGATAAACATCGAAGCTGGTACCGGACTGCCCCAGAGGATACCGGTTACTGAGCAGCGTCCCGGTGAGCCCGCCATAGGTATTGTCATAAAACTGAAGCTTCTCGTCGACTACTACCGCCACTTCGGGACGGAATACGTTGTTTTTTGGTTTTTTTTTGTCAATGACATACTCCTGATAGAGCCGGTTGGTAGTCCGGAAGGCCGACCGGATCCCTTCGTTACTGAACCATCCGCCCCACATATCAAACCACCATCCGCCATACCCGTAGGCCAGCATTCGCCCTGTATTTTTCCAGATAAGTTCTTGTGAGGTAAACAAATCTTCAGGCCCGAGCCATACGCCTTTATCGTACCAGTCTCCGTCGGGCACGATGTGTGGAGCTTTTTCACGCAGAAGCTTCGTCAGCGAAGTACGCGTGTCATTTTCGGCAAGCCATAGCTTTCCATGGAGCTGCACAGACCTGATCGCCGCCATCGGGAGCCAGTCGATCCCGGTTTCACGCCGGTAGTCATTCGGGCTGGAAAGGTAGTCGAGATCGGGGCATCCCAGCAGTTCCTCCAGGGAGCCGTGCCCGCGTCGGGGATCGTGTACAAAGAGGTGATAGCCGTAAAAAGCGCCCGTGAGGAGCCGCCCCTGGCTGGCTTCTTTGACCAGCCTGGAAAAATAAGCGATATGGCCGGCCATTAATCCTCCGTGATAGTCAAAGGTATCATCCAACTTGCCGTTATCGCCCCTTCTGCGAATTGTGCTTCCTTTTGCTGTCCCGCTGATATCTGCCGGAAGGCTGTTTTCAAACGATGCATCCGGATCATTCCAGGCTTTGCGCAAGGCCGCTGCATCCTGGCGATACCTGGCCCGCAGCCAATTCCGGAAATCTGCTTTCCGGGCCGGGCTTTCATCATAAAAATGATCTTTATAATGAAAAAACCATTCTTCGGTACCTCCCCCGGCTACGTGGATGCCGATGAGGTTACTGTTGTAATCCGAAGTCCTGATCCAATTCAGCAGTGCCAAAAGCGCATCACCGGCGTCCTGACGCCATTTTTTTGAAGAAAAGCTGACCCGGTAGCTTTCTCCCGAAGGCAGGCGGCAAAGCTCCGAGGGGTTTTGCTGCTCCCACCAGACGGGAGGATCGAGATGCACCCTGATTATTGCCTTCGCATCTTTCTTTACCCTGACGAGCTCTTCGAATTCGTCGCGTATGACCGAAAAGTCATATTGCCCCGTTCCCTTCCAGAAAGAAGGGCGGAACGGTTTAATACCGGACGTAGAATTGATGCCGCGGTCGCCCAGGTAAGCCAGCAGGCAAAAGATTTCAAGCCCGGAGTCCGCCATTTCGCGAAAATTGCGCGATTCGCCCAGGTAAGACATATAGGCAAACGGCGGTACCTGCCGGTCGTTGATAAAAAGTCCTATGCCGTCGGCGGTAGCACGGACAGCCGTATGATTACGGAACGGCTGTCCGACTGCTACGGCGCCGAATAAGGCGGAAAACAACAATATCAAAGAAAAAGAGGGATGCCTCATCAATAGCCGGGATTTTGTTTCATCTCTGCGTCCTTGTTGGCTTCAATTTCCGTAAAGGGTACGGGCCAGAGTCCGTGATAGTCCTTTATTTCATCTTTATTTAAATCATTGTATTTCCGGACGCGCTCCACCAATTTCCCTACCCGGTGCAAGGTGATCCGCCTCGGCTCTTCGTAAACAAGCTCCCTGGCCCTTTCGTCGAGAATATAATCCAGCGTTACATCCTGCGGTGATACAGGCTTTGCTTTTGACCTTTCCCTTACTACGTTTATATCGGCGGCCGCGTTTGCCAGGTCACCTTTCCGCATGTATGCTTCCGCTCTCAGAAGGTATGTTTCGGCAAGCCGCATCAGGTATTGATCGCGATACAATGCGCCGGCCGTAGTTTTGATCGTACCCCGGCCTTTGTCTTCGTAAACGCCGTCGGGGTGCTGGTGCGGCGTGGTAATCTTGGAAGGGTGGGGGTACCATCTCCAGGGCTGATCTCTTAATGTGGAACCGGGGTTTTTGACGGCGCTTTTACCGTACCATGCCGACGCCGGGTTGGTGTATACAAAATCCCGTATGATATTGTGGGGGGCATTGCGGATATCGTTGTCCCAATCGCTTTCCCAGAGATCATAAAGAAAATACCGGGTGTTCATCATAAGCGAAACGCCTGCGCCCGCTGTGTTGTAATCGGACATCGGAAGTCCTATTACCCCCTCGTTATTATCGGGGTCTTTCAACGTGATCCAGGGGACAGGTCCCGCCACCCGTTCCAGTGTATGGAAATGACCGTATCCTCCCGAAGAAGAAAGGATGCCTCCCGGTACGTCGACCTCGTAAGGAACAACCCAAAGTGCTTCCTTATTACCGCTGCTTCTACGTTGGTTTCCTACTCTGAACAAATCCCAGTAGACATCGCCGGGCTGGGCGAACTTCAGAAAATTATCGACCGGGTTCTGGTTGGCCATACTTCCGAACCGGCTGGTCATCAAACCGGTATTCCCGTCATTGATCACCACGCCGGCTGCTGCGATAGCCGCGTCGTAGTTCTCGACCGAAATATAGGTCTCGGCCAGCAACTGGTAGGCAACGAGGTTGGATATTTTCCCGTCCACGACCTGGTTAATGGCAGGTAAATTATCGGCGGCGATCCTGGCGTCTTCGATAATCTGGTTCAGAACATCTGTTTTTGAATTTCGTATGAAATCAGTTTGCGGAGAAGTTACCTCCTGCGTCACCAAAGGAATGTCGCCCCAGAGATAAACCAGAAAGCGGTACGCAAAAGCACGGAAGAACCGGGCTTCAGCGTTGATCAGCTTCTTCTCGCTATCGCTGAGAGCCGATTGCTCAACCCTGGAGATAATGGTATTGGCATTGCTGACAATTTTGTACCAGCTTCTCCAATGCAGCAGTACGTCACTGTTGGTGGGCACAAGGTAGTTGGTATGTCCGCCGAAACGCGCAGTGAGCTGGTATCGGCCGTCATGAGCGATATCGGTAGCCGTGAGATAAGGCTTGTATTCGGTAGCGCCATAGTGAATGTTCCTCACCTTTGCATACAGGTCGGTAAGCCCGCTCTGGAAGTTATCGTAGGTAACAAAGCTGTTTTCCGGGCTGAAGAAATCCAATGGGGTTTCCTGCAGGATCTTTTGTTCATCACAGGAATTGAGGCTCACGAGGAGCGCAGTAGTCAATATGAATAATCTTAAATTTCTCATAGCAGTATCCGTTAAAAGCTTACTTCAATACCTAATGAAAACGATTTTAAAACCGGGTATGCGTCGCTATTGATACCCTGCCCGGTTTCGGGGTCCCAGCCATCCCAGTCGGTGAGGGTAACAAGATTCTTGCCGCTGGCAAAAACCTTGATATGCCTTCCGCCTATCCTGTTTACCAGCGCGCTATTCAGTTGGTAGGCCAGTGAAATATCCTGTAGCCGGACAAAGCTCCTCGAATAGTAAGGAGTCGGATTTATCTGGGGTACCGACCATCCGATGGCATATTTGCCGCCCGGGTTGCTTACTGACCATAAGTCGTAGCTAAAGGTATTCAGGTTGGCAAAATTCCCGGTTGACTGTACATTGGCCGGGGCGTTGCCGCCGAGATAGCCATTTTTTCCGCCTCGTATGGAATTGACAAAAAAGCGGAAAACAAATCCTTTATATTTCATTTCGCTCTGGACACCGAAAGAATAAGCCGGCTCAGACCGCCCTAAGAAGACCCTGTCCTTGTCGGCTGTGATCTTTCCGTCGTTATCCTGGTCGACGATGTGGTATGCACCGGGATAATAACCTGCCATTACTTCGTCGTT
>CAZLTN010000082.1:0-24823 GCA_964562455.1 uncultured Cytophagales bacterium
ATCCGGACTGCTACCTTTGAATAAATCGCCCGGTTTCCGCTACTCCTTTCTTTAATGCTATGGGACAGATATCGTATGCAGAGGATCGCGACCTCCTCGTTCGTATTGCTGAGGGAGATACGGCGGCTTTCGATACTTTCTATGAACGGTATTGGAAGTTCGTGTTCAACGCCGCGTATAAACGCCTTGGAAATGTCGAGGCTTCGAAGGATATCTCGCAGGAAGTATTTTCGCAGTTATGGCTGCGGTTGCAGTCGGGGCAGGCTCCGGTAGTAGAAGACCTCAGGTCATACCTGTATGTAGCGGTGCGGAATCACGTTTTTAAATGGATGGAGAAGGAGCGCAGGTTTGTACCGGTTTCAGATGTCCTTTTCATGCTGGAGAGAGAGGGTGACACGACCGATGCAGGATTACTGTTTGAAGAATTACTTGCAGCGTACAGCAAGGTTATGGAGCGGCTTCCTCATCAGCAGCGCCGGATTTTCCAGTTGCGCTATGACGAAGGTATGAGCAGCAGCGAGATAGCGGAGCATCTGGGGCTTTCCGAAAAGACCGTGCGCAACCAGCTTGGACGTGCGGTGGGTAAAATGAAGACCGGGATCGTATGCTGGCTGGTATTCCTCCTTGCTGTTGTCTGAAAAAAAATTGACCGCTGCAGTGGGCGGATTTTAATTTCCCGGAACTGTAATAATAGAACAGATTTAAAACCCGAGTAACCAGACAGGATATATCTCTGGGATTGGTAGAATTCTTGTGCTCAGATACCCGGCTTGATTATGCAGGAAGATTTTTTCATTGATTTGCTGAAGCGCTACCGGGAGGGGAAAACGACTCCTGATGAAAACCGTATGCTGGAAGCTTACTATAAGAGCTTTGACCTGAAAGCTAATGTTACAGACAGCATGTCGGAGGGGGAACTGGAACAACTCAAAGAGGCGATACACAAAGGAATTTTACCCGAACGGCGCAGGCTACCGCAGCCTGAAAGAGCTTCGGTATGGGTTCAATGGAGACGCGTGGCTGCGGCTGTCGTTGCCTTGTTAATCTGTACGACGTTTATTTTCAGGTACTTTGACAAGAACACCCTATCCCCGGAAGCTGTTATTCAGCCTGTCGAAACACCTGCTGCCAGGACCAACAACCTGGTACAACTGCCGGATGGAAGTGTCGTCATCCTGAGCCCGGGCAGCACCCTGGATTTTCCTGATACTTTCGAGGGACTGCCGAAGCGGGAGGTAGTGCTTAAGGGCGAGGCATATTTCGATGTGAAGCGAATGCCGGACAAACCGTTCATCGTGCATTCCGGCAAATTACGGACAACCGTACTTGGGACCTCTTTTAACGTAAAAGCGCTTCCGGGAGGTGAAAGTATAACGGTTACCGTTATCACCGGAAAGGTGCAGGTAGGCGATGAAAAAGAAACATTCGCCGTGCTGCGCCCGGACGAGCAGATAGTCTATCATGTCGAGGATGCAAAAAAAGACGTTCTGGCTGTAAATGCCGATGCTTTAGCCAGCTGGAAACTGGATGATCTCTATTGCGACGATATAACGGTAGAACAGGCAGTATTGCTGATCGAAGAACGCTATCATGCAGAAGTGCAGATTACGGATGAGCTTTTAAAGCAAAAACGTTTTACCACTACTTTCGGTAAAGAGGAGACGCTGGAAAGCGTGCTGAGCAGTTTGGCACTATTTAATGATGCAACCTACTCTGTGGACAGGAATCCTGCCGAAAAGCAGCGGGTTATTTTGTCGCCTAAATGACGGGAAGCAGGTTTAGGCAGTTGAGGATATTATTCAACTAACCATTTAACATAAAATGAAAAAAAGAAATACCTCATAAAAAAGACACTGCTTTTCGGAATGTATTGGCGTACAAAACCGATCAGCAGCGTCATGCCCCGCAAGGGGAGTTAAAGCAACATTATGCTGACCAGCATCTATTACCCTTAACCAGATCAAATGTATGGAAAAAACTGTATTTGACCGATATGGGGCATGTCATCATTTTGCCCCCGTATCGCAAACGACACTAAAAAAGATCATGCGATTTTCGTTGTTTGTCTTTTTGAGCATGCTCATTACCACCCAGTGGATAGGCGCTTCCTCGCTGAACGGACAGAACCTGGAAGCCGTGAAAGTATCCTTGTCGCTGAATAACGAGACATTGATACATGCTTTTCAGAAAATTGAAAAGCAGACCTCCTTTCGTTTTATGTACCGGAAGGAAGATGTGCGGCATGTACGCAGTGTATCCCACAGCGGCGCTCCGGTTTCGCTTGACCAGTTGCTTGGTGCTATATTGGTGCCCAACGGGCTGACCTACAAGCAGGTAGGTCAAAGGATTATGATCATGCCGGGGACCGTGGTCCAGGAAGTCGGTTCGCCTGTATTTCCCGATATTCCGGTCATACTTCCCCCGCTGAAAGGCCGTGTAACCGATGAGAAAGGGGAAGGTCTGCCCGGTGTAAGTATTTTGCTGAAAGGCACGCAGCAGGGGACTACGACCGATGGAGAGGGGAATTTTATTTTAGATGTGCCAAATGAAAGTGCTGTATTGGTGTTTTCGTTTGTGGGATATGTGAGCCAGGAGGTGGTGGTGGGGAAAAGGACAATGATAGAAGTTCAACTGTCGTCTGATACGAAGGCACTGGATGAACTGGTGGTAACAGGTTATTCTGCACAAAGAAAAAAGGATATAGTAGGTTCTGTATCCGTAGTAGATATGGATAAACTTAACAGAACTACGCCGGGGTCAGCGCAGGAATCTCTTCAGGGGATGGTTTCGGGTATGAATGTAATAAACTCCGGTATCCCGGGCACCCCGAGCAAAATTTTTATCAGGGGTGTTACTTCTTTCGGCAATACCGACCCTTTGATCCTGGTAGACGGGATCCAGCAGAATCTGAATAATATCAACGTCAATGACATAGAGTCGATCCAGGTGCTTAAAGATGCAGGTGCGGCGGCGATTTATGGGGTGAGGGGCGCTAATGGTGTAATCGTGGTCACTACCAAAAAAGGGAAAATAGGCAAACCGGTTATCAGTTATGAGGGATTCTACGGTATTCAAAATCCTCTGCCAGGAAATCCTTATAACGTGTTGAATTCCCAGGACTGGATGAAGGTGATGAACACCGCCTTTCCCGGAAATGATTTATTTAAAAACGGCATGCCTGATTATACCTATCGGGGGCCCAAAGGCGCCGGTGCTGTAATGACGGGCGATCCGGCAGTTGATCCGTCTTTATATTACTATGAATCCAGGAATGCGGGGAAAAACTATATTATCCAGGAGGTAAACAAAAGCGGGGAGGATTGGTTCCACAATATATTCAAAAGAGCGCCCCGGGTAAGTCATAGCCTCACTGCAAGCGGTGGGACGGAGAAATCCAAGTACCTGTTCAACCTGTCTTACCTGAATCATAAGGGAACGATGATAGAAGCTTTTGAAAAAAGGTATTCTGTGCGGATCAATACGGAATTTAACATAGGAAAGAACATCAGGATTGGAGAAAACGCCAATATTATCCAGAGAAGCGTGCCTAACGTAAACACCGGAATGCTGACTGCGGCTTACAGGATGTCGCCGGTTGTGCCCCTGAAGGATATTAAGGGAAATTGGGCAGGAACCTTTGGAGGGCCGGATCTCGGCGTAATTGGCCAGCCGGTGGCGGTGCAAACCCGGAATACGGAAAAAGACATTAATTCAACCTGGAATATCATAGGAAACGCCTATGCGGAAGTCGATATCCTGAAGGACATCGTCGCAAGAACGAGTATCGGGTACAATATAGCCAACACCTATACGCAGGACTTTACGGCTACACAAACCGAAAATATCGAGCAAAGCACCCAGGATAATATGCTGAGCGTAGGGAGCAGTTTCGGCAAGACGATGACCTGGACCAATACCCTGAGCTACAATAGGCTGCTGAACAGGCATAAAGTAAATATTTTACTGGGCACGGAAGCGATTAAGAGCGATTCCCGGGGAGTTACAGGCGGATCGGCGAGATTTTTCTCGGAAAATCTCAATTACCTCGTCATCAACAACGGGACCATGAATATTACTGCGACCAGCTCTATTTCAGCAAGTTCCCTGTTTTCGATATTCGGCCGTCTGGATTATGCGTTCAATGATCGGTACCTGCTGGGCTTTACGCTCCGGAGAGACGGTTCTTCGGCATTTGGGCCTAATAAGCGGTACGGGGTTTTCCCCTCGTTATCGCTGGGATGGAGGATTTCAGAAGAAGGATTCATGGAAAACCTGACCTGGCTGAACGATTTCAAGCTGAAGGGAAGCTACGGGGTCTTAGGATCGCAGAACAATGTAAGCGGCGACAATTCTTTTTCATTATACCGGAGCGGCCTGGCGAATACCTACTATGATATTACAGGGTCGAGCACTTCCATTGTCCAGGGGTTTGCACAATCCAGGATCGGTAATTTAAATACGGGGTGGGAGGAAAACGTCGTATCGAATTTTGGCTTTGATGCTACTGTACTAAATAACAAGCTCTCTGCTTCATTGGAATACTATAAAAAATCCATCAAAGGGCTCCTGTTTTCCCAGCCGCTTCCCGCCGTGATCCTGGGGGATGCGACAGCCCCTACTATTAATATCGGCGACATTCAGAATTCCGGTATCGATGCCTCTGTCAGGTACCAGGATAATATCAAAGGAGATCTGAATTTTTCTGTCGGATTAAACTTTACTTCCTACAAAAATAAAGTAGTGAATATTCCTGATCCGGGCTACTTCTATTCTGCTTCTCAGTACGCCATCGGAAATATTGCAAGAAATGAAGTAGGGCATCCGGTGAGCTCCTTTTACGGGTATAAAATTATCGGGTTATTCAATAGCCAATCGGAAATAGCCGAGGCTCCTACGCAAAGCGGCGCGGCGCCCGGGCGTTTCCGGTACCAGGATACGGATGGCAATGGGGTGATAGATGCCAATGACCAGGTACATCTGGGAAATCCCAACCCGGATTTTACCTATGGGCTGACATTGGGCCTGACTTATAAAGGATTTGATTTTACAGGAATCTTTTACGGATCCCAGGGAAATGAGCTCTACAATAGCCTTAAAGTGTATACTCATTTCATGTCTTCCTACAAAGAACAGAAGAGCAGAGATCTTTTGAATGCCTGGACGCCTGAAAACACAAAGACGACTATTCCTAAAGTGGAAGCTACGCCTTCTTTCAGCACCACCCAGGTATCCAATTCCTTCTATGTGGAAGACGGCTCTTATCTCCGGTTAAAATCACTGATCCTGGGGTATAGTTTAAGTCCAGGCGTTCTGCAAAAGCTCCGTTTGTCCAATCTAAGAGTATATGCCCAGGCTTCAAACCTGTTTACGCTCACGAAGTACTCCGGCCTGGATCCTGAATTGGCAGGTAGTTCCGCTAGCTTCGGAATTGATTTTGGAGGTTATCCAAACAATGAAACAAGCTTTGTTTTTGGTGTAAATCTCTCTTTTTGATTAGTGGAAACCAGTAAACCATCATAGTTATGAAACCTAATGTTTTATTTGTATTCACCGGGTTGCTTCTGTTGGTGTTGACACCATCCTGTAATAAGAACTTCTTGGAAATACAGCCGTTTGCTTCTGTTAATGAAACAACGCTATCAACAAAGGAGGGAGTAAACGGACTGCTGATCGGAGCCTATTCCCTGCTTGATGGAGGCGGTGCTGTAGGTGGAAACTACACTTCGGGATGGACGGTGCTGCTGGCGACCGATGATGCGCGCATCGGAACAGAGAGCGGTGTAAGCCCGATCAACGCCTTCCTGACAGACCCGTCAATGGCTCAGTTTAATGATCGGTGGCGGTTTTTGTATTCCGCCGTGCAGCGCTGCAACGATGTCCTGAGAATACTTCCCAAGGTGGACAACATCACTTCCGATGAAGCGCTCCAGGTTGAAGCGGAAGCTCGTTTGTTAAGAGGCGTTTATTATCTCTACCTCGCCATGCTCTGGAAAAACGTGCCCTGGATTGATGAGACGATCAGCTATTCGGAAGGGAATTACTTTGTAACCAATACCGACCCCGTTTATCCGAAAATCGAGGCGGACTTTAAGTTTGCCGGAGACAACCTCTCTGAAACCAAGGGAGATGTAGGAAGGGGTAACAAGTGGGCAGCGAAGTCATTCCTTGCCAAGACGTATATGTTTCAGAAAAAGTTTGCTGAGGCTAAGCCCCTGCTGGACGACATAATCCGCAACGGGCGGACGTCAAACGGCAAGAAATATGACCTGCTGCCTAAATACGGTGACAACTTCCTGACAGCCAAGAAGCATGGCCCTGAGGCAATATTCGTTGCCCAGATGTCAGTGAATGACGGGGCCAACGGGAACAATGGTAATCCTATGGATTTTTACAATGGGACGTTCGGGGGACCGGCCACTTGCTGCTATGGCTGGTACCAGGCTACCTTCGATCTGGTGGATGCTTACCAGACTGATCCTGTGACCGGCTTGCCCCTGCTTGATACTTATCGCAATACACCGATCCCACACGATCAGGGACTAACTTCAGATCAGCCGTTTACGCCTTATGCGGGTACGCTGGATTCCCGTCTTGACTATAACGTAGGTCGACGGGGTATACCCTACCTGGATTGGGGTATTCATCCCGGCAGGGCCTGGATACGGAATCAGTTTACTTCCGGACCGTACAGCTCAATTAAGAATATAGCTACACAAGCTAATGTGGCAGCAGAAAGGCAGGGAGGAGGAGGAGGTACCAGCAACCCTTACAATCTTATCCGCTTCGCAGACGTACTACTATGGGCGGCAGAATGTGAAGTAGAGGTGGGGAGTCTGGCGCAGGCAGAAGTATATGTCAACAGGGTACGCGCTCGTGCGGCCGATCCAGCCGGTTGGGTACATACCTATATTAACCCCGCAAACCCTACCGGTGGTTTTACCAATATTCCCGCCGCCAATTATAAAGTAGGTCTTTACAGTGGCCAGTTTGCAGCTAACGGGCAGTCATATGCGCGCAAAGCAGTACGTTTTGAAAGGAGGCTTGAACTGGCGATGGAGCATCACCGCCTCCTTGATCTGGTTCGCTATGATGGAAATGACTTCGATGTGACAACGGAAGTAAATGCGTTTATGAAGCGCGAAGGAAGCCGGTCGGGCTTTAACCCAAACAGCAATTACAAAGAGGGAGTTTTCGTGAAAGGTAAGCATGAGCTGATGCCTATACCATTGCAGCAGATTGAATTGAGCGTGCGGGAAAAAGGAGGGATATCTGCTCTTACCCAAAATCCGGGATGGTGAACATACCTGGTTGACCCGGGGAGTTTTACCCCGGGTCGATTTTCTGGGGAAAAATGATTGTATAATGCCATTATCATTACTCATAGTAGACTCATGGATATACCTGACGAAAATATAGACAGGCGTGAAGCGATCAGGAAAACGGCAGTATTGGGCCTGGGAAGCTCGTTGCTGGGCTCAACGTATGAGGCCAATGCAGGCAGACCAGGAAAAAGCAGAGTTGATTTAATCCGGAATGAGAATACAAAGAAAGGATCAGACGACTGGCAGTTGACGAGGGTGCGTGCAGATAGGCAAGGCCACCGGATGCCTTGGATAGAAGGATATTGCTCCAGACAAAGCGTGGAGGCTGGTGAGACCATTCATTTTATGGTCTCTACGAACCCGGTCCGGAAATTCGAGCTTGAAATTTTCAGGACCGGCTATTACGGAGGCAAGGGAGCCAGGCTTGTAAAAAAACTGGGGCCTTTCCAGGGAGATATTCAGGAAACACCGAAACCTCAGGCCGGCAACAACCTGCATGAATGTAAATGGGAAGCTTCAGCCAGTCTCAAAATTCCTGATGACTGGCTGAGCGGGGTATACTTGGGCCGTCTGACGACGTTACCGGCTTCCGGCGACGACCCCTATTGGCAGAGTTACGTAATTTTTATAGTGAAAGATGACCGGCCTGCCGATATCTTGTTTCAGTGCTCAGATAATACATGGCAGGCTTACAACCGATGGCCCGGCAATTATTCCCTTTATACGCATCCCGATGGCGATCACGCACCTTCGGCGCATGTCAGTTTTGACAGGCCTTACGGAAGACAGGCTCAGTTCACGTCAGTTGTTAACGACCCCCTTTCTTTTGGATCAGGTGAGTTCCTGTCTTTTGAGCAACCGTTCGCCTACTTCCTGGAGCAACACGGGTATGACGTAACCTACTGTTGCAACTGTGACATGCTCACGCCCGAAAGAGCTTTGAAGTGCAAATCCTTTCTCAGCGTCGGACATGACGAATATTGGGATACCCGCCAATATCACAGCCTTACAAAGCTGCGGGACGAAGGAGTCAGTCTACTCTTTTTCTCCGGGAATACATCCTGTTGGGTGAGTCCATTCAGCTCCAATAGTGCGGGAGTACCGAACAGGGCTATTTTCAGATCCGGGCCATATGGTAATCATAAGGGTGCCGATTTTTTGATAAAAAAGAATGGCCCTTACCCGGAAAGGGGCCCCGACGAAGGACTGTTGATCGGTGTTCGGAATGTCCGGCCTGTAAACGGCGGGGGCGACTGGACCATTGTTAATTCAAAGCACTGGATATTCAAAGGGACTGGTATTGAGAACGGCGACCGGATTCGCGGCCTGGTCGGCTGGGAATATCTTGGAGATCCTCCTCCTATTCCGGGATTAGAGATTGTCGCTGAGGGAACGGCGTGGGTAGGAGGAGATAAGCCGCAGAGATGGTGCTCAACAGTTTATCCAGGTGCAAAAGGGAATTTCGTATTCAGCGCTTCCACTATTTTCTGGGCGCAGGGCCTCAGTATGCCTCCCGGGCATACCATACCCTGGTCGCACTGGAGCCGTCCTCACGGACCGGATGCGCGGGTGCAGCAGATTACCCGGAACCTTTTGGATAGAGCCATTTCCTGAATAATGTTTTAAAACCGTATTGTCCCGTCGTCTCTCTTTCCCCTTATAGCTCCGATGACTATCGGGGGAAAGGGGCGGGGTGCATTCAATTTTATTCCGATGAAAAAAGAAGACAATTCCAGGCTCACCCGTAGAAAAGCCATTAAAGCAGTAGCAGAGAAGAGCCTGACGCTCTCTATTGCAGGTGCCCTGACACAGAACAGGCCGACAAAGGACAATCCTGTTGTCAGGGAGAACAAAAAGCAGGGTTCGGCCGACTGGCAACTGACACGTGTACGGTATGATAAAAGTCAGCAACGTACAGCTCTGATCGAGGGCTATTGTTCCAGACAGAGCGTGAAGGCCGGTGAGAAGCTGGACATTATGGTTTCTACCTCACCTCGAAGCTCATACAAGCTAGATATCTATCGTACCGGTTATTATGGGGGACTGGGCGCCCGGTTGGTAAAAAGTATCGGTCCCCTAACGGGAAAAAAGCAGGAGCGCCCTCCCGCGGGCGATAAAAATATCCACGAATGCCGATGGGAAGTTTCCACCAGCCTCGTCATCCCGGATGATTGGCTGAGCGGAGTGTACCTGGGTAAGCTGAGGACATTACCCGAAAAAGAAGATGAACCCTACTGGGAAAGCTATATTATCTTCATTGTAACAGATAACAGGCTCGTGGATTTGTTGTTCCAGTGTTCGGACAATACCTGGCAGGCTTATAACCGCTGGCCGGACAAGTATTCGTTGTATACCGACCCTCGGGGAGTTTCAGGTCCCTGGGCTGCAGTTAGCTTCGACCGGCCTTACGGAAGGCAATCACAGTACATGGGAATCGTCAATGATCCGCTTTCTTTTGGTTCGGGGGAGTTCATCTCTTTCGAACGCCCGTTTTCCTACTTCCTTGAAAAAGAAGGCTACGATGTTGCCTATTGTGCTAATTGTGATATGATTATACCAGACCGTGGATTAAAAGCCAGGGCATTCCTGAGTGTAGGACACGACGAATACTGGGATATCCGGCAATTTCGCAGCGTAGAAATACTTAAAGAACGGGGTGTTAGCCTGCTGTTTTTCTCCGGCAATACCATTTGCTGGGTATCACCTTTCAGCGATAGCGAAAGAGGGGTTGCCAACAGGAGAATTTTCCGTGCAGGTCCTTACGGAGGAGATTTGCCCCATGCACTCCTCAGGGAAAATACAGACGGGCCTTTCCCCGAGCGTGGTCCTGACGAAGGTATGTTGATGGGGGTGCGCAATATCAGGCCTGTCAATGGAGGAGGAGATTGGACTATCGTAAATCCCAAACACTGGATCTTTCGAGGGACGGGCGTGAAAAAGGGAGACGCGATACCAGGCCTGGTAGGATGGGAATTCCATGGTGATGCGGCGGATGTCCCCGGGCTGGAAGTTGTAGCAGAAGGGACTGCCTGGCAGGGTGGTCAAAAAGCGACCAAATGGCAATCGGTGATCTTTCCCGGCCCCAAAGGAAACTTTATATTTAACGCCTCGACCATTTTCTGGGCACAGGGGTTAAGTAGTCCGCCTGGGCATACACTCCCCTGGTCCCATTTTAACCGCCCCCACGGCCCGGATGCGCGGGTACAGCAGATCACCCGTAACCTTCTGGACAAGGCCATTTCCTGAATAATATTTCAAAAGTCTTCCGTGAGGGAAGGCTGATAACTTACAAATTCATGAAAAAAGAAGACAATTCCCGACTCACCCGCAGGAAAGCCATTAAAGTGGCTGCAGAAAAAGGCCTGACGCTCTCAATGGCAGGCGCTCTGATACAGGCTCGACCGGGGAAAGACAACCGTATTGTCAGGGAGAACAAGAAACAAGGTTCGGCTGACTGGCAACTGACGCGTGTAAGATACGATACAAGTCAGCAACGTACGGCCCTGATCGAGGGCTATTGTTCCAGGCAAAGCTTGAAGGCAGGTGAGAAGCTGGATATTATGGTTTCTACCTCGCCGGCCCGTACGTACAGGTTGGACATCTATCGTACCGGCTATTACGGTGGGTTGGGCGCCCGGTTGGTAAAAAGTATCGGTCCTCTGAAAGGGAAAAAGCAGAAAGTCCCGGCTCCGGGGGAAAAGAACCTGCACGAGTGTCAGTGGGAGGCTTCCACTAGTCTTGTCATTCCGGAAGACTGGCTAAGCGGAGTGTACCTGGGTAAGCTGAGGACATTACCCGAAAAAGAAGATGAGCCCTACTGGGAAAGCTATATTATTTTTATCGTAACCGATGAGCGCCCGGTAGATCTGTTGTTCCAGTGTTCCGACAATACGTGGCAGGCCTATAACCGGTGGCCGAGCAACTACTCTCTCTATACTCATCCCGACGGGATCCAGGGGCCTTGGGCGGCAGTGAGCTTTGATCGCCCCTATGGCCGACAGTCGCAGTACACCGGCATCGTTAACGATCCTTTGTCGTTTGGTTCGGGGGAGTTTATCTCTTTCGAACGCCCGTTTTCCTATTTTCTTGAAAAAGAGGGGTATGATGTCTCCTACTGCGCCAACTGCGATATGGTTACCCCTGACAGGGGTCTTAAAGCGAAGGCTTTCCTGAGTGTCGGACACGACGAGTATTGGGATATCCGCCAGTTCAGGAGCGTGGAAATGCTGAAAGAAAAGGGGGTTAACCTACTGTTTTTCTCGGGTAATACGCTTTGCTGGCTATCTCCTTATTCAGATAGCAGTCAGGGAATTCCGTTGCGCAGAATCTTTCGTGGGGGACCATATGGGGCTAATAATTATTACGCGGAAGACCGGCAGAAACTTTTCGGGCCCTATCCCGAACGCGGGCCGGATGAGGGCCTTTTAATGGGGGTCCGGAATATAAGACCTGTCAACGGCGGCGGGGATTGGATCATTGTGAACCCGGATCATTGGATATTTAAGGGAACAGGCGTGAAAAAGGGCGATTACATCCCTGGCCTGATAGGCTGGGAGTTTCACGGTGATGCTCCGGATCTACCGGGCCTGGAAGTGGTTGCAGAAGGCATTGCGTGGCAGGGAGGAGATAATCCTTCCAAATGGCAGTCGGTAGTTTATCCGGGGCCGAAAGACAACTTCATATTCAATGCTTCTACCATTTTCTGGGCACAGGGGTTAAGCAGTCCGCCGGGACATACCCTGCCGTGGTCACATTTTAACCGGCCGCACGGGCCGGACATCAGGGTACAGCAGATCACCAGGAATTTACTAGACAGAGCCATAGGCTGAACCCGTTCGAATAACAATTTAACTAAGTATTACAGAATGATTCCTATAACCCGAAGAGGGGTACTGAAGATAGTACCCCTTACCTCTCTATTGTTTTTTTCATCTTTCCTTAAGCCCGTAATCCGGCAAGAAATACCGGTTTTGGGTCTCCATGTCCCCGATGGTTTTACAATAGAGCGTGCCGTCGATCCGTCGTTGCTTTCCTATCCTATGTTCGCTTCTTTTGACGAATCCGGCCGATTGTTTGTTTTTGAATCGACAGGGACCAATAACATGGGGACGGCAAAAATGCTGGAAAACCCGACTTACCATATCAGGTTGCTCGAAGACACCGACGGGGATGGAGTCTTTGATAGGAGCGGGATTTTTGCCGATCACATCCCGCTTCCGATGGGCGGTAGTTTTTATCAGGGGAGCTTGTATGTAGCTGAATCGCCGGACCTGGTAAAATATACAGATACAGATGGCGATGGGAAGGCGGATACCAGGGAAGTGATTTTAACCGGTTGGGTACTGCATTCCAATGCTGCTACGCTAAGCGGCCCGTTTATAGGGCCCGACGGCTGGTTTTATATGCCTGATGCCCGTAGAGGGTTTGATATCACCACTAAAGAAGGTAAGCACTTAAAAGGCAAGGGAGCCAGGATATGGCGTTGCAAGCCTGACGGAACCAGACTGGAATCCATGTCCGGGGGAGGTTTTGACAACGCTATAGAGATTGCTTTTATGCCTTCGGGAGAGACCATTGGTACGATGACTTATTTTGTGAATCCTCAGGGAGGATACCGGGATGCGCTGATGCACTGGGTAGAAGGGGGGGTATATCCCAAGCCCCTGGCTGTTATACAGGAAGACAAGTTAAAGCTTACCGGTCCGCTGATGCCCGTTATGAGCAAGACAGCCCGGGTGGCTCCTTCAGGTCTTATGCGTTTGAAAGGAGATTTGTGGGGAAAAGAATATAACGGCAACCTGTTCAGCGCTGAGTTTAATACCGGGCGGATTATGCGTCATGTGGTTACCGCGCAAGGGGCGAGCTACACTACCGCCGACTCCCCTTTTATGACTTCTTCGATGACCGACAGCCATCCTACCGACGTATTGCAGGATGCCGATGGCAGTATGCTGGTTGTAGTGACGGGAGGGTGGTTTATTGAAGGATGCCCGCTGTCGAGAGTAGCCAAGCCCGAGGTTGCTGGGGGAATTTATCGTATCCGCAAAAAGGGAAGCCCTGTTCTTTCAGATGCCTGGGGAAAAAAGATCGATTGGACCCGGCAAACGCCCACACAGCTTGACGCACTTCTGAACGATAAAAGGCCCGCCGTACGCACCCGTGCTGCCGAAGCATTGATCCGGGAAGGGAACAAGGTAATCCCTTTGTTCAAAAAACAGATACAGTCTGCCCCTGGCCAAGAAATGAAACTGGAAGCATTGTTTGCTTTATCGAGGATCGAAACGCCTGAGGCATTGGTTTCAGTCAGGAGTTACCTGTTGTCTAAGCAACCTGCCTTGCGTACGGCTGCGGCCCGTATACTTGGACTTGCAAAAGATAATAAATCCACGGACGTCCTTATGAAGATCGTCCGGACGGATTTGCCGCAGGTACGCCGGCAGGCGGCAACGGCTCTGGAGCAGATTGGCGATACCAGGGCAATTCCTGCGCTTCTGGAGGCGGCTGCGTCAGTTGACGACCGATTTGCTGAACACGCTATCATTCATAGCCTTATAGAGCTCGGAGTTTCCGGGCCATTGGTAAAAGCTTTAAGCGGAACGCCTGATAAAACCCGTAAGGCGGCTCTCATTGCCCTCGACCAGATGGACCGGTCTGAATTGAAGAAAGAGCATCTTCTCCCTTTTCTGGGAAGCAGTAATGAAGAGCTCAGGACGGCGGGCATCTGGGTGGCTACTCATCGTCCTGAATGGACTGACGTAGTCGTATCGTTCCTGGATAAAGAGCTGGAAAGCGCATCCGGATCAGACGAAGAATTGATTGCGCTGCGAGACTTGATGGTGACTTTCTGTAAAAGCGCAGAGCTCCAGGATTTTTTGACCCAGCGTTTAAAGAGTGCTAAAATTTCCGCAGAACGGAAGCTGCTTCTTTTATCGGTCATGGGGAAATGCGATATCAGGGCGTTTCCTGCTACATGGACGGAGCAGTTGGGCGAATTGCTCGACAGTTCCTCGCCGGAGATCCAGTCGGAGGTATTAAATCTTATCCAATCCCGGAGGCTGGCGGGGCTGGATCCTCAACTCTCTTCAATTGTGAACAGCGGGAGTGCCCCGGCGGGCCTGAGAATCAAAGCACTGGCGGCTAAGCTGGTTTCTGATCCCGCTATAAAGGACAGCGATTTCGCACTTGCTTCGTCATTTCTTTCGAAAAACCATGAAGCCCCTGTCCGGCAGGCTGCAGCCAATCTTTTGATCCGGGCAACGCTTTCGGAAAATCAGTTGGTACAGATCGCACGACTTCTCCCTGATGCTGATCAGTTCTTGCTGCCCGCGT
This sequence comes from uncultured Cytophagales bacterium, assembly GCA_964562455.1. Taxonomy (GTDB): domain Bacteria; phylum Bacteroidota; class Bacteroidia; order Cytophagales; family Spirosomataceae; genus Ravibacter. The sequence goes on from CAZLTN010000082.1 coordinate 14,652, forward strand.
TGGTAGAAGTTTTTGCAGGGGGAAAAAGTGAAACAGCGGGTCTGAACCTGGTGAAAGCGCTTGGCTCGTCTTCTGACAGGCTAACCAATATTTCAGAACCGGATCTGCTTCGGATCCTTTCGACTTACCCGGAAAACGTAAAAGGCGCTTCGCAGACAGTGATTAACACGCTTCGCAAACAGAATGCGGAAAGACTCGATAGGCTGGCAAGCCTGGAAAAAGAATTGCCGAAAGGAGATGTACTGGAAGGTCGAAAGTTGTTTTTCGGAAAGGGCGCCTGTTCGGCCTGCCATGCGGTAAGCAATGAAGGAGGAGACTTTGGCCCCGATCTTACTAATATCGGCGATATCCGGTCCCGTCACGATATGCTCGAAGCCATCTTGTATCCCAGTGCGAGCTTTGCGCGCGAGCATGAGTCTACCACCGTAGTAACCAAAGCCGGGACCTACCTGGGAATCATCAAAGAGCAAACGGCAGATTATATTGTAATCGTACCCGGGCCCGGTGCAGGTATCCGGATTAATCGAAATGAAATCAGTTCGATTGAGCCTCACAACGTATCGATGATGCCTCCAGGATTGGATGAGCTGCTGACCCGCAAGGAGCTCGCCGATCTGGTTGGCTTTATGGAAGCCCTGCCTAACGGGATCAGATAGATTGGCACTGAAGCACCGGTTATTGACAGGTTTGCCATTTTTGTTCAGGAAATTCAAACGTAGATAAATTTAATTCTATTTTTGTGGCTCTTAATTTCCTTTATTCCTTGACTTTTGCAGTCTCTTAACAATAATGTCACACACTGACCCTAACAAACGCAGCATCAAGGCGATCATCAGCGGCTCCCTTGCCAATCTCCTGGTGTGGTACGACTGGTATATTTATTCGGCGTTTGCCATTTATTTTTCAGCTTCCTTTTTCCCGCATGGCAGCCAGACGGTTCAGCTTCTGCAGACGGCCGGTGTTTTTGCACTGGGCTTTTTTATGCGTCCGGTAGGCGGATGGGTGCTCGGAAGCTTTGCCGACCGGTTTGGTCGCAGGAAGTCTATGCTGTTGTCCGTATACCTTATGTCGTTTGGTTCTATCCTGATCGCCATAACGCCCGCCTACAGCAAGATCGGGGTATACGCTCCCATTCTGCTGCTCCTGGGCAGGCTTATCCAGGGGCTGAGCATCGGCGGCGGAACAGGAATTTCTACTGCTTATTTAACGGAAATGTCCCCTCCGCACAGAAGGGGATTTTATGCCAGTTTCCAGTATGCAACGCTCGTCGGAGGCCAGATACTGGCGCTGGGCCTGCTGATTGTGCTTCAAAAATTTGTACTGAGCGATGAGCAGCTTCACGACTGGGGCTGGCGGATACCTTTTGTCATCGGAAGCGTGCTTACCTTCGGGATGATTTACCTGAACGATAACCTTCATGAAACCAGGGCCTACCAGGCGGCAAGTACGAAAAACACTGAGAAAAAACGGATATGGCCGCAACTGGTTAAACACCCGAAGGCCATTATGATGGTGGTTGGGCTTACTATGGGTGGGACGCTCGCGTTTTATACGGCTATCATTTACATGCAAAAGTACCTGGTGAATACCGTTGGGATCTCCAAGGAAGACTCTACCCTGATCACGTTCGTAAGCCTGTCGGTTTTTGCGTTGGTACAACCTCTTTTCGGAGCCATCTCCGACAAAATCGGACGCCGTCCCCTGCTGATCGCCTTCGGTATATTGGGGGTGTTGACGACGATACCGCTGATGACGGCGATCAGTAACGCCACTTCAAACTGGGAGATATTCGGTCTTCTTGTGGCGTATCTGCTGATTCTCAGCACGTATTCAAGCATCAGTGTGGTGGTAAAAGCAGAAATATTCCCGGCAGAGATCAGAGTAATAGGAGTCGGCCTGCCTCACGCCATTACCGTTGCGGTGTTCGGCGGATCGGCAGAGTATATTGCGTTATGGCTGAAAAATATCGGCCATGAAGCATGGTTTTACTGGTATATTACAATTGCAATTTTTATTTCACTCCTGATGTTTATCTTCATGAAAGATACGAGGACGAACAATAAAATGGCGGGAGAGCCGCATGGATAGCAGAAATATGTATTTTTGCTATATGAGCAGGATTTATAAATCTACTTCCTTTGATGATATTCCTTCTTATGATAAGGAATATTGGTGGGCCAAAACTCCGGAAGAACGGCTTGAAGCTGCATTGAAGCTGATCCGGTTTGCGAAGTCCATCTATCGCTCCAATCCTGCCAATCCGGGTTCTGATAATGGAACAAGAATATTTAAGTCTGATAAGCCTGTTCAACGAAGAAGAGGTTGAATATGTAGTGCTTGGCGGACACGCCGTAATAGCCCACGGGTATCTGCGCACTACGGGCGATATCGACATCTTTGTCGCTCCAAGTGAAGAGAATGCATGGCGTCTTGTAAGGGCGTTGACACGCTATGGATTTACGGATGGAGAATTTGTGCCGGAAGATTTTACCAGAGTACCCAGCTATCTTTCATTTAGCCGTTACGACGGTTGGATTGACATCATGAACTTCACTTTGGGGGTGACTTTTGATGAATGTTATAAGAATCGCAGCGTTTTCACCGTTCAGAATATTCCCGTCAGTTTTATAAGCCTGCCTGACCTGATACGTAATAAGCGGGCTACGGGTCGTCCGCAGGATATGCGCGACCTGGATAACCTTCCCGGAGAGATAAAGGAATAGGCAGACTGTACTCCCCGGAGTATTCCGGATGCGTTATACGGGTTTAGATAACCGGAACAGGTTTTTCCCTGAAACCGCGTAAAATTTGTAATTTTGCGGTTATTCTTTAAACCTTAATCATTATTTATGAACACTTTTCACCCTGAAAACCCGGGTAACCGCAGGACATTTTTAAAGAAAACGGGAGCTACCGTACTGGGGACTGCTTTGATAGGCCTCGATACTTTTGCCGGCCCGGCATTTGAAGAAAATAAAAATAACGTGCTGAAAGTAGGGCTCGTAGGATGCGGCGGCCGGGGTACCGGTGCAGCCCTGCAGGCGTTAAAAGCCGATCCCGGTGTAAACATCACCGCACTGGGCGACGTCTTTGAAGATAAGCTCAACCAGTCGTTAGCTACCCTTCAGAAAACGGGTGGGGACCGTGTAAAGGTCGACAATGCACACCGGTTTATAGGCTTCGACGCTTACCAGAAAGTAATAGATTCGGGCGTAGATGTTGTGCTTCTGGCTGCCCCGCCTTATGCGAGGCCGGCTCACCTGGCAGCCGCTATCAAAGCCGGGAAGCATGCTTTCGCCGAGAAGCCCGTAGCAGTAGACGCGCCCGGCGTACGCAGTATCCTGGCTTCTGCGAAGCTGGCAAAAGAGAAAAACCTCTCGCTGGTGAGCGGATTCTGTTTCCGGTATGACAAAGCGAACCGCGAAACCTTCGGCAGGGTCCTTAACGGCGCCGTCGGTGACATCCGCGCTGTGACTACTTACCGCTATGGCGGGGAATTGTGGTCGTTTCCCAGGCAGGCGGGTTGGACGGATATGGAGTACCAGCTTCGTAACTGGTATTATTATCACTGGCTGTCTGGCGATTTTATTACCGAAGTATCGGTGCATAGCCTCGATATGATGGCCTGGGTATTGGGCGACCGTACGCCCATAAAGGCTATCGGGATAGGAGGCCGCCAGAAGCGTACGGATCCTTTGTTCGGGAATATTTACGATCATTTTGCTGTGGAGTACGAATATGCCGACGGCGTTAAAGGCTATAATTATTGTCGCCAGCACCTGGGCTGTCCCGGTAGAAATACTGTAGAAGTATTCGGTTCTGACGGGAAAGCCGATGTGTCTATATACAAAAACTATAAAATCACGGGCAAAAATCCGTGGGAGTTCCAGGGCAAAAGCAACGTGATGCACCAGGCCGAGCAGGACGAATTCTTTGCATCGATACGAAGCGGGAAGCCGATTAACGACGGCGTATGGATGGCCAACAGCACGATGCTGGGTATCCTGGGGCGAATGGTAGCATACAGCGGACAGGAAATCACCTGGGAAGATGCGATCAATTCGAACATCTCGATAGGGCCGAAATACGAGGACTACAGGTGGGATCTGAAATGGCCGGTTTCGGAGGTGCCTATTCCGGGGATAACGAAGGTCTAGGTGTTCTTTGTAACACCGGAGCCGTGCCGCGTAGCGGCTACCTGTCTGTAGAAAAAGATTTCGGAATTTTTAAACGTGCCCCGCTAGGGGCTATCCAGCGACACAAATGGGTAGCCCCTGACGGGGCATCGAATGTAATCGTAAACGTTTCTTTGCTACAGATGGGTAGCCCCTAGCGGGGCATTGGATGTAATCTAAACGTTTCTTTGTAACAGATGGGTAGCCGCTATGCGGCATAAGCGGGGCTGCTGCCGGAGCGCTTGACGCCAGGTGCTTGAAACTAACCGGCTCCGGAAAGACGGGAATTATTTTTTCTTCATAAACGCATAAGGGTTTTTACGGGAGCTGCGTGTCTACTGAAAAAGGGACAGATGCGACGAAAAGTTCATAACCGGTAAACCATGCAGAAGGACGACGGTATAAAAGATTGCAGCGACGACAATACTGTTCCGGGAGAAGATAGCCCGGATGCGGTAGAGACGCCTGAAACGGCTGTAATCGACAGTGAGCAATTCATACGCGGCGCTTTCGAGAAAGATCCCAGGCTTGGATGCGATTTGCTGTTCCGCAGGTATTATGTTCCTTTATGCAGTCATGCCGCACGTTTTTGTGCTTCCCAGTCCATTGCGGAAGACCTGGTAGCGGAAGCCTATTGCGATCTTTACGAAAATGATGCCTTCAGGGACATCAGTACTTCTTACCGTGCGTATCTCTACAAAACAGTCCGCCACCGGGCTTACAACTACCTCCGCAGGGTGCTGCGCCGGGATGCCGGCCTCGAAGAGGTGAGATATTGCAGCGTCCCGGAGAATCAGCAGCCTGACGCCATTGCGCATTACGAAGAGCTCAGGATAGATATGGAGCAGGCTTTACAAACGCTGCCGCTGCATCGATTAATTTGTTGAGAAAGAGGTCAGGAATGCCCGATTTCAGGGTAGTGACAGATCCCGACCGTAAATACTTTGCGGATTATGGTTACGCAATTCCTGATGAGTTGCACGAAATAAGGCGAGAAAGAACGGTTGAACTGGGATGTGAGGGGTTCCGGTATGACGATATAAGGCGATGGGCGGCTCACAATTTGCTGAAGGGTAAAAGACCGAAAGGATACCCTTTTAATCCTGAAGAGTGGCTTGGGATCAACATCAATTACCGCGTTGATGTCGACGGATTTGTAGATCCGTATGCGCCTCAGTTACCTAACGGGTATAACTTCAGGGCTGACAGAGACTACCTGGAGTGTATTCCTACCAATGAAATCACTCTTAACCCTGAATTGAAGCAAAATCCCGGCTGGTAATTAAAACGTTATTCCTGAAATCCGATGACCTTTCCAAAGAACCTTTTCTTTCTACTGCTCCTGCACTTTTGGGCGCCTGCTGCCCGGAGCCAGGACACACCCCTCCTCCGTATCGGCGTCATCGCCGATATCCAGTACGGCGATGTTGATCCTGCAGGCACCCGGTATTACCGCAGTTCGCTGGGGAAGCTGGAAGAATGTGTCGCTGACCTTAACCGTGAAAAGGTGAATTTTTCGGTCAATCTCGGTGACCTGGTCGACAGGAATCCGGGCGATATGGAAGCGGTCCTGGTCCGGCTCAAAGCGCTCGACCGGAAGGTATACAATACTACGGGAAACCATGATTATGTAGGAATAACTGACAATAAAGCCCTGTACAGGCAATTGGGAATGCCCGGTGAGTACTATTCTTTCAGACAAGGAAAGTGGCTGTTTATTATGTTAAACACTAATGAAGTAGCATCTTACGCCAACGTGGCCGGAACGGGAAAAGAGAAGGAGCTGGCCGAGGCGCTCGACAGGATCAAAAAAAGAGGGAGGAATAATGACAAGACCTGGAATGGCGCCATAAGCGCAAAGCAAATGAGATGGCTGACGAAGCTTTTGAAAAATGCTGAGCGGAAGGGGATGAATGTCCTGGTATTGTCGCATCATCCCTTATTTCCGGAAGAAGGATTCACTGCTTTGAACGACAAAGAAATCCTGGAAACACTTGCGTCATACTCCTGCGTAAAGGGCGCCATCAGCGGGCACCATCACCCGGGCGCTTTCGGTACCTACAAAGGGATTCCCTGCATCACGACGGAGGGAATGATAGAAACCGAAAGCACCAATGCATACGGGGTGCTGGATATCTACGAAAACAAATTTGTGCTCCGCGGCAGGGGAAGAACGGTCACTCATGAGGTAGGGATACGTTGAACATCCCTGGCTTGTGTCTAAAAATAATGGGTCAAAAAATTGACTATTTGGAAGATAGTCTGTAAATTTTCAAGTATTTAATTCTTGAAGGTATGAATGTCTTCCACAAAATCGAGTATTGGGGCGACAGGCATCATCCTGCCTGGCTTGACGTCGTCCGTATCGGGTTGGGGGTTTTCCTCTTTATAAAGGGAATCGGTTTTATTTCGGATACCACCCGCCTGGCTGAGCTTGTGAACGGGCTGAAGATCGACCTCTGGCCGGTCATGGCTGTTCATTACGTGGCCTTCGCGCACATTTTTGGCGGCTTCCTGATTGCCTTGGGTGTATTGACGAGGATATCCTGCCTGGTGCAGATCCCTATCCTGCTGGTGGCGGTGTTTTTCGTCAATATCCGTCAGGGGTTTTCCTATCTGAATTCCGAGCTTTGGGTCTCGATGGTGACGCTGTTCCTGGTCGTCCTGTTTTACATCGTGGGTTCCGGGCGGTTTTCGATGGATGAATGGATGCGGAGGCATCCGTCGTAGCAGGTGAAATTCCAGGTCGCTGAAATTGACGAAAAAGAATTTTTTTATAATTCCATCTTTCAACATTTGACGAATTGCAGGGTATAGCTGCCCGACCAGAATGGCATGAGCCGATTTTACACCGCAGTAAATCTTAAGGTACAGCCATTCGCTCCCTATCGGGAACTCTCTTGGCGCCAGGCCGGCTTCCTGGCTGCGGCGGCAGCCAATGCGCTTCTCCCCGTGACCCTGAGAACCCATCGGGCCCTACCGCCGGGTTGGACTACCGCTATTTCGAAAGCGCTGCCAACGACAACTGGTGCTCTACTTCCAGCCTTAATGGTCAGACCCCGGTCAAGACCGGCACAGTTACCAATTTTTCACTGAACCCCCGCAACAAAGACGAATACTTTGGCTTTGAATTCACCGGCTACCTGCAGGTGACTACACAAGGAGAATATACTTTCTATTTCCAAAGCGACGATGCCGGTAGATTTATGATCGGTAGTCAGACGGTGGTTTCTTATGAAGGCTGCCATGGCATGACTCCCGAGCAAAGCGGCGGGCATTTCAAGCTGGTCTCCCAGGGCAGCACCGACGGCACCAAGATCGGCTATGTGCTGGGTGTACGAAACCAGGGAGGAAGCGAGAACGACATCATCGACCTTCAGGTGAGCGCCTCGGGCGACCACCAGTTGTGGTCGCAAACCGCACTAACAGGCACGGGCGATGAGAACCGGTTTAAGATCGAGAGAAAGGGTACGGCTTACCGGATCGGCAGCGTCAGGAACTGGGGGCAGGGTAACCTGTCGGACGGAGAGTCTGATCTGGCCCTGGTCTCCGACCCGGGCGATGTATTCGGGTTCTACAAATGGGCTTTCACCCAGAAAACCTGCCCGAATCCTTAACGATAAACAAGGGAGTCACCTCTACGTAAGATACTCATGAAAAAAATACTGTCCCTGCTTCTGGTCCTGAACTACACGGCCAATACGCTCTTTGCCCAAAGCAGCAACCGCAACTATGTCATCACCCAGACCTATAAAACACCCACTACCTCAAGGAGCGGCGATGTCAACGTCGCCTCCCAGGACGTGGCCTATTTCGACGGCCTGGGAAGGCCCCTCCAGAATGTTTCCGTCTTCACCAGTCCCGATATTTCCTCCAACAAGCCTGCCGACCTGGTAACCCACACCACCTATGACCAGTACGGAAGAGTATCACAGGTATCCATGCCTTATCCCCATGCCGGCGGAAACGCAGGTTACCAGTCAGGGGCGCCCGGCAATGCCAACAGCTACTACAACAACTCATCCAACTTTGCCAATTCCAATAACCGGGGCTATGCGCTGACAGAGTACGAAGCCTCGCCCCTGGACCGGGTGACCAAACAGTATGCAGGGGGTACGGACAAGGCTGTGGAATTCATCTACGGGGTCAACAGCGGCGGTGAAGTCAGGCTTTATACCGTATCAGGCAATTCCCTCCAGTCGTCCGGTCACTACGGGGGCAACCAGCTTTCGTATGTGGAAACCAAAGATGAAAACGGCAACCGAAGCCGCGAATACAAGGACAAGCAGGGTCAGACCGTGCTCAGACGGGTATATACCAATAAGAACGAGAATAATACCAACCTGGATACCTATTATGTATACGACGATCTGGACCGGCTCCGGTTTGTGCTCCAGCCCCAATACCAGGATAACGGCAGTTCGTATAACTATTTTTACTATGAATACAACGACCGCGGCCTGATGAGTAAAAAAGGTATCCCCGGTGCAGGGATCACGGAAATGAGCTACAACGACCGTGACCTGCTATCGGAAAGCAAGGATGCCAACAATAAAATCACGTATTACAAATATGACGGGCTCAACCGTGTGACCGAGACAGGAGAGAAGAAAGACGGCATTGAAACACCCCTCTCCCGGACTTATTATGACTCCTATCCCACAGGGATAACCGGGTTTTCAAATATAAACATAAGCGGCTATCCTACTGTCAAACGTGACGATGTAAAAGGCCAGGTGACCGCCACTGCCGCGCGGATCCTTAACCCCGACGGGAGCTATGGTACTACCTGGTACTATACGGCCCTTTACTATAACGAACGCCTTCAGGTGATCCAGACGGTCCGCCAGCTCTTCGATTTAGGATCAAATGCAGTAGAATATACTACCAGCAGCCTTCGCTACGACGGTCGCCTGGAAAAGCAGATGATCAGCCAGCAAGTCTCTACCGGCACGAACTCCATTGAAAAAACCTACCATTACGACCACGCCGACCGCATACTGGCTGTAAAGCACACAGTCAAAAAGGAGAATAACGTCAAGCTTGATACCTGGCATTCGGCCATGCGTTATAACGGCATTGGCCTTCTCAAAAACAAATACCTCCATTCGGCCACCGGGTCTGACTACAGGCAGAAGCTGGCGCATAGCTTTACGCCGAGAAGCTGGCTGAAGAAAGTAGAAGGACAGACCGGTGGCGGCAATAACTTCGGCGTTGAGCTCAAATATATCGACCCGGCTGCCGGCGCAGATGCCCAATACAACGGCAATATTGCAGAAATGCTGTGGCGGCGGGGCGGCAGTTGGGTCGGGTACAAATTCGGCTACGACGGTGTGAACAGGCTGCTGGCCGCTGAAGGGATATCGGGCAATAACTACAAAGAATACGACATTAATTACGACAAGAGCGGCAACATTACCTTTCTGAAGCGCAACGACGGTTCAACTGCCTGGGACAACCTGAGCTACACCTATGAGCAGGGAAGGCTCAATACGGTCACCGACGGAAGCGTGAGCAGCAACGGGGTCAAGGTGGGCACGAGTGTGTACCAGTTTGACAACGCAGGGAACCTGACTTCCGACGGGAACAAAGGAGCAGGGATAGCCTACAACATTCTCAACCTGCCCCGGCAGATTTCTGTCAACAGCCAGACTGTGCAATACCACTATGACGGTGCAGGAGCCAAGCAGCGCATGAGCAATACCAACAATACGGTCAATACCAAGTATGCCGGGATTTTCGAGTATAATGAAAACAACTACCTAACGCGTATCGGTACCGATGAGGGGCAGATAGCCGTTACCTCGAACGGGAATACATACACGGCTAATTATTATTTAAAAGATCACCTGGGCAATGTGCGTGCGGTAATCAACGGGGAAGGTGTTATCTTGCAGGAGACAGAGTATTTTGCTTTCGGGTTGAGTATCGCTACTTCTGCTGGTGCTGTTCCCGAGGGTCAAACGTACTCGGTGAATAAGTATCAGTACAATGGGA
>CAZLTN010000083.1:0-24751 GCA_964562455.1 uncultured Cytophagales bacterium
TTTCGGTATGGCAATAAAATACAGGATCGTAATAGTGGGGCTGGGCTCCATCGGGTTACGGCACGCAAGACTGCTCGGGGAAAGAAACGATGTCAGGGTCGAGATACTGGAAGTAAATCCGGCGGTTGCCGCAGCCGCCAAAGAGACACTCGGCGATGTAACAAATCACGCCTCCTTCGACGATATGCTGGCAACCAAACCGGATATCGTCTGGCTCGCAACACCCACGCCGCTACATGCAGCGCAATCTATCCGGGCGCTCGAGGCCGGCATACACGTCTTCTGTGAAAAACCGATGACGGCGACGCTTGAAGAGGCCAGGCTGGTCACTTCGGTAGTGCAAAAGACGGGGCTTGCATTCGGAGTCGGTTTTATCCTCCACTTCGGAAAGGGAATGCAACTGCTGAAAGGGCTCATCGATGAGGGAGAGCTCGGCAATGTCCTGCACCTGCACGCACGCGTCGGAACCTACATTACGCTCGTTAATTCGCTGTCGAGATACCAGGCTTCCCACCCCGGCTCCCTGTTCTTCGATTATTCGCACCAGGCCGATCTCGTTTACTGGCTGTTGAACCGCCGCCCTGAAAGCGTTTATGCTCCGGGATTTGAGGGAGGGAAAATGGAGTTCAGCTCCAATCCCAATGTAGCTGATATTATCCTCCAATATGATGCGCCGCTGATTTCGCACATCCATCTTAACTACATACAAATGCCTCAGCGTCACTGCTATGAAGTTACCGGCGACGAAGGATGGGCTGTACTGGACTACGAGCAGGGAATGCTGCGTGTAGGGCATAAAAAATCTCAGTCCGTCGACACCATCAATTTCCGGCAGGACAGGGATGATATTTTCCGCGCAGAGCATACCGCATTCCTGGATACAGTCGCGGGGCTCCGTACCCCCGAAACTTCCGCAACAGACGGGCTGGTGTCCACAGCTATCTGCGAGGCAATACTAAAATCCTGGAAAAACGGAAAGAAAATAAGAATTGAATATTAATTTCCGGGAAAATCCATCGAGCGTATGCGAAACCTGTTGCCCGCTTTTCTGATCTTCGCTGCATCATGGTCGGCAAAGGCGCAATCCTATACTCCGGCAGACTCGATCAGGATTTATGCTTTGCTCGATTCAGCCGATGCAGTGGGGGAAATGGCAGATGCAATGAACCTGGCACAACAGGCTCTCAACCTTAGCAAAAAAACAGGAATGACCCGCGGCGAGGGATGGGCAAACCTGAAAATTGCCTTTCTCCGCGTCGAGCATACACCTAATACCGACGTAAGTGAGCTGTGGGAAAACGGCATCAGGATTGCCCGCAGGCTGAACGACCGGTTTATGATGGCCATCGCGCAGATCCAGCAGGGAAAATACAAAATGTATAACAACGACCTTCCTGCTGCGGAACGGTTCTTCAGGCAGGCTCTCGACGGCCACTTCGCAGCGGAAGCCTCCACATACACCGCTGTGCTGTACAACGACCTGGGCATGGTAGCCGGGAAAAAAGGTGAACGGGAGCAGGAAGCAGCCTGGTATTTTAAGGCCATGGAGCTGCACCAGAAGCTCGGCAATATGCATGGATGGGCTAATTCGGCAGGTAACTTGGCCAATACCTACTTCAAGTTGGGCAAGCATGAGGATGCTCTCCGCTATGCTAAAGAGGCGCTGGCCGTACACCGGAAAAACAATAACCCGGCCGGACAGGCCACTGTAGCCGGCAACCTGGGTTATATGTATACCCAATATAACGAGCTCGATTCGGCGGTAGCCTACCGGCGGCAGGCCCTGCATTTTGCCCGGATCAACGGGCAGAAGAAACACATCTTGCAGGGCCAGCTCAACCTGGCCACGCTGCTCGACCGTCAGGGCAGGCACCGCGAAGCCCTGGCTACACTGAAAGAGGCTCTCGCGCTCAGCCGTGAAACGGGCGACTGGCCCGGCCTGGCCGACAAAACCCGGCTCGCTGCCGAGATCGCCGGTCGCCTGCCCGATACCACCCTGGCCAACACTTATTACCGCGAAGCCTTCCGGATGGCCGATACACTCGACAACCGTGAATTCCTCCGCGACTATTACAACAGCCGGGCCTCCTATTACCGGCAGCTAGGCGATTTTAAAAATGCACTTGACGCCTCCTCCATGTATCATGCCCTCAAAGACAGCCTGGTCGACCGGGTAGCCCGGAGCCATGTGGCAGAGCTACAGGTGAAGTACGAAGCAGCGCAGAAGGATTTTGAGATCGAAAAGCTCCGGAATGAGCACCAACGACAAGATATGCTCCTGACAGCGGGCCTGGGTGCTGCGGCGCTCCTGGCAGTGCTCATCTGGGTGCTCTTCAACCGTTACCAGCTCCGCAAGAAACTCAGGGAAAAAGAAGCCCTCCTGGCCATTCGTAACCACATTTCCAAAGACCTTCATGACGAAATCGGCTCGTCGCTTACCAATGTGGGTATACTGAACGAGCTGACGAAGCGGAATCTCACTGTCAATGTCCCGCAGGCGGCTGACTACCTGAGGCAATCCGGGGAGAATATACAGCGCATCAGCGAACACCTTTCAGAGATCGTCTGGAATATCAATCCCCGGTACGACGATCTGCAGAATCTCCTGGTCAAGATGAAGCGGTACGCAGGCGACATGCTGGAAGGCGCCGGGATTTCGTATGAAATAGGATTCCCGGAAGAAACCCAAGGTATCAGCCTCCCCATGGACCGCAGGCGCGACTTTTATCTGCTTTTCAAGGAAGCAGTCAATAACCTGGTCAAATATGCACGGGGTACGGCCATCCGCGAGGTAAAGGCCGTGATCAAACTGGAACTGAACGATGATACGCTCCATCTGCAGGTGCAGGACGATGGCGTAGGCTTCGACCCCGAAAAAGTAACCCGCGGCGACGGACTGGGTAATATGAGCCACCGGGCCCAGTTGCTCGGCGGCCTGCTCCGTATCGTATCGGCGCCGGAACAAGGCACCTCCGTATCGCTGACCATGCCTGTCTGACCTTTCCATAAAATCACCCGATCGGGTAATTTACAGTTAAGCGCTCTTACTTTACATTTGTCTATGACCACTTCACTGCTCATTTTCGAAGACAATAGCCAGCTTCGCCAGTCGCTGCAAATTCTGCTCGACGATGGCGAATTTTTCAGCGTAAAAGGGGCGTTCGAGCATTGCCTGGAAGCCGAAAAGGAGGTGCTGAACCACCAACCCGACCTGGTCGTGATGGATATTGACATGCCGGGACGTACCGGCGCGGAGGCGTTGCGGGCGATCAAATCCCTCAGGCCCGACACCCGGATTGTTATCTATACCGTATTTGACGACGAAGAGCGGATATTCGAATGCCTGTGCTCCGGCGCCGACGGCTACCTGCTCAAGCATACACCGCCTGCAAAGCTGCTCAGCGCGTTGCAGGAAGCAATGGAGGGCGGTTCGCCCATGAGCCCGCAGGTGGCCGGCCGGGTATTCCGCTACTTTCGCGACCAGGGTCTGAAAGCCGACGCTTACAACCTGTCGGCGCGTGAAAAGGAGATCCTGCAATATCTCATCAAAGGCAACAGCTATAAAATGATCGCCGACCGGTGCTTCATCTCCCTCGACACTGTCAAGAAACACCTGCAGAATATCTACACCAAGCTTCACGTCTCCTGCGGTACCGAAGCCGTAGCCAAAGCACTGAAAGAACGGCTGGTATCGTTCTGATCCTTTAGCGGAAAATCACCCGAAAGGGGAATTGACCTGCGGGACACACCCGGCATAACTTTGGGGTACACTTTTGAAAATCAAAACGTTATCCCAATGAAACACATATTCCTACCCCGGCATCTCCGGCTATTAGCAAGCTGCACGTTTCTTCTGCTCTGCTTTTATACCAAAGCACAGAACGTAGGCATCGGCACCACTACCCCGCAGGCAAAGCTGCACGTAAGCGAAGGAAGCACCATTTTTACAGCGCCGGGTTACCCTTCCCTTTCCCCCGGGCCTGCCCCTGTCTCGGGAGAAGGCAGACGGTTGATGTGGTACGCCGACAAGGGGGCGTTCAGGGCAGGATATACAATGGATGATGAGTGGGATACCGATAATACCGGGTTCTTTTCTGTGGCGATGGGAGAATCTACGGTCGCTTCTGACGACGGTACTGTGGCTTTGGGCATGTCTTCCAGGGCCAGCGGCTACAACTCCATGGCTACCGGCTACCGCACCCATGCCCTCGGCCCCTACTCCCTTGCAATGGGTTACGACAGTCAGACATGGGGAGAGGTATCGGTAGGCTTAGGTTTCGACGTCAGGGCAATGGGGGACTACTCCACTGCATTGGGCTACATGACCACAGCCGACAGGGATTATGCTACAGCGTTCGGCTCTTCGACAACCGCTTCAGGGGAATACGCTACCGCTATGGGGACCTCGACCACCGCCTCCGGGAACTACTCAACAGCGCTGGGCTACACTACCACCGCCTCCGGAAACTACTCGACCGCTATGGGCAATACTACCACGGCTTCAGGGAACTATTCGACGGCTATGGGCATGAATGTCAGCACGGCAGGTTACTTCGGGAGCTCGATAATAGGAGACTATCGCACGGTCACGACCAACAGCACTGCCAATAACCAGATGACCATGCGTTTTAGCGGGGGATACCGCCTGTTAACGGGCGTGGCAGGCGACGGGACCACTTCCGGCGTAACACTGGCCGCCAACGGCACCAGTTGGGGAACTGTGTCCGACAGCACTCGCAAGGAGAATTTCCTTCCGGTAAATGGTGAGGATTTCCTTCGGAAAATCGCCGGCCTGCGGCTTGGAAGCTGGAACTACAAAGGTCAGGATAAAACTGCCCATCGCCACTACGGTCCCATGGCACAGGAGTTTTTCGCCGCCTTCGGCCACGACAGTATCGGTACTATCGGCACCGACACGACCATTACCACCGCCGATATCGACGGCGTGATGATGATCGCCATCAAAGCCCTTATCAAAGAAAATGAAGAATTAAAAGAAGGGAACGTGTCGATGGCCCGCCGGCTGGAAAAGCTGGAAGCTATCCTGGAGAATTCCAGGCCGATCCTCTCTGCTCAGAAACCACGGAACTGATTATCGCATCCGATCTCTATCAGGGATACATCATCACATTTTTCCAATGAAAAAGCACCTGTTTTTTGTCATTTTCCTGGTACCGGCTCACCTGGCCGGGGCTCAAAATGTGGGTATAGGTACAACCACACCGCAGGCTAAGCTGCATGTTAGCGAGGGGAGTACGGTTTTTACGGCAGCGGGCGATACCCCCCATCCTTCTGATGCCAGTGCCGTCCCCGTTTCCGGCGAGGGCCGAAGGCTGATGTGGTACGCCGACAAAGCCGCTTTCAGAGCGGGATATACTATAGGTACCCAATGGGACACCGGCAATGTCGGCCTTTATTCCATAGCGATGGGAGAATCGACGGTTGCCTCCGACGTAGGTGCTGCCGCTATAGGAGCGGGCGCCCGGGCTACCGGCTCCGTTTCTTTCGCCACAGGATATAACACCTTCGCATCCGGCGGTTATTCGGTTGCAACGGGTAACCAATCCGTAGCTTCCGGGGAGAATGCGACGGCAATAGGGTATAAAACAGAAGCTTCGGGAGATTATTCCACCACTATGGGGTACGAATCCAGGGGTTCGGGCAGCTACGCTATTGCCGCCGGTTTTCAATCCGTAGCATCAGGAAGAGATGCTGCTATTGCTATGGGATATAAAGCAGAAGCTTCCGGTACCAGCTCAATTGCAATCGGTTATCAATCCTCGGCGAGTTTTATCAATGCAATGGCGATAGGTAACATGGCCAGAGCCACTAACTGGGATTCTAAGGCTATCGGCGACCATGTTAACGCGTTCGGATATGGCGCTACGGCTATTGGCACCTATTCGGATGCGGAGGGAAACGGCTCCCTGGTGCTGGGCACCCAACTAAAGGCAGAGAAAGACGCGTCCTTTGCCATGGGCCGATATGCACATAGCATTCATCGGGGGGCGTTTGTGATTGGAGATCTTGAATCTCATTCTGCCGAAATAGTAAGCAGTTCATCCGAAAATGAGATGTCCATGCGTTTCAGGGGCGGATACCGGCTGTTTACGAACGGAGCATCTACTATCGGAGCAAGTCTTGCCCCCGGCGGCACCAGTTGGGGTACCATTTCCGACAGTACCCGCAAAGAAAATTTCCGTCCCGCCGATGGCAGAGATTTCCTGAAAAAGATCGCATCTCTCCGCCTGGGAAGCTGGAACTACAAAGGTCAGGATAAAACCGCCCATCGCCACTATGGTCCCATGGCTCAGGAGTTTTTCGCCGCCTTTGGCTACGACGGTATCGGTGTCATCGGTACCGACACCACCATTACCACTGCCGATATCGACGGCGTGATGATGATCGCCATCAAAGCCCTTATCAGCGAGAATGAGGAACTAAAAACAAAAAGTAAAAAACTTGAGGCGGAAAGCAGCGGGTGGAAAGTGGCAGCCGCAGAATTGACCCGGCGTATGGCAAGACTGGAAGAGCTCCTGGAAAGCTCCGAACCGATCCTCTCGGCCCGACAACATCAGGATTAATCACCACCCACCCCGACTCCCGATAGAAGGTGTCTAAAACGTTTTCCAATGAAAAAGCTCCTGTTCTTCACATTCCTTTGCCAACAGTCTCTGGCACAGCTATACGTCGGCTCCGGCGTTTCCATTCGTGTACAAAGCGGAGCGTTGCTCTCCGTCAGTGGTCTTACGCTACAGCCTTCGGCCAACCTGGATATTACCAACACGACCTTCGCTGTCAGCCATACCGCTCTGACGGGGCCGGCAGGTACGGGTATCAAAAGGGTACACCAGGTATCCGGCCCGGTTTCATTCAGTGGTACGCTCGGTATCGTTTACTATGAAGAGGAGCTCAACGGCAACAGCGAGAGCAACTTAAAACTGGCCAGGCGGAGTACGCCTTCATCATCGTTTACAATCTCGGATAATAGCGTGGTGAACGAAGCGGCTAATCATGTGACGGCCGCCTTTACATCGGCTGCCAGTCTGCAGGGCGAGATTACCGCATTCAGTTCTACCGCGCTGCCGGTCACGTGGATCTCTTTTGACGCACGCCGGGAAGGAATGCAGGCAGTATTGTCATGGTCTACAGTAAGAGAAGTCAACACGAGTTATTTTGCGATAGAGCGGAGCGCTGACGGTAAATACTTTACCGAAGCCGGTCGGGTCAAAGCCGGGGGAAATGCCTCCGGAAATCCTTCTACCTATCTTTTCAGCGAAATACATCCGGCAGGCGGCACCTTTTACTACCGTATCCGCAGTACAGATCTTGACGGCTCCACAGATATTACCGGCATCAGAGCGGTAACCATCACCCCTGCCGCAGAGCTGGCTGCATTCCCGAATCCTTCGCAGGGCAGGGTATCGGTGACCGGCTTACGCGGCGCCGGCTCGGTAAAAGTGTATGATCTGTCCGGACGGCTGGTACAAACACAGGCGGTGCGCTCACACACAACCGATATCAACCTTTCAGAACAGGCCCGCGGCCTTTACCTGATCGTGGCCGAACAGAACGGAAACGCCTATCTCGTCGGGAAAGTACTTAAGGAATAGCGCTGTACAGGTATTGTTACATAAAAGGCGAAAGCAATCTTATGGCTTTTTCCACCAGTACTTTCCATCCGGGGCGCTTTGACCCGGTATACAAAAGGATTTCTTCCGGGCCTTGCTCACCGCCTGGATCATGGCGTAGAGTATATTCGGCAGGTCGGAATCGGGGCCGCTGGCTGTCACCTGCACCAGCTTTCCTCCGTCCTGCACCAGCTCCGGAACCGGGAATATGAATGTGCTTTTCCGCTTTCTCCAGTTCCGCCAGTAGAACAGGGAACAGTTGCTCCCCGTTCTGAAGCACAGATACTGCCGAATTCGGGAATACGCCGCTTCCCGGCATTCCCGAATGAGAAAGCAATGCCACCAAAGGCCTGTTCTCAATCACAGCGGAAAGCTCCAGTATGTCCGATTTACGGTATGCTTCCACTTTCTCCTGGAGCTCAGCTTTTATTGACTCGTCGACAAGAAGCTTTTTGGTGTAGATCTTGCGCTTGCGATAGTTGATCCCGAACGAAAAATAAAAGGTCATTCCCAGTACAGGCACAAAAATGACCAGTAAGAGATAGCCCAGCGTTTTGGCGACCGAGCGGGTATCGTACACTACCCGGATGCAGACACCGATCAGTATCAGTATATAAACCGCTTCCGCAAGAAGTAACCACCTGGTATCCTGAAAAAACAATCTGTCCATTTTCCCTGATAAACGAAACATGAATATATCAAGACGAACGAAATATACCGAAGGATAAAAAAACATCCGACTCTCTTGTATATATAAAAATCTTATATATATATTTGTGTTAGAAATATGTAACCATGGAAAACACAACATCAAACAGCGAATACCTCCGCGGGACCTTGAAAACCATCGTATTGAGCCTCCTGGCCGAAAACAGGCGCATGTACGGCTATGAGATCACGCAGGCGGTAAAAGAACAAACCAATGGAGAAATTGCTCTTACGTTCGGCGCGTTATATCCTGTACTGCACAAGCTCGAGCAGGAAGGCGTGCTTTTGACAGAATCGTCGGAAGTAGACGGCAGGTTAAGGAAATACTATTCTCTTACGCAGCAGGGCGTTGAAACCGCCAGGGAAAAAACGATGGAGCTGGGCAGGTTCCTGAGTGCGCTGCAGAATCTGCTGGGAGTTACCGCGCCTTTGCCTGCCACGAGTTAAGCAGTAATCCTTTACGAATATGAAACGGCTATCTCCACCGGGTATCGAAGAACTGAAACGTTTGCTGATAGAAACAAACGCAGACCGCGTATTGCTGCCGGAGCTGCTGGACCATCTCACCTGCGAGGCTGAGGAAAGAATGTGGGACGGGCAACCGGCTGCGGAGGTGCTGGCATCCCTCCGCCGGGAAATAACCCCCGGAATAGTACAGACGCTCAATCTTGACCATCAAAATCTTTTAGCCATGAACACTTCACTTGATGAGATCGTATTTGAAGGCCGGAATAAGGCCTATGGAGCTTATGCGCTCCGCCTGAATTATGCGAAAAACGTGCAGAAAGCTTTCGCCGCGGGTATCGTACTCTTCCTGACGCTAATGTATGTTCCTAAGCTGATTTCCAGCCTGAAGCCCGAAAAAAAGACGGAATACATGGTCCATACGCAATTCATTGATCCCAACCTTGAGCAGCCGAAAGAAGAAATCGTAGCCCCTCCCCCACCCGCTGTAGAAGCTCCCGTACAGCGGCAGGTACGCTATCTTCCTCCCGAAGTGGTAACGGATGTAGTTGAAGAGAGCCCTCCTCCTACCATCGATGCGCTGGAAAACGCGCAGATCTCCTCTCAGAATGTGGAAGGAGAATTGCTTCCCGACCTCATCGTGCCGCCTACTGAGTTGGTCGGACCGTCTAAAGGGGCAGATATAGGTGCGGAGAGCATCGTCGAGGAGAAAATTTTCACAAGAGTCGAGCAGCAGCCGGAATTTTTTGGCGGGCAGGAGGCGTTGATGAAGTTCCTTGCGAAAAACATAAAATACCCGTCGCAGGCTTCCAGGGCCAATATCCAGGGGCGCGTCATTCTCCAGTTTACGGTTATGCCCGACGGGTCGATCGCGGATATTCAGACTTTAAAAGGTATCGGATTCGGCTGTGACGAAGAGGCTGAAAGAGTAATAAAGCTCATGCCGAAATGGATACCGGGCAAACAAGCCGGAAAGGCGGTCCGGGTGAGGTTCACGCTGCCGGTTTACTTTTCGCTGCAGGACTAGGCAAACGGCGATCCCTGCTCCTTCAGATAATGGCCGATGTTGATCCGGATCCCGTCGGCCACCTCTATGTCTTCTGTCCAATCGACGACTTCGGGGGCTGTACCGGGCGTTGCGATCATAACTTGCTTCGGACCGCTCAATATCCAGATTACCTTTTCCACCCCAAACTCCAGCAGTTTCGCAGTTTTCTTTGCGATATACTGCTCTTCGCTGAAACACTCCATCTCCGTATTGACGTCCACTTCCAGTTGGATCATGGGAGGAACGGACGCGTAGTGAAGGTCAGCGAATTTTACCGGCAACTTTTCCGGATCGAACAACTGGATGTCACCGGCAAGGTTATTCCTTTTATCCAGGTGCAGCCCGCCTTCGTTGGTAATGATACGATACAATTTCCGAGAATTGCTGGAAAAGAAAATCCTCAGTAAATACTCGATAATCGCAGTTTGGAGTGTGTTAGAGCCCATAATATCCTCGAGGGTTTTAGCTCCTGCCAATACCTCGCGGTATCCTTTATAGTATACCGGTTCTCCATCCAGTATCTCATGGATCAGGTAAGAAGGGATCTTACGGGCGGATACGCTACGGGAGGCAGATTTCGAGCCAATCATAGTATGTATTTAAAGTAAGTTACTTGTTAAAATTAGGCTCTTTCCGGAAAGAAACCAAATAAATAAAATTCTTTATTTACCCTTACCGCCAAATCCTGAGACATACAAAAAGCGTAAACTGATCTGTCGGATGATAGTCAGAAGCATTACCATTTCAGTAAAGTTTAGTATAATAGCCTGAATTTTCTGAACTGGAAAATGCTGACGGCAGGAAGCTGACAGCCGAGCCCTTATCCCAATGAAAACACTTTGTTTAAAGTTTTGCTGCCTTATCCTGTTCCTAATCGCAGAATCCGCTGAATCCTATTCGCAAAGCGCGTTATTCACCGCCGGAGAATCGGGGTATTCCTCCTACCGGATCCCGTCATTGATCACCACGAAAAAAGGCTCGCTGCTGGCGTTTTGCGAGGGGCGGAAAGACGGAGCCGGTGACGCAGGCAACATCGATATCCTGCTCAGGCGCTCTACCGACAACGGCAAAACGTGGAGCGGGCAAAAAGTAATCTGGGACGACGGCGCCAATACCTGCGGCAACCCCTGCCCTGTTGTCGATGAAGAAACGGGCACGATCTGGCTGCTCCTGACCTACAACCGGGGCGATGATCACGAAGGTGATATTATCAAAAAAACCGCAAAAGGAACGAGGACCGTATGGATATCCAGAAGTGACGACGACGGGCTGACGTGGTCGGATCCGGCCGATATTACCGCAACGACCAAAAAACCGGAATGGGGTTGGTATGCGACCGGTCCGGGCGTGGGCATACAGGTGAAGCACGGCCCGAGAAAAGGGCGCCTGGTGATCCCCTGCGATTTCAGCTATGACGATCCGGCCGGAAAAGTGAGAGGCGGGCCTTTCGAATACGGCTCCCACACCATCTATAGCGACGACCACGGGAAAACCTGGCAGCTCGGCGGCCTGATCACACCCAAATCCAATGAATGCCAGGTAGTGGAGCTGGCCGACGGGAACGGCACGCTTCTCATGAACGTAAGATCTTATTTTGGCCGCGGGTTTCGCACGCATTCAATCAGCTACGACGGCGGTGAAAGCTGGACACAACCGGTCGACGCTCCGGAACTCGTCGAACCTGTTTGCCAGGCAGCAATACTCCGGTATTCCTGGGCCGACGCAAAAAACCCTTCCGGCGTCCTGTTGTTCCTCAATCCGGCCAGTACTCAAAAAAGGCATAATATGACGCTCCGGGCCAGTTTTGACGACGCGAAAACGTGGCCGGCGATCAAGACCCTGCACACCGGTCCGTCGGCTTATTCCAGCCTGGCAGTCCTGGCCGGCAAAAATATCGGCGTGCTTTACGAAGCCGGAGAAAAGACCCCCTACGAAACCATTCGCTTTGAAATAATACCAGCCAGTTTTGTAACAAAAAAATGACTTCTACCGATCCTTTCTGGCTCTGGCAATTGTTCGGCAGGCTACATCCGCTGGTCGTTCATTTCCCCATTGCTATATTATGTGTCGCGGCGCTTATGGAAATCCTGGCGTTGCGGAAGCGAACAAATCCTTTTCTTCCGGCAATAGGAATACTCCTTTGGACAGGTGCGATATCGGCGCTCCTCGCGGTGGTGTTCGGATGGATGCTCGCAGGCCAGGAAGGCGCGGAAGGCCTGAACCTGGAAATACATCGCTGGGCAGGCATTACCACTCTCGTGCTTTCTGCCCTGTCCCTATACTTCTTCACAGGAAAAAAATATCGTATTTACCGGCCCCTGCTGTTTGCTACCGTAACAGGAGTGGCGGTTGCCGGTCACTATGGGGCAATGATCACCCATGGAGAAGATTATATTGCCGGCGTACTGCCTGGTTCGGACCGTTCTTCCGGCTCTTCAGCAGCTGGTACCGGGATTTCCTTCGCCAGCCTGGGAGAAACTCTTACGCCAAAGCAGGTCGAGGACCTCAACCTGGAGGTAAGGACAATATTGGCTCATAATTGCACGAACTGTCACGGAGAAGCGAAGAAAAAAGGCGGTTTGCGGCTGGATAGCAAAGAAGCGATCTTCGCCGGCGGAGAAAGTGGCGCCACCCTGGTTCCGGGCCAACCCGGGAAAAGCGAGCTGATACGCAGGATTTCGCTCCCGGCCGGGCACAAGGAAGTCATGCCTTCCAAAGGCAAGCTGCTCACGAGGGAAGAAATAGGCATCTTGTCTCTATGGATCGAAAAAGGAGCTCCATGGCCGGAGGGCAAGGCAAAAAGCATCTACAGGGTGGCGGCGCTTGAGCCGCGCTTACCCGAAATCCCACCCGCCGAAGGCCATTACACGGAACCGATCGACCGGTTTGTAAATTCCTATTTCAAAAAGAATGACATTACCTGGGGCCAGGTTGTAGACGACCGTACCTATATCCGGAGAGTGTACCTGGACGTAGTTGGCCTTTTGCCGACGCCCGGGGAGGTCGATGCTTTCCTCAAAGAAACTGCTGCCGATAAACGGGAGCTACTCGCCAGGAAGCTTCTGAAGCGTGACGACGATTATGCGCAGCATTGGCTGACATTCTGGAATGATGTGCTCAGGAACGACTATTCAGGAACAGGCTACATTACCGGCGGAAGATTTGATATTACGCGCTGGCTCTATGCATCCCTCCGCGATAACAAGCCCTACAACTGGTTTGTAAAAGAGCTCCTGGATCCTTCCAAAGAATCGGAAGGATTTATTAAAGGGATCAAATGGAGGGGCACGATCAATTCCAGCCAGAGTACCCAGATGCAGGCTGCACAGAACGTAGCCCAGGTTTTTTTAGGCCTTAACCTGAAATGCGCTTCCTGCCACGACAGCTTCATCAGCGACTGGAAGCTTGAAGACGCCTACAGCTTCGCCTCCATCTTTGCCGATTCAACACTCGAAATTCACCGCTGTGACGTGCCTACGGGCAAAATAGCCAAAAGCCGGGTTCTATTCCCTGAATTAGGTGAGATCAACGCCGATGCCCCAACCGGGCAGCGGCTGAAAGAACTTGCAGATTTCCTGACACAGCCTAAAGACGGGCGCCTGTACAGGACACTCGTTAACCGTATCTGGGCACAGGTAATGGGGCGCGGTATCGTTGAGCCGGTAGATGTCATGGATAATCTGCCATGGAGCGAAGATCTGCTTGATTGGCTGGCCTACGATTTCGCCCAAAACGGGTACGATGTAAAAAGACTGCTCTACCAGGTTCTGACCTCGAAAACCTACCAGCTTCAATCCGTATCGGTCACAGAACCGGAGGAACTGGTTTCGGAAAATTTCCGGTTCAGGGGGATGATCCGCCGCCGGATCAGCGCCGAACAATTTGCCGATGCAGTCAGCGTCGCCTTTCACCCGGTTTATTCTGACTCTGCTCTGGCGGTCAAACGGCTTCCCGAAAACATTAAAGAAAGCATTCCGTTCCCCAGAGCTTCGCTGGTTGTCAACGACAAATTCCTCACAGCACTCGGGAGGCCTAACCGGGAAACCGTAAGCACAAGCCGCGTTACCCAGGCCAACCTGTTACAGGCCCTGGAGCTTACAAACGGGACTACTTTTTACAAAACGCTTAAGGCCGGATCGAAGGAATGGAAAAGAAAATACCCCTCGTCAAAAGATCTTGTCGAAGCGCTCTACCTGAAAGCATACGGTCGTAACCCGAACAGCCGGGAGCTATCGGCCGCCCTGAAAATCCTGGGCGATACCCCTGACGAAGACACGATCCAGGATCTGGTATGGGCGGTTGCGCTTTCACCCGAATTCCAACTTATTCTATAGCCATTCCTATAATCATGTTACCGCTTCGCGGTTTCTCTCATCCTTAATTTACGTAACTTTAAGCAGGCTTTACAGTTCTCTAAAATATGGACCGCAGAAGTTTTATCAGGAACACGGGCGCTGCTACCATAGCCGCGCTCGCAGCAGGAGCTCCCGTTCCGTCGCTGCTGACGGGGTGCAGCCGCCGGAAAGCTATCGGCAATGCTACTGCCGACACCGTAATACTGTTGTGGATGGCGGGCGGAATGGCCCATACCGAGACTTTCGACCCAAAACGCTATACACCTTTCGAGAAAGATATGGAAGGCAACCGGGTCCTTAGCACTTTCAAACCTGTTCCGACAGTACTCGACGGGATTTTCCTTTCGGAAGGACTGGAATCCATAGGCAGCGTATTGGACAAGGGAACATTGATCAGGTCTTACGTTGCGGCCGATATGGGTCATATTCTCCATTCCAGGCACCAATATCACTGGCATACCTGCTATGAGCCGCCACAGACGGTAGCAGCCCCGCATCTCGGATCATGGATAGCCAAAGAGCTGGGGCCTAAGAACCCGGTCATACCGGCCTTTGTAAACATAGGTCAGCGATTTACCGTAGGAGAAGCCGAAGAGCTCAAAGCCTTTCACACTGCCGGCTTCCTCGGAAATGAATACGGCCCTTTCCTGATACCCGATCCGAGCCAGGGGCTTGAAAGCGTCAGACCGCCTGTAGGAATGGATGCCAGACGTTTCGAAAGACGTAACCAGCTTTACAATGATCTTATCAGCAAAGGACCGGCGGGCGAATATGGGAGCGATTACCAGAAAGAATCGCTTAGAAGATCTATGGAGCAGGCTTATATGCTGCTGAATTCTCCCGAGTCAAAGGCTTTCGACCTGGGCAACGAACCGAAGGAATCTTACGACATCTACAATACAGGGCGTTTCGGGCTTGGATGCCTGCTGGCCAAAAGGCTTACCGAGCAGGGGGCCAGGTTTATAAGCGTAACCACAGAATATGAGCCGTTTATGGGTTGGGACACCCATGAAAACGGACATACGCGGCTGAAAGGGATGAAAGAGCAGATTGACCGTCCCATCGCCCAACTGATCAGAGATCTTGACCAGAGCGGTCATCTCGACCGTACGCTTATTGTATTGGCCAGCGAGTTCAGCAGGGACATGATGGTAGAAGGAAGGCCCGATGCCAAAGTACAGGAGCAGGTAAACCAGCCGGATATACTTTCGGACTTAAAATTTTATGGCATGCATCGCCATTTCACCGACGGGTGCTCCATGCTGATGTTTGGGGGAGGAATAAAAAAAGGATTTGTATATGGAAAAACGGCAGACGAACGCCCTTGCAAAACCATAGAAAACCCCATAAAAATCGACCAGGTCCACCAGACGATCTACCATGCCCTCGGAATACCTCCGGACACGCAGTATGAAGTGGAAAAAAGGCCGTTTTATACGACTCCGGATGGTAAAGGAGAACCTGTTCCGGAGCTATTTGCGTAAGAAACCTTCTCTTATGAAATTCCCATAGCAGGGTCGCTGATGCTGTTTTTACCGGTTTCTACCCTACCTGCAAAACGGTAGAGTCCGCCATCCTTCAGCAAAACCGAAAAATCGTACCAGTTACCACTTTCTGAGAGCGCCCACTTTCTACGGAGCTTCCGGGAGCTTTTGAGATTTTCTTTCGAACCCTTATACCCGTAAGCATTGGCTGTTATTTCCAGGCCAATGTCTTCCTTGCTTTTATTGACAAGGTCTATAGCAACGCCTCCTTTTTTGGTATCGCAGGTAAGCAGCACTTCCAGGCCGGCAGTCCCGGGGCCGCCCTTATACTTTCGAAAAAACCCATTGGGGCCGAATATTTCCAGGTCGTACTGTCCTCCGTCTGTTTGCGTATTCCAGTCATCGTCCAGCGCTTTCCCTGCCTCGACGGTATACCTTCTGGGGATCCTGTCCAGGTGCAGCAGGTCGTAAACATGAAACACTGCTCCTGCCTTGCCGGAATTTTCGAAAAACAGCCTGACATAATGCTGATCTCCGGCGTCGGTCAGATGTGTGTTGAGCTGATAAGGTAAAGACCGGGAAAAACGCACTCCCTTTTCCTGGAATAAGGGCGACGGGCTTTCGGGCGCAGCAGCTTTCGGCAAACGTTTCGACGCCTCATCCAGCACCCGGTAATGCGATGTATCCGGCATTACGGGGAATTCTGCATCGTTCGGATTGCTGAAATTGAACGCCGAAACCAGGTCGCTGCTCACGGCGCGGTGCCAGGGACTTATCGCAGGGACAACCACGTCAAATCTTTTCTCAATAAACCGTGCGACAGAAGTATGATCGGCTACCTGTGAATCTACCCATCCGCCCTTGCTCCAGGGCGAAATTACATACATAGGCACCCGCGGCCCCATACCCCAGGGCCTTACGGGGCCGGAGATCGTGTCCCGCTCGTCCAGGTATTTACCCGACTTCCCGCCGCGGCTGTCAAAATACATCCCTTTCAAATCGAGCGTCGACTTTCCTGCCAATGTATTGTCAGCATTGAAGGAAGGAACCGCCGGAGCCGGGATATGATCGAAAAGGCCATCGTTTTCATCAAATGTCAGGAAGAAAACCGTCTTGCTCCAAACATCTTTATTGGTTAAAAGAGCCGCGAGAACCTGGTGCGTAAAATCTGCCGCGCGATACGGGCTGGACGGCGCGCCCGGGTGCTCGGATTCATCTCTCGAAGGCAGTATCCATGATACCTGAGGCAGCCTGTTGTTTTTCACATCATCTGCAAGCGCCCCGAGCGACCAGTGCCGCATCCCGTTTTCATATATGGGCGACCCTGGTTTGGCGCTCCTGAAACTCTCAAACGCAAGACATCCGTGCATGGCGCCGGTCCAGTTGTTGTTCGGGTCCTGGTAAATCCGCCAACTGATCCCGGCATCTTCGAGCACATCGGGTATGGTAGGCCATTTAAACGCATTGCCCTTATAGGTATACCCCGGATCAGGCATCCGGCCTTCAATCCAGCAGCGCAGATTGACCGGCTCAGAATCCCGGTCTGTGCAATTGATACCCGCTGCACGCTTTTCCGGGTCAAAATTAGCGCCTGACCAAAATACGATCCGGTTAGGATCGGTTCCTGTCGCGATCGAGCAATGGTAGGCATCGCAAATCGTAAATGACTCAGCCAAGGCATATTGAAAGGGGATTTCATCCCTCGTATAGTAAGCCATCGAAAACGGCGTCTTAAACAATGGCCAGTAGCCGTATTTCCCCTGGTTCCAGGCAGCCTGCATATCCGGGAAATTGTGTGGCGTTCCGCTTACAAAAGCAGCATTGCTGCTCTTTCCATCGGCCCGGTAAGGCGGAACGATCCGCTCGCCATCCGACTGGTGAAATACCCGCCGGCCGCTTTCCAGCGGAATAGGAAACCGGTCCCCGAATCCCCTTACACCGCGCATGGCTCCAAAATAGTGGTCAAAAGACCGGTTTTCCTGCATCAGGATCACAATATGCTGCACATCTTTGATCGTACCAGTCTTGTTATAAGCCTCGACAGCCAGGGCCTTTTTAATAAGCGCGGGCCAGAGTGCAGTGGTGAGCCCGGCCTTTGCAGCCGCTTTGATAAATTTCCTTCGGTTAAGGTTTTGCATCTTCTTCAGATTTTATTAAGACCCGCTAGACTTGTCCCCTAAAATATATACTTTTGTATCTAATCATCACTGTGACAAGATTAGTTAGAGATAATTCTACCCACCATTCCGTACTCACGTCAAACAAAATCTATATATGAGAACGAAACATTTACTACTTCTTCTTTTCTTAATCGCATTCGGCACTTCAGCAGTTGCGCAAGAACAGGACTTATCACCATGGACAGACAATCCGCATGGCAATGAGTGGATAGACTACAGCAAAAAGTACGTGAGGGTCGGAATTACACAAGACGGGATATATAAAATCCCCCTGGCTACCCTCCGGTCAAGGCTTGGCAATGATCTTACCGGAAATAATGTACAGGCATGGTTCAGGGGAAAGCAGATTGCGCTTCAGATCGACGGCGATAACGTAGTATTTTACGGCAGAAAAAATGACGGCGTATCGGACGGGCTGATGTTCAGGCCGGGTCCCCAGGCTCGTCTTGATTATACAACCAGCTTCTTTTCGGAAGAAGGGGCGCATTTTTTCACGATTGCCAAAGACTCAGACCCGATTCTGCGTATATCGTCTTTAAGCGCTGTTCCTGCGTCCGACGGCCCGGCGACTGAATCATTTCATATAGAAACCGTTGTAAAGAACAACAGTGCGTGGCTTACGGCAGGGGCTAATGCCAATCGCCGGGTAGGGATTCCTTTTGCTCATCGGGCCGAATTTTCGATCCAGAGCTTAAACAATAGTTTTTACCAGAGGCATAACGCCTTTATAAAATTGCTGGAAACGGACCAGGTATGGGATGAGACGATTGACCTTAAGGATTTTGTTACTGGTACAGGCGAAAATGTAACGCTTAAATTCAGTATTCACGGGGATGGTCCGGGAGAGAGGAATGTTGAAGTTTTTATGGCTCCTGAAGAGTCTCAACTGACGGAAATAGATAAACGATTTCTATCTTCAAACTTATCAGGGCTTTCGGCAATAAGCGACTCACGCACTGTCGTTCCGGGCACCAATATTACCGAAGCGGGGAAAGGTTTTCTTAGATTCAGGTCAACGACGACGCCCAATAACTCGCTAACATTCAGGAACCGTTTTGGAGTATCTTATTATACTGTGAGCTTTCCTCAGTCCCTTAGTTTCTCAGAGCAAAGCAGTAAAAAGTATTATTTTAAGGCCAAAGGAACCGGAAAAAGCAAGCTCCGGATAACCAGTATATCTTCGGGTGATAAAGTTTACGATATATCCGATAAGAATAGCCCCGTCTTACTAACCGGTACTCTTTCCGGCGGCAACCTGGATTTAGAAGTTAACAGGGTTGCTGACAAACCTCTTGTTCTGCAAGTGGTGTCTTCCTCAGGGATAACAGAGCCTGCTGCGGGCGTCTTCTACGACGTTAAATTCGATTTATTGTACAGCTTCAAAACAGGCGACAAAATTGATAACGTGAAGCCGGAGCCTGCAGATTATGACTACCTCGTAATTACCCACAATGCTACCGGGGCCAAACAGGTAAGAGAAGGTGCAGTAGAATTTGCAAAATATAGGGCGACGCCTGACGGCGGGGAATATAATCCTCTTGTCATATCAACAAGAAGCATTTATGACCAGTTCAACTACGGAGAACCTAGCCCTGTTGCTATTGGCCGCTTTGTCAACTATATGATTCAAAGCGGGATTAAAACGACCCATAACGTTTTATTGGTTGGACATGGAGTTGGGCGAATCGACAATATTATCAAAGAAATCCCGTCCGATGTGCCCACTTTCGGGGATCCCGGCTCAGATGTTCTTTTGGTAAGCGGCCTTTCGAACGATCCTGCCTCCAATATCGACGTTCCGTCAGTCCCAATAGGCAGAATATCCGCCTTTACCAACCAGCAGGTACTGAACTATTTAGCCAAAGTAGAAGAGTACGAGCGCCAGACAAGAGAAGAATCAGCTTCGAATCTGTCCTGGAGAAAAAAGGTTTTAAACCTGATCGGGAACAAGACTTCTGATGAACCGCAAAGCTTCAATACATTTGTAACCAGTGCAGAAAATCAAATTCCCACATCAACCGGCCCGTGGGATGTTAGCAGGGTTAGTAACGAAGCCAAGCTACCTCCTGTAGGCAACTTCGAAAGAGAACCCGCCCCTATCGAATCTTATATGAATGATGGATTGGGTATGCTGACATATTACGGCCACGGAGATTACTCAGGCACAATTTATAATATAGGTTATGCCTCAGAAAGATTTCAACAAACGAGCAAAAGATACCCTCTTGTATACATAACCGGTTGTGGAGTTGGCGACGTGTATAGTAGTCATAGTGGTTTGTTTGTAGCTTCCGACTGGATTATTGCTCAGGATAAAGGGGCAATTGCCATGTATGCCAACACATTCCTGGCCTATACAAACACCGCAGCTGCCTACATGAAGCTACTGTACGCGCAGATATTTCAGAAAACGGATGCTACTCGGAGAACCGTAGGCGGTATACAAGTTAACATGGCCAGGATTTTTACAGGTTCTTCTTCGAACGCCAGAGTTAGCGCTACTGACCAGGAAATTGCGAACGTACACCAGACTTCTTTGTTCGGCGATCCCGCTCTCCGGATTTTGCTGACATCAGATGTCCCGCTCCCTGTTTCCTATATCGACTTTTCAGGATCGGTTCTCGATAATGCAAATATTCAACTTCAGTGGGAAACTGCGACAGAAAAAGACAATGACCACTTCATCGTTGAAAGAAGCTTCGACGGTAAGACCTTCGAGATGATAGGAAAAGTACCTTCCAAAGGTCCATCTGATTTGGGAGGGAACAGATATAATTTTCTCGACGCCTCTCCCAAAGCAGGTATCAACTATTATCGTCTGAAGCAGGTAGATAGAGCTGCCTCAGGAGGACAAGCTTTCGGGTATTCAAACATTATCTCGGTGGATTTTAAAGTTCGTAGTCAGAATACACTCATTTCTGTTTTCCCCAATCCTGGTTCCGACAAAGTATTGATTACTTCGGATCGCGGAGATATAATAAAAAGCTGGAAATTGTATAATAGTATCGGAGCTGTCGTTTCAAAGGGCCAGGAAACGACTGTAGATATATCCAATTTATCTTCGGGAATTTTTATTCTTGAAGTGGTAACTTCTAATGACATTGTGACCCGGAAGAAAATAATAAAAGAGCGCTAGGTTTACCTGGCTTTAAATAAGAAGCCCGAGCCAGGCGTCTTCTCTGTGTACAATCGCCCGCCCGTGAGAATATTTTTCTCGCAGGCGGGCGACAGAATTAATATCCTCCTGCGTTATTACTATACAAAGTAATGTGCTGTATACTTATTTCTTTATTATGTGCCGATATCTACCTTTTTCTATCAGAACAGCAATTGTATTTCTGATTACATTCTGCTATCATGGCAAGCTGGCTGCGCAATGGGGGGAAACCCAATTTGGCAATGAATGGATAGACTATAAGAAGCAATACCTCAGGATACAGGTTATAAACACAGGGATCCAGAAAATAGCCGTATCCAGCCTTCCTGAAAAATGGAAATCTACCGACCCGGGCACGTGGCAGCTTTGGCACAGAGGAAAGGAAGTTACTATTATCAGGGCCGATAATAAAGAAATTATTTTCTTCGGAGAAACCAACAACGGAGCCTCAGACTCACTGGTCCATTTTCCGTCTGCCGCCAGGCTTAATCCTTATGTCAGCCTCTTCTCCGATCAAGGGTGCTACTTCCTGACGACTTCACCAGCATCTGTAACGGTCACGGTTGCTAATAATGCATTCGACAGCACTAACCCGGCAATATCTTACCACTTGAGGAAAGATACCGTTTTATACAAAACACAGTTTTCTGCTGTCACCTGGGGGCCCGGTGCTGATCTCAATCATAGCTATTATGACCAATCGAATTCCTGGACCGGCCCCACTATCGTCGGCCCAAATGCAACCCCTTCCTCGGAACTACCCAGGGAACTAAATGTTTCCTATACTTTAAGCAAATGGCACGACAGTCCCGAAGCTCCTAAGCCTTTTGTCGAGATGCTTTTTAACGGTCTTTTCAACGGTGCTCATGATATCCAGATTTCTTCGGGCAATAAGAAGCTGCTGGGAAAAGCCGCTTTTAATGGCTGGGGGGGAAAAAAAGCAATCTTTGAGCTTTCAAAGGAAGATATTCCTGACGGTAGTACCGGCAGCTTTAATATCAGATCGGTATCTACCAGTCAGAATGATTGGTTCGGGCTTAGCTATTTTACTATTGTTTACCCTCAGAAAATCAGCATGGACGGGAGACCTCAAAAGGAATTCCAGCTTCCGAAAATGCAAAAATCGGGAGCATATTCATTGACTATCGATAAAGGTTCACAAGCTTTAGAAGTGTATGACATTACCGATCCCTACCGGACTTCGGTTGTTAAGGGTAGTTCCTCGGAAAGCGAATTTATGTGTACTATAAATATTGATACGGATGTGTCAAAAAGGCTTTTCGCGGTTAACCCGGATCGGTATCATGTCGTATCCGCACAACTGATCAACGAAGTTGATCTCCGCCCGGTATTTCTTTATGACCAACAGGTAATAACATCGGTAAGCGCTGTCGCACCACAGGAATATGACTATATTATCGTGACAAACGACACGCTCAAGGCAGGTGCAATTGAATACGCCCGCTACAGATCCAGCAGCGAGGGAGGGAACCACCGTGCCATTGTGATGAGCATCAGGAATATCTACGACCAATTTAACTACGGCGAGCCGAGCCCGGTGGCCATCCGTATGTTTATTAAATATATGCTTAGCAAAGGTATCAGAACGGAAAAGCACTACCTGTTTCTGATGGGGATGGCTATCACCTACCCTCCCTACCTACGGAAAGAATTACCCAATGAAGTCCCTAGTTTCGGAGACCCTGGCTCTGACAATCTACTTGTTGCTGGTCTGAATGGCGTACACAAAGACTTGCAAGCTATACCTGTCGGGCGTTTAAAAGCTTATAACAGCTCAGAGGTACGGGCTTACCTGTCCAAGGTAAAATCCTATGAACATGAAAGCACAGATATTTCCTGGCGCAAAAATATCCTGCACCTCAGTGGCGGCCATTCAAGTTCCGAAATAGTTACGCTTAAAAACATACTTAGCAATCTCGAGCCTATCGTGGCCGGTAGCGATCTGGGCGGACAAGTATCAAAGGTTGTCAAAACTACTACGGTAGTAGAAAAAGTCGATATATCCAATTTGGTCAATGAAGGTGTTGGCATGATTTCTTATTTCGGCCATGGCGCAGCAACAATTACAGATCTGGATTTTGGCTATGCAAGTGATGCTTCGAGAGGCTATAGAAATCTAAACCGATACCCTCTGATGTATTTTAATGGCTGTGGGGTCGGAAATATATTTACCAGCAGAAGCGTACACATATTATCAGACGACTGGCTGCTTGCTCCTGATAAAGGAGCTATAGCGATCATTGCGAATTCATACCTGAGCTATGTTACTCCTTCTGCAAAGCATATTTCCCAGGTTTACAAATCGCTTTTTGAAAACGATAAAATCAAAAGCATAGGACATGTTCTACGCGATGCAAACCTGAGTATACTCAACAATAACCCCAACGACTACGACAAAGCCAATATGCACCAGGCGACGTTACAGGGTGATCCCGCCCTGTACCTTCTACGGAGTGACACTCCCGACTATATAATCGATTCGGATGACGGGGTCAAACTATATTCACAATCTCCTGCTGTTTCTATCAAAAATTCGTCAAAAGTCCGGATCGGCGTTGCTATCAGGAATGGGGGGAAAGCGTTAAAGGGTGTCACAATCCCGCTTTCATTAACACTTCGTTATAAAAACGGGACCTCCCAGGTTTTGAAAGAGAGCATTTCAGGCATGCCTTATTCAGATACCTTATGGGTTTCGATCGATAAAGACGAGCAAATAAGTCTGATAGAAGTAAAAGCAAATCCTGAAGAGATTCTCGATGAGTTTTCGTATAAGAATAACTACGCAGAATTGGAAATAAACTGGGATAACATGGGCACCCTGAATGTGTATCCCGGGGCGCCTTTGCGAGACCTGGTTCCGCCTGCTGTGTCTGCTGTATTTCGCGGCAGCCCGGCGAAAGCAGAAACCCCTTTGTCTGCTCTTTCAGATATCCGTATCTGGGTACAGGATGATCGTAGCCTCCCGGCAGACACAGACCTAATAGATATTTATATAAAGCCCTGCTGGGATAGCTACTGCGATTTTGAGCCCCTGTCTTCTACCTTAGAGCTGGCTGAAGGGGAAGACAGCAGATCGTTTGCCATTAAGATCAGCGACGCTCAAGATCTCCCTGCCGGCAAATATGAGCTCATGGTTATTGCCAGAGACAGGGCAGGCAATACTTCATCTTCTCCTTATACGATAAAATTCTCGCTGGGCGATACGGATTCTATACTGAGGGTGAAGGTTTCTCCAAATCCTGTAACATCAAATTACGCCAGGTTTGAACTGGAGGGTAGTACAACAGAAGAAGTGAGTGCGATTGAATGCATTATATACAATGCAAGAGGACAGGAGATTAACAGGCAGGATTTTACAGGTCTTAATCCAACCAGAGAATGGTATTGGAGGTCCACCGACACATTCGGAACAGGGATTTACGTTTATCGTGTAAATGTATCTTTGAAAAGCGGTGGGCGAAAATCACTCTCGGGAAAGCTAATAATAAACCACTGATTTTATTAGCTTTTCTTGAAAGTCTAAGAAAACATCAGCCATCGTGTTGGAGTTGGCGATAATACCAGTAACATGCGTACCATGATCCCAGTCCACAGTAATAGCCGGGGGAGGATTGGGTAGGTCCACCTGTATCACCCGGTTTTCAAATGGGTGTGTAAAATAAACTGTGTCAGAGGCTGAGTGGTGGCCCCGCGGGGCCACCA
>CAZLTN010000084.1:0-24097 GCA_964562455.1 uncultured Cytophagales bacterium
CTGCCCGGTTATCTTTTTTGTTCACTTGCCCGAACAGGTTCTTTTCATGTTCGTCCCTGCCCATTCTGCGATAACGCCAGTCAAAACCCACAAAAGGCATCAGCCATTGCATCTTTCCGATATACCTGCCGAAGTGTGTTTCCACCTCGTATCCATGCATAGCGTTATAGCCCAACCGCCACTCCGTACCCAGGCTGTACCGGGCATTCATAAGCATGGCTTCTCCGTCAATACCGTTGCTGGCAAAATCACTCTGCGCCATGAAATGAGGCATATTACTTTCGCGCTGCAGCATCCTGTACGCCTTTGCCTTGTCGGGCAGATACGGGTTTTTATAGTCATCTACCGATAATACCCTGTTCATTCCGGCCATCATATGGTATAGGATATGACAGTGAAAAAACCAGTCGCCTTCGGTATCGGCGAGGAATTCGATGGTATCGGTTTCCATCGGCATAATATCAATTATATTTTTCAGCGGTGCATTGTCTCCCTGCTGGTTCAATACCCTGAAATCGAAACCGTGCAGATGCATCGGGTGCCGCATCATGGAATTATTATAGAGGGTGATTCTTAGTATTTCACCTTTCTTCACAGGTATTTTATCCGCTTCCGAAAGAACACGGTCATCCATACTCCACACATAACGGTTCATATTCCCGGTGAGGGTAAATTTCACCTCTTTGACAGGGGCATCGGCCGCCAATCGGGTATCGAGCGGAGATCTGAGCATCGCATAATTCAGCGTAACGATATCCCCGGAAGCGCCGTCACCGTGGTGACCGCGATGGCTTGTTACCTCAGGATACATGACCGCATTCATGTCCATCTGGTTCAGGCTCATATCCATGCCCATATCGTCGAGGTTACCATCCATCCGCATCATATCGTTCATCATCTTCATGCCGTCGAAGTATTTCAGACGGGGCAATTCTCCCACAGGCTGCTTTATCCCGTCGCCAATAAAGTAGCTTGCCGACCGGGTGCGGTCTTCGGTAGTCGCCATGAATTCGAAAGCTTTCCCGTCTTCAGGAATGGTAATCACCAGGTCATAGGTTTCAGATACGGCTATAATCAGCCTGTCTACTTCCACAGGCTCGACATCATTGCCGTCGCTGGCGACAACGGTTATATTCCCACCCGCATAACGAAGCCAGAAGTAGGAAGAGGCGCCTCCGTTAGAAACCCGGAGGCGCACTTTATCGCCTGCTTTGAGCAGCTTGCCTTCAATGTTTTTCAGATCGGTAATATTAGCTCCGTTGAGTAATATCCTGTCGTAATATACATCGCTTACATCCATGGCCAGCATCCGCTTCCATTCATTGGTCAGCTTCGTTTTGAAACGCCCGTCGCGGATAGCTTCGGCATAGCTCTGCGTCGCTCCCTTCTTTATGGCAAACCAGTCATTGGCTGCGTGCAGCATCCTGTGGATATTATCGGGGTTCAGATTCGTCCACTCACTGATCATAACCGGGACAGTCGGCAAATCGTCAATGCCCTTTCTAAAGGTTTTATCATCGGCCTTTTTGTGCATAATAAAATTGCCGTACATGCCGATCTGCTCCTGCATACCCGAATGAGAATGGTACCAATGCGTGCCGTTTTGAATGATCGGGAAGCGATAGGTAAAAGTAGCCCCCGGCTCAATGGGCATCTGCGTCAGAAACGGCACTCCGTCTTCCTTATTGGGCAGGAATACACCATGCCAATGCAGGGAGGTGCTTTCTTTTAGCCGGTTATGCACTACGATTTCTGCCGTGTCGCCTTCGGTAAATTCGAGTGTGGGCATAGGGATCTGCCCGTTTACGGCAATAGCCCGCTTTTTCTTTCCGGCATAGTTTACAATGGTATCTTTGACGGTCAAATCGTAATGCACCACCTTTTGGGCCAAAATTACCGGGGCTGAAAGTAACAGAACCGCTATGATAAACGCCCAAAGCCTTTTCATAGAAAGCTCTAATTCCTGGTTTCCGTTACCTTTCCGCAGGTAAGCATGGAAGATCCGTAATACGGATTTTTAATTTCTTTATCGGTGCTCAGCCAGTAAGTCTTTTTCATGGGACAGTACTGATAGTAAACCGGTGATGCTACAGCGTCTGCCCCTTTTACCAGCTTCCACATAACGGTGGATACATCGTTGAATGACGCTCTTTGCTTTTCGAGATTTCCGCCTGCTTTGCTCAGCTTTTCGGCAGCTTTCAGCAAATTCGCTTTCTGGGAAAAATCACCTTCGCTTTTTACAGTTTCGTTAAAAGCGCTTATGGCTGTGCCCGCAGCTTTGGGGTCACTGTCTACCAGGGCATTTTTAATACCGATATAGCTTTTTAAAAGGTTTTCAGTATTCTGGGCAAATGCCGATACGCTAAGCAGCATTATGGCCGTTGCGAAAAATATCTTTTTCATTTAATAGTATTTTATAGAATCAAATAACCTGGCTGATTGCAAAATTGGCTACAAAGGCCCGCATGGCTATTACGGAATTATGGAATTTATTTGTAAGATTTATACCTCTTTTACTCCATATATACCGAGCCTGGTGGAGTAGCAGCGGTATTGGAAAAAGCCGTTTGGATAAGAGGTGTGAGCGCAACGGCCTCACTGCGCCTGTGGGTAGCTTCGAGGCTCTTCTGAAGACCTGTCAGCGACCAGCCGTTGCCGGGATTTTTGGCCAGGTCGGCACGGTAGACGGCCGCCGCATGGTCGTGCCGGCCTTCGCGCAGGAGGTAGGCTCCCAGGAATTGCCTCGACGGAACCGGCCAGTCCTTGGGTTCGGTATGGATCAGGCGATCTTCCAGTTGCACGGCTTTTTCCATAGCGTAAAGGGCCTCCCTGCGATTTTGCCGGGCGTAAAGGACGACCCCTTCCAGCAGCGCCTCCGCGATCTTCCCGGTTTGCTCAGTCGAATTAAAAGGGATCCGCCGGGTTTTAAGGGTGGGGTCGGATAGCTTTTCCCGCAGGTGCCCGAGGTGTGCGGCCGCTCCCGGGACATCGCCGGTGTACGCACTCGCCAGGCCGCTGGCGAAATGCGATAATAAGCGCGCATAGGCCCAGTCTTCCGGGACAGACGTGGTATCTCTGAGAATTTCATTCCATTTTCCCAGCCGTACATGGGCCAGCACCGGCAGCATGAACAGGAATTGATCGTAGGTGTTCATGGGCGAAGGTGCCACGCTTTTCCGGGTCATCCCGGCGTAGCGGATGGCCTCGTCGTACATTCCTCCGGTAAAGGCACAGTAGGTTTGCACAGCGAAATAATGGGAAGAAGCGGTGTTCAGACCCAGGTGTTTTGCATACCGGTCGTATACGAGCAGGTTGCTGTCTGCCTTGATATTTACGGCAACTCCCTGAGGATACAGGCCGTTCCTCTCATATTCATGGCTCGACATATGGACCATGTGCGGCACACCGGGCATCAGGTCTTTCAGTATGTGGGCGCTTTCCAGCGCGACTTGCGGCTCGCGCGACGCTTCCGTAAGGTGAATATAATAATGCAGGGCCGCCGGGTGTTCGGGGTTGCTGCGAAGCACATCGGTAGTATATCCGATCAGCTCGGGAGTCCACGGCCTGGAGGTACCGTCGGGAGCCCAGAAATCCCAGGGATGTATCAGCATGACCGCGTCGACGTAAAGGATTTTAGCCTCGTCATCCGTACCTGCAAGCGATCTCAGCGCCTCCGCATAGGCAACGTTCAGTGCGGGCCGGTCCCTGTCGCCGGGGTCGTCGGAATAGCGCTTGTTCATCGCTGCAACGAGGCGTACTTCATTTGCCGGGGATTTCACTGCTTTCCGGTTCATTTTGGCCAGGACCTCCGCCAGACCGGCCGGTTTGGTGTAGAGGTGGGCAGAGTTGTAATAAGGCCCCATTGCAAGCGCCTGGCCCCAGTAAGCCATAGCATTATCAGGATCAAACCGCGCCGACTCCTTAAAGGATGCCACGGCTTCTTTAAAATGATATCCATAGTAAAGGCTGAGCCCCTGGTCAAAAAAGAACTGGGAGCTGTCCGATTCGGTTGCTACCGGATAGGAATGATGGCCCCATCCCGGGAGTGCAACGATGTAACGGCCTTCTTCCGACAGCCTTACTTCCACACCGGTCGCCATTCCGCACATGGTTACGGCAGGAAGATCGGAGGGGTTTGCTGCTGTGGTTCTGAAAGACTGGAGAGATGCGAAGCCCGCCATCAGCAGGATCAATGAAACGGTTGAAAGAAGCAGTTTCATACCGGCAATTTTAAATGAACGGTTACTTACCAATCATAAATATAAAGGGAATTGGGGAGATATGCCAGCATTGTGAAAGAAGTACTCTCATCCATCATATATGGCTTATTTCTGATAAAATTTGCGAAAAGCAGACACAACCTGAAATACGATAAATGAAACCAGTATATGGTTTAGGAAGAATCCGATTACAGTTATGGTACCAAATCTATCTCTATTCGGAAATACCTTATCAATCGACATTACCGGGTTTAACATTTTGAAAAAATATTCAGAATTTGACCAAATGCAATCCCAAGCAGTAAAATGGATAATCAAATGGAAATTACACAAGAAAATAAGAACGATGATACATAAAAGCAAAATTTTTCCAGTTTTCAGAACATCAGAAGATCTATGAGGATTTCCACAATCTTCGACAATGGATAGAAATAGCCAAAATGAACCTGGCGGTAAAACGATGATCAAGAAAGTATCCAAAGTCCAGCTAGTCACAGGCATTTCGAGAGAGATAACTATAACGGCATATAAAAGATACAACAAATGTATCAGAGACCAGAGTGGTTTGAGCCAGTCACTTCCATGATCATTGGTAGACCCGGCCCATAAAATGAGCCGATCCTTAAATTCTAACTTTTTATCCTTAAATCTATATGCTTCCATTTCCACCCGTCTGAACTCCAAAGAACTTATATGGTCCCCGTGTTTCTCTGTAACTACTTTCAGTTGCCTGGATAGCTCGTATATTTTATCCAATTTTTCTGATTTCAGTGTTGATAAATAGGTATTATTGAACTTAAACCATTGGGTATTAAAAGGTATTATCTCCAGTAAATTCGAGTTTACAATCTCGACTTGATTTGGCTTTATTATATTCAAATTAATATTAGATAATTGAGCTGCACCGAGTGATGAATTTTCTACTATTAGCTTGGCTTCGTAATTTGTAAATGTGACGTTATATAAATTTAATTTACCATAGTTGATGAAATTAAAAAATTCGACAATATCTGTATCTATATTGATAAATCTGATATTAGTCCCGTAGTTTATTCCTTTAATATTAATACGCTTTATTCCCATGTCCGAAATATCAATTTCGCCTTTTGAGCGACTTCCCATTTCCAGATAAAGATGTTCTAAGTGCCATTTTTTTTTATTCTTAGGAGGATCTGGCTCTAATTTATGTTTCACAATAATGCCTTCTTCGAAAGAGGAGGATTTTATATCTAGATACTGTCTAATTCCTTCATTTTTCGGAATCCCCTCATATCTGATTTGTGACCTTTTTTTAAAGTCTGAATATTCAATACGACAAGCATTTTCTGTTCCGATATAAGTACTTTCATTAAATACAGACGATTGTATCTTAACATATCCTGGTATCCTTTGTATAGCACAACCCGATTTTATTTGGGTATTCCTAATATCAATATTTACGTCAGTCGACAATATCTCAATTTTAGTTATTTCACACTGGTAAATTAAAATAAAATCCTGAATATCATTTGAATTAGAAATTCGGTTAACCCAAGAGAGCGACAGTGATTGGTCAATGGTCGTGTTTTTTAATGTGACTGAAAATTTACCTCTATAAGAGATATTATCCAGGGATATCCCCTTATGAAAAAAACATTTTTCAAATTCCAGGCTAATATCTGATATATCATTAAACCCTGAAAAGTTAACTATTTCAGTAAAATCACATGAAATGAATTTTAATTTTATATTTTGTTTCTTTTTTGAATTATATAATGTGTTAAAGATGTTATTTCCGACAAATAAACAGGATTCAAAGCCTTTATTATTTTCCCATCCATTTTCTAATTCATCATAGTTTATTTCTCTTTTTGTCATAAAAGCCCTTACTTTAAATTGATTTTATGAAATTTTGAGGATAGTTTTTATTTAAAAATTTCTTTATCTCTTTTCTAAGTTTCACTATTTCTTCTCTATAATTAGGCGAAATTTCTTCTTCATATGTATAGTTTTCAACAATTTTTATAAGTTTATTGTCTATTATTGAAACAACCATAACCGGTACAGCTAGCAAAATACGAATATCAAGCTCTTTTTTTTTATATTCTTTACCCTCTGTTTTTACATGTATACTTTTGATATCTTCAATTATTTCTTTCAAAAAAGGAACCGAATTTTTAATAAACTCTCCATATAACTCTAGAATAGAATTATTTTTTTCCGGTAGACTTCCCTTAATTGGATCGAAAATATGAGTATTATTATTAGATAAAAATTCCCTTATATATTTAATTGATTCTAAACCTTCTTCTATTATTTCACCATCATTAAATGATGGGCTGGGTGATTTAAGTAGTCGTTCGAGTATATCTTCGTTATACTTTAGTTTTTCTTCCAGCTTCTTCATTCCTTCTTTATGATGTTCTTCGGCTAATGTCGAGTTATTATTTCCAGTAAAATTGATTTTTAAATCATGCACCTGACTCTTTATTTTATCTAAATTATCTAATATTCCTTTTGAGTATTCAGTGACTATATTTAACTCAATATAGTCACTTATTAGGTCGTGGTACTTCAAACTTTCATCTACTATAAAATTGAAATATTTAATAGAATTATTGGAAGCGAAAATCTTGGACAAGATTGCCTCAGCAATCGAAATTGGAATAGTAATTTGACTATTTTCACTCCACGAATTTTTATTTTCATCCGTACCGTTGGCTGATTGGATTCCGCTTTTCGATGGGTCGCTCCAGCTTGATACCGTTTTTTCTTTTATAAGGTAGATTCTTGGGGCTTTATCACGTGTAGTATCGGACGGGAGTTTGCCTCCCATAACATCCAATAATATTTTAGCATGCGCCTCTTTTTTATCATTTCCTATCCCTGGGTCTTGATAGAGATCGATCAGGCTATTGAGAGTAAAAAGAAAGGCAGAAAGTTGACGAATATCATTCCAATCTGCCAGCTCGCTTAGGATTTCACCTGTTCCGTTTTCGCCTTTTTTGTCTTCCGGGATATCAGTTCCGGAAACGCCCTGCCACTCGAGAACTGCAGCGGCTGTCCCGTCACCGCGGCCGTCAAGCGTAAATTCTTCTTTAAATTTGGCAGAAATGTTCAGGAGTACCGCTTCTTTTTTGTCCGATTGCGAAGGCTTTATCCCGATAGACCTGGTCCCGTTAACAATATCTTTCCATAGTCCTACTGTCTGGTAGGGATCAGGATTATTTTCATATACGCCGGTTTGGCTTTGCTTTCGGGCACGTTTGGACATGCCATAAGAGGTAAGACTCAATACTGACGTGCCCGGATCGTCAGCAAGTGTGCCTGCATAGCGTGCCGACCATCGGTTGTCGAGCTGCGGTCCATCGGCGGCTAATGCCGTAAGTAACGACGGACCTATGCCTTTAATCACAGAAGCTGCGGGCTCCATATTGGCCAGGTCTTCACACATCATCGCTACCATCACCAACCAGTCATTTGGCGCCAATACGGTCAGGCGACGTTGTGCTACCGATAAGAGTTCAAACCAACTGCGTTCGGTCGAAAACTTATTCTCGAAATTGTATTGTACGATTTGCTTTTTGTCCAACAGCCATCGGTGGTGCTTAGCCTGTTCGACGTTGTACCATCGACCTGCAAAATAGCTGGCTATCCTTATTTCATTTTCAAGTACAATTTCAGCTTCGGAAGTCGCCGATTCTTCGCCATTCCTGGTTTTACTTACTACGCCGGCAACAATTACCGGCAATCGAAAGTCTTTTTGAGTTACCTGGTCAAGTCCTTTGTCACCCATCAGACGGTTTTTAAACCGGAGCAACAGGTAATTATATTCCTCTTCCGAAAGCGCCATTTCCGGAAAAACCAGGAAATGGATCTGCCCTATTTCTGCACTTTTCTTTATAAACAGATCGACCACTCCATTAATGAGAGACCTGTCAAATCCCGAAGTTTTAGCCCCGAAATACTGTACGCGATGAAACTTATCGGGAAATTTCTCAAAATGGTCTGTTGATACCGTATATGGATGCGGGACCAGTAACAGGTTAATAGATTGCTCGTGATTGTCTGGCCAGGGGATAGTACGCCACATCACTTCTATTTCTGTAGTATGGAAAGTAAGATGGAATGACAGTGAGCGAATGGTCATACCCGACTGCGGTGTTCTCATCTTTGGGTATACCGCTCCGTAGGTTTTCGGTAGAGTACTTAATGACCCGGTAGAAACGAGCAGTAAGTTCGCAAGGCAATGAGCGGCGCTTGACGAACGGTGTGATGCATCTACATGTAACCCTGTTAATCCCATTGCGCGGCATGCAGCATCGGAGAAAACATGAAGAATAGTCAGAAGCCTGGCAATACGATAGTGCTCTTTTATAGGGTTAGATTTATTGAATTTATTGAATTCTGTGCTGGAAATAGTCCTGAGAGTATCAATATCAAACTCTGATTTAAGTATTTCCCACCAAATGCCATAAATAGAAAACTCAGGCGGGCTTAGTGTGTCGTCTTTACCCAGACTCCTATATAATTCATCTTTAGTAGTTTCTTCGAGTATCAGCTTACCCACTTCATTAATCCACTTCTGCCCTTTAGCTTTGACATTATTTTGCCAGCCCTTGGATTCCCACCATTCGGTATCAATCAAGGTAATACGATAACAACCGGTTCTTTGTAAAATGATGGACGTAAGAGCGAAGATGTCGGGTGGCCAGGTAAGCCATTCGTCGAGCTGTTCCTCTTCGTTACCTAAAGAGCCATTTAATTTTATTTGTAACGTATAATCCTTGATGGTTTGTCCTGATATTTTGGAAGAATGAGAATGACTCATGATATGGTACTATTTATATTTTTAAAGGGAGAGTTTGATTTTAAACAAGCTGCAACCCAGTGACGCCTTTTTAAAGGCTCTCATAACTATGGCTACACGCAATTCCTTATTTTATTAAAGTGTAAATCCGTTTTTTTTACTTAAGAAAACTAACATTTCAGGTCAAAGTACAGCCAAAGGATCCTGGCTA
Source organism: uncultured Cytophagales bacterium (assembly GCA_964562455.1). GTDB lineage: Bacteria > Bacteroidota > Bacteroidia > Cytophagales > Spirosomataceae > Ravibacter. The sequence goes on from CAZLTN010000084.1 coordinate 9,221, forward strand.
GGTCATCGGCTAACCAACACGCTGTCTGTACAAAAAAAATCCCGGCTATAGGTAGATTGTCGTCAAATAGCGATTATCAGGTAAACCCCAATCAGTCATCAGGGGAAACTGTTTAATATCAGAGTATGCTTAGGGAAGCCAGGAAAGAATTTTTGCTATTTTTTTGTATAACGCTGTTGATGGCCGCCTGTACGACAGGCATTGATAAAGATCCGGCTATTTCTTTTGATCAGTATACCGTTGCAGATGGTTTCGAGATACAGGCGGCCGCTTCCGAGCCCCTGATCCAGGCGCCGGTTGCGATGGATTTTGACAACCAGGGCAGGATGTGGGTAGTGGAAATGCGTGGTTTTATGCCCAATATTGCCGGTACAGGGGAAGAAACGCCGAATGGAAGGATCACCATTTTAGACGGATTTGACAGGCAGGGAAGGGCGCGCAATGCCAAAGTATTCCTGGATAGCCTCGTGCTCCCCCGGGCCATAGCGCTTGTCTACGGGGGCGTGTTGTATGCCGAACCTCCCAATCTCTGGTTTGTGGAAATAAACAACGATAAGCCCGGCAAAAGAGTCCTGGTGGATTCGCTGTATACAGATGAATACTCCAACCCGGAAAACCAGGCCAGCGGGCTACTGATGAATATCGATAACTGGATATACAGCGCCTACTCCACCACACGCTACCGGCTTAAAGACGGTAAATGGATACATGAGCCGACTCCGTTCCGCGGACAATTCGGGATTACAAAAGATAACGCCGGGCGGCTTTACTATGGTTATAATGAGGTGCAGCTGGTCGGTGACTATGTATTGCCCAATGCTTCGGTAGGCAATCGATACATGAAACCCCAGGAAACCATCAACAAAGTGATAACAACCGACCAACGCGTTTATCCTTTGCATCCCACAACCGTAAACCGGGGCTATGTGACCGGAATACTTAACCCGGACAGCGTTCTTTTAAGATTTACCGCCGCCTGCGGTCCCCTGATCTATCGCGGAGACCAGTTTCCCGCCGGCTACGGTGAAAACGCTTTTGTATGCGAACCGCAGGCCAATCTCATCAAGCGCAATGTGCTTACGTTCGAAAACCTGAAAACAACGGCTGTCCAGGCCTGGAATGATAAGGAATTCATTGCTTCAACAGATGAAGGCTTTCGTCCGGTAAACCTGGTGAATGGTCCCGACGGAGCCATGTATGTGGTAGATATGCACCGCGGTGTGATGCAGCACAAAGTATCTGCAACCCCCTATTACCGCGACGGCATTGTTCGTAAACAGTTGGATACCCTTTTGAACGCAGGACGCATACTGCGGGTAAAATACAAGAATAAGGAGTTGGGACATATTCCCGAATTGAATAAAGCCTCCCGCACAGAGCTGGTTTCGCTACTGAAAAGCCCGAACGGCTGGATAAGAGACAGGGCGCAGCAATTGCTGATTTTTAAACAGGAGCGGTCTGTCATCCCGGAATTGGAAAAGTTGGCGCAAAGCGCTGCCGATACCATAGCGGCAATGCATGCCCTGCATACGTTGGAAGGGCTGGATGCCCTGTCTTTTGAACTGCTTCAAAATGTTGCGGTTTCCGGAGCGCCGATGCTGTCTGCACATGCCCTTTTACTTTTGGACCAGTATAGTACTGCCGGTCAGTTTGACGCAATAGAAAAGCTGGCGAATGATTTAAGCGCAAGGAATGACACGATTACTGATCTTTACCTGGCCGCTTCGCTGGGGCCATGGGTTGCGGCATCGCCTGGCACATTTTTACCCCTGCTGGCAAAGCTGTCACGCAAATACCCGGAGAGCCCTGTTTTCCAGGAAGTCGTGGTAAGTAGCCTGGAAGGCCTGGAGGAGCGTTTCAGGACGTATGCCATTCAACCGGGCGCCGGCAACATCGTCAATACCTTGCTGGATCAGTCCGTTAAGAACATGCGGGAGGATAAAAAGCATTCCATTTTCGTCCAGAGGAAAATACCTGTACCAGGGCTTCAGAAGGGACTCGTGATCTATCGCGGCACCTGTGCCGGCTGCCACGGGCCTGACGGAGAGGGAATCGAGCATATAGGTCCGCCTTTGAGAGAGTCTGAATTCGTGAAAGGCCCGAATGACCGGTTGGGAATGATCATTTTAAACGGTTTGGAAGGACCTATTCATATCAATGGCAAGCTGTACCGGTTTAACGGCGCAATGCCTCAATTCCGGGACGTCTTTTCAGATGAAGAAATTGCCGGCATTATGGATTATTTGCATAATTCATTTATCACAGCAGATCCGAAGCTTTCTTACGGACTCCCGCGGGTTAAACCGGAAGAAATCAAGGTCTTGAGAGATAAAAAGCCGGTAGCGGTACTTACAGAACAGAGCTTGTCAGAAATGGGGCATGGGGGTAGATAGCAGCGATACTTTCATTGGCCAGGTAGCAGAAAGCCCGGGAAGGTTATAAGGGATGAGTCGTGATCCTGCAATGATAGCCCGGGAGTATCCTGCTATATAAAACAGCGATGCCGGCTAAAGCATGCCCCTGGCAATCAACGTTTCGACGTATTCCGGTTCATACCCGGCCGTAGGATTGCTTATCGATGGAATGGAAAGGCCGGACGGCTTATAGTTCACGTAATAGCCCGACTGCGGGCGGGACACGATCAAGCCCTTCGACTCCAGCTCAAGATAGGTTTGTATAGCCGTATTCAGGCTTATGCCGTACTCCCGGTGGAGCATACGCAGTGAGGGCATCTTGTGCCCTGTTTTCATTGTCCCGCTCCTGATTTGATCTTCAAGCGCTCCGGCTATTTTCCGATATAAAGCTTCTTTCATATTTCAACAACTGTATCCTGTAAATTTATAAAAATTGTATCTGTTACTATATAGTTTTTCTGTTTTGATTTGCAAAACAGCTCCTGGTGATCTGAAGCTTAAAACGGATCGTAGTTTGAAATAAATTAAATGAATACGATGGAAGCAATTAAATTAAACATCCCGGAACCTGAAAGTCATAAGTATACGGGATTTGACTTTGACAATTTCGTCTTTGGTGTCCAGCCGACCGATCACATTTTTCTTTGCGATTTCAGAGAAGGTAAATGGCAATCTCCCAGGATTGAAATGTTCCGTAATCTTTCTGTCAGCCCGCTGGCGTTGTGCCTGCATTACGGACAAACCGTATTTGAAGGAATGAAAGCATTTCGCCAGCAGGATGGCAGGATACATATCTTCAGGCCTGAAAAGCATCTTCAGCGCATGAACAGGTCACTGGATCGGATGTGTATGCCTTTTTTGGACAAGGAGCTATTTTATGCGGCATTGGAGACGCTGGTCAGGTTGGATCAGAACTGGCTCCCGGAACATGACGATCTCAGCCTGTATATCCGGCCCTTTGTGATCGCTACCGAACCCCGGTTGGGTGTAAAAATTTCTGAAGAATACTTGTTTGCAGTGGTTTGTTCCCCTTTGACGGCCTATTACGCACAACCGCTACGGGTAAAGGTAGAGACAAAATACACAAGGGCGCCAGCAGGAGGAGCGGGGTACGCCAAGTACGGCGGCAACTATGGCGGTGCATTCTACCCCACCCAAAGGGCAAAAGAAGAAGGTTTTGACCAGGTTATCTGGACAGATGCGCAGACCCATACACTCCTGGAAGAGGCAGGTACCATGAATATTATGCTGATAAGGGATCACCGGCTGATCACGCCGCCGGCGGGTGAAACCATCCTGGATGGGGTAACTAGGGATTCACTTATCCATATTGCAAGCGATATAGGACTGGAGATTGAAGAGCGCCCGGTTTGTATTCAGGAACTGACGGATGCTTTCCGTTCCGCCGAAAAAATCGAGATCTTTGGTTGCGGAACGGCCGCTGTTATTTCCCCGGTCTGCTGTGTCAGCATACACGGGGTAGAGTATGCCCCCTATCATAGGGAAGACGCAGAAATGTTTAAGCTGAAAGCTGCTCTTAACGACATCCGGAAGGGGAAAATACCGGACCTGTATGGCTGGAATCATTTTGTATAACCAACCGTCAGCTGGCCCATTACCCCTACCATATCGGACAGATCGTATTCATTGCCAAAGACACTTTACGGCTGACTTGAGTCTTGTCGTTATCGTTGTCCTGAAGGCTTGTTACTTACTCATGGAAAGACTAATGAGCTCCGCCGTATTTTTTACACCTACTTTTTTGAGGATGCTGGCACGCTGATTGGCTACCGTATGCGGACTCGTGTCGAAACGCCGGGCTATCTCCGCATTACTAAGCCCCTCCTTAAGGCATTCCAGCACCTGCACTTCCCTGGCAGACAGTTTGGCGAGTGGAGATTCCCGTCCTTCGTTGTTGGGCTCCGGCCGGCTGCGGGGCCTGGACAGTAACAACTGACGGATGATAACCGACGATATCGCCGGGGGGAAATACAATTCCCCGGACGCGACGGCGGTAATGGCCCAAACGATTTCTTCGTCGTTGGTCTCTTTCAGAAGATATCCCGAAGCACCATACTGCACCGAATTCAGGATGTAGTCGGTCTTGTTGTGCATCGTAAAAATCAACGTCTTTATGCCGGGATAATTTTCCGATATCCAGCGTGTTACTTCCACGCCCGTCATTCCCGGCATTGTAATGTCCAGCAACACTACATCAACCTCCAGCATCGGCAGAAACTCGATCAGTTCCCGTCCGTCAACGACTTCCCCCACGATCTCAAAGCCTTTCTCGTCTTCCAGCAATGCTCTGATTCCCTTACGAACCATAGAGTGATCGTCTGCTATCAAAATTTTTATCGGCATAGCGCTTAATCCAACTTTAACGTAACCAATACACTTGTTCCTTTTTCCGGCTCAGACTTCAGAGAAAAATCAGCCTTGATCAGCCTGGCTCTTGTCTGCATGTTTTCCAGCCCTGACTGCTGCCAATCTACTATCTTTTCGGCATCAAATCCACCCCCGTCATCCGAAATTTCCAGATTCGCACTATGGCTGTGATATTGCAGCGTAATGCGGATATGTCCTGCCCGGGAGTGTTTCAAAGCGTTGACCAGCGCTTCCTGGGCAATACGATACAGCCCGATTTCCTGAGCAGGCTGCAACCTTACCGGAGTTCCTGAGAGAGAAAACGTTAATTCGGACGCCGCCGCCTTTCCGAGCTGTTCGGCCAGCGCCTGTAGCGCCGCCGCCAATCCGTAGTCTGCCAATGCATCCGGCATCACGTTGTGCGACACCTGCCTGGTGGCTACAATTGTTTCCTGGATCAGTTTAGAGACTTCGTCCAGCCTGGACCTGTATACAGGGTTGTCACCCGGTGTTTTTTTCAGACGTCCAACGAGCAGCTTTAAGCCGGTCAGCATCTGACCTACGCCGTCATGGAGTTCTCTCGCAAGCCGCTTTCGCTCCTCTTCCTGTCCTTCCAAAAGTGCTGCCGCTTTGATCTGGTCTTCCATCCGCACCTGCTGATGGCGCGCTTCCTGTAACCTGAGCACCTCGTTTTGCGAACGAAATAAACTTTCGTTGGTCTCTTTCAGCTTCTGGTTGGTCAGATATAGCGTCTCTTTCGATTCAGACAACTCCTGGATAATTCGCCTGGCGTAACGCACAATAGGAGCAAAAACCAACAGCGCCTCTAAAAGCAGCGTCAGAAGGCTGATCGTCACCACAATATATTTGATTCGTCGCAGTTCTTCCAACCGTTGACGGCTCTCCACTTCAAACAGAACCACGATTTCCTCCATTTCCTTCAAAAACACAGGCTCTGTTTTCAGGATATCATGCAGATGGCCAACCCGCTTTTCTCCATCATCTTCCCGGACCAGAGCTCCAAACGAAACGAGGAGTGCCTGGTATGCGGGTTCTATCACGTCGAATTTCTCATCGATCGCCTTGCTCTTTTTTACGAAATGGTTTTCACCCGCGCCGAGAATCCCGGTTTTCAGCTGTTCGTGACTGACCTGCCACCGGTACAACGTGGAATCATACGACAGCCTGTCATAGCGTGCCGGGTCAAACACGTTAATAAGGGCCATTTTGGTCAGCTTCTGACTTAACATACGCTGCCTGCCCGACACATTGAGTACGTAGCTGTCCGACTCGTGGTAACGTATGGCATTGTTAATAAGCCAAAGGCCCGCAAGACTCAAGACAGCAATGACAGTCAGGGCCGTTAAATAGTACCGGGTAAGCCTGTGGGCAACCAACTCGTCGATCGCGGTCGTAGCCTGGCTGTCCGGAGTATAATTTTCGGCTGTAGTCGATGACCAGAATGACCTCCACCAGCTTTTTATATCTATTGGCATTTCCGATCTTTTTCAATCTCTCAAAGCACAAATTTCACAGAAAGTGCCATTATTCCCATTTGCCGGCAGAAAAGTTTCTTTCTATACAGCGAGCGCGATATAAACCATCCCGTTTTCGACTTTGACCGGAAAAGTCCTGAGATGACCACACGGATCTTCGTCGAGGCACTCACCCGTCTTCAACGAAAATGACTTTTTATGAAACGGGCATGCCACTTTCGGTTCTCCCATCCTGGAACCGGTCATCCCCCGGCTCAGCGCCATTTGCTTCTTATGGGGGCATTCATTCTGGGTGGCAAACCATTCGTCTCTACGGCTGAAATAAAACAGGGCGATTTGTTCGCTGCCGCATTTCACGCATACTCCACCGTCTTCGAGCGCATCTTCCACCCGGCAAGCAGAAAACCAGCGAATATTTTTCAGGGATCTGATCTCCGGGGCGGTCACTTCTTTTAACTGATTCATAGATAAATGGATTGATTTTGTTGAACAGTAGTTTTATTGAAACAATTCAGATTTCCGGCAGACAGCAGGTGTTTACCAGTTTGCAGCCTTTTTCTGGTCACGGAGCGTCTCGAAACGGATCGTGGGGTCTTTTTCAGAAGGAGCATTTATAAAGTGCTGAAACCGCTTCCTGATCACCGGGTTTTCAACCGCTTCCTTCCATTCACACTTGTAAGCGTCGATCAGCGACTGAATATCCCTTTCCAATTCTTCCGCGATACCCAGCGAATCGTCGACCACTACCGCCCGCAGATACGCCATGCCTCCCTCCATTTTGTTCAGCCAGGTAGCGGTCCTGGTCAGCGGATCTGCCGTCTTGATATAAAACATCAGGAAGCGATCGATAAGACGTATGCAGGTTTTGCTATCCAGATCCGACGCCAGCAGCTGAGCATGCTGAGGCTTTGAGCCGCCATTGCCGCATACGTAAAGGTTCCAGCCTTTCTCGGTAGCAATGATACCAAAATCCTTACTCTGGGCTTCTGCACATTCTCTGATACACCCCGACACGGCGGACTTGATTTTGTGAGGTCCTCTCAGGCCCTTGTACCGGTTTTCGACCTCTATCGCAAAGCTTACCGAATCCTGAACCCCAAACCGGCACCAGGTAGAGCCCACGCAGCTTTTTACAGTCCTCAGCGCCTTGCCGTAGGCGTGCCCGCTTTCAAATCCCGCTGCAATCAGTTCTTCCCAAATCAGGGGCAGGTCGCTGACATGCGCGCCGAAAAGATCGATACGCTGTCCGCCGGTAATCTTGGTATAAAGCCCGTATTTGCGGGCAACCTCTCCTATTACAATCAATTTTTCAGGGGTAATCTCTCCACCCGGTATCCGCGGAACCACCGAGTAGGTGCCTCCCCTTTGTATGTTGGCCAGGAACCGATCGTTCGTATCCTGTATTACAGCGCGGTCATCCTGGAGAATATTCTCATTCCATAAACTGGCGAGAACAGATCCGACGAGCGGTTTGCAGACCTCACAGCCATCGCCTTTTCCGAGGTGTTCCAGTACGGTGCTGTAGGTTTTATAGCCATTGATCCTGATCAGGTCGAGTATTTCCTGCCGGGAATAGTCAAAGTGCTCGCAGATCACGTTTCGGACATAGACGCCTTGTTCTTTCAGAACTCCCTGGATAAGGTCTTTTACGAGAGGTCCGCAGCCACCGCAACCCGTGCAAACCTTGGTCGCTTTTTTCAGAGAGGCAAATGACTTATGACCACAATTTGAAATCTGATCGGCGAGAAACCCTTTCGTAAGCCCTTCGCATGAACAGATCAGCGCATCGTCGGGCAGCCCCATAACCCCTGACCCGGCCTGCTCTGCACCTCTTCGCCCCAATATCAGATCTTGCGGATCAGAGGGTACTCTCAGGCGGCTGCGATACGTCTGAAGTAACATATTATATTCACCCGCGTCGCCTACCAGCACACCGCCGAGCAGGTATTTTCCGTCATGGCTGATATTGATTCTTTTGTAGACCCCTGTTACTTTATTTTCGTAAACAATCTTCTGGCATTCCGGCTCGCTCAGCAGAGGGTCTCCAAAACTGGCGACATCGACCCCTACCAGCTTCAGTTTGGCCGACATATCGAATGAAGAGAAGCTCTTCTGCTGCGCGCCGACGAGTTGACTGGCAACGATTTCAGCCATTTCATAGCCGGGTGCTACCAGGCCGTAAATCATCCCGTGAGGACACGCGCACTCACCGATGGCAAAAATTGCAGGGTCAGACGTTTTCAGGTTATCGTCTACGATAATGCCGCCGCGCGGATGCGTTTCCAGGCCTATCCGGGCAGCCAGTTCATCTCTGGGGCGTATGCCGGCCGAAATAATCAGCATATCGGTATACAAAACCGAACCATCGTTAAAACTGATACCCTCGATCCTGTCGGTGCCGATAATACGATCCGCGCATTTGGACAAATGAATAGACAAGCCAAGCGCCGATAGTCTTTTTTCCAGCGCAGCCGAACCGGCTGCGTCGATTTGCCGGGGCATTAACCGGGGGGCAAACTCAACTACATGTGCTTCGTCCAGACCCAGATCAAGCAAAGCCTTGGCCGCTTCGAGCCCGAGTAACCCGCCCCCTAACACTGCGCCTTTTTTTACATGACGCGCATGGGAGCGGATCATATCCAGGTCCTCCAGTGTCCGGTACACGAACACCCCGTTTTTTTCAACTCCTTCAACCGGCGGAACCAGCGCCGACGAGCCTGTCGCAAACACGAGGTAATCGTAGGATACCTTCCGACCTTTGCGGGAAGAAACCAACTTCCGGAGGCGGTCAACCCCGGTTACCCGGTCGTCGGTGTAGAGCATCACGCCATTGTCTGAGTACCACGCCGGCGGCGCCATCAGCAGCTCTTCCGCCGACTTCCCTTCGAAGTACTTACTTAAGTGCACGCGATCGTATGCCGGCAGATTCTCCTCTCCAAAGACCGTCAGGTTAAAGCCTTCCTCCCCTTTAGCAAGAAGCTTCTCACAGAACTTGTAGCCAACCATCCCGTTGCCTACCACCACTACATTGATTTTCCTTTTCTCTGACATAGCTATTTAATACTATATAGTTAATAAGATTTCATCCATTTATATAACTTTTTCAATAATCAACCTCAATCATATCAACAATTTGGCACTTCAAATTTATACCGGTATTTAGGTCATTTGCAAATTTTAATTTCAATTTTATTTATTTTACAAACATATTTTAATCAAAACATTGATTTTTATAGACTAAATGCTTTAAATTTGAACCGATAAATTAAAATAGTTATTTTATATCACACATAGTACTTATTGAATAAAACCAATATGAGAAAACTAACACTGATTGGAGCCGGCCCCGGCGATCCCGAGCTGATTACCCTGAAAGGTCTTAAGGCATTACAGCAGGCAGATGTAGTCCTGTACGACGATCTCGTTTCTCCTGAGCTGCTTCAGCATATTGCTCCGGGTACGCCTCAATACCACGTCGGGAAACGCGCAGGCAAAGCCTTGCTGTCACAAGACGAGATCAACCAGCTCGCGGTCGACATGGCGTTCTGCTACGGACACGTCGTGCGCCTGAAAGGCGGCGACCCCTTTGTATTCGGCAGAGGGTATGAGGAGTATGCCTACGCCACCGGACGCGGCATAGACTGCGAAATCATCCAGGGGGTATCAAGCTGTATTGCCGTGCCTGCTTCACAGGGCATCCCCGTCACATGCCGGGGTGTCAGTGAGAGCTTCTGGGTCATCACCGGTACCACACGGAAAGGCGAGCTTTCGGACGATCTGAAGCTAGCTGTCAGATCGGATGCTACCGTGGTGGTACTCATGGGGCTCAATAAATTACGGGAACTGAGCGCACTGTATATGCTGAATGGGAAAGGTAATATGCCCGTTGCCGTGATCCAAAACGGCACCCGGTCTGACGAACGGCACGTTACCGGCTTCATTTACGAAATAGCCGACAAGGTCGACGCACATCAGATAGGCAGCCCGGCTATCATTGTTATCGGCGAAGTGGTGAAGCTCCATGCCGATTATGTCGTGCAGGCCTGCAGGAACATCGAGGCTCCCGGCATTCAATCCCCCGCAACTCATTGATCTGTCTCTCTTTACCATTTCACTTAAATCTTTTTAACAACTATGGATTATGTCAACCCAAAGGAAATTGCCGGCGTTATGATAGACAGCGCAGTTTCCAAAACGCAGCTTTCGTTCAAAGACTCGCTGATACGCAGCATGCTTTCGGGCGCCCTGTTAGCCATTTCAGTGACACTGGCATTTACTGCTACCCACCAGACCGGCCTGCCTTTAATCGGCGCTATCGCCTTTCCGGTCGGCTTTATCATTATCATTTTATTAGGGCTCGAACTTGTCACCGGCAGCTTTGCACTCGTACCGCTCGCTTTTTTTGAAAAGAAAATCACAGCCGGCACACTGCTGAAGAACCTGGCGATCGTATTTACCGGCAATTTATTGGGCAGCATTATCTACGGGTACCTCTATTGGGCCGCCATTTCCGAATTCGGTACAATTGGCCGGATCGGCCCTGTCGATGAAATGATCGTCAGTGTGGCGGAGCGTAAAACAATAGGATATGCGCAACATGGTTACCTAGGAATGGCCTCGGCCTTCATCAAGGCCATCCTGTGTAACTGGATGGTATGCATGGGGGTCGTCATGGGTCTTACTTCCAAATCCACGCTTGGCAAAATTGTAGCAGCCGGTATCCCCATTTTTATATTCTTCTCGCTTGGGTTTGAGCACGCGGTTGTCAACATGTTCGTAATCCCTGCAGGAATGATGTTCGGTGCCAATGTCTCGATGGGCGACTGGTGGCTCTACAACCAGCTGATTGTTACTTTGGGCAACCTCATCGGCGGTTTGCTCTTTACCGGCATGGCCATCTATTACACCTTCACTCCCCGTTCTTACAATCCATTGCAATCCTGATCTGTCATGAAATATCCAATCAAGAAAATACTCTTCCTCATACTGCTGCAGGTCTGGATATCGGGAAATATTACCTTATCGTCTTGCCAGGCTCAGGGAACCACCGTTACTCCCAAATGGGCCGAAGGCATCGTGGTTGCCGGCTATTTCGACCATGGGGCCTATCTTAATTTTGCCGGTCCCGGGGTGAAGTTCAGCCACCGGTCCGTTACGCTCATGGCAGGAATGCTTCCTTCTCTCCGGTTCAGGAAAGACGAGGGCTCTCCACGACAAGCTTCGGTAACTCCGACGCTCGGTTTCGGCCCTACCATTATTTACCGGAAACTGGCCCTCCAGTTTCCTCTTTATTATAATGCCAAAACCAATGCGGCCGACGGAAAATGGAAAGTTGGCGTCGGAGTCGGAATCAAGTTATAACCCGGGGCCCTGCCGGGATGGACATCTTCGCTCATAACCAAATCCCCCTAAGCTGGCCCGGAGGAATCCCGGTCGAACACCTGATACCGTTCCCGGCATTTTCTGATAATTAATAAAGATCAGAATATGCTATTCTTCACAGACCCTCAACCAGAATTTTAATATTATTGATTATTGATTCAGGGGCATCCCAGTGTATATAATGCCCTGCATTAGTCAGATAAATAAGGGTTCCACCTTGGTTTGATGAGTAAATCAGCTTTTTCCATCGCTCCATATTTGAGGCATTCTTGACGTGAAAAAAAGTCTCCTGGTCGAAATCTTTGCTTCTTTGTTCAAGAGGAACTTCAAATTTTCCGCCCACAAAAAAGTAAATCGGGACATGAGGTAACGGCAGGCCGGAAATTTCCGAAAAATCTGTTCTTCTCAGATTATTCAAGACTTGTCTTTCGCTCCAGGGGCCATAGTTTGATGAGTCAACTTTGGGCTGTTGCTGGTAAAGCCGGTTGTATAGCATTTCGTCGATTTTCTTTTCCGGGACGCCCATTGTTCTGAAGATGTCATTCCAGTCATTTTTGGTCTCTGTAAAATCTGCAGGATCAATAAAGACCAGACCCGAAATTTCATCGGGATAAAAACCGGCGAAGCTCCTGACATAAACGCCTCCAAGCGAATGCCCTACCAGTATATAGGGAGGCGGTATTTTTAAAGTTTTCAGAATGTCGTGCAGGCTCTCAGCTACCAGCTTCGTCGCAGGCATCCTGAAGATCTTATCACTTTTGCCTATTCCGGCACGGTCGTAGGCGAAAACAGCCGCAAAGGATGAAACCTTGTCTAATATCTTCTTCCAGTTTCCCAGATTAACCCCCATACCGCTTTCAAAAATGATAACCGGGTCGTTTTCCTTTCTGTTTTCAAGCCCTTTTACAAGAACATTGTAGTTGCTGCCATTGACATTCACAAGCTTTTCCTGTCCGAACGCAGCAGAGGAAAGCGCGAATAGATATAAAATGAAATTCAGAGCACTCTTCATTACCGTTATTTCTTTATTATGTGTTCCCTTGTAATGCAGCAATGATCAGTCCGCATGAATAACCTTCAGATTCCTGAACCACCCCTCCGAGCCGTTACCAACCCAAAAGCCGATGCGACCCTGTCTGTAGCTGCTGAGTTGCCGAACTTCCAGCGTCGGGCGGGATGTATGATTGACATAAACTTTTATCCCGGGGTAATTTACCACAATCTTAATATGAAACCAGCTATTCACGGGATCAGGTACGGGATCGATCGGGTTTTCGTATTTCCCGGGAAATTTCGCGCGTAATTCCGCCCAATCGTTTCCAGGCAGACAAATGTACTGCACGGAATGGCCTTTCCGCTCCGGATGGAGGAAGTTGAACGGACGGAAATAAACAGCGTCGAAGGCGCTGTCGTCCCGGCCATGGAAAGCCACGCCTACGAAACTCTGTCCGGGAATGGCAGTACCCCTTAGCTCAAGTTCAATTGTACCATTTCCAAAAGAGGAGCTGTTAAGCCACAACAGGCCGTAGTCGGTATTCGCGTTCAGGTGGGCTTCGCCCTTTTCATAGGAAGCCTTACGATTGAATTCCGTAAAGTTTTTGCCGTTAATCGGAATAGTTTCGGCTTCAGGCTGGGCGAATAACCGTCCGGGAGTCAATACTAAAATAAACAGAGGCAGAAAGGAGATTCTCATTGATTTCGATATTTTTGAGACAAAAAAAGGTTCATCAACCCGGATAAAGCGGATCAAAACAGGTTCAAAAACCGGTCAAAACAGGTTCATTCCGGAAAGTAACAGTTGTCACCTATGACTTCTCCAGACCAGGATTATTTACTGCTATGCAAGAAGCAAATCGAAAAAAAATTTGCTTTCGGGAACGGCAGCAGGTATACCCAACGGGACCTTGAGACCTTATCACAGCATATTGAAGAACGAACAGGAGTTGTTTTGAGTTTGTCTACCCTGAAGCGTCTCTGGAGAGACGATTTCAAGCAACGACCTCAGCCGGCTACCTTGAATGCCCTGGCCGCAGTATTGGATTACCGCGACTGGCAGGATTTCAGGCAACAGAATCCTCTTAAGGCCCAAAGCTCCATTTCAAATAAAACAATATGGCAGATAGGCGCTCTAACTTTGCTGCTGGTCTCCGCATCTATTCTGGCCATCCGTGTAGCAAACTGGCCATCCGCGGGTGTAAGAATCGACGGCCCGGTCCGGTTTACTGCTCAAAAGACCGTAGTTTCAGGCACTCCAGCCACGGTCATATTCAATTATGACATATCCGACGTAAGCGCCGACAGCTTCTTTATCCAGCAATCCTGGAATCCTTTGCACCGGGTTACCATCGATCCTGAAAGCAATATCTATTCGAGCATTTATTATGAACCGGGTTACCACAGGGCACGTCTGATTGCCAACGATTCCGTCCTTGCCATGCAGCCCGTACATATACTTAGTGACGGCTGGGAGCCACGGCTCTATTACAATTATCGGGACAGAGAACCCACCAACTTCAAAAAGGAACGCTTTATCGGCCACGGACATCTGCACATCGGCAGAGAACTGCTCACTAAAAAGAACGTCGACCTTGCGCGCCCATTCGAGACCAGGATCACCAACAGCCGTGTATTCGGCCTGGATTCAGACAACTTTGATTTGGTTTCGCGCATGAAAGTGGACAGTTTGACCGGCAGTGCCTGTCCCTTTATGCAGGTCAGTATCGTAACCGAGAAACATATTTTCTGGCTAAACCTGCAATATCCGGGTTGCGAAAGAAATGTCAGCTACAAAGTGGGCGAGATCGTCCGCACAGGCAAAAACAATGATCTTTCCCTCCTGGGCGTCGATGTATATCAATGGCAGGAGGTGGGCTTCCGGGTGGAAAATAAGCAAGCTGAAATCACATTGAACGGGAAACAGCTGTTCACGGAGACCTTCCGGGAAGATTTTGGGAACATCATGGCGCTTACCTATATTTTCAGCGGTACCGGGTCTATTGACCATGTCCGGCTGGCAGGAAAAAAGAACAAAATCGTTTTCGAAGACAATTTCGATCAGTAGGAAGCCGGCAAATACCCGGATATATCGTTAGCCGTTCCCCACCGGGTCAATCCGTAACTTCATTGTGTTCACGCCCGCACAAATAGTGTCCGTTTTCGGACAGTAGCAGACCTTCTTTTGCTTTAATGTAATTAATTATCAATCTTTTATACTAATG
>CAZLTN010000085.1:0-23853 GCA_964562455.1 uncultured Cytophagales bacterium
AACCTGCGCCTCAACGGCGCCCAGGTCACGGTGGGCGCCGATACACCAGCGGCCGGCTACAAACTAAGTGTCGGCGGCCGTGTAATGTGTACCGAGCTCAGGGTAGAGGTAGCTGCCAACTGGCCCGACTACGTATTCGGCGACGATTATACCCTTACTCCGCTTGAGAAAGTAGAGGATCACATTCAGCAGCACAAGCACCTTCCCAATATCCCTTCCGCTTCCCGGATCTCGGAAAGCGGGCTTCACCTGGGCGAGATGCAGCGCCTTCAAATGGAGAAGATCGAAGAGCTATTCCTGCACATGATCGCCCTCAAAAAAGAAATAGAAGCCGTCAGAGCCGAAAATGAGGAATTAAAGGCTGCGCTTAAATAGGATTTCTTACGCGACCTAAACAACTGTTTATCATGTTAAAAATCAATCGGATCTTCCTGTTTTTTGCAACACTGTTCTGCTGTGCGCTCACCGCCCAAAGTCAATTCAGGCTTTCCGAAGGCCTGTACCGGATCCCCTACGGAAATGGTACGGAAGTGAGAGTTGTCACTGACGGATCCAACCACGATCCACTGGGGTGTTTTGATATAGTGGGCAAGGGCGGCGATGGCAATTACACCATCGTAGCGGCTGCCGGCGGATGGATAAGGGCTATACGTGATAATAACAATCGCAATTGCCATGGCTCGCTGCCGGCGCCCGACAACTGGTGCTGCGGTGAGTTCAATAATTTTATCGTGCTTGAGCATCCCAACGGCGAATGGTCCTCTTATATACACCTGGCCCAAAACTCCATCACGAACCTGGGCCACGAGATCGGCGACTGGGTTGAAGTCGGTGCCGTTCTTGGTATGGAGGGAAATGTAGGCTGCTCCACCGGGCCGCACCTTCACCTGGAAATCTCCCGGCCCGACGACCCCAACGACCTCACACCCTGGGCCGACTTCGACGGTGTACTCCGACGCGACGGGGAGCTCCTCAACCCGGTCTTTTGCGGCACCCCATCGGGTACGATCACTTCAGGCAATACGTATACGGCCGGAAACTGCGCCGACAACTGTCCGACCAACCTTACTGTCTCAACCGCATCGGCCAACGATATACGGCGCGCCGACAACGTCATTACCTCAACGGCAACTTTCAACAGTAGTGGCATCGGGGTGTACCGGGCGGGCGGGGCTATAGAGCTGAAAGCCGGGTTCAGGGCCACACAGGGAAGCAGAGTCACCATGCAGATCCGTACATGCAACGAGCATAACTAGCTACCAAATACTTTGGAAATATGAAAAAATATCAACTGCTCATACTCATATTGGCAGGGTTTACAGGTTATCCGCTGAACGCCCAATTCCACGTGCAATCCGGCACCTCTTTTTTTATGCAGTCGGGCGCACTGGTTACGATCGACGGCCTTACCCTGCAGCCCTCTGCCGGCCATACACTGAGCAACATTACAATTACCCGGAGCGGGACGGCAATCCCGTCGCCGGAACCCGGCGGGCAGAGTATTTCAAGGGTTTATAGTTTTTCCTCTGCGGTTAGCTTTACCGGTACTGTCGGCATCCTATTCCTGGAGCAGGAGTTGAACGGGCTTACGGAGGGGACGCTGCAAATCGCTACCAGGCCTGCCGTCGCCCAACCCTTTGTACGGGCTACCAACAGCACGGTCGACCAGGCGGGCAATTATGTAAGGGCCGCTTACGCCGGTACTGTCAGCCTCGGGCAGGTAACCGCCCTGGCACCGGAAGGCGCTCTCCCGGTCGCTCTTATCCACTTTGACGCGACGGCAGAAGGGCGATCGGCCACCCTTTCCTGGTCTACCGCTTATGAAAAGAACAGTAGTCATTTTGAAATCCAGCACAGCCTGGATGCCAGTAACTGGAGCATCCTTGAAAAGGTACAATCCCATAGGAACAGCGCTCTTTTACAGCGATACGGCTTTACGCATGCTAACCCGGCGATTGCGCTCAATTACTACCGCCTCCGGATGGTCGATCTCGACGGCTCGGCTGAGTTCAGCAAGATAAAAAGCCTTCGGTTTTTGCAAATAAACGGCACCGATGTTTTTCCTAATCCGGCAGCGGGAATTCTGAACATCCGCAGCGAAAACTGGGATCAGGTAACAGGCATAATTCTCTATAACAGCCTGGGCATTGCTACTTACCGGTCAAAAGAGAAACCGGAACAAAATATCGACGTAGCACACCTTCCTTCCGGTGTTTACATACTCCGGGTGACGTTGTCGGATAATTCAGAAGAAAACCACAGGATCGTTCTGGGGCAATAAATGAGTTTGTACGGATAGGCCTGTATTTGTATTAAACCCCTCCTGTCCGGAAATCCGTGACAGGAGGGTCGTATGAGAAAAATACCAGGCCTGGCGAAGCTCAATAGCCGGGGTTTTGCTGAGCCTGCTTTTCTGCGGAGGTTAAACTCCTGCCATTCGCCTGGATACCATCCAGGTAAGTCTGGGGGATGGCACGCAACTGGTGGTAATCCTGTATGAAGCTGGTTGCCTGGAAATTAAATGCCCGTACGCGCTGTACCAGCGTTTTTGTCCTCGACAAGTCTTCCCAGCGCTTGTACTCGCCGGCAAGCTCGCGCGACCGCTCATTCAATACAAGCGCGAGCATCCTGTCGTAAGCGCCCGCCAGGCCCAGGGCAGAGATCACATATTCATCCCCTGCAGGGAGAACGTTGATATCTGTAATGGCCAGGCTGCCGGAGGCAGCGGTGGTCACCGGGATGTTATTCGACTCATAATACGAATTTTCGGGCATGTACGACCGGATGGACTCAATGGCTGCAGGGTTTGACGAGTATGGAATCGACACCTTATACGATCCTCCGCCGTCATAGTAAGCCGAACGGTTTTCGCCGTTTGCAAACTGGGCGCGGGCACGGACCGCATTTATATAGGGCAGCGCATCAGCATACGAACCTGTCCCCATCTTAGCCAGCCTGATCTTTGCCTCGGCCGCGATCAGGTATGTCTCCGCGGAGCGCGCCAGGTTGAAGTCGCGCAGGCCCCTGGTATCATTTAACCCTGCGGCCCTCGATCCGTCGAGATGCTTGCTCATAGACGGGAACCTTACGTTGACATCCAGGGCGCCGTCTGTCGTTTTACCGGCAGGATAGGCAACATAGGCGCTGGGGATGGTCTTACCGCTAGCGCTGTAAGTCACTACGTCATTGAGAACATACGCCGGAAAACGCGAATCACCGGGCTGGTTGATGATATATATGATACCCAGGTCCCCGCTCACGTAATAATTGCCCGAAGGCTTGTTCAGCCTGTGCTTGGTGCGGAAGCTTTTCCAGAAACGGGAGTCATTGACCAGGTCATATATCCTGTACATGTAATAGTTGGGGCGCATACGGCTGTACGGCCTGTCGCCGGTAAGATCGCGCTGCATATAAGGCAGGTCATCATACCGGGCTGCAAAATACAGGTGCTGCGAGTTTGAACCACTGGCTGAAACATCAGATGTAAACTGGGCAGAAAGGATCAGCTCCGGCAATCGTTCATTGGCGCCATCCGGCCCGGTATAGTTCCACAGGCTTGCGAAATCGGCGGTAAGCGGGTGTTGCGCGATCACTTCGTCGCACAAAGGCGTGATGGCGGCAAGGTCGCCGGCTTTGGTAGAAGAGTTCCAGGAATCGTTGATTTCGCTGGCGCGGAACAGGTACGCTTTAGCCAGGTAATGGGCTGCCGCAAACCGGGTAATTTTTGCAGGCGCGCCGGCTGCAGGCAGAAGATTGTATGCCTGTTTAAAATCCTCTATCACCTGGGCGCTCACTTCCTCGGCAGTAGCTCTTGCAAATTCCAGCTCGACCGTATTGCTTGAAGTGGTTTTGAGTGGTACGCCGCCATATTGGGACACCAGGCGCAGGTAGCAATAGGCTCTGAAAAAGTAACCTTCACCCAAAGCGATCTTTTTGATGTTGTCCGAAGTGGAAGCGCTGGCGGTTGCATTCTCGATCAGCAGGTTAGCATTTCCAATCCCGATATACAGGTTGTCCCATTGCGCATTAGCACTCGTTGTGTTGCTATTGACAACCGTAACAATAGATTTCAGGCTTCCGTCATAATTGTTCCAGCTACCGTTTGAAGCATCGCCGCCGATACCGAACTCATCTATCCCGTAGTTATTTGTACAGAAGGGCGCTTCAGAACTAAACGGAGCACTGAACACATGATGATAGGTACCCGTTGAAAGCGCCATAATGCCTTCGTCGGTCTTGTAATATTCCATCCCCCTTGCGGTTTCCAGCTCCTCTTTCAGAAAATCTTCGTTGCACGAGGAGATAGAAAACAGGCCTGAAAAAAGCAGTATATTGATAATCAGTTTTTTCGTATTCATTTTACATTGATTTTTTGTGAATAGCCGCAGCAATTAAAATGAGGCGCTCAGTCCGACCGTGATCCCCCTGTTGAAGGGTGCGCTCAGCACATCCATATCGATCCAACTGATTTTCGAGAACACCATTCCGGGGTTGGCAATTTGCGCATATAGCTTCAACCCGGTGATAGCCTGTGTTTTCAGCACCCTGCCGTCGAGGTTATAGGCCAGCGAAATATTGCGGATTTTAAGAAAAGAGCCGCTCCTGTAGCCCAAAGCCGTGTGAAAAGGATCTCCCGTCCCTTCGGTATAAATAGGCTTCTGGTACTCTGCATTCACGTTGTTCTCTGTATAATAGTCGATAGCCCGCTGGGTACCGCGCCCGGTTTGCGATTCGCCACCGGTGTTATACATGTATTTCATACGGCCATAGAGGAAAACCGAAAGCTCTAAACACCTGTAGGTGAACGTATTGGTGAGTCCCAGGATCCATCTGGGCCTGGTATTCCCGATGATCACACGGTCGTTGTTGGCGTCGATGGCCATATCGTTGTTAATATCCACCGGCCTTACATTCCCGGCCGAGAAGGTGTTGCCATTGGCGTTGTACTGGTTGAAAATTTCAGCATCGCCCGCCTGCCAGAGTCCTGCGCTCCGGTATCCGTAAATCACCCCGATAGGCTGCCCTATGAACCAGCCGTTATTGATATCGTCGCTACCGGTCGCCAGTTTCACGATACGGTCTTTCTGCCAGGAAAGGCTGGCCGAAGTGATCCAGTTGAAGCCGGCTGCTTTTATGTTATCCGTTGTCAGGGTAAGGTCCCATCCTTTGTTAGCGGTTTCACCTATATTCGCAAAAGTGGTCGTATAGCCGGTTATGGTAGGGATGGACATCTGCATCAGCAGGTCGGTGGTCCTGGACTTATACAGGTCCAGGCTACCGGTTATTCTCCTGCCGAACACCGAAAAATCAAGCCCTACGTTGTACTGGGCTGTTTTTTCCCAGCCCAGCCCCTGGTTGGCCATAGTGGTCGAAGGAATAGCGCCTGCACCCAGGGTGCTGATATACGGATAGAAAACAGAAGTAATGGCGCCTTGCGTAGCATACGGATCGATGGCAGAGTTACCGGTAACGCCTACGCCCACCCTCGCTTTCAGGTCGTTGATCCATGATGTATTCTGAAGAAAGCTTTCCTCGTTTATTCTCCAGGCAAGAGCGGCCGAAGGGAACCACGCGTATTTGTACCCGTCGGCCAACTGGGACGCACCGTCGCGGCGGACCGACGCGGTGAGCAGGTACTTGTCGTTAAAGGTATAATTGATTCGGACCATGTACGATTGCAACTGGCTCTTTACCCAGTCAGAAGAATAGGCGCTGAGGTTATCGGCCGGGATGTAGTTTTTGGATAATGCATTCCATTTCTGGCTCGCGAAAGCTACCCCGTTAGCGGCGATATTGCTGCTATCTCTCGAATACCGTGTCTGGCTGCTCAATAAGGTGAGCCCGAAATCGTGCCGCCCTATGGTCTGGTTATAGTAGACCAGGTGATCGAGCGTGTAGGAGATCGTCTGTCTTTTGACAAGGGCCGCATAATTGGTTCCTGCACTTCTGACAGATTTGGAATCGATATAATTCCCGCCCCTGTAGTTGGCAAAGTCAGGCCCGAAGTTCGCCCTGTATTTGAGATTCTTCAGAACAGGGGTAATGGCGCCGAAATCGACCTGTCCGAAAAGGCTTCCGAACGCGCGGAGCGTGGTCCGCTGATCCTGGTTCAGCAGCCATTCTTCGGCCACATTTTTAATCCCGATATCTCCTCCGGGAGTCTCAATCCGGTCCCCGGCCGCATCGTAAGGCAGCGCGTAGGGGAAAAGCGTCCTTGCCTGCTCGTAAATAGAGCCCTGTGACGACAGCGGGTTTCCTCCTGCCGTAGATTGCCCGTACTCCTGCACACCGTATGAAACCTGGAGGTTACCACCCATCGAGAACCATTTGGTCGCGTTCACGTCAAGATTTAAACTCGTCGAGTACCTTTTATATCTTTGACCTTTCTGGGTTCCTTTGTTGTCGAGATAACCGAATGAAGCATAAGCCTTTACATTCTCGGTCCCGCCGGTGGCGCTCAGGGTGAGGTTCTGTGTGATGCCGGGCTGCGTAACCATTCCGTACCAGTCGGTAGTCTCCACCTTTGAGCCATCCCAGCTTCCCGAGGCCCATCCCTTTTCGATATTGGCCCATGCCGTGGGATCGCCGGTGGCCAGGAAGATCGCTTTGTCGTTTGCTATTGTGGGCTGGTCGCCGCGGGGATACACTGCCGGGTTCCTGTAATAATAGGCCCAGCGACGAAAATCAATATACTCCCCGGCGTTGAACATTCTACGATTATCTTCCAGCGTTTCGAAAGTAGTAGCGACATTGAGGTTTAGTGACGTTTTACCCGCTTTACCCTGCTTGGTAGTAACAATTACAACACCGTTGGCACCACGTGAACCGTAAATGGCTGTAGCAGAAGCATCTTTCAGTACGTCGATCGCCTCGATGTCGTTAGGGTTGATGTATTCGATGCCACCGGTCATCAACGGGATACCGTCCACTACGAAGAGCGGGGAATTGGATGCGGTCAAAGAGCGTACCCCGCGAATGTTAATGGCAGGAGCGGTACCGGGGCGCTGTGCGGTAGAAATGTCGACACCTGCCACTTTCCCCTGCATTGACTCAAGGGCATTGGCTACCGGGCGCGACTTGATGTCTTTTTCATTGATACCGGTAACGGCGCCTGTCAGGTCCCTTTTCTTCACTGTCCCGTATCCGACTACCACTACCTCTTCAAGGGCCAGCCTGTCGGGCTCCAGCGATACTGAAATCGTCGTCTGGCTTCCTACCGTAATTTCCTTACTCTGAAAGCCTACATAACTGAATACCAGGACAGCATCGGCATTTGGCACACCCAGGCTGTATTCTCCCGAGACATTAGTGGAAGTCCCTATGTGAGTACCTTTTACGGTCACGTTTACACCCGGCAGACCTTCTCCCTTTTCATCCGTCACCTGCCCTTTCACAATCTGTTCCGGAAGCCCGGCTTCATTAACTATATAGGATAAACGTGCAAATGCCGGCAGTTCCCGGCTGTTGAAAGGATGAGCGGTGGCAAGGGTAGCGAGCGCTCCCGCCCAAAACAGGAGCAACACCGGAATTTTTATAAAATTAATCCCCTTCCCGACGAATCGTCGATAGCTTTTAATAAAATAGTTCATACTTTTAATTTGGTTAAAGACCACAAGTAAATAATGTCCGGCATTCCTCTCCCGGAATGCAAATGGGCGCCAACCCGGACGGACGCTGAAGCCAGGGGTTCCGACACCCCTGGCTTTCATTTTTTAACGTGTTACCTTTTTTGCATATCGTCTCTCTTTTTTAATAAGTTAGCTTCAGGTTGGTCAGCTTTAATGTCTGACTTTTTTAAACGGACGGTTAATAGCCCGGATTCTGTTCGGCCTGCTTTTCGGCAGCCGTCAACGCCCGACCATCCCGCTGGATCATGTCTAAGTGACTTTGCGGGATCGGCCTCAGGTTATGCTTTTCCTGTATATTAGGCGCTGCAAGTACGTTGAATGCTCTCGCACGGGCCACCAGCGTGCCGGTGCGGGACAGATCTTCCCACCGATAAAATTCACCCATCAGTTCTCTTGAGCGTTCATTCAGCAGGAAGCAAAGAGCCCGGTCATATTCGCCGGTATAGCCCAGCTTTTTAATGATCGCCTCATCTTCAGCAGGCAGGTTCGAAAATGAAGTTATCGTAAGACTGGTAGCTGCTGTCGTTGCCGGAATGTTGTTTGATTCGTAGTAGGAATTCCCCTTATAAAACGAATTGGCCGTAGTGGAAGTAGCTGCCTGGAAAGCCGCGCCTCCATCAGTATAAGCAGCCCGGTCTTCCCCGCTTTTGTAGGCGGCACGGTCGCGGACTGCATTGATAAAGGTAAGCGCCCCGGCATAATTATTCTGACGGATACATATCTCCGCCGCCGTCAGGTAGGTATCGGCCAGGCGTGCCAGGATCCCGTCGCGATTCCCGATCACATCCGGAATTGCTTCCCTAGAACCATCCAGGTATTTGCTCAACGGAGCAAACCGGTTCTCAAACGCACCGGCATCGATGTAGGTCTCTCCTCCTACATAAGTGGCAAATACGGTAGGGATTACTTTCCCGGTTTTACGGTCGGCAACGCCGGCCAGGTCGGCGGCGGAAGTAAACCTGGCATCACCGGCGTTGTTAATAATATACATTACACCCAAATCACCATGCCGGTAAATCCCGCTTGGGTTGTTTACCGCATACTTGGTCTTAAAACTTTTCCAGAACCTGGAATCATTTACCCTGTCAAATACTTCATAGGCATAATAGCTGGTACGCAATCTCTGGTATTCCCGTCCTCCGGCAATATCCCGGGTCATCTGGGGCAGGTTGAGGTACTGCGACAGGAAGAAAAGATGCTGCTGGTTGCCGAACGAGCCACGCGTAGCTTTATCAGACGTAAACTGGGCGGCCAGTATCACCTCATCCAGTCGCTCATTGGCGCCGTCAACTCCGGTATAGTTCCACAGATCGGCAAAATTGGCGGCGAGCTGCCTTTTGCCTATTACCTCTTCCGCCAGCAACAAAGCCTTAGCCAGATCGTCGGCTTTGGTAGATGAGTTCCAGGCATTATTGATTTCGCTGGCACGGAACAGATAGGCTTTGGACAGGAAATGCGCGGCCGCGTCCTTCGTGATCTTTCCTATAGCTGAGGCGTTGGCGGGCAAGAGGTTATAAGCCTGGTTAAAATCGGCAATCACCTGCTCCATTACCTCCTGTGCATTATTCCTGGCAAATTCACGTTCAACGGTTGTAGCCGGAACCAGCTTTAAAGGGACACCGCCATATTGCCGCACAAGCTTCTGGTAATTGAAGGCGCGCAGGAAATGCGCCTCGCCAAGAAAAGTATTCCTTTCAGCACCTGCCGGGAAAAACTCAGTCGCATTCCGGATCAGCAGGTTCGCCGAATTGATGCCTACATACATATTATCCCACAGCGTGTTGGCCATGACGGTGTTTACGTTTACAGCAGTGATCAAAGAGCTGAAGCTGCCGCCGTAGCTGTTCCACATATGGTTGGAGGCATCTCCCCCGGTACGGAATTCGTCAGTGCCGTAATTGGTAGTAGCAAATCCCCACTCCGATGCAAAATGGAAACGGAGATTATAATAAATCCCCACAGCCAGATCGCGGATGCCGGCTTCGGTTTTAAAATAATCGGCGCTTCGTTGTGTTGTGAGCTTCTCTTCCAGGAAATCGGCGCACCCCGTCATTGACCACAGTATGACGGTCATTGCCCCGGTTTTGATTATGGAAGATCTGTTTTTCATTTCTTATCTATCGTGACTTTTCAGAACATCATTTCAGAATTGTATATCCAGGCCCATTGACAACCCGCGGTTCCAGCTTGACGTACCCAGGTCCGGATCTATCCAGTTGATCCCCGAGAAAAGCATACCGGGATTTTTACCCTGTATATAAACTTTCAGGTGGCTCAGCTTCAGTTTTTCAGTAATGGAAACCGGGAAATTATACCCCAGGTGTATCGTACGGACCTTCAGGAATGCCCCGCTACGGTAGCCGAGTACATTAAAATAGGGATCTCCGCCGGCTACATTATAGATAGGCTTCTGATATTGTGCGTCTTTGTTATTTTCATTGTAATAGCTGATGCTCCTCTGGGTGTAACGCCCTCCCTGCCATTCACCGCCGGTATCGTAGGTATAGCCCAGCCGTCCGTACATGAATACGGATAAGCTGAAATTTTTATAGGAGAAACTGTTGGTCATGCCCAGAGTCCAGCGCGGGTTGGTATGACCTATCATCACCCGGTCGTCATTCGGATTGATTTTGTAGTCTCCGTTCTGATCGACCGGGCGCGCCATTCCCACCTTGAAGCGGTGGCCGTTGGCGTTAAATTTCGCCATTTCCTCGGCGTCGCTTTCATGCCAGAGGCCGTTCGGCTCATAACCGTAAAGAGTACCGATAGAATGCCCTATAAACCATGAATTGGCAATATCGTCTTCTTTTCCGTTAGCCAGCGAGATGATGATATCCTTTTGCCAGGCGGTGTTCAGGCCGGTCTCCCACATAAAACCTCCGGCTTTGATATTTTCGGTATTCAGAGTCAGGTCGATTCCTTTATTTTTAGTCTCGCCTATATTGGCAAATGTCCTGGTAAACCCGTTCAGCGGCGGGATCGACATTTCCATCAACAGGTCTGTGGTATGGGAAGTGTAAAGATCGACCACGCCCGACACCCGGCCTTCCAGTACAGAGAAATCTATCCCCAGGTTGTATTGGGTGGTTTTTTCCCACGTAAGCGCCTGGTTAGCCATAGCCAGGTTGCCGCCTGCGATCTGGTATTCGGAAGGTGTATACCCCTGGGTTATGGTCGTCCCGTAAGGGTAAAACAGCGACACTACGCCGCCTTTGGTCTGGTATGGAGAGATAGCCGAGTTACCGGTAGTGCCCAAACCTAATCTCATTTTCAACTGGCCGATCCAACTGACGTCCTTCAGGAAGGCCTCTTCACTCATGCGCCAGGCCAATGCAGCTGAAGAAAAAAATGCCCACTTATGTCCCTTAGCAAGCTGGGAGGCGCCATCCAGGCGCCCCGATACCGTAAGGAGATATTTTCTGCTTAAGCTGTAATTCACCCTGGCCATATAGGACATCAGTTGGCGTTCGGTCAGATTGGAATCCCAGCTATCCAGAGCAGCGATATTCGACAGATTGAGCGCATTCCATTTCTGGCTTGGAAGCGGAATGCCCAAAGCACGCATATAGGAGCCGTTCTGGGTCCAGGAAGACGCGGTCTGCAGCAGCGTAAGCCCGAACTTGTGCCTTCCTATCGCTTTGTCGTAATAAATCAGATTATCCAATGTCCAGGAAAAATCGTTCTGATTCTCCAGTGAAGCCATATTGGGTGCGCCCATACGATTGAAGGACTGCGCATCTATATACACTCCGTTCCTGAAATACCTGAAATCCGGGCCGAAGTTCATGCGATATTTAAGGCCGGGCAAAATATTCACCTGCGCATAGAAATTACCCAATGCGCGAAGCTGGTAGCGCGTATCTACTGAATACAACCACTCATCTGCCACATTTTTGACTATATCATCTCCGCCCGGGAACTGGATGCGGTTGCCATCCGCGTCATATGGCACTGCATAAGGGAACAACGAACGGGCCGCCCGGTAGATAGTGTTCGGACCGGAAGTAGGGCCTCCCGTATTCGACTGGCCGAAATCCTGGATGCTATAGGAAGCATTCACGCTGACGCCCATCTCAAACCACTTATACGGCGCCAGATCGACGCTCACTTTCGAAGAATAGCGGGTAAACCCCTGACCTTTCATGGTACCTTCGTTTTTCAGGTAACCGAATGACCCGAACGCTTTGATTTTATCGCTTCCACCGCTGAGTGTTATGGTATGCGTCTGGGTAAGCGCAGTCCGGGTCACCATTCCAAACCAATCGGTGGTAGCTACCTTCGAACCGTCCCAGGTTCCTCCCTCCCAGCCCTTCATAATATTGGCCCAGGCGTAAGGATCGTTGGCTCCCAGGAAAATAATATAGTCGTTGGCCTCAGTAGGCTGGTCCCCGCGCGGGTATTTGTTCGGATCGGCGTAATAATATGCCCAACGACGCCAGGTAAGGTACTCACCGGCATCCATCATCCTGGTAAAATCCCGGATGTTTTCAACAGTCGCTGTCCCGGAATAGCTCATCGTCATCCTTCCCGCCTCGCCTTTTTTGGTTGTTACCAATACCACACCGTTAGCACCACGTGAACCGTAGACAGCCGTTGCCGAAGCATCTTTAAGCACATCCACCGATTCGATATCCTGGGGATTCAACGTCTCTATCCCGGCAGAAGACATCAGCGGTATCCCATCAACAACATATAGCGGGACATTACTGGCCGTCAGCGAACGCAGGCCGCGGATCCTTATCTGGCCAATCTCTCCGGGACGCTCATTGGAAGTGATGTCCACCCCCGCGGCTTTGCCCTGGATGGCTTCGAGCGCGTTATTTACCGGGCGCGACTTCAATTCCTTTTCGCTCACGCTGATAATAGCGCCGGTAACATCACTTTTTTGCTGCGCACCATATCCGACCACGACTACTTCTTCTAGAGTTTTATTGTCCGTCTGTAGACGGAGATCCACTGTAGATCGACGGTCAATACGAGCCTCCCGGGTGATATATCCCACCAGGGAAAAAACAAGAGTATTTCCTTCCGGCACATTCAACCGGAAGTTACCGTCGGCATTCGCCGTTGTTCCACGATTCGTTCCCTTGATTATAATATTGACGCCCGGAAGTCCCAGTCCCCGCTCATCGGTAACGCTTCCCGAAATGACCCGGTCAGCGGGGACTTCGATGTCGGCCGACGCCCAATCGGTTGACGATGACGTATGAGAAGACTGACCTGATCCGGAAGGGGTAGGATCACGGCTCAGGATAATGTAATCTCCTGACACTGTATATTGAATCCGGTACGGGCGAAGCAGAAGACTAAGCACCTCCCCCAGGGGTTGATTGTACAGAACCAGGTCCACTTTCCGGCCCCGGACCAGTGAAGGAGAATACGCGAAACGAACCCTTGCAGATTTCTCTATATGATTGAGAACTGCTTTCAGATCGCGTTGTTTTGCTTCAACCGTTACCGGACGTTTCAACAGGTCCTGTGCCAGGCCGTTCCTGCCATAGGTCATGCTTGCCACTAATCCGATAAACAACAGAGAAAAACTCGGTTTCATAAGAAGCGCATTTCACTACAATTCTTCACAACCGGTACTCGTAATAAGTACCTCGGTGCCTTCGACTTTATAACCGGCCCCTATGGCACGACAGATAATATCTAATTTGGTAAAGAAAGGTTCGTCGCCCATAGGCACCGTCAATTGACAGTTTTTCATAACGGTTTTATCGTAGACAATTGCGACTCCATATGCCTTTTCCAACCTTGCGAATACATCGGCGATAGGTGCACTATCAAACCGGAACCTGCCTGCTTCCCGATCTTCCGAAGGCAACTCTTTCGGCGCGGCAGACAATGAAAGGGTAATTTGCCGGCTATCGGTCAGGAAAGTGGCCTGCTGGTTAGGAGTCAGCATCGATTTTTTGTCCGCCAGAAGGGGAGCGTCTGCCTCCTGCATGGGATACACCGCCACTTTTCCGGTCTCTACGATCACCGACACTTTCTTATTTCCTGTTTGTACGCTGAAACTCGTTCCGACCACGCGAGTGACCAGACCGTCGGCATACACCATAAAGGGGTGTTCGGGATTGCTGGTTACTTTAAAAAACGCTTCTCCGGTCAGAAACACCTCCCGGTTTGCCTGCTTATCCAGATCGGCGGCAAAGCTGATACGGCTGTTCCGGGCCAGCGTTACCTGGCTTCCGTCGGGCAGAAGGACCAGTTGCGGTTCGTTTTTCGTATTGGCCGTTTCCGTAAGCTGCAGGGAGGAGGCTTTCACCAGATGATCGTAAGTATAACCGGGTTTATCCGGCTGTAGCTGCCAGACAACCAGGCTTCCAACAATAAGAAGAGCAACAGCGGCAGCGACCTGCCAACCGAAAAACCTCCTGCCGACAGGGGTAACGGGCGTCTCAGCCTGTGAGACTGTGCTGGCCAGGATCCTTTTAATTCCCCGGGATTTCTCTTCGTCGGATAACGAACCGCCTGCCAGCATTTGCAGGATAAACATCCTGGCTTTTTCGAGATCGGCCTTCTTTTCCGGGTAAGCGGCCTGGAGATTCTTCCAAACCGGATCAGCAGGCGAAGATCCGGCCTGAACCCACCGGATAAAATTATCGTCAGCCAGAAAATCGTCTATTTCGTAATCCTTATATTGTTTCATGGTTGAATACCATTATTAAAATACATCTATAAGGAGGATTAAGAAAGCACCGGATTATAACGAAAAAAAGAAATTTTTTTTCCAAATCCGTCGCCACCGGCCTGAACAGCAAAAAAATTGTCAGAGTAATATAAAAAGGGCGTACAGTACAAAAAAGAGCAGGCGCCATTGTTCCCGAAGCGATTTCAATGCCTGGGACAGCAGATTTGTTGCAGCGGGCGTTGAAATGTTCATGACCTGTGCTATCTGGTCATTTGTCAGGTTTTCATAAAATTTCAGGTGGATTACCTCTTGCTGGCGTTTTGACAGAAGGCTTACTGTCCTTTTAAGCTGCGCACTTTTTTCGATGTCCGTTTCTTCGGCAATGATACTGTTTTCGATGTTGTCGATATCTCCCGTCTGATTCTCGTCCAAATCGTCTTCCAACCCGTCCCATAGCACCTTTTTCCGGTGCTTCTGGAAAATCTGGTTACGAATTGCTACGAACAGATAGACCCTCAGGTTCGCAACCTCCCCTAAAAACATACGACGCTCCCACAGGTTAACGAACAAATCGTGTACAGAATCCTTTGCCTGCTCACGATCCTTTAAAAATTTGTTTCCGTATTCGAACAATGGCCGGTAATAGACATCCAGTAAGTCTTCGAAGGCTTTTCGGTCTCCTTCCCGAAATGACTGCCAAAGCCCTGACTCCTCTTTAAACATTGGAAATACTGGCGAAAAGTAACTACAAGTAATATTTCTTATTCAGAGATAAAGTATAAAAATAACGACAATTCCTATATTTAAAAAGAAAATCTGTTCCATACCGAGAGCGGTTTTCTTTCGATACGGGTCACAAGGCCTCACGGCAATTTTAAGTTGCCGCACATAAAGAAGCTATCAGCGGCTATTAGAATCAGCGCCCGAACAGGCGCGCGAAATGATTTTCCAGGTGGCGGCGCATCCCCGTCCGGAACATCTCCGCGTTCCCTGTTTCGATGATGTCCACCAGGTCTTTGTGGGAAACAAAAGAATCGCCCGCAGACACCGTCCTTAGCAGGCCGCTGGCATGCACATAATCAAAAACAGGCAGCAATATCCGCTGGAACTTTTTCATGGTTTCGTTCCTGGTGATCTCATACAGCTTCCCGTGGAATGCTATCTCATGATTGATTTCAAATACAACGCCGTCTGGCTCGGCAGGCTCGCTGAGCACGATCTTCCTCAATTCTGCTATGTCCGCGGGTTTCACCCGCTCCATGATAAAATCGGCCATCCCGATCTCCAGTGAGAGCCGCATCTCAAAAATTTCTTTGAGCGTCTCATCGTCAAGGATTTTCGGGTTCATGCTTCTTTCAAGAATCGAAACAAGATCGGGGCTCGTAATCACCGCACCTTTCTTTTTTTTGGATTCGATCAGGCCCATCAGCCGCAGACGGAGCAATGCTTCCCGCACTACCGTACGGCTCACTCCCAGCACTTCCGCAAGCTCCAGCTCCTTGGGAATGGAATCGCCCACCTTCAGGTTGTTTTCGACCAGCAGCGCTATAAGATTGGTTTCAACCCTGTCTACCAAAGAGCTGGTATCGACTGCCTTAAGAGAACGAAGTACGGGTTCCATGAATTATTAGTGTATTATGTATGACAAAATTGGGAAATTCACTTGCAAATATAAAAACTGAGATACATTTTTGTAAAAGAATTATGTTATACATATTCTTAAGCCAATCTGTTATGAAAGTACCTTACCTGGCATATGCCGGAACTTTTCTGCTTCCGATACTGCCGGCAAGTTTAATTTCTTTTACCCTGATTGCCGCTATGATCTCGGGCCCACTGACTGTAACAAGCCAGCAATTGCACAACGGGATCGTCCTGCCCGGAGAATGGCCGCCACGCAACGCATTTGCTAAGGCTCCGGTGGAAATGCAGGTCCCGTACCTGGATAAAAAACCGGAAGTCATCCCTGTCAATAACGGCAGACAGCTTTTTGTAGACGACTTCCTGATCAATCAAACTAACCTGGAACGGACCTTTCACACCCCTCGTTTTTACGCCGGCAACCCGGTGCTGAAACAGGACAGGGAATGGGAGAAAACGCGTATCGGCTCGTCCTATGCCGCGCCCTTCAGCGACGGGATCTGGTACGACGAGACCGATCGGAAGTTCAAATTATGGTACCTTACCGGCGCAGGTATGCTGCATAAGGGTTCGGATGAAACATTCTACACTGGTTACGCGGAGTCTGCTGACGGAAAAAACTGGGTAAAACCTTCGCTCGACGTTTTTAACCGGACTAACATCGTGGATACCTGCGAGCGAGACGCCGCCACGATCTGGATCGACAAGCAGGAGAAAGATCCTGCGAAGCGGTTCAAATTTTTCAACGTGGAGCGCCGTCCCAAAGACAGGAAATGGGCATTTGTACTCAAATACTCTCCGGACGGAATTCACTGGTCCGGGGGAGTAGCGCAGTCGGCTGAAGTCCAGGACCGTTCTACTGCTTTTTATAATCCCTTCACGGGCAAATGGGTACTGAGCCTGAGGTACAGGGCTCCAGGTTCTACCAGGTCGAGGCTATATTCGGAACATGAAGACCCCGAGATGCTGGTCACCACAGCCAAAAATATCCGCAGCGATGTCCCCGACAAAAGTGTGGTCCCCTGGTTTATCCCTTCCCCTGGGGAACCGCGGCATCCGAAGTTCGCGGAAATAGACCCGGGGATATACAATTTCGATGCCATCGCCTACGAAAGCATTATGATCGGTCAGTACAGCGTATGGCAGGGACCGGCCAATGCGGACGCCCGCGACCTGGGAATACAGAAAAGAAACGAAATCCTGCTGGGATACAGCCGGGACGGGTTTCATTTCTATCGTCCTTCCTACAAACCCTTTATGGGAGTGAATGAAGTAGCGGGTGCCTGGAACTGGGGAAATGTACAATCCATTAACGGCACGCCGCTGATCGTAGGCGACTCGCTCTATTTCTACAGCAGCGGACGGCAGTTGAACGATGTATTCTGGGATAGCCAGATGACCACAGGCCTTGCTACATTACGCCGCGACGGATTCGTTTCTCTGTTTGCGGGAAAGTCGGAAGGTTACCTGCTGACGGAACCATTGTCGTTCGACGGTCGCTACCTTTTTGTCAATGCCGACGTCAAAGGCAGACTTTCCGCTGAGATGCTGGACGCCGCAGGAAGAGTCATCCCCGGGTTCTCGGCAAAGGAGTCCGTAGTCATGACCGGCAAAAACAGTACACGGCACCTGCTCGGATGGAAGGGACATAAGGATCTTTCATCGCTCGGCTCTCAACCCATCCGCATTCGTTTTTATATAACGGAAGGACACTTGTATTCCTTCTGGATTTCTCCCTGGGAAACAGGTGAGAGCCGCGGCTATACTTCCGGAGGAGGTCCCGGGCTCCATCCTTCGGGAATCGACACCCGCTGACCGGCCCGATTTTACATTCGTCACAGTTTCTTTCAATAATTAGCAGATACAAAAAATGACTTACAAAAAAATAGAAGGATTAATCGCAGCGCCCTTTACACCGATGGACGCAGACGGGGCCCTGCGGCTATCAGTAATCCCGGATTATTACAAAAGGCTCAGGCAAAACGGCGTTAGCGGCGCCTTTATCATCGGCTCTACAGGAGAAGGCGTATCGCTCTCCATGTCGGAGAAAAAACAGGTTATAGCGGCGTGGGCAAGCCTTACAAGCAGCGACCCCGATTTTGTTCTGATCCCGCTGGTAGGCGGAACCTCACTTACGGACTGTATAGAACTGGCGCAATTCTCCAGGGAAGCGGGAGCTGATGCCGTTTCATTCACAGCGCCTTTCTATTTCAAACCGTCGTCGGCATCCCAACTGGCTGCCTGCTGCAAAAAAATAGCTGATGCTGTGCCCGAACTGCCCTTTTACTATTATCATATCCCTGTGCTGACGGGAGTGGGTATACCTGTTTACGACCTGCTTCAGGAAGTAGACGGGAAAATCCCCAACTTCGCAGGAGTCAAATACACTCATGAAGATTTTATGGATTTCCTTTCCTGCATCCACTACGCCGACGGAAAGTACGACATGCTGTGGGGCAGGGATGAAAACATGTTACCTGCGCTTGCGCTCGGCACCCGGGGAGCTGTAGGGAGTACCTACAACTATGTGCCCGCGCTATACCTCGAGCTGATCCGGGCCTTCGAAGAAAAAGACCTGCGAAAGGCAGCTCAACTTCAGCAGCTTTCCATCGACCTCATCAGGCTTTTGGGAAAATACGGTGGTATTTCTGTCGGGAAAGGCTATATGAAGCTGGCAGGCCTCGATTGCGGGGAATTCAGGTTACCGATCAGGAATATGGATGAAATACAGTGGGAAAAGTTCCGCGAAGATGTCCGGAACCTGCATCTCGACCCTTATTTCCTGAAGTAAATCCATCCCCTCTTCAGCCCTTATGCTGCAAAACCTTGTTTTACCGATCCTGTTTTTTATGATTGTTGCTTCCTGTAAAACAAAGGAGACGGAAAGCACTGTTACCTGGAAAACGGCCGGTGCGCTACCCGCTCTGACCACAAAAGAAGCCTTAGGCGTGGCAGGTCCCGTCAGCGGCTTTACCGGAAACCGTCTTCTCATAGCAGGTGGCGCCAATTTTCCCGAACAACTTCCCTGGAAGGGCGGTACAAAAAGATACTATGACGATGTTTATCTATTTGACCCGGTCAAGCAGGATTTCTTTACGGATACCTTGTCTTTGAAGCTCCCCCACCCCGTAGCCTACGCCGGCAGCGTGACAGCCGGCGACCAGGTTTTCTATGCGGGCGGGGAAAACGAGGGAGGCATTTCCAACCGGGTATACGGGCTTCGATGGACCGGGACCGATCTCATCGCAGAATCCTTTCCCGACCTTCCGCTGGGCGTTACTAATGCATCGCTTCAGTTTTATGGTAATGCGCTTTATATAGCAGGAGGCGAAACCGCAAACGGGACTTCCGACAAAATATGGCGCCTTTCCCTGGAACAACCGCTTTCCGGCTGGAAACAGCTGTCGCCGATGCCTCATCCCGCCTCGCATGCTGTTCAACTAATCGTCAGAAGACAGGGGCAGGACTACCTGTATATGATCGGCGGGCGTAGTAAAAACAGCAACGGAATAAGCACTATTTACAAAACCGTTTATGCACTCAACCTGGAAACACTGGAATGGCAGCAAAAGGAGCCGCTCCCCTATCCACTCGCCGCGGGTTCGGGTGTTGTTACGCCGGGTATAACAACTGCCGATAACGATCTATGGCTTTTTGGTGGCGACAAAGGCACGATTTTTAATCAAATCGAAACCCTCATCGCAAAAGCGTCCGGGCTTGAAGATAAAGCCAGAGACTCGCTGATCGGGCAGAAAAATCACCTGCAGGAAACTCATCCGGGCTTCAGCAAGGAAGTTCTGAAATGCCATCCTGATACCGGTAAATGGGAAATTGCAGGCGAAATCCCGTTTACGGTGCCTGTCACTACTGCGGCAGTATACCGCGAGGGTAAAATCTACATCACCAGCGGTGAAATTAAACCCGGCATCCGCACTCCGCTTATTATCGAAGGAACTATGACCTCAAAACCTGGTCTGCGGCGATGAGCACATCCAAAAGATACCCGTGGGTAGTAGTGGCGCTGTTATGGGTAGTAGCGCTGCTTAACTACCTCGACCGGCAGATGCTGGCTACGATGCGCCCTTCGATGCAGATCGACATTGAAGAACTTCAGATGGCGGTCAACTTCGGGCGCCTGATGGCCGTATTTCTCTGGATCTACGGTTTTGTAAGCCCGGTAGCGGGAATCATTGCAGACCGTTTTAACCGTAAGTGGCTGATTGTAGGCAGCCTGTTTGTATGGAGTGCGGTAACCCTGCTCATGGGATACGCCGAAACATTTGAACAGCTTTACCTGCTGAGGGCCCTGATGGGCCTCAGCGAGGCCCTTTATATCCCTACCGGTCTGGCGCTGATCGCCGATTACCATAGCTCCCGGACCCGTTCGCTTGCTATAGGGCTGCACCTGACGGGGCTATATGTGGGGCAGGCGTTAGGCGGATTCGGTGCTACCATCGCATCGACTTTTTCCTGGGAAACGGCATTTCGCGGCTTTGGTGTTGTCGGCGTGCTATACGCTCTTGTGCTGGTCTTTTTCCTGAAAGAAAAGCGCCCGGAAACGGAAGCAGGTTCTGAAAACCAGGCGATGGAAAAGGTTCCCGTATCAAAAGCGATGGCTTTGCTCTTCTCGAATATATCGTTCTGGATTATCCTGATGTACTTTGCCGTTCCCAGCCTTCCCGGTTGGGCGGTAAAAAACTGGCTGCCCACGCTTTTCGCCAATAATCTCCGGCTGGACATGTCGCTGGCCGGGCCGGCGGCTACCGTTACCATCGCCGTTTCGTCGCTCATAGGTGTGGTATTGGGAGGCATCCTGAGCGACAGGTGGGTACAGCATAATATCAGGGGCCGTATTTATGTGAGCGGCATCGGTCTGGGGCTCACCATCCCGGCGCTGGTGCTGATTGGCCTTGGAGATTCCATCACTGCAGTTATAGGCGCTGCATTCTGTTTTGGCTTCGGCTTCGGGATGTTCGATGCCAACAATATGCCGATACTCTGCCAGTTTGTACCGGCCGGCTACCGTGCTACCGCCTATGGCATCATGAACATGACCGGCGTCTTTGCAGGCGCTGTTATTACCGATATACTTGGCAAATCCACGGATTCCGGGAACCTGGGACGTGATTTTGCGATACTGGCCGCAATTGTGGCAGTGGCGCTGATTATCCAGCAAACCTGCCTGCGCCCGCAACAAAACGGCTAAACTAAAACAGCCAAAACCTTTCTGCAGAATATGAAATACACAACCGGCGAACTGGCTGCACTCAGAGATTTTTATCGTGACCGTCTACTGGAAAATACGGTCCCGTTCTGGTTCCCCCGCTCCTATGACCGCGAGCACGGAGGGTTCCTCCTGATGCGTGATGCCGACGGCTCGCTTATCGACGACGACAAGGCAGTATGGATACAGGGGCGGGCCACGTGGCTGCTTGCTACGCTATACAATACCATCGAACCCAGACAGGAATGGCTGGACGGCGCAAAACTAGGGTTTGACTTCCTGAACAAGCACTGTTTCGATACCGACGGCCGGATGTTTTTCCACGTCACCCGCGACGGCCGCCCTATCCGGAAAAGACGATACTTCTTTTCAGAAACATTCTATGTCATCGCTGCGGCAGCATATGCAAAGGCCACCGGGAGCCGGGAGGCCGCAGATCTGGCCGGAAATATCTTCGGGGAATGCCTCCGGTTTGCCTCCACCCCCGGCTTGCTGCCTTCAAAATTTACCGATACCCGGCCGGCGATCGGCATCGGCACTCCCATGATCATGATCAATACTGCGCAGCAGCTCCGTGAGACGATCGGTGATCCGCGCTGCGACGAATGGATCAGTACCTGGATCGACCAGATTGCATCTTATTTCGTGAAAGACGACATCTGCTGCGTAATGGAACAGGTAGCTCCCGACGGCAGCATAATCGACCATATCGACGGCAGGACACTAAATCCTGGCCATGCAATAGAAGGCGCCTGGTTCATTCTGCACGAAGCTTTATACCGGAAAGACGACCGTCTGAAAGAGCTGGGCTGCCGCATGCTGGATTATATGTGGGAAAGAGGATGGGATGAAGAGCACGGAGGCATCCTCTATTTTCGCGATGTTTTCGGGAAACCTGTCCAGGAATACTGGCAGGACATGAAATTCTGGTGGCCGCATAACGAAACCATTATCGCAACCCTGCTGGCGTTCCTCGTTACCGGCGATGAAAAATACGCGCAACGGCACCGTCTCGTGCATCAATACGCTTATGATCATTTTCCGGATAAGATCCACGGCGAATGGTTCGGCTATCTGCACCGCGACGGCAGCATAGCACAGACCGCGAAAGGAAACCTCTTTAAAGGCCCGTTCCACCTTCCGCGTCAGGAATGGTACTGCTTCCGGATATTGGACAACTACTTAAAATCTCAACCCAGCGCATCATAACCCTTACTTTAATACCCATGCATCCTGATATTTCCAATTTGTTCGACCTGGAAGGCCAGACCGCACTGATCACCGGAGGTTCCTCCGTATTGGGGTACGAAGCAGCATCTGTACTGGCTGCGGCCGGCTGCTCGGTGGCGCTCACTTCCCGGAACCCTGACAAAGCTTTCATGCAATAGAAGGCGCCTGGTTCATTCTGCACGAAGCTTTATACCGGAAAGACGACCGTCTGAAAGAGCTGGGCTGCCGCATGCTGGATTATATGTGGGAAAGAGGATGGGATGAAGAGCACGGAGGCATCCTCTATTTTCGCGATGTTTTCGGGAAACCTGTCCAGGAATACTGGCAGGACATGAAATTCTGGTGGCCGCATAACGAAACCATTATCGCAACCCTGCTGGCGTTCCTCGTTACCGGCGATGAAAAATACGCGCAACGGCACCGTCTCGTGCATCAATACGCTTATGATCATTTTCCGGATAAGATCCACGGCGAATGGTTCGGCTATCTGCACCGCGACGGCAGCATAGCACAGACCGCGAAAGGAAACCTCTTTAAAGGCCCGTTCCACCTTCCGCGTCAGGAATGGTACTGCTTCCGGATATTGGACAACTACTTAAAATCTCAACCCAGCGCATCATAACCCTTACTTTAATACCCATGCATCCTGATATTTCCAATTTGTTCGACCTGGAAGGCCAGACCGCACTGATCACCGGAGGTTCCTCCGTATTGGGGTACGAAGCAGCATCTGTACTGGCTGCGGCCGGCTGCTCGGTGGCGCTCACTTCCCGGAACCCTGACAAAGCTTTAAAAGCGGCAGAGCGGCTTCAGAAAGATTACGGCGTAGCGACGTTAGCCCTGGAAATGGATCATACCGACCCGTTACAGGTAGCCGCCTGCGCTGCAAAGGTACGGGAATGGAAACCTGCCCTCGACATCCTGGTCAACAACGCCGGCGGCGGATCGGGCTCCAACGTCGCCTATCTCTTCGAGCGCCAGCCGGAGGATATTTTCAACGGGGTGCAGAACAACCTTACAGGGGCTATTTACTGCTGTAAGGCATTCGGAGAAATCATGATGGGGCAGAAATCGGGAAAAATAATCAATATCGCATCCATTGCAGGGCTTGTAGGCCGTGACCGCCGCATGTACCAGGCAGCCGGCATGCCCGGCCAGCCTGTTGACTACGCCGCAGCAAAAGCCGGCGTAATAGGCCTCACCCGGGACCTGGCCGGATTCCTTTCGCCGCACGGCATCCGTGTCAACAGCATATCGCCGGGCGGCTTTACCGGCCCCGAACGCGGACATCACCCCGCTTTTGTAGCGGCTTACGGCGATCGTACCCCGCTTGGCAGAATGGGACGGGACGGACAGGACCTGAAGGGATCTATCCTTTTCCTCGCTTCGGCCGCTTCTGATTATATAACCGGCCAGAACATTGTAGTTGACGGGGGATTTTCGGTATGGCAATAAAATACAGGATCGTAATAGTGGGGCTGGGCTCCATCGGG
>CAZLTN010000086.1:0-23680 GCA_964562455.1 uncultured Cytophagales bacterium
GTAAACAAACTTAAATTTATCCCTAAGCTGTCCATAGAAAAGGGAGTACTTCACAGGAAGCATTATCAATGGATATCAGTAGCTTATAATGTGTCCAATTGAATTGCGTCCGCAGTGCGGACGCAATTGGAAATGTCCGATAGTATTGCCGATATCAGTTTAGCTGTCTGTAAGAAAATCTGCTTCCAAACTCTGTCGGACCGCCGGGCGGCTGCAGGTTTTCTGACAATGATCTAATGAGGCAGCTGCCATAATCAGCCCGATCTTAACGTTGATGCGGGATACACCCGGCCTATTCCCCCGATAAACTTTTCATCTCTCGCAGCACTACCGCTTCCAGCTCTTTAGTGGGCAGTAATAACTGGTATTCGGCTATCCCGATAGGTTTATTAATGTCCTGGAGGGCAATTTCCACATCCAGATGGTCTTTATCAGCGCAGAGGATAATCCCCATCGAAGGATTTTCGTCGGGCTGCTTTTCCAGCCGGTCGAGCAGGCCCAGGCAAAAGTTCATCTTACCGACGTATTCGGGTTTGAATGTACCCATTTTCAGTTCTATTGCAACCAGGCAGCGCAGGACTCTGTGGTAGAGCAGGATGTCGATATAGTATTCTTTGCCATTGAATTCAAGGCGATACTGATTGCCGATAAAAGTGAATCCTTTGCCAATTTCTAAAATGAACTGCTTGATTTTCCCGATCAGCCTTCGTTCGAGTTCCGTTTCTTTAACTTTTTCGGTAAGGCCGAGAAATCCGAGATTGTACGTGCTTTTAAGCATATCATTCGCTTGTTCCGCGAGCAATTCCGGCAACGACGCTTGGAAATTATGTGACTTAGGAAGGTTTCTTTCGGCATGATAAGCGTCTGCTTTTATGTAATTAAGCAGAATATCCCTGGACCAACCTAGTTCTAAGGTTTTTTGAGCATAAAAGAGGGTCTGATTGTCATCCACTATTTTTTCAAGCAACAGGAGGTTATGCCTCCATGGCAAAACTGCAACGCTGCGTTGCAGTTTTGGATCGGAGAGGTAATATCGCTCATAGAAGCGTTTCATATTCCACAAATTACGCGGAGAAAGCCCCATATCAGGGAACTCCGCTTTCAGATCAGTTGAAAGCCGGGTGACAACCCCAGCGCCATGTCCCTTTTCGATTTTTCGTTCGGAAAGTAGCTTGCCCAGGTTCCAATATACGGCTATGGCGGCAGCGTTTACCTGACGGGCGATCCGGGTCCTGCCAGTTTTGATTTCTGTAACAGCTGCATGGTAGATTTCGGTGTATTGAGTTTCTGATAGCATGGGAGTAAAGTATGGTTTAAAGAATAAACGATTTGATTTATTTGATGAAAGATGCATGTAATTCCATAGGAAATGATTTGTATGTTTTGTGATTGGTATAGTAGTATGGGCGCCTGTAAGACAAATGTAATGAACCCGATGCATGTTGCGGAAGCCCCGGACGCGGTAAAATATCCCGGCTTGAAGGTATAAAATATGCAGTGACAATGTGGTTATACGTCATTGTCACTGCATTCCTTTGACCACGCATCTACTTTTTCCACGTATAAATCGCGACGTCTCCCGGGTCGACGGAGAGGGTGCTGGTGTAAGCATCGGCCGGGACGAGCGTGCCGTCTTTCAGTACCTTTCTGACACCGGCTTCGGCCACCAGCGTCAGCTTCATCGGCTGCTGGTAGTCGCGGTTTACAATGACCAGGAACGTGTCGCTCCCTTTTTCCATCAGCGAGACTACCGCCCCCTCGCCCGTGGTTTCCAGCACTTTGATCTTCGGGGGAAGTGCAGCGATCCGCCGGGTACCCTGCGGGATTTTGTCGCCGGTGTGCCATACCGAGAGGACTTTGGAGCCCATAAATACGCCTGCCAGTGACTGGATCTCCGTGTTGATCGTTTTGACGTGCTCGTAGGTGTCGGTGCGTTTTCCGTCGGTCGTGATCGGCGCGTGATGAAAGTCCCATTGTTCTGTGATCGGCGTCCAGTAAGTAAAATACTGGACAGTCTGCGCGCCGTAAGCAAGGATGCTGTAGACCTGGAATTTCATCTCGGCAAGCGTAGGAATCGCGTAGTCATGAAAGGCCACAGCCAGTGAAAACGCCCACAGGTCACGCCCCGACTTCCTGGCGATGTCGGCGACGATTTCCATGTTCTGGTAATAATCTTTAGTGCTGACCCGGTTTTTCATCAACGGGTAGTGGTCAAACGAAATAAAGGACAACGGCACTTCTTTTACGAAGGTTTCGACATACTCCCGGTAGGTGTCGGTACCGAGCTGCTCCTTACTGGCATAGGTCGGAAACAGGTTGATGTAGCAGAACTTTGACTTGTCGACGCTCTGGATACGTCTGGCCCATTCGCCCAGCTCCGGGAAGTCGCTCCGCGAGGGCTCGTCGCGGAGGTAGTAGCCGGCGACAGCCGGGTGGTTCATCAGGCGCTTTACTGTTTTCTCCGGTT
The DNA here is from genome assembly GCA_964562455.1 of uncultured Cytophagales bacterium. Taxonomy (GTDB): domain Bacteria; phylum Bacteroidota; class Bacteroidia; order Cytophagales; family Spirosomataceae; genus Ravibacter. The sequence goes on from CAZLTN010000086.1 coordinate 2,468, forward strand.
CGCTTTTAAGCTCAGGACAGGCGACTACGAGCTGCACACCGGTTTTTTTGCCGATTTCCAGCGCTTTCTCCACTGCCGCCACGTTGGGGTAGTGGACGAAGTTGAGCGAGATTCCCCCTTCCTTCAATTCCCTGAAACGCACTTCGGAGGTTTCTTCCGCGGGGACGCCCATCCAGGCTAGCACAGGCAGGGGCCTGCCGGTCGGAAGCTTATCCTGGCCGTAAGTCCTGGTGAATAGTGATATGATAAAAACGAAAGCAAGCGGATATCTCATAAAAGGAAAGGGACTTCGTAAAATGGGTAATTTACCTGTTTATACGGCAAAAGCCCCCGGGAGTACCCCTTCGTTAGCTAAGCCCCGCCTACTTCTCTTCCAGCAACTGCTCCAACCTGGCTATTACTTCATCCTTCTCCTTCAGCATCCGCTCAAACAGCGCTGTTTGTTCTTCGTGCAGCTTCAGGATCGCCTCGAGAGGGTTGTTGAATACGGGCCTTATGTTGATCGCCGAGGCGCCGCCCTTGAAATCGGTAAATGTATTGCCTATTATATTCACAGTCTTTTCCTGATCAAAGTTCTGAAATGCGCCCACGGGTACCTTCAACAGCGCTAATATCTGCTGCAGGACGTTGGCGTCGACAGTTTCCTTTTGCTTGGGAAAGGATACTTTTTGCTGGTCCTCCCCCCGATAACTACCGGGGCTATCGGAGGGGTTTCCCCACTCCCGGGTGAGGGTATCCTCAATTGTGTGGTCTGGCATCATATCGGAATTTGTTACAGGACAAATGTAAATTGTTCCCGATATAACGCGGTGGTGGAGCGATCGGTAAATTACCGGGTGCAGGATTCTTTTATTCCGGTAAACTTCTTATATACGTAGTTACTCCCTGATCACTTTTTTTACGATGTTGGCGCCACTTTCCGTCGTGATGCCGATCAGGTATATACCCGCGGGCAGTTTCTCCATATCGACTTCGTTTCGCCTGCCGTCGTTACGGGTATTGTAAAGCATGTGCCCGGAAGCATCCATGACCGATATGCCCTTAATAATTCCGGCCGCTTTACCCTTATAGTACAGGCGGTTTGAAACTGGGTTAGGATACAGCGTTATGTCTTCGTTTACCTCAAATTGAATGCCGGCGATACGGCTGAAGGCATAGCTTTCATCCGCGCGGTCTATCATTTTTAAGCGGTAGTAATTAAGCCCCGGTAAAGGTGTATTGTCGCTGAACGAATAGCGGGTAATTATCCCTGCAGCATTCCCGGCAACGGCCACGACGCCTATTTTGAGCCATGTGGTTCCGTTTGTGCTGCGCTCGATTTCAAACCTGTCGCTGTCGCTTTCTTCGGACGTTTGCCAGCGGAGCGTCGCCGTTCCTTCATCGTTAAAGGCGTCAAACCGGATCAGCGTTACCGGAAGCGGGTTAATGGCGTCGGATTGAAGCAGTACGGCATTACCGCCTGCCACGAAGCTCCCGTTGGCAGCCTTCACGCAATTGAGCGTATTGGTGGTGTGGCTATCCCTCGGCTGCCATACCGTTCCATCTGTAGAAGTGAGCAAAGTTCCCCCGTCGCCTACCGCTACAAAAAAGCCATAGGCATAGCAGACAGCCCGTAGGTGCTGCGCGGTACCGGAGGTTTGCGCCTGCCAGGTTTGCAAATCGGCTGAGGTATAAATACCCCCGTTCTCACTGACTGCCACGTATCGCCCGTTGCCAAATGCAACTCCGCGCAGGGGGCTGGGCACCGTTCCCTTTTGTGTCCACGTTTGCCCGTCGGCAGACGAAAAGACCACGGTTGTGGTGGGGTAGGTGCCCAAGGCTACGAAATGCCCGTTCAGGTATTCTACGGTGGATAGCGTAGGCAGCAGTCCGCCGGGGACGGAAGTGCTGGTCCAAGCAGCGCCTGTAGGAGAGGAGTAAAGGGTGCCGAAGTTGGAGGCGATTACGTATCGCCCGTTTCCGTAGGCGATGTCGTACAGTGCCTGCCCGCTGATGTTGGTCGAGCTTTGCCAGGAGGTGGTTGATGAATAGAGCACGTTACCGGTGCTGGTGGCGCCGATCAGGTTCCCTGAAGTATTATAAAGGAATGAGCTTACAAACTGGTTGGAGAACGTAGAAACCAACGTCCAGTTGACGCCGTTAGGTGAGTAAAGAATCCCCTGGTTGCTCAGGGCGGCGAATTGTCCGTTATAATCCATGTCATATATCATGTTGCCGGTCATTGAAAAGCCCGTTTGCCGGCTGGTCCAGGTCGTACCGTTGGTGGATGTGACCGTAATCCCGCCCGAGCCCACTGCCGTGAAACCGCCGTTTCCGAAAGCGGACCCGTACAGGAGCTGCGTCGTTCCCGAAGCAGGTGCGGTCCAGCTTACCGCATCAGGCGAGGTGAGCAGCGTACCGTTGGCGCCGGTAATTACAAAAAGCCCGTTGGCATAGGATATCCCGGAAAGCGACAGGGTGGTGCCGCTGGCCCGGGGCGTCCATGTTTCACCGTCGGGAGAGGTGATGATCGTACCCTGGTTGCCTACTGCGATAAACATGCTATTCTGATATGCTACCGAATAAAGGAACTGTGCAGTACCGCTGGTTCGTGGCGTCCAGCCGGTGGCATTGGGTGAGGTAAGCACAGCCCCCGAAAAGCAAACGGTCGTAAACCTGCCGTTCCCGTAAGCGACATCGAGCATAAATTCGTTTGGGATAGTGCCGATGGGTGCCCAGGTGGCTCCGTCGGTTGAAGTCAATACGATGTGATTACCGACGACAACGAACGTGCCGTTTCCGTACGCCACACCATACAGGTCCTGGGTAGTGGTGCTGTTCCTGGTAGTCCAGTCCAGCCCGTTTGCCGATGTAAGCAATACGCCGTCTTCGCCCGAGGCTACGAAAAGCCCGTTGGCATACACGATCCGGACCAGGTTATTGGTAACGCCGCTGCTTACCGAATTCCAGTTGATACCGTCGGCAGAAGTGGAGATCCTGCCTTTCTCGCCGGCCGATACGAAAATCCCGTTGCCGAAACAGACGGTCGTCCGGTTGTCAATTTCAGCGATGTTTTTCCAGGAACCCTGGGAGAAAGATTGCATTGTGAACGCACTGCCGGCAGCAAGCAGGATCAGCCGTAGAAGTAAAAAGCGAAAGCTTTGCATAGGAGTGAAGTTCAGGATGAACTTTGCAAAGCTCCCGCGGATTTTGCTTGTGCGAAATACTTAATTTGTAGTAGTCGGCAAGATATTTTCCAGCACACTAAGTTTTACTCCCGTTCCTCATATACATAGTTCATCTCAAGCGTTACCTGGCGCCTGGTTTTAGGGATCAGCGAGGTAAATCCAAACCATTCGCCTCCGCCGCTACCGGGCAATTTCTGCCCGGTAATCGTCACGTTCAGAACGAGATCGTCGTTTGGGTCACGTGTCATTCTTTGCTCCATCCGGCTGATATTGACAGGAGCTTCGTTTCCCGGGCCGCTGCCGGCGTTCATGCCGATCAGCAGCGTTTTGGTTGAAAAATCGATTGACGGAAGCTTCACTTCAGGCTTACAACCGAAAAAGGAACGATAGGTGCTGTCGTCGTTGACGACCCTGAATACAACGGGCCTTTCTTCCAGGTAGGTCCCGGCACGTGATTGATCCAGGAGACAGTTGATTTCGTCCAATCTGAAACGGGTATACACCTGGTTGAAATAAGACATTTTCAGTTCGGTATTGTCAACAACAGACGGTACCGGGAACAGGTCGTCTTCCGAAATGAGCCTGCAACCGGCCATAGCGCCGGCCAGGCATACGGTTAGTATGAGAAGGATAGCGTTTTTCATAGGACAGGAGTTCTATAGTAGCACAGTCCTATGAAAACGCCTGGCAGCGCGTATCATTATGTCCGGATCCGTTTTTTTGCCGTAGCCAGTATTTCCGTAGAAGACCGGATCATCCCCTCGGAAATACCCAAGGTCCGCGGTAGTCTCTTTCGAGCAGCTTATTGGCGGCTTCGTCGTTTTTGATTAGTTCCTTTTCGCCATCCCACTCGATGCTTCGCCCCAATTTATACGACAGCATTCCGAGCAGGGCCAGGTTGGTGGAGCGGTGCCCGATCTCGATGTCGCAGACCGGCAGCTTCCCGGTTTTGATGGAAGCCAGTAAATCGGCCCATAATTCCTTGATGTTCTGGTTGTCGGGTTCGTGGAGCTTCGGCTTTTCGGAGATCACCGGTTTTTTCGAATCGGCGGGGTAGAATGTCCAGCCGTCGAGCCACCCCATGTGGAAAGTACCTTCCGTACCGTAGAAATAGACGCCTACGGCCTGGTTGGGGTGCGTTTTTTCCGCGTTGTTGCCGCCGAATTGCCGGTGCTCCCATTCCAGGGTAAAGCCTTCGAAATCGTAAACGGCCACCTGGTGGTCGGGCGCATTGGTGCTGTCCTGCCTGATGGCGCGGCCGCCGGTGGAGTATACTTTTTTGGGATGCTTCTCCTCGGTCCACCACAGCACCTGGTCGAGCCAGTGGATGCCCCAGTCGCCGAGCGTGCCGTTGGCAAAGTCGAGGTACTGGCGGAAACCCCTCGGGTGAATGGTTTTATTGTATGCAGCAAGCGGCGCGGGTCCGCACCAGAAATCCCAGTCGAGGCCGGCAGGCGGCGCTTCTTCCACTGCTTTCTGGCCCGGGCCGCCACCGTAGTGTACAAATGCCCGCGCCATGCCGATCTTCCCGGCTTTGCCTGACTTCAGGAACTCCATGCCCGATACGTTATGTGGCGAAACGCGGCGGTGCGTCCCTACCTGCACGATGCGGTTGTGCTTCCGGGCCGCGCGCACCATCGCGCTTCCTTCCCTGATGGTATGCCCGATCGGCTTTTCGACGTAGACGTGGGCTCCGGCCTCGATAGCGGCGATGCAGCACAGGGCATGCCAGTGGTCGGGCGTGGCGACGATCACGATCTCGGGCTTTTCCTTCTGCAGCAGCTCCCGGTAGTCGGCGTACATTTTCGGCTTGTCGGAAGTCAGCGATGCAAGCGTTTCCGCCGCTTTTTTCAACTGGCTGGCGTCTACATCGGCCAGGGCTGTGAGCTTGCATTCTCCGGAAGCGAGCGCTTCACGGAGGATGTTCATTCCCCACCATCCGCTGCCGATCAGCGCGGTGCGGTACGGGGCCAGTCTACGGGTGGCGCCCAACAGCGGCAGGGCCGAAAAGGCGGTACCTGCTGCGATGCTTGTATGAATAAAAGATCTTCTGTTCATGTTTAGCGGCCTTCTTTTTAAAATGGCTAAGGCAAAACTGGCAGGTATTTACTGCTGAAACGCCGGGGAATTATACATAAGTCCCCGCAAACACCTTCGTATCATAATTAATCCTGATCACGCCGTTTTCCTGGTAGCGGTCAAAGAGTGCTCTCAGATCAGTTGACATCGCCTCGTACCCCGGCTCGTTCTTAGCCGGCATATAAGAGGAGGAAAGCAGCCGGCCTTCCAGCCCGTTGAAATCGAAATCCTGGTGATTGGGAAAAATTTTCAGCTCTACGGCAGCCGGATCAAAAAACACTTTGATCTTTTCCAGGTCGATGTTCCGGTGGTCAACTTTTACGTAATCGATGGCGTGCCGGACGATCAGCTCGTCGTATTCCCCCTCAAATTCGCCGGCCGTCAGGCGTTCGTTCCAGATCAGGGCTACAACGCCGCCGGGTTTCAATATCCGGCTGAATTCCTGCCGTGCCTTGTCCCGGTCGAACCAGTGAAAAGCCTGGCCGGCAATGATCGCATCGACACTTCTGCCGGGAAGCTGCGTATTTTCGGCAGTGCTATCCACTGCGTTAAAGCCCGGATCACCGCCCAGCAGCGCGACGGATTTCTCGCGCATTTCCTTATTGGGCTCAATCCCTGTTACCCGGTATCCTCTTTTGAGAAACAGAGCGGACGAAATGCCCGTACCCGAGCCGATATCGGCTATCAGGTCGCCTTTTTCCAGGCCGTAGTCATTTTCCAGGAAATCGACGATTGATTCCGGGTATCCAGGGCGGTAGGCGACGTAGTCTGCCACGCGGTTGCTGAAACGTGTCGTATTGTTCTGTGCCATTTTCAAAGGTATTCATTTTTGCGGCAGGTAGGAGGAGACTCCGACCGGCCTTTTATAATAAAGTCAAGGATTTTGAGGTCGAAAGAATATGAATTCCCCGGCGAGCCGTAAAAAGTTATATATCTGTGTCTTTACAGTCGCCTGTCTGTTAACAGGCGTACACCCGGCCAAACCGGATGGTATCCGGTATCCCTGGCGGGCTGCACCGGCGATTGTATTACATGGCGGACAATTCGGGATTTTATTCGACAATACCGGACCTGACCCGGTGGATTCGATACGCCTGGAAGGTCCTTACAATCATGCCAGGCTTACTATTGAAGGTACTGAGAAGGGGCAATATTCCTTCGATCCCTACACCGGCGCGTCGGTAAATACGAGGATAAGGGCAGGCGTCCCTTCGGGTACGCCGGAGGAATTGTACGACCTGGTGATATATACTAAAGCAGGCAACCATCGTTCGGTCAGATCGGTAAAGATAGTCCGGCAGTATAGGAAACAGCACCGCTTTATCCACATCAGCGATCCTCATATCTCACGTCAGTGGGTCGGTTCCCCGGAAAACGGCTATGCCAAAGAGCTGGAGCTGTTCGATAAATTTGTGGAAATCGCCAATATCATCGCCCCCGATTTTATCATTACGACCGGCGATCTTATTCACGATTATACGCGGCTGAATGCCGATAGCCTGGGCTGGGGCGGGACGCTGCATACAGCCCCGGATGAGAAGCCGTCGGCCGCGGAGAAATTCGCGAACTACTATGAAGGTGCCAAGGGATTTAAGGGCGTATCCGGCCTGAACTCACCGACTTTCAGCATAACCGGGAACCATGATTTTTATGGTCCGGATGCCAAAGACCATATGAAGAAATCGCTTCAATGGAATCAGTTAAACGGAAAACGGGTTTTCGGAATGTCGTATGGAGAGACCAGGGTGCTTTTTATGGACGATTTCCTCGGCGACCCGGCGGTCGACGTGCCCGACCATGCGCCGCTGTCGGGTCTGCAGGGCAACGTGCTCAAACATTTCCTCGAAACTGAAGGCCCCGGGAAGATCAGGATCCTGGCCCAGCACAGGCCCGATCGTATCGATACGGCGTTCTGTGATTCCTACGGGATAAAATTAATTCTGAATGGCCATAATCACAGGCCATTCCAGGAGCTGGTAGGGAAGACCCCCACGCTCAGCATAAGGCCCGGAAGCATTGCCAGGAGCGGCTCCGTAGCGGAATGGGAAAAAGTGCTGGGCTTCTTCAGGGTTTTCACCATCGAAGAAGGAAGCTATACTTTTACCGAACCGCTCAGGATAGTGAACAACCCGGTTGCCGAATACGCCGACCTCGAATCCAATATGCGTTTAACCTTCCAGGTATCCAATGACGGCTCCCACAGCCGGAACGAGGCCACGATCGACAACAGGTTTCCCTCAGCCTTCAGAGATTGCGCAGTAAGGTTTGTGATGAAAAAGGGAAAATATGCAGTAGAAGGGGCTGAAATAAAGCAGGTAATAGAAAGCGGCGCTATTTCTGTAATAGACGTCAATTTTGATATCGGCGCAGGAGAAATAAAAAAGATCTCCGTTCACGCTCATTGACCGGGATTATACGATCTCCATGATCACCCCCATATTTTCCAGTTGCTTGACGATCTTATCCGGTATCTTATCATCAGTGATCACCCGGGTGATGGCCTCAAACCCGCAGATTTTTCCGAAACCATGCCGCGAGAACTTGGAAGAGTCTGCGAGCACGATGGTCGATTCGGAAGCGTCGATCATTTTTTTGTTCAAACGGGCTTCCGCCAGATCGGTGGTGGTCAGCCCGTGGATCAGGTCAATCCCGTCCACGCCCAGGAACAGCTTGCTGCATACGACATGGTCGAGGAAGGCTTCGGCCACCTGGCCTGTAACAGAACCGGAGCTGTGCCTTACCGGGCCGCAAAGCTGGAGCACATTGATCTCCTGGTGAGGGAGCAGCGTCAACGCCACATTCAGAGAGGAAGTGATGACGGTAAGGCCCGTCTGCGGTACCATTTCCCTGGCCATGGCATGGATGGTAGTCCCCGAAGCCAGTATGATGGAATCGTTCGACACGACGAGCTTCGCCGCCGCTGCCGCGATACGCTTTTTTTCGGCGGCAGATATCTGCTCTTTTTCCATGACCGGCCGCTCCCTGATATAAGGAGTATACCGCGAAGCCCCGCCATGGGTACGGTATAAAAGCCCTTTTTCTTCGAGCAGGCGGAGGTCTTTACGGATGGTGACGGCAGATACATTCAGTTCTTCGCACAACTGCAGTACGTCGATAGACTCCTTTTCTTCAAGTTGCTTCAATATCTCGGTATGCCGCTGAAGGTTGGTCATGGTGCTCATACCGTAAAATTAGGGAAAACTTGAACAGAAACGCTTTTTTAATTAAAGGTTGACGGGGATGTTTCAACTCTAGCGAAATATTTATAAAAAAAAACAAAATAATATGATACGATATAATGTGAAATTACTTGTTATATTTGTGAAATAAAATGAAATACAACGAAATGAAATGAAACACGAAGTGTGTGTTGATGAGAAATTATTCGAAACAAAGGATTGGTTCAGAATAGTTAACGCTTTATTAATAGTACGGTAACAAAGCACAAATACATTTGTACCCGATGAAAAGAGGCAAAAGATCGAAGCTGCAGGACCTGGCTTATGCCGTTTTTTTGATTGTATCGGTATGTTATACCGGCTGCCGCCCGAACGGCAGTACGGAGCCGGACAAGAGCATCCAGATCAGGGAAGTATCGGTCCCCTCTCAGATCGATGTTGCCGCACGGGGGAATGTCACTATTTCGGGAAAAGGATTTGCTGCAGGGGATAAGATCAGGTTGATCCTGGCTACTGACGAAAGCCGGGTCCATATAGCCGATATCCTGTCTTTTGACGACCATTCGGCTATATTTGCGCTGCCGGATGGATTTACACCCGGCAAGTACAAAATAGTGCTCGTACGCGGCAGCCAGGAGCTGACATTGGGCGCCAGCACCATTAACATTATTGTCGGCGGGACCCTCCCGGACATAGCGGGCAAGACCATTAAAGGCCTGGTGCACAGCAATGGTGCCGGCGTACCGGGTGTGGTGGTTTCCGACGGCTACGAGGTAACGGTCACGGACCAGAACGGGGTCTATTACCTGGCTTCGGAGAAAAAGAACGGATTTGTATTTATTTCCGTTCCGGGAAATTATGAAGCGCCTGTCCAGGACAACTTCCCGCAGTTTTTTAAAAGGCTGACCGGCGGCAGCGCGGTAGAGCAAAAAGATTTTTCGCTCACCCCCGCAGCCGGCAATAAGCATACGATCCTCGCCCTTTCCGACTGGCACCTGGCCAACCGCAATAACGACCTGCAGCAGTTCGGATCAGGATTCCTTCCTGATGTAAATGCTGCGATCGGCGAATATTCGGCCGCCGGCTCAAAAGTGTACGGCCTGGCGTTGGGCGACATGTCGTGGGATGCCTACTGGTACGAAAACAATTTCGGCCTTGTCGAATATGTGGCCGAAATGAAGAAGGTGAACTGTGCGATGTTCAACGTTATCGGTAACCACGACAACGATCCGTATGTGCAGGGCGACCTGGCGTCGGAAGTCAAATACCGGGAAATTATAGGCCCTACCTACTATTCCTTCAACCTGGGGGAAGTCCATTGCGTCGTGCTCGATAATATCGAATATGTGAACACCGGCGGCGCGCAGGGTCAGATCGGGGAACGCAATTACAACGATGTGATCACCGCCGCCCAGATCGAGTGGCTGAAAAAAGACCTGGCGACTCTTAAAGACAAAAGCGCCCCGGTTATCATCGCCATGCACGCCCCGCTGTATCGTACGCCGACCCTTAATGCCGCCGGCGGACAGGTGAACAGCCTCTCGCTCAACAACGCCGGCCAGTTTCTTTCTGCCATACAGGGGCTTTCCGAAGTGCATATCCTGACCGGTCATATACACACCAATTATACGGTGGCGCATTCAGAAGCGGTGACGGAGTATAACATCGGAGCGGTATGCGCCACCTGGTGGTGGACGGGCCGAAGCGGCTATGCCAACAACCACATCGGAAAGGACGGCTCCCCGGGCGGCTACGGCGTGATGGAGATCGACGGTCGTAACGTAAAATGGCATTACAAGAGCATCGGCAAGCCGAAAAGCTACCAGTTCAGATCGTATGACCTCAATAAGGTGCACATCACTGCCGAAAAATATGCGCCGAACGCTACCGGTGAGGCATTGGCCGAATATGCCGGGGTATACGCTTCTCCGAATCTCGGCAACGAGGTGCTGATCAACGTATGGGGGTATGGCCCGGGCTGGAGCATCGAAGTCCGGGAAGGCAATACGCCGCTCCAGGTAAAGCAGGTTTCCGGCCTGGACCCGCTTCACATCATATCGTACGAGGCCAAAAGACTGAATGCCGGTGCGGTGCCGACCGCTTCGTTCGTAACCGGCAATACGGTACACCTGTTTAAAGTGACGGCGTCGAGCCCTGTTTCAACGTTGGAGATCAAAGTGACGGACCGGTCCGGGGCGGTATATTCAGAAACCATGGTACGCCCCAAAGAATTTACCTATACAATAGATTAACGTGTTTCGAATGGATCAAAACAATTACTTTTTTATGAAATCAAAAACAATCCTTACGCTGGTTACAGTATGGCTGCTGTTATCGGCGTCCGTGCAAACGATGGCTCAGGAGCGGGTTGTGAGAGGAACGGTGCTCGACAGCAAAGACCAGGCTCCCGTCGTCGGGGCGTCGATACTGGTCAAGGGCACCTCTTCCGGGACAATCACAGACGTAGACGGGAAATTTACGATCAGCGTACCGGACAGGAATTCCGTGCTCGTTGTGAGCTTCATCGGCTATACAGGCCGGGAGGTTACCGTAGGAAATCAGTCGGTGATCAACGTTACCCTCGATGAAAGCGCCATGGAGCTGTCGGGGGTGGTGGTAACGGCCCTCGGGCTCTCGCGTGAGGAGGCGTCGCTCGGTTATTCGGTAACCAAAGTGGACAACACCGCCCTTACGCAGGTTCCTACCAACAACTGGCTGAGCGCTATGAACGGCCGGGTGGCGGGGCTTACGATGAACGGAGCCGGCTCCGGGCCGATCAACTCGGTAAGGGTGACGCTTCGCGGAGACCAGTCGCTTAACTACGGAGGTAATGAAGCGCTTTTTGTGGTTGACGGCGTGCCGGTGAGGTCGGGTACGACAGCGACCTCGTCGAGCAGCAGCTACACTAACTCGGGGTCGGATTTCCCGGTAGACTACGGTAACGGTGCCAGCGATATCAACCCTGAGGATGTCGAGAGCGTCACCGTGCTGAAAGGGCCCGCTGCTACTGCGCTTTACGGTTCGCGTGCTGCCAACGGGGCGATCATTATCACTACCAAATCGGGACGTAAAACAAAAGGTATCGGCGTGACGCTCAGCTCGACATTCGTAGCGGAAAAAGCAGGCTACTGGCCTGACTTCCAGACCGAATACGGCTCGGGAACCGATATGGGGCAGAACGAATACAACTTCTGGACCCTGAGCCCTCAACAGGTAGGGAGCAATGATTTTCCTCCGAGAAATATCTCCCGCTACGCATGGGGCGAAAAGCTCGATCCTAACAAGCTGCGCTACCAGTATGAAGGCAAAAACTGGGAAACCGGGCAAATTGTAAAGACTCCGTTCGTGTACCAGGACGACTGGTTTACGGGGATCTTCAAAACCGGCGTTACCTACAACAACTCCATCGACGTCAGCGGCAACAACGGGAAAGGCACCAACGTGCGCGTATCCCTGAACCACAATAAAAACGAATGGATATTGCCCAACACCGGCTTCGACAGGAAAAACATCTCATTTTCAATGGAGTCGCCTGTAAACGACTGGATCAAGTTCAAAACCAAAGTCAACTACTACAGGACGACCAGCGACAACATGCCGATGGCCGGATACCACCAGACGACGGTCATGTACGACCTGATGTGGGGGTATAACACCAATTCGATGAGCAACTGGAGGGACGAATATTTCCAGGGAAGGTTCAATGCGGTCAACAGGAATGCTACCATTTCGGAGAACGGGAATAGCCTTGTCTTTGCAGGTACCGGTTCTTACAACCCTTACCGCGTTCTGTACGAGGAGCTCAACTCGATGATGAAGAACAGGGTATTCGGCTTTGCAGGTTTCTCTGTCGACCTGGCAAAGGTGACGGAAGGCCTTACGCTGGACTTTAAATCGGGTATGGACATGAGCACGGATTTCCGTACGCAACGAAAGCCTAAAATGACGTTCGGATGGGAAAACGGTTTCTACAGGGAGCAATCACTGATGAACTATGAGTTTAATTCCGATTTCCTGCTGAAGTACCAGAAGGACTTCCTCGACAAGCGGCTCACTTCCACGATCGCTTTTGGCGGTAACAACATGGTCAACGAATACCAGAGCGCTACGGTTCAGCTCAGCGAGCTGGATATCGACGGCGTGTACCATATCTCGAATGTCCCGACGGGTGTGAATCCCAGCCCGACGAATTACAGGAGCAAAAAAGTCATCAACAGCCTTTACGGTTTCGCGTCGTTCGGCTGGGACAACAAATATTACCTCGATCTGACGGGGCGTAACGACTGGTCGAGCACGTTGTCACGCAATAACTGGTCTTATTTCTACCCTTCGGTCGCTGCCAGCGTACTGCTTGACCGTGTCTTCAATCTTGAATCCAGCGTTCCGGCCATTTCCCTGGCGAAAGTCCGCTTGTCATGGGCAAACGTAGGGAACGATACCAGCCCCTATGCGCTGGATCAATACTATAATGCCGCCTCTATCAGCGGCGGATATACCTTGCCGGGTACCATTCCTGATCCCATGATCAAACCTGAGAATGTGGAAAGCTGGGAGCTGGGTCTCGATACCAGGTTTTTCCATAACCGCCTTGGCCTAGACCTTGCCCTGTATAACTCTGCCACGACCAACCAGATCGTATCGGTAGCGGTAGACCCCATCGTGGGCGCGTCGTCGATGCGGATCAATGCCGGTAAGATCAGCAACAAGGGCATTGAAGTCGCATTGTCGGCCACGCCGGTAAAAACCAAGGATTTTACATGGAATCTCAACGTGAACTGGTCAAAGAACATCAATAAGCTTGTTAGCCTGCAGGGCGGATGGGACCCCGCTACGCCTTTGGAAACCGACATGGGAACCACCATCGGCGGGAGGCTTCACGTGTACTCTTACGTAGGTCAGGAAATGTACAAGCTTTACGGATTTGCGCTGAAAAAAGCGCCTGAAGGATCTTATTGCCTGGATGAGAACGGTAACCAATACGATTGTTCCGGGAAGGTGGTGCTGGATGCAAATACCGGTCTGCCGTCGCTGGTATCGACAGCCGACAACTTCCTGGGAAAGGTGAATCCGGACTGGCGGGGCGGCTTCAATTCTTCGTTCAGGTACAAAAACTTTACGTTGAATATGATGTTCAACTACCAGTGGGGCGGCAACAGGTTCTCGGTAACGAACGGTATCCTTTCGTACCAGGGCAAGCTGAAAAATTCGCTGGAAGGCCGGTATGACGGTATCGTCGCAGAGGGTGTAAACCTGGTGTCCAAAGACGGGAACGGTACGGAAGTTTACAAGCCCAACAACACGGTGACGAGCAATATTTATACCTATTACCAGGCGCTGACCCTTGACCGTTATAACGGAGAAGCACATACGTTCGATACCTCTTTCCTGAAGTTCAGGGAGGCGAGGCTTGAATACAACTTCCCGTCTGCGTTTTGCAAGAAGACCGGGTTTCTCCAGGGCGGAAGCATTTCAGTATTTGCCACGAATATTTTTTCGTGGGATAAATGGCCGCAATTCGATCCTGAAGGAGGGATGATGACGGGTACTAACGTTTTCAACGGCATAGAAGCGGGTACATACCCGATGACGCGCACCCAGGGCGTTAACCTGAGATTGTCGTTTTGATGTCTAGCTATGAGCTGTCAGGGCCCTGAGCCTGTTGAAGGTCCGGCCCGTTTGATAGTCAGTAAATTGAAAATTTTATACAGATGAAAAGTCGAATATATATTATCACTATCGGCCTTGCATTGGGATTGCTCAGTGCATGTACCAATAACTTCGAAGAGGTCAATACCAATCCCAACCGTACGACAGTGGGTATGATCCGGGCCTCGGGACTGTTCGAGCCCATATTGTACAACTCTGCCAATCAATGGCTGAACCGGACATGGTATTACAACAACGAGCTTATCCAGTTTACCGCATTCACAGGGGGGGTAACCCGCAGGGAACATTTGTATTTCCTGGAAGATTCGAGAGACTGGTACGGCTTCTGGAACCATTATGCTTCGTATGGCAACAATGTAAACCATATGTACCAGCTGTCTCAGCAGCAGGGGAACAAATCGCTGGAGGCTATTGCGCTGACCTTCAAGGTGCTGTTCTTTTCCAATATGACGGATATGTTCGGAAGCGTTCCGTATGAGGAAGCTTTTACAGGGAGGGAAATCGGAGGAACCATTACACCGAAGTTCAATACACAAAAAGAAGTGTACGAGTTTCTTTTTAAAGACCTGGAGGCTGCCAATGATATCTATGCTACAAATCCTGTTTTCGAGACCCCTACAATGGACGGCATGTACGGAGGTAATATGGCTGCCTGGAGGAAATTTAATAATTCTCTGTACCTGAGGCTTTTGTGCAGGGTGAGTGGCCGCTCCGAAATGAACGCGGGCGCCAAGATCGGCGAGATACTGAACAATCCCGGCAAGTACCCCATTTTTACTTCGAACAGCGACAATGCTACCGTTAAATTTTCGGGGAATGATCCTTATATCAGCAATTTCGGGCTTACGACCGAAAGCGAGTTCACCTCGAGCGGAAGAAAGCTTACCCGGCAGCTCCTGGGCATGACCGTACAGACGGATGCAGGCGGGAAGCAGGTATACGTCGATCCGCGCCTGCCGATTATCGGTAAGAAAAACACGGTTACACAGGTCAATCCTGATAACATCTGGATCGGTACCAAGTCGGGTTGTACGGACGAGGAGAGGAGTGTCGTCGACAGGGGTACGTCGTGGCTTAATTACAAGGTGTTCTGCCGCCGGGATGCGCCTGCCACCTACATGGATTATGCCGAAGTACAGTTCATTTTCGCCGAAGCTGCCCTCAAAGGGTTGATACCGGGAGGAGAGCAGGCTGCCAAAAGTTATTATGAGGCCGGCCTGACCGCTTCCATGCAGAAATGGTCGGCTCAGGGCGCTTATTCTGAAACGCCTACATCCATTACCCCGGCTGATATTGCTACCTACCTGGCTTCACCGCTCGGATCGTGGGATCTGGCTGCTGACAAGGCCCGTTTCCTGGGAGATCAGAAATTCCTGGCACTTTTCTGGGTGGGAATGGAAGCCTATCATGAGTACCGCAGAACGGGTTACCCCGTGCTGACAATCGGCGAAGGGACGATTTATAACGACCGCGTGCTTCCCACCCGCTTCGGGTATCCCAACACAACGATGTCTACCAACACTACCAATGTGACGGAGGCATTGCGCAGTATGGGTGGCGATAATAGTATGAAAACACCGGTATGGTGGAGTAAGCAGGCAATTTCAAAATAGGTGTGAATTGCTGACGGCCGATGGCTGCCCGCTTTTACACAGATAAAAACAGGAATTATGAAACCGAATAACTTTTTTTCAATGATGCGCACGGGAGCGCTTGCCGCCTTTGTCCTTTTCGCCTGTGCATTTTTCCTTCAGTCATGCCAGGAAGACGACGGCATGGAAGGTAATCCTGCCTTTGCGATTGAAGGCAA
This sequence comes from uncultured Cytophagales bacterium, assembly GCA_964562455.1. Taxonomy (GTDB): domain Bacteria; phylum Bacteroidota; class Bacteroidia; order Cytophagales; family Spirosomataceae; genus Ravibacter. The sequence goes on from CAZLTN010000086.1 coordinate 18,370, forward strand.
CCCGACAGGCATGATGTCGGGCGTAGCGGGAAAAACCGAAAGCTATGTGGTCCGTGCCAATCGTCCCTGGAAAATAGTACGGAAAGGTGAGGGTGACTGGGTGAAGACATTTCCTGACGAAGGCGATGACGACGGTATTTTTAAGATCATTGTGAGCGCAAACAAAGGCTTCGAGCAGCGTGTCATGAATTTTGCATTTGTGGTGGACGGCGAAGAGCAGCCCATTCTTTTCAGGGTAGAGCAGGAAGCCAATGTGCCCTATATCAATTTACCGCAGGCGGTAACCGTACCTTCTGCCGGGGGCTCCTTTGTTGTGGCGGTTGCGTCCAATGTGGGGTGGAAATATTCTCTAGCCGATAACAACTGGCTTTCGGAAAGCTCGGTCACTGCGACCGGGATAACCTTTAATGCTGCAGTAAACAACGGCCCTGAGCGGTCGGTGGCCCTGACGGTTACGGCAACCGACTACCCCACTGTTACAAAAGTGATCAACCTGGTTCAATCACCCGGCTCGATCGTGCTGGAAGAAAACTTTGACTGGTTGTCGTACGGCAGTGCGGTGCCATATACCACAACAGGTGAGACGATCATCACAAACTGGACGGCAGAGCAGCAGAACAGGGGCTGGACAAGTTCGCTTAACCCGATCAGCAACGACAGGCCATGCTATGCCCGCCAGGGTTTTGTAAAGCTCGGCAAGACCAGCTACGGCGGCGATATCATATCGCCCAAGCTGTCGGGTATCGCCGGAACGAAAACCGTAAAGGTGACATTCAAAGCGGCAGCTTATGTTTCGGCAGCGGGAACGGTAATTGACTCGCGTGACCTGGTCATAGAAGTGCTTGGCGCCGGTACGCCGAGTGTGGGCCTTATCAAGGTGGAAAACGTACCCAATACCCAGCCTGAAGACAATGAAGGCAAGGTAAACAACATATGGGACCCCGCCAGGGCGTTTAGCTTTACCATTACGGGGGCAACGGCCGATACTCAGATCAGGTTCCTGGGGAAAGCCTTTGACCTGCGCAATGAGACGCCTACAACAAACCGTATTTTTCTCGACGATGTCAAAGTAGAGATAATCAATTAGAAATCAGTGAAACGGGTCTGTGCGCTTTTTTACACCAGGCGCGCAGACCTGTTTAAAAAACAAACCCGTTTAAAAATCGGCTATGACCTCCTTCAGCCGTTTGATTCTTTTCCACCATATTCGCGAGAGCAGCGCGATCTGGATTGCGAATATTACAGCTATCAGGGCAAGCAACTGATACCGCTGTGTGTCAAGCCTGACAACCGAAGTAAAGAATATACACAGACAGGTCATGACCAGCACACGGGTCGCGATTGAAGCGATGGCGTAGGCTTTTATACCGGAAAGACGTTCTTCCAGCGACTGCCTGATATCGCTGCCCTTCATGCCGCGCCCGGCGAGCCGGTACCCGATTATGTTATGCCCGATGACGAGCAGCATAGCGCCCGCCAGCACCAGGTTGGCATATAGCGGTTTCCGGTCGCCGTCGAAGAAGTCATAGTAAACCAGGAGAAAAAGCGTAAACCCGACCGTTTCGAATATCAGTTGGCGACGGATGCCTTTCAGCACCGGATGGTTACTTTCCTTCATTGCCGATTTTAAGTCCGTAGTGCTCTTCAGCGGTGTTCCGGTATGTTGCCAGGCAGATTTTAATGCGTCATTTTCCATAGGTCAGTTTTTTAAAAGTTGCTGGATTTTTTGTTTGATACGGCTGAGTTTTACGCCCACGTTATTTTCGCTGATACCGGAAATCTCCGCGATCTCCTGGTAGGACAGGTTTTCCAGGTAAAGGGTGATGAGCGCTTTATCCGCATCGTTTAACTGCCGGAGCGCGTCAAATAACCGTTCCCGTTGTTCGTGCTGTTCGTCGGGTTCCTCCGGTTCATCGGGCAACGCGGTGGTATAGCGGATGTCGGGGCGCTTTTTCCGGAAGGCCGAGATTGCAGTGCTGAGCGCGATCCGGTACAACCAGGTGCTGAATGCGGCCTTTCCCCGGAAGCCCGGAAGCGACTTCCAGAGCTGGAATACGATTTCCTGGAACAGGTCCTCCCTGTCCTCCCGGGAATCACGGTAGAGCCTGCAAATCTTATAGATAATACCCTGGTGTTCATTAATCAGGTGTATGAACTGCGCTTCCTCCATGGTTATCTTTTTGGGGTTTGTTTTTTTAGGTTAGTTGCAGTTCATGAAAAAATCTTACGAAGGGGGAAAAAGATTTTAATTGGTATTTCTCTTACAGCCTGGTTGGCTTTTGATTAAATTTGGTCAAAAGCCGGATATTCATGTTTTATATCGAAGACCTGCACCTGCATTCACATTATTCCCGGGCTACAGCAGAGACCTGAACCTGGAAACCCTCTACCAGTGGGCACGTATCCTTCCTTCGGCAATGAATTCACCCTGCTGCGGGAAGCGCCGGTTGCGGATATCGGAAAGAAAGCAGGATTCGTGATGGCCGAGGCTATCAGGCGGATGCGCACCGGGCAGGTCAGACCGCAGGGCGGCTACGACGGCGAGTACGGCGTCATAAAAATTTTCAAAGATGGCGAGCTGGCACAACTTACGGGACAGATGAGCCTGTTCGGCATGATGTAGGATACGTTTGGCTAGGCATCTTGCTTGCCTGTCCGCTTTTTCCCTTCTTCAGAAATCGCAAAGTTCCGGGTAAGGTTTTTGACGTGCATGGTTTTTCTGAAACGCAGAGCACTCCAGTCCTCATCGATGGCGACCTGCCGTACCGGTTCAAGGCTGAATTTTCCGAGCTCGCTCCAGCCGCGGTCCCTGTTGAAATCGCACTTGTATTTTTTTGAAGTACCTTTTGGATAGCAGTACCAAAGTATGGCATCCCCTTCCAGCTTAGGGTATATTTTTTGGATACTTTCGTCGATTTCGTTTTGCCGGGTCACAAATACGATGGCAAAATCCATGGCAGATACATCGCTTTCGTCTCTGTAAACAGTCGCAAACCCAGCTATCGCCGTCAGCTCGCTTTCAAACGATTCCGGTGAATTGATTACCAGGATTGCCGGCTGGTTTTTGAAGTTCAGTTTTTTGAATAACGGGGTCATCGCGGTTTATTTTCCGGTAAAAAAACATGAATATAACCACTCTGTCGCTCCGTTGCCGCCTATTTTTGTTTATGTGATTTTTTCTTGACTACTTTACGGAAATTGGAGGTATGGCACGTATCTCAGACCCCTCATCATCTTGTGGTGAGTTGTTAATGCAATCGAGACTTGAACACGATGAAAGACACAATTGTAAATGATGCTGAACTGGTTCTGCTTCTGGAAACAGGAGATGAGCATGCCTTTCAGGAAATTTACGATCGGTATTGGCATAAGCTTTACCGGATGGCAGTCGGCAAGGTCGGGTCGCAGGAAAACGCAAAGGAACTGGTACAGGATGTTTTCCTGGACCTTTGGTTCAGGCGCAGCGAGGTGCACATCGATGAGCTGGACCGGTATCTGTTCAGCGCTGTAAAATATAGCGTCCTGAACTTCATAAGGAAAGAGATTGTCCGAAAACAATATGAACTGTCTGTGTTCGCAAAAACACCTGAGACGGACCGTAATACAGAAGATACCCTGGCCTTTCATGAGCTCCAGCAGGCAATAATGACCGGCATGGAGCAGCTTCCCGCGAAAGTACAACACATATTCAGGCTGAACCGCATCGAGTACAGGTCCGCAAGTGAAATTTCAGAGCTTCTTAAAATGCCTGAACGCACCGTAGAATACCATATTGCACGGGCTTTGCGATTGATGCGGGAGTATTTAAAGGACTACATGGTTTATCTCCTGGTCTCTTATTTGACTTTCCCGGGATTGGTCTGAGCTGCCGGCTGATTTCCTTTGTACTTTCCTCGTATGTAAAGGATGTGAAAATTCTAATAGAATGAGGGCGCTGCATCTTATTCATGTATAAATTTTCTAATAATCGACGAAGTTTTTTGCGGTAGAACACCTCTGAAGGTACTTAATTATTTGAGAGGTAAAACCGATATTCATCTCTCGTCAGGGGTTATGCAAAAATACTGGAAAGGGTTTTTAAGGTTGCTGGAACGATACCAGAAGGGCGACGTGACACCGAAAGAAAAGCGCGCTATGGATATATGGTATGATTCCATGCAGCCTGACGACGAAAGCCGGTCAGATTTAAGCGAGGAGGAACTAAAGAGCGAGATGTGGCTGGACATCAGATCCAGGATGCATCACGGACCGGTATATTCTACTGTAGCAGAGAAAAGATGGTGGCAATCAGACTATTTCAAAATCGCTGCTGCTTCTGTGCTGATGGTGACCGGGTATATGTTTTACAGGGCATTTTCCTTTCGGGAGGCCCTGATATCCGGTATTCCCGATTCAGAAATCTCACAGCTTGAGAAAACTTCAAATGCTACGGTCACCGTAAAGGAGATCAGGCTGTCGGATGGAAGCCGTGTTACGCTCGACCCGGGCGCCGTCTTATTTTACGCCAGGGAATTTGACCGGGACAAGCGCGTCGTCTATTTAAAGGGGAACGGATTTTTTGAAGTGGCCGGTGATCCCGGAAAACCCTTCCTTGTGTATACCGATGATATTGTGACAAAAGTGCTGGGTACGAGTTTCACGATACGGAAAAATGAAGGATCGGGTGCTATAGAGGTAGCTGTTATTACAGGGAAAGTGATGGTTGAAAAAACGGTTAATAGTAACAGCGGAACCGGGTTATCTTCAAAAAGCGGCGTGACGCTGACTCCAAACAGGAAAGTTACCTACTATGCCGAAAGCGAGCAGTACGTTACTGGTCTGGTTGATGAACCCCGGATTGTTGAGAAAGGAGAGGATTATCACAAACCTGATGCTTTTATTTTTAGAGAAATACCGTTGTCTTTGGTATTGGAAAAACTGGAAAAAGCTTACGGCTTTGAAATAGAGGTAAGTAATGAAAAGTTAAACAATTGCCGGATTACGGCGGATCTGTCGAAAGACGACCTCTACGGCAGGCTCGAGATCATTTGCGCAGCTCTAAATGCCCGGTTTGAATTAACCGACGATAAAGTTATGGTGACAGGCCAGGGCTGTGATTTATAACAATAAAACCCTAAACCTTATGATGAGACAATTTATTTAAATCAACATTTGCAGAGACAAAAAGGCCGGAAATGCGGCAACATTTTCCGGCCTCCTCCCGACTTGCGATACATCGATATCATTCATTTCATTCTGAAAAATGAAACAGGGAGTTTTTTGCCAAATCTTCACAGGATTTAAACAAAAACAAATCAATGAAAAAGCTAAG
>CAZLTN010000087.1:0-22729 GCA_964562455.1 uncultured Cytophagales bacterium
ACTCGCTTCGCAGTGCGGTGCTCGACAAGGACTGGCACTGGTTCAGGCGCTATCGTACTACCAGCGGTAATGATGTATGGGGTACCCGTTCCATACAGGATGGGAATAAAGCTACCCTGAACCGTGAGCTGGTAATGATCGATACCCTTACCGCCAACCGTGACCGCAGGATATGGGCCCGGGCGAAAGGCAAGGACCTCGGGATCGAAGACGGCAATATGCCGGAGCCGCTTATAGTAGGTACCCACATTACAAGGGATGTGAAATACCTCGATCCGGTTGAGGCTATCGGCAGGATGACAGTCCCGAAAGACCTGCAGGTCAATCTCTTCGCCTCGGAAAAGCAGTTTCCTGAAATTGCCAACCCGGTAGCGCTGCAGGTAGACGGCAAGGGCAGGATATGGGTGGCGGCCTGGGGTGACTATCCGAAATGGGAGCCCGGGAAAAAGACAAACGACCGTCTGGTATATCTTACCGATGAGGACGGCGATGGGGTAGCAGATAAAGCGAATACCTTTGCCTATGTATCCAATCCGACGGGTTTCGAATTCTGGAACGGCGGCGTGATCGTCGTTTCGGCGCCGGATATCCTCTTTTTAAAGGATACCGACGGCGACGGGGTAGCCGATTATAAGGAATACCTGTTCGGTGGGATTGGCTCTGATGATACGCACCATACCGCCAACAACCTGATCTATGGCCCCGATGGTTATATTTATTACCAGAGGGGGATTTTTATCCTGGAAAATGTGGAAACGCCCTACGGGCCCGCCGAAGAGTCGGGGACCCCGGGACTTTACCGCTTCAATCCGAGGACGTTCGAGTTTTCATTTGTCGTAGAAAATACACCCAACTCGCACGGCATCAGCTTTGACCGGTGGGGAAACCAGTTCATCACCGACGGTACAAGCGGCAAAGCATTCCAGGTATATGTCGACCGGAAGGTGACATCGACTACCGACGTGTCGGTATACGCGAAGAGACCGCTTTTTCAGCAGACCGTGAGGCCCGTCTGTGCCAATACTGTGTTGGCAAGCTCACATTTCCCGGATGATTACTGGAATAACTTCCTCCTGCTGAACGTAATCGGTTACCAGGGAATTAAGCGCTATTATCTCGACTACAAGCCCGAAGGGGTAATTGAAGGCAGGGAGGCGGAAAATTTCCTGTTTACCGGCACCGATCCGACATTCAGGCCCAATAGCGAGGCTGCTCCGCGTGTGGTAGACGAAAATTACAAAGGGGATCCAAATTTCAGGCCTTCCGACGCCCTGACCGGGCCCGAAGGAGCGCTTTATTTCTCCGACTGGCAAAACGCGGTCATTACACATTCGCCCTATAACCTGCGTGACGCTTCGAGAGACCAGGTTCATGGCAGGGTTTACAGGGTTACAGCCAAAAACCGGCCGGTGCTTACGCCCGCTAAAATTGACGGTCAGCCGGTCGAAGCACTCCTGGAGCTGTATAAAAGCCGAGAGGACGAAACGAGGTACAGGGTTAGGGTCGAGTTGAGCGGGCGGGATACCAAAGACGTGATCCCGAAAGCAAAGGAATGGGTGAAGAACCTTGACCTGAATAAGGAGGAGGACGTATTGCCGATGCTCGAGATCTTATGGCTTCATCAGCAGCACAACGTTAAAAATCAGGATCTGCTGAAACAGATCCTGAAAGCGCCGGTGGAGCAGGCAAGACTTGCCGGGCAGAAGGTAGCCTGGTTGTGGAGCGAAAGGAATTCTCACTTTAAGGGATCTTCCGAAAAAACTATTACCGGAATGCAGTTCAGGACTTTCTACGAGAGCTTCTGGACCCATCCCGACAGCGTAAAAACGGAAGAGCCTGCACATAGCCACCAGGGACACGGAAGCGCCCCGCCGGTAGGGACTCCTCCGGTAGTGATAGACCTCACGAAAGAAGCGGTTGCAAAAGTGAAGATCGAAACGGCCCTGCTTAAGTTTTCGGTTAACCAGTTTACAGTAAAAGCCGGTCAGCCGGTGGAGCTTACGCTTGATAATGTCGACCTGATGCAGCACAACCTCCTGGTGGTGGAGCCGGGTGCTGCTGATGAAGTTGCCCAGCAGGCGATAGATCTCGGAGATAAAGGCCTCAAAATGGGTTATTTACCGGAAAATAAAAAGATCCTTCACGCCACACGCTTGCTCGATTCGAAGCAGAAAGAGGTATTGAAGTTTGCAGCTCCAAAGCAGCCGGGCGACTATCAGTATGTCTGCACGTTTCCGGGACACGGTCCGGTTATGAGGGGGATTATGAAGGTAGTGCCGTAGCCCTCTTTCCGCAGTACAGCCGCTGGGCCTGCGGCTTCATATCGTGAAGCAACAATCCGGCAAACATCTTTTATATTCAGATGAAGACACTCACCATCGGAGTCATCGGCCTTTCTGTTCATAGTGAGGATTACACCCGGATTATCAACGGAACGGCAGGTAAGGACGGCAGGCAGGGCTGCCTGGTTACACAGCTTTATCATCCGCCCGGCAATCCTGACGTGGAATTCAGCACGGCTCAGCTGGAGAAATTTTCCAAAACGATCCGGGAGCATGGCGTCAGGTTTGCCGGGTCGATCGAAGAAATGCTGCCTCATGTAGATACCGTGATGTTGCTTACCAACGACGGACGCCCGCACCTGAAGGAAGTCCTGCCGGTGCTGAAAGCCGGGAAGCCGGTTTACATCGATAAGCCTATGGCCGAATCGCTTGAGCAGGTGAAGGCCATTTTCAGGGAGGCGGAAAAGCATGGGGTGCCGGTTTTTACCTCGTCGCCTCTTCGGTACGTAAAAAAAGCTCAGCAGTTTGCCCGGGGTGAAACCGTCGGAAAAGTACTCGGCGCTGAAACCTGGGGACCGGCGCCGTTGCAGCCAAGCCATGTGGACCTGTTTTGGGATGGTATTCACGGAGTAGAGCTCCTGTACACGGTAATGGGGCCGGGTTGTCAGTCTGTTTCAAGAGTATTTACACCCGGAGGAGATGTCGTAACAGGCCTCTGGCCGGATGGCAGAACCGGGGTTTTCCGCGGATTAAGGAAAGGGCGTATCGGCTTTGGCGGAACCGTTTTCGGCACCGAAGGGATCGAATCAATAGGGGGTTTTGACGGTTACGAAGGGCTGGTTGATGCTATCCTGGAGTTTTTCAGGTCCGGGAAACCGCCTGTTTCCGCCGAGGAATCGATTGAAATTTACACTTTTATGAAAGGCGCTGATATCAGCAAAAATAAGGGAGGGGCGCCTGTAAAGTTGGCAGACGTACCGGCCCGAAAGTAAATTACATCATCTAATTAAATTTTTAAACACATGAAATCAGCCAGGCTGAACCGGTTGTTCAACGAAAAGTCGGGAAAATGCTTCGACGTTGCGATCGATCACGGTTTTTTTTGCGAGTATTCTTTTTTATCCGGTATAGAGAACATCAACCATTCGGTAAAAGTACTTATCGACGCCGATCCGGATGCCATACAACTGACGGTAGGGCAAGCCCGTCATCTTCAGTCGGTAGCCGGGAAGTACAAGCCCGCCCTGGTGCTGAGGACCGACGTCGCAAACGTCTACGGGCCGGAGCTGCCGGAAGTGCTTTACAGCCGGATGATCGAAGAACCTGTTTTGCAGGCTTTGCGTCTGGATGCGACCTGCGTGGTTGTCAATCTTTTCAGGATACCCGGGGCGCCGGAAGTAACAGATCAGTGTATTCAGAATATCCTGAAGCTGAAGCCGCTATGTGACTACTATTCTATGCCTTTGATGATCGAACCGCTTGTTTTCCGGCCTAATCATGAAGCGGGCGGCTATATGGTCGACGGCAATATCAGGCTGATCTCTCCCATGGTAAGGCAGGCCGTAGAACTCGGCGCCGACCTGATCAAGGCCGATCCGACCGACGACCCGGAAGAATATCACAAAGTGGTAGAGCTCGCAGGCGATGTGCCCATACTGGTACGGGGCGGCGGCAGGGCGCCGGACAAGGAGCTTCTCGAAAGAACTTACCAGTTGATGCAGCAGGGAACTAAGGGGATTGTGTACGGTCGGAACGTCGTACAGCACAAAGACCCCGGCGGCATGACCCGGGCGCTCATGGCCATTGTACACGAAAATGCCCGCCCTGAGGATGTAATCGGCATGATAAAGCCCTGAAAGGACGACATATTCCAGTCATATCACAGCCCCGCAGGGGCGACATGTGCATAACCCCGGGCAAGCGCAGCGCAGCCCGGGGCCCTAACCCCACCTCCCGGGCTACGCTTCCCAAGCGGAGTCGCGTTCCCTGAGCGGAGTCTATGGGAGCGCAGCCCGGGACCTAAGACACTCATACATGAAGACAGTTAATACAGCCATCATAGGCGGAGGCCTGATGGGTAAAGAAGTAGCCAGCGCCTTCGGGCGATGGTTCGCGCTTAATGACTTCCCGGTAAAGGTCCGGCTGACAGCCGTCTGCGACCTGAACCCGCAGGCGCTGCAATGGTACCGGCAGATCCCTTCGGTAGAGTTGCTCACGACCGACTATAAAGAACTGCTGAAAAAAGAAGATATAGACGTCGTATACGTGGCGTTGCCGCATCACCTGCATAAGCAGTACTATCTCGAAGTACTGGAATCGGGCAAGGATCTGTTGGCTGAAAAACCTTTCGGGATTGACCTGGAGGCAGCAGTTGCCATACGGGAAAAGGCTCGCGAGTTGGGACGGTTCGTGAGATGCAGCTCAGAAATGCCGTTTTTGCCCGGGGCCCAGCGGGTATATACAGAAGCGCTTTCCGGTAAAATAGGCAGGATTCTGGATGTCAGGGCCGGGTTTTTGCATTCCAGCGATATGGACCCTGAGAAGCCGATCAACTGGAAACGGCAGGAGGCTTTCTGTGGCAAGATCGGGGTGATGGGCGACCTCGGGATGCACGTAATGCACCTTCCGCTGAGGCTGGGTTGGAAACCGGCGGATGTCTTTGCCCGGCTGCAGAAGATCGTAACAGAACGTCCCGACGGGAAAGGCGGAAGGGCGGTCTGCGACACCTGGAATAATGCTACGTTATTGACTACCCTGGAGCTGGAAGGTGAAACAGTTCCTATGTCGCTGGAAATGAAAAGGCTTGCTCCGGGCGAGACCAACACCTGGTTTATCGAGATTAACGGAACAGAGGGTGGCGTCAAATATAGCACCAAGGATACGAAGGCATTATGGCGATTTCACAGGAGCGGGGAGCAGGTCTGGCAACGGACAGATCTCGGGTTCCAGGTGCCGTTTCCGACGGTTACCGGCGGAATCTTCGAGCCGGGTTTCCCGGATTGCTTTATGCAGATGCTGGGCGCTTATTTTGCTGAACGGGAAGGGGCGCTCGGCAGCCGGCTGGGCTGCGTCACGCCCGATGAAGCGGTGAACTCCCATAGGGTATTCAAAGCTGCGCTCGAATCGCATCTTTCCGGGTCCGTTGTAAAAGTCGCGTACGATTAGCCGGACCAACCAAACCTGTTGTGATCATGAAAGCAAGGAATGGTATTATAGCCGGGGGAAACTGGATCGTCGATTTTATCAAATTGATCGATACCTACCCGCAGGAAAATGCGCTTGCCAATATTCTCGAAGAAAAAACCGGCAACGGCGGGGCGCCGTTCAATGTCCTGAAAGCGCTCAGTAAGATGGGGGCGTCCTTTCCACTGGAGGGGATAGGCATGGTCGGAGATGATGAAACCGGGCGGAACGTGCTGAGGCAGTGTGAAGAAATGGGTGTCAATGCCCGGCAGCTCAGGGTAGTGAAAGATTGCGGAACTTCCTTTACCGATGTAATGACGGTTGCAGATTCGGGGCGCAGGACATTCTTCCACTACAGGGGCGCCAGCGCGCACCTGCAGGCGGATGATTTCGATTTCAGCTCATGCGAAGCAAAAATTTTCCACCTTGGATACCTACTTTTGCTCGATGGGCTCGATCGTATAGATGAGGAGGGCAGAAGCGGCGCTTCCAGGGTACTGGAACAGGCGGTGAACCGGGGAATTCTTACGTCTATAGACATCGTAAGCGAGCAATCGGACAGGTACCGGAAGATCGTTCCTTCCTCCCTGCCTTTTGTCGATATCCTTTTCCTGAACGAATTCGAGGCGGCCGGGCTCACCGGAATCGGGATACTTGATGATTACGGTACCCCCGATTTTCCCCGCATGGCAGATGCGGCTTTCGAGATTGCCCGGATGGGTGTACGAAAGTGGATCATCTTCCATTTCCCGGCAGGAGCTGTCGCTTTTAGCAGGGAAGGCCGTTACCTTTATCAGCCTTGTGTGCTGTTCCCCAGGGATTTAGTCAAGGGGACAGTCGGTGCGGGAGATGCCTTTGCTGCCGGAGTACTTGCAGGGATTCACGAAGACTGGCCGATGGAAGCGGCACTTAAGTCCGGCGTTTGTGTAGCAGCATCCAGCCTCCTGGCCCCCGATGCTTCGAGCGGTATCATGTCATGGGACGAGTGTATGGACTTTGGCCGGAAATGGGGATTCTCCTGATCAACCCCGGGGTATAGCGGGTCAGCAGCCGGATTGAAGAATAGTATCATTCTTCTAAAATAAAATAGCGGAATGTAGCCGGGCCCGGAGTTATTTTTGTGCCGCAGAGCCGCTTATTATATCATTCGCATGAAAAGAATAACCTTAATCCTTTTGGCTTTTTTCCCCTTTCTGAAGGCTTCCGGCCAAGGAGAAAGGCTCTATGGAGGTGTAGCCCAGTTAAATATTACCCCGAAAACCGGCTATCCGCATTACCGCGACTTCGGGACCGCCGTTGACGATTCGCTTTACGTAAAAGCCCTGGCTTTCCGGCAGGGAGGTGTCGAATGGGCGATAGCGGTATGCGATCTTTTATGGATCGAGCGGGAGCTGTCGGCTGATGTGCGCGTCGCGGTTTCGGTAAAAACCGGGATCCCGTACGACAATATTATGCTGACGGCTACGCACACGCATACCGGCCCGGCCTACCACGGGAACATCTACGAGCTGAACAACCATATCCGGAAATTTGACGGCACGGAAGAAGAAGCGATCGGGATGAACGGTTATCCCGCTTTCCTCAAAGGGAGGATTGTAGAGGCATTGGTAAATGCCCATGATAACCTGGCACCGGTGACCGTCAGGTCGGTTACCGACTCGGTTACCCATCTTTCCTTTAACCGGCGCTTTATTATGAAGGACGGGAAAGTGCGTACAAATCCCGGGAAAGGGAATCCGGATATTGTCAAAACGGCCGGTCCGATCGATCCGGAATTGCATATGCTGTTTATCGAAAAGGCATCAGACAAGTCTTTGATCGGGATCGTCTCCAATTTTGCGGTTCATTCCGATACCTACGGAGGAAAGGCTTTTTCTGCGGATTACCCGGGCGTGCTGGCCCGCAGGCTGGGGGAGAAAATAAAAGGCAGCTTCGTCTCGATATTCCTCCAGGGAGCAAGCGGCGACCTTAATCATTTAAACGTAAAAAAAGATAGTGAGGCGTTGAATACCGATAAGATCGGTTCCGGGCTCGCAGAAAGGGTATTCAAAAACCGGTCCGGAGGGAGGATTATATCCAGGGCCCGGCTGGGAGCAGCTTCCGAATTCGTATATGCGCCGTTACAGGCTTACAACACCGGGGAGCTGAGCTGGGCTAAAGATGCCGATGCCGAATCACCCTATGGAGAAACCGGGCTGTTTAAACTCCGCAGGCCTATGAAAATCAAGTCTTTGGAACGGATCCGCCAACAGGAAGCCATCCCGCCCACCATCGGGACGGAAGCCTGGACGCTGCCTGTGGAAGTACAGGTGTTCCGGTTGAGCGATGACGTAGCCGTAGTCGGGCTTCCGGGCGAAATTTTTGCCGACCTGGGATTAGCGATCAAAAAAGCCTCTCCTTTCAAAACGACGCTGTTCGTGGAGCTTACGAATTCGCACATCGCTTATGTGCCGACCAAAAAGGCTTTTTCGCAGGGAAGCTATGAAACGCTTAACTCCCGGCTGGCGCCGGGAGGAGGTGAATTGATGGTGGAATCGGCCATCAGGCAATTGAAAGAGCTGAAGCGATAATAATTTTACCATGGAACATATCCGGTTGCATATAAGCCGCTAACTGCCAATATATTGTATATTCTTAACTCTGTGGCGCTCTGCGCTCTCTGTGGTTAAAACTACTTTTTAAACATCCCCATTAACCAAATACCTGATTATGCGATACGAGCTGTTATTCCCGGATCAACTGAGAGAAGCCATTAAAAAAAATACGCCTGTGGTACTACCCCTGGGGGTACTGGAATATCACGGTTCACACCTGGTAAACGGGGTGGATACACTGGTGGTAGTCAGGGCGCTGGAACTACTTGAAAAGGAGCAGGACCTGATCATATTACCCCCGTTTTACTATGGCGCGAGCAGTTATGCGGTTGAGCCTCCCGAGCAAAACGGATCGGTTCACATCGAGCCGCAGATACTCAATCCCTTTGCCAAAGCGTTGTTTGACAATCTTCTACGCATAGGTTTCAGGAACATTCATGTCTTTGTACATCACCAGAGCGAAAACTTCACCGCAGGAATGCCTACCGACCTGAGCTTTAAGCTGGCGGCACGGCAGTCGACGTTTGCTTTTCTGGAAAAGGAAAGGGGAGAAGGCTGGTGGGGAAGGGCCGATTCCGCCGACTACTATGAAAGTCATTCGCAGGGCGACAACCCGTTCAACTGGATTCGCATACACCCTTTCCTCAGCGCGGAAATACAGAAAATACACCCTATAGATCATGCCGGCAAGCTGGAAACGGCACTTATGATGGCGCTGTGCCCTGAAGGCGCGGATATGAGCCGCTTTACCAATGACAAATGGTACACGCAAACAGCAACGGAAGCCACCCTGGACTATGGAAATGAGGTGAAAGAAGCTGTCATGAACGATCTGAGACAGATTCTTTTCTCTGCTACCTGACCAGCTTCGACTCCGCCCCGGAGTCTTAAATTCCTCTCTTACCTGATGCCTCATTCCTGACCCCTTATCCCTTCCCTTTCATGCAAAGGCCTGACAAAACACCGTTCGTTCCAATGGCAATTATAGGCATCATGTATGTGGTGCTGGGATTTTCAGTCGGAATAAATGCTTTTTTTATCCCTTTTGTGCAGGAGGCTTTTACGGTTTCGACGGCCGCATCCTACCTGATCATGACTGCTACGTTTTCTGCCTATGTACTTTTCGGAGTTCCTTCAGGCGTTATTATCAAAAATTTCGGCTATAAAGGGGGTATCGGGATCGCCTTCCTGATCATGGGACTGGGATTTTCATTAATAGGATATTCGGCTGAGATCGCAAGTTTTACACTTTTTTTGTTTGCATTGTTCATTATAGGAATGGGCCAGACGCTTCTTACCGGCGCTATCAATTCCTATGTAACCCTGCTCGGGCCGGAGGAGAGCGCGGCGAGCAGGATCTGCGTAATGGGGATCGCCGATAAGCTGGCGCTGGCGGGTGCCTCTCTTATATTGGGGATCTTCCTGGACCTGACGGAGGTCCGGCTTTCAGATGCCATCATACCGTTCTACATTATTACAGGCTTGCTGGTGGTACTGGCAATCCTGGCCAGGTACTCGCCGCTGCCCGAGCTGAAGGCAATAGGCGAAGACATAACGGAGGAGGGTAACGAGGAATCGGCCTATGCCAATACGAAAACGAGCATTTTCCAGATCCCGCACCTGCTGCTGGGCGCTGTGGCGATCTTCTTTGATGTGGGGGTAGAGATCGTAGCGCTTGGGTCTGCAAATGATTATGCAAAGGTGCTGGGACTGCCTTCGCCTGAGAATTATGTGTGGTATCCGACCTTCGGGATGGTGGCGGGTTATATTCTTGGTTTCCTGTTTATTCCCAGGCTGGTCAGTCAGCGTACCGCGCTTACCATTTGCTGCGTAGTGGGGGTATTGGTAACACTGCTATTGGTGTCGGTGCCTGCAGGGGTGTCGATTTACTTCGTCGGGCTGCTGGGTTTTGCGAATTCGTTGCTCTGGCCGGCAATTTTCCCGCTGGCGCTGAGCGATCTCGGGAAATTCACCAAAACAGGTTCCTCAATATTGGTTATGGGGATTATAGGCGGCGCTTTGCTGCCGTTGGGGTTCGGGTATCTGGCCGGTCTCTTTAATCATCAGCAGGCTTACCTGATTTGTATTCCTTCTTACCTGTATATTTTGTACTTTGCCCTCTACGGGAGTAAAATCAGGGTGCATTAGAAGAACTTGGATAATGGAGAAATTGTTGAGGATTCACAGGGACGACAACGTCCTGGTAGTGAAGCGGTTGATAGGGGCCGGGGAAATAATGCGGTTTGACGGTGAAGACCTGGTATATGAATACCCCATCGGGCTGGGGCATAAGATTGCTGCGGAGTTTATCCCGAAAGGAGGAAAAGTAATCAAATTCGGAATCCCGATAGGATCAGCTACCGAGGACATCCCTAAGGGCGGGCATGTGCACCTGCACAATCTGAAGAGTGACTATCTGCCTACATTTACGTTGGATCATGAATTTATCGGGAAGAAGTGAAATAATAGGGTATGAGCGTGCGGACGGCAGGGTAGGGATCCGGAACGTAGTGGTGATCGCCTACCTGGTGGAATGTGCGCATCACGTCGCGCGCAGGATCGCCATGTATTTCCCCGATGAACCGGTGCATGTGATCGGCTTCAGCGGCTGCTATCCAAACAGCTACGCCGATAAAATGATGAATGCACTTTGCACCCATCCAAATGTCGGTGCGGTGCTTTTGGTCTCACTGGGTTGCGAAAGCTTCAACAGGAACCGGTTGCTTGCGAATATAGAAGCCAGCGGGCGACCTGTCAGGCTCGTAGGGATTCAAAGCTCCGGCGGTACCGGGCATTCGATCGGGGAGGGAAAAGCATTTGTGCAATCGGCATTGTCTGAGATCGGGCATGTGCCCAGGGCGGTGCTGCCATTTGAGGATATGATCATCGGTGTGGTATCGGGAGGCAGCGATGCCACTAGCGGGCTGACGGCCAACCCGGCGGCGGGAAGGGCATTCGACAAGATCGTAGAAATGGGCGCTACCGCCATTTTCGAAAATACCGGCGAAATGATCGGCCTCGAGCAGCACATGGCCGGCCGTGCCGTAACAGCCGATCTGGGAAAGGAGCTGATAGAGGCGGTAAACAAGGCTGCCCGCTACTATTCCATCATGGGGCACGGAAGCTTTGCCCCCGGTAACGCAGAAGGCGGGCTGACGACCCTGGAGGAAAAATCGATGGGAGCCTACTGTAAGAGCGGCTCCGCACCTATCGTAGGGATGATCAAGCCGGCTGACAGGCCCGGGCGTAAGGGGCTTTACCTGATGGATATCGTACCTGATGGAGAGCCCAGGTTTGGCTTTCCTAATCCCAACGACATATGGGAAATGAATGAATTGATTGCTTCCGGTGCACATTGTGTGCTCTTCACTACCGGGAGAGGCTCGGTTGCCGGTTCGGCAATATCGCCGGTGATCAAGATATGTGCAAACCCCGAAACATACCGCCGGATGGAGGGAGATATGGATATCAATGCAGGAAAAATTCTTTATGATGAGGCCACAACCGACCAGGTCGCCGACGAGATCGTAGGGAAGATCATTCGTGTAGCCCACGGCGAAATGACCTGTTCGGAGAGCCTGGGCCACCAGGAATTCGTGCTCGGCTATAAATCTTTCGAACCCCTCGGTCCTGCGTGCCTTCCGGCGGGATGAGATATAAGAATTAAAGCTTTGTACACCTGATGGGTAATCTGAAGATTTTGAGTTTATTGGCGTTGTCTGTGTTTTGCCGATCCGCAACAGGACAATCCCGGAATTACGATCCGTTATCTATTGATCACATACCGGCTCAGCCGCCAAAGCAGTCCTGGCATTTTGTTGAAGATCTGAAGTCCCCGTTCTGGACAAAGATCGAATGGGAGAACAAGAAAAAGACCCGGGATCAGGTTGATCTTACGGGCGGGATAAAACCGGATATCTTGTTCCCGGATCCAAAGCTTCGATTGCAGACTGTATACGAGGATCTCCGTAACTTCTGTTTAGCCGGTAAAATCGGGTACGGCAGAGGCTACCGGTTGAAGATAGTTAGGGATTCGACTTTAAAAGGAGAGGAATTCAGAATAGATATAGCCAGGTATTCCGGACAAATTGCAGCAGGTGACCCCGACGGAATAAGAAGAGGTGTTTTTTATCTGCAGGATGAAATGCTGAAGAATGGGGACCCGTATCTACCGCTGGGGTCTGTGACGAAAGTTCCGATAGTGAAGCGGAGGATTTCCCGCTGTTTTTTCAGTCCTATCAAGCGTCCGGGAAATCAGGCCGGAACGGGTGACGAGCTGATGGATGATATAGATTATTATCCTGACGGCTATCTCAATCGCTTGTCTCATGAAGGCGTAAATGGACTCTGGGTGACCGTTAGCAGTAAGGATGGGGAAGAGAATAGTGTCGGGTTCAGCGATCTGGTCTCAACGGAAATTACGCCGAATGCAGGAGCTGGAGGAGAACGGCGGCTTGAAAAGCTGAGACAGATCGTCAATAAATGTCTCCGGTACGGGATCCGTATCTATATCAAGACTATGGAGCCGCATGTACGCTTCGAGGCAGGAGATCCCATCCTGGCTAAGCATTCCGATCTGGCAGGGAACCGGAGAGGCAACGCCTACTTCCTTTGTGCCAGCGGGGCTTCCGGGCAGAAATACCTCTACCAGGCGACCAATAAAATTTTCTCCGCTGTACCGGGATTGGGCGGCATCATCAACATTTCTCATGGAGAACTGTATACTACATGCCTGAGCGCTTTACCTGCTACGGGAGGAGGCGAAATTACCTGCCCGAGGTGCTCAAAAATGCCACCCTGGCAAATTCTCCATCATTCGCTTTCGGCAATGAACAGGGGAATGAAAGATGCCGAACCGGAAGCAGAACTGATCAGCTGGCTTTATATGCCCCAGCCGCAGTTCCAGACGAAGGGAGCTCCCACAACACTGGCAGACTGGGTTTATGATATTCCATCGAATACTCCGGAGGACGTTGTGCTCCAGTTTAATTTTGAATCCGGGCTTAAAAAGACCGTATTCGGGAAAGAGTTGATTGGCGGGGACTATTGGCTTTCTGCGCCGGGACCAAGCGAGCGTTTCGAAAAAATCGCTAAAAGTGCCGCCGAAAAGCACACCCCGGTGTCGGCAAAAATACAGACGTCGACTTCCCACGAGGTCGCTACGGTGCCCTATCTGCCGGTGCCCTCCCTTATATACAAAAAGTTTTCGGCGATGCGGCAGTTGGGTGTGACGCATACCATGCTGAGCTGGATCATGGGCTCCTATCCAGGTCTTATGGTCAAAGCTACCGAACGGTTATCTTTTGAGCCCTACCCCGACGAAGAAGCTTTTCTCAAGGAGCTGGCATCTTATTATTGGAGAAAAGAAGACGTTAAAAAAGTAGTTGAGGCATGGAAGTATTTTAGTGACGCATATGAGAACTACCCGTTGACCAACATTTTCCAATATTTCGGGCCGATGCATGACGGCCCGGTCTGGCCCTTGCTGCTGACTCCCCGGGATGCGCCCCTTTCGCCGACCTATCAGCTGGGTTCAAGAAATACGCTTCGCCCCTGGCCTCCCAGCGGAGATCGCATAGCGGAATCTTTCCCCGAAATATTGTCACTCGAAGAGATGGCCTCGATGTGTAAACGGATGAGCGACTCCTGGCAGCTGGGACTTGGCCTGCTGGATGGTTTTAGTGAGAAATATTCCGGGAACAAAGAGCGGACACTCGACATCGGCGTAGCGAAGGCGCTTGGGATTCAGTTTCGGAGCGGGTACAATATCCTCAGGTTTTACCAGCTCCGGGAAAAGCTGTTCCGAATGAAAGGAGAGGGCAGGACTGCTGTACTCGACGAACTGGAAGACATCATAGAGGAAGAAATAAAATCGGGTAATGACCTTATCAAGCTCTGCCGGGACGACTCCCGGCTGGGATTTCATCCGGAAGCAGAAGGCTACAAGTACTATCCCGAAAAACTGGAATGGCGGATCAATCAGTTAAAAATGACACTTGCGCATGATTTGCCGGCTATCCGCAAGGCGATAGAAGATCATGAAACGCTATTTCCCGAATACACAGGTGAATCTCCCCGTGGCGCAGTCGCCTATGCGCTACCCTTTCATCCCTCCGGTTCGTCCGGCTCCTGGAATCGTTTCGAGAGCGGAGCGGAAAGCGGCTTACGGTGGAGGGCTAATTATAAAGACGAGACACTCCATATCATGATTGCGGATTTCTCAAAGGAAGAGACAGAAGAGAGAGCCGGATCTTTGAAGTCGGCAGATGTCTTGATCGAGCCAAAACGACTTTGGCCTGCCAGGAAATTTACTATGACATTAGTTTCAACGGCCTCCGGTGGCAACGTGATGAACGGAGGTATACTGAAAGCCGAAGTGAAGATTCCTTTTTCGGAACTGTCGTTGAAAACGGACAGTCTTCTACCGGTCAGGATAAATGTCAGGGCGTTTTCAGACGAAGGAAAGCCTGTTTTTTGGCGTGAGGAACATCCTCTCACACCCAGGTTGATCCTTGGCACTCATAATTCCGGGGATTTGGGGTGGCTGATTTTCAGGTAACAAATCTTTTGATCCCTCGGGCCCTGCGTGCCTTCCGGCGGGGTAATTTTTCCCGAAAATAGATGAAAACCTATAGGCTATTTAAAGGTTTTCACGTATTTCAAAGCCCCTGTTTTTCAGAGAACTTTACAGGACAAACAAAATCGCCAGCATCCTGATTTCGGGTGCAGCATAAAACTGCCTTGTCCGGCTAAGGTTTTATCATGAAAATTTTTCTGCTTTCTGCGTTATTTACCCTTTCCTTTATCGCTCTCTCAAGGGCTCAGGCGATCAATCCTTCTTCCGAAGGAATTATCTATGTCAATCATACCTCCTCCGGCGACGGCTCTTCATGGGATGATGCCGCTCCGTCCCTGGCTGATGCCCTCCTTTGGGTGTATCTCCATAAGGAAGAGTGGTCGGAAACAAAACCGGCTATAATTTATGTGGCTAAAGGCATTTATAAACCCGGATACAGCCCCGAAGACGGGGAAAACTTCGGAACCGACCAGGGCAGGGAAAACAGCTTTCTTATCGGCTCCAATACGCGTCTGTACGGGGGCTTTGATCCCGGCAAAGGAGTAACCGAGGTTGGCCATACGCGTATTTTCGGCTCCGGAGGGTCCATCCTGTCGGGTGATTTCGGAGACAATGACATCATAGAAGGTGAAGGAGCTGAGCTGGCCATTACGGGGAATGATGAAAACGCGTATCATGTATTGACTATTTCGGCAAACTGGCAATATGAGGACGGCGGTATTTTCGGGAAAAACACGGTAGTAGATGGTTTCACCATTACCGGCGGTAATGCCAATGGCCCTGCTTCGCCTAATTTCATGGTAAATAAGCAGCCGGTCGGACGGGAGTCGGGCGCCGGGATAATGATCGACGGTTTCCACTCGCTCACACTGACCGACCTGGTCATTACCGGCAATACGGCAAGTGGCAACGGCGGCGGGGTACGAAGCGGCAACCTATTGAATGAAGAGGGGCATCGTCCTGTCTTTACCCGGCTTACCATTACCCGTAATGCTGCTAACTACGGCGGCGGGATGCACGGCACCGGCGCCTTTTCTACGCTTACACATTCGACTGTCAGCGGCAATAAAGCTCGCTACGATGCTGGTGGCGTGCGTAATTTATGGAGCTCGGCATCGGAATACCATATCGACACGAACCCGGCCTTCTCTGAAGTAACCATCTCCGGCAATCACGCCGGCCGCGATGGAGGCGGAATGGCTAACAGCCTCATGTCGCCCTCCCTTCATACCGTGACGATCAGCCACAACAGCAGTGGACGAAACGGGGGCGGGATATATAATTATGACAGGTCCAGTCCCAGGCTCACCAATGTACAAATTACCGATAATACTGCCGGCGATAGCGGGGGCGGTATGCACAACTATACGAATTCTTCCCCTGTCATGAACGGAGTATCCATTCTTCGCAACTCCGCCGTAAACGACGGGGGCGGGATATACAACCGCAGCGGCAGTTCCCCCACCCTTGATAACGTCACCATCGACCACAATACTGCAAACAGAACCGGCGGCGGTATGTATAGCGAAGGGGGAGCCACTTCATCGTCTTCCATACTCAACGAGGTGACGATCAGCAATAATCAGGCTGGAGAAAATGCCGGAGGGTTGTATTTTTCGGGGCAATCGGTGCCCAGGCTTACGGAGGTACTGATCACCCGAAACAGCGCCGAGCGCTTAGGTGGCGGGACTTACATACAGGGTGCCCACCCGGAATTCCGGAAGGTAACGATCTCCCTGAACGCTGCCGGGACGGGCGGTGGGGGAATGTACAATGCTTCCAACGCTGATCCACGCCTCGAGGATGTCGAGATTACGGGAAATACGGCCGGAACAACGCTTACTTCAGGGTCCGGCGGTGGAATATATAACTACTCCGCATACCCCGTTCTTCTAAACGTAAGGATCAGTGGGAATTCTGCTGGTTTCGGCGGTGGAATCATGTTTAACAGCGCGTCCGGCGGAGTTCATGTCAATGTGCTTATTGCCGGGAACCTCGCCGGAAGCACCGGCGGAGGGGTCTACAACTGGACGAACTCCCGTCCTACTTTTTTCAACGTCACGCTTGCAGGAAATAAATCTGTAAATGCGGGTGGGGCTACTATCTACAATGATAGAAACTCGGCTCTTACCACCTTACGGAACAGCATTGTTTGGGGAAACTCCGGCGGCATCTCCTATGCTTCACAGTCACCGGCTGTAACCATTACGCATAGCCTTGTGCAGGGGTGGGCCAATGCGGACCAAGGGAATATCAGCGCTTCGGATATCCTCGACGACGGCGACGGAGGCTCGCTTTTTACAACTCCGCATACATATGCCAATGCTCCCACCCTCAACGGGGATTATACGCTCAAACCCGGAACCGAGGTTATGAACCGCGGGAACAAAGCCTACTACGAATATTCCGAAACAGATCTGGTGGCGCAATACCTGTCGACACTCGGTATAACGACCGACCTGGCCGGTAATCCGCGGCTGTATGGCCCGGAAATGGATATGGGCGCTTATGAGCTGATCCACGAATCGGCCCTCCCGGCTACACTGGGTCGTTTTTCGGTGCAGAAAAAGGAAGGGTCGAATTACCTGTCATGGCAAACAACTGAAGAAGCCGGAGCGTCCTTCTTTGAAGTGCAACGAAGCGCCGATGCCTCAACTTTCGAGGGGATCGGGATAGTCCGGGCAAAAGGCGATTCAAAAGAGCTTACGTCCTACACGTTTGCCGATCCGGATTATTTATCATGGCCTCATGTATACTACCGGCTCCGCATGGCAGACCATGACGGCAGCTTTACCTATAGCCCGGTCGTTGTTGCCAGGCGTACGGCAGTGTCGGACTCTTTCCTCGTATATCCCAACCCGGCTTCGGACATGGTCATGGTAGAGGTTCCGGGCTATAACCGCGCTGCTCCGGTATGCCGGGTCACGGATTTGACCGGTCGGGTAGTGCTTGAGGCTGCCGGCCCCAGGTTAGATCTGAAGAGCTTGCCAGCCGGGCTTTATTTTATTCAACCGGAGGGAAATAATTTACCTGCAGCCAAAATACTCATTCAGCGGTAGCCGGGGACATTAGTATTTCAAAACGTAATCGTCAACCCTCCGTCGACGGTCACTACTGAGCCGGTTATGTATGAAGCATCGGGCCCGGCGAGGAACCACGCCACACCGGCGATTTCTTCCGGCTGCCCGGCACGTTTCAGGGGCAAATGGCCATATTTGACATAGTTATCATAAAACCATTCCGTTTCCAGTTCATTCTGCCCGTTGCAGTCTATCGACATCGGTGTATCGATGAATCCGGGTGCGATGGTATTGGCGAGTATATTTTTCGGGGCCAGCTCCAGGGCGAGCGAACGGGTAAACTGCGTAATGGCTGCCTTTGCCATGCCGTAGGCCGAACTACCCTGCTCGACGCGACGATCATGTATGGAAGTGATGTGAATGATGCGGCCCCCGTTTTTCATGAGCGGTACCAATCCCCTGCAGCTCCTGACGGTGCCGTAAAGCATAACCTGCAGGGTGTCGTCCCATTCGCTGAAGTCGTTGGCAAAGGCCGGCATGCTCTCAGAGATACCTACACTGTTGATCAGCACATCAAAATCATGATGATGCTGACTGACATGCGATACGAATTCCAGTAGCTGCCCTTCCTCCCTGATATCGAGCTGTATGGCTTCATGACCTGAACCGGTCAGCCCTGCATGCGCTGCATCCAGCTTGGACCGGTCTGACGACGCAATGATAACTTTCCATCCTTCCTTTGAAAAACGTTCTGCAATCGCTTTGCCTATACCGGAAGATCCTCCCAGAACTATTACTTTCTTTTGTTCCATAATTTACCTGATACATGGATCTGCCACCGATATTCAGCAAACAAATCAATCGATGCGGCCCGGTTAAAATCCCGGTGTCCGGTAAATGACCCGGCCGTTTATCCTGATTTCCGTGTCTACGATATATTCTTTAAGGTTCTGCAACTGTACTTCCACTCCTAGTCCCGGAGCATCCGGGACCAGGATCCTGCCGTTGGTATCGGGAAGTATCCTGCCTGCCGTGATATCCAGTGCCAGCTGCTTAGGCTCTACCGGGTATTCACAGATCACATCCCGTTCGATTCCGGCATAGGGCTGTAGTGATGCACTGAGCGCCAGGTGAGAGGTAAAGGTATGATTGACGTAGGTAATCCCTTTTGCAGCCGCTTCGTCGGCTACCCGTTTCGCGGGCGTAATTCCCCCTATGCGGCCGGTGTCGATCTGGATAAAGCCCAGGCCTGCATAATCTAGCATTGCTGCTGCCTGTACATAGTTATTGCAGCCTTCGCCGGCTGCAAGCGGTACGTGCGGCTTACTCACGGAGAGCTGTTTGTAGGGCCCCAGCGCCATATTGGCAAACGGCTCCTCAAGCCAGTAGGCATTCACCTCGTTCAGTGCATGCAGGCGCTCGCGGGCCGCTGCGACGTTTTCTCCCCATACGGTGCCGATGTCGATCATCAGGTAGGCATCTGCGCCCAGGCCTTCCCTGGCGGCCCTGAAATGAGCTGCGTCTTCGGAAGCATCGCCTTTGCCGATCGGCCCCCAACCGAATTTGACGGCCCGGTAGCCGGATTGTCGTGATTGTATTGCCTTTTTGTAAGTCAGCTCAGGAGTATCACCGAATAGCTGAGAGGCATACGGCGTTTTAGGATATGCCTGTTTATAGCCAAGCAAATGATATACCGGTTCCCTGAGCTTTTTCCCCAGCAGATCCCAGAGCGCGATATCTATTCCCGACAGCGTATGGTCTGCCTGGAGCAGGTCGAAGCTGTTGGCATGGACCTTTTCGGCGATCCGGCGTATGTCGTCCGGCTCATTGAGCGGCATGCCTTCGACCGATGCTTTTATAGGCTTGCACGCACTGTGAGACATCGGGCAGACATAAGCGGCAATGGTAGGCAGCGGTGCGGCTTCACATTCACCCCAGCCTTCCAGCCCCCCCGCTCTTACCCTCACAAGGGTAGCATCCTGGCTGCCGTCTCCGATGTCTTCGACTAAAGGCATGCTCAGGTAAAAAAAGTCTACTGATTCTATTTTCATTTGAACAATGTGATGATGTGATGATGTGATGATGTGATGATGTGATGATGTGATAATGATTCGCAGCCCTATTAGCTCGCTTGGAGCAGGTTTTTCCCGATTTTGGGGGATAGTGCTCCGGCATAGATTGTAACCTTTGTAGTGATTGCTTCTCCGGGTTTCAGTACCGTGCATTGTCCCAGCGCAGCAGCTTCGTTGACGCTGACCGGCATGGCGGAAGCTGGTTCCAGTATGGCGGTATAATGGCCGCGGAATTGTCCGTACGATGCAAAATACCATTGATAGGGAAATACCGCCCGGTCGTATTGATATCCGAATCCGGAGGCATTCCCGCCGGAGATCATGGACATAGCTCCTTCTGTAGCGCCTGTCAGGTAAAAGAAATCCATTGCGGCGCTCCGGGGAGGAACGACCGATGCGTCTGTTCCGTCAATTTCCGGCCAGGCAAACGATCCGTTATCCGGAAACCGGGAAGAGCCGGGATAGACGATACGCCCTGTGGAGGCAGTAGTCAAAAGCCGGTCGCCCTCGCTGATCTGCAACGCAGCATGGAGTTTCCACAGGAAATGGCGCACGCCTTTAGAGGTGTTGCAGATACAATATACAGTTTCGATTTCAGGCTTTCCCGTAGGAAGCGATACCGTTTTCCGGTAGGACAGCCCACTTTGGGGCAGAAGGCCGGAAAGTATAACCTGGTCGTTTTTGATTTCGTAATCCAGCGACGTAGTCCACAGCTCGCCGTGGTCGGGATAGCTGATGCCGTCGACCGTTTCGGGAATGTCGTTGGGGATCAGCTCGTCGATTCCACCCCAGAAATTTGCATCATAATCTGCTCCGGGCTCCTGCTTTTCAAGCTTCAGCGAAGTATTATGCCAGAGGAATTCTTTCTCCAGGGATTTGTTGTACACGCTGGTGAACTTTCCGCCGAGCTGCGGGGCTACTTCGGTACGGATCTTCTCATTTTCGAGTACCAGCAGGAGTATCCCGTTTTCTTCTTTTACAGATATCATGGGCGGGAAAGTTTCGGATGATACACATAAGGTCTCAATTCCTTTTCAAGCAGGTTATCCTGCGGGTAGCTGAACCCGAGATGCTGCCGGTATCCTTCGGCATATTGCCTGCCGATCAGCTTCCCGTTGCGTTCCGAAAAAGATTTCATCATCATGACAAACTCGTCGACTCCCGAGATTGTCCGCAGCCACTCGCGCTGGCTGCGGTGACAGGCTGTCATTTCTGTTTTAGTGTCCATCGAGGTAGTGATATCGACCATGATATCGCCGGTGATTTCGTTGCCGAACCGGTCCCTGCCGTGTGCCGGGTCGGCATAGTAGAGGTGCGGCACGCCCGTTGATGCAGGCAGGCCCGGGATTTCAATATTCGGGATCGAAGCCGCCATGCAAGCCGTCTGAGCCAGGTTGCTTGTGATTTCGTGGTCGAGCATATAATCCTGCGGGCTGGCGGTGATGACCATGGACGGCTGTACTTCACGGAAAAGTGCAATGACCCTGAGGAGGGTAGGCTTGTCGTAGGTGATAAATATGTCCTCCGACTCCAGGCAATGGTAGGCTGCGCCTATAACCGCGGCCGCATCGGCGGCTTCTTTTCTTCGCACTGCGCTGATTTCTTTCGCATTCAATGTTGTCGATCCTGCCTGCCCGGGAGTCATGGTGGCAGTGACGACATGCCAGCCTGATTCAGCCAGCAGCGCCAGAGTGCCGCCGCTCCATATTTCCGGGTCATCGGGATGCGCCATAAGGCATAGGACTGTCTTGTTTTTCATTTTGCTTCAGAGTATTAAGGTATCAGGCCGGGGCTGACGTCACCACCAGAGCGTATATAATATCAGGTATACCACCGCCATCACACCCCACCACAGCCCGACCGACTGCCACCACGGACGGACGGGTTCGCCGGGAGGGAGCCGGAGCATCGCGGGGCGCCACATGAGCCTTTTTATTTCCTCTACGGGGCGCGGTTTTGTCGACAAGCTGACTGCGATGACGATCAGTACGCAGAAAAACTGTGTAATACCGCCTGTTACGTAGAAGTTGCCGAGGCTGTATTCCGCAATGACCCGGGCCGGTATAAGAGCGGGTATCGCTGCCAGTTGGATAAAAGCGCCCAGCGGGATGCCCGCGACCAGGACTGCCAGCGCGGCTGCAGGGGTAGCTCTTTTCCAGAACATACCGGCCAGGAAGCAGGTGGCAACCGGCACTGCAAGGTAGGTAGACAGCGATTGGAAATAAAGGAAAATGCCGCCCAGCTTCCCGATTGCCGGTGCGTACAGCACACTGAAGGCCATCAGCCCGAACGTACACCACATTCCTACCCTAACCAGCCGGCGGTCGTCTGCATCCTTACGGATCCATTTTTTATAGACGTCGTAGGTGAAAAGCGTTGAGATGGAATTTAGAAAAGCCGCAACCGTAGACATGACGGTTGCCAGGATACCGACGATGACAAGCCCCTGCAGCCCGGCAGGTATCAGGTTGGCGATGAGCATAGGGTACACATCGTCTATCCCGCTTTGGGAAACATGAAATTCAGGATGCCCGGTAAAAGCCAGCGCCCTTGCCATCATTCCGGGGAAAACCTCCAGGAACGGACGGAACAGAACAAAAACCAACGCGAACACGATGGCCATACGAACGTCCCATTCGGTTTTTGCCCCGAATCCCCGCTGCACCAGCGCCTGGTTGATACAGGAATAGAAAAGTTGCAGGTTAAGCATGGAAAGCATTACCGCATGCCAGGGCATGACCGGGGTTTCGGCAGGCTGCATCAGGTGGAACCCTCCCGGAGCGTGATCGACAATATCCTGCCAGCCGTTGGGCAGCTTCTCATACCCGAGATAAAACAGGGTGCCGCCGGCCAGGAACATAAGCAGGAACTGGAAAACCGAGGCGTTGATCATCGACGACATCCCTCCGAAAATCGTAAACACGCCGGATACGAGGCCCAGAACCAGTACCCCCTGCCATAGCGGCACATCGTAGATTACCTCGAACAGCTTTGCGCCCCC
>CAZLTN010000088.1:0-22534 GCA_964562455.1 uncultured Cytophagales bacterium
GATTTTGAAGAAGTACAGCCATTCTGATCGGTGGTGGTAAGCCAGTAATCGCCGTCCTGGTTTACGTTGACCTGGCGGCTGGTGGCCCCGTTATTCCAGGAATAGGAATATTTTGAATCCGAAACCAGTGTCGTATAGTCGCCCTCACAGAAAGCAACCGGGCGGGTTGCCGATACCACCGGAGCAGCCGGTAACGGATTGACAGTCACTTTCATGGCATTTGACGTATTCGTACAGCCTTTACTGTCTGTTACCGATACTTTGAATTCGCCGCTCCGCCTGACTACTATAGTTTCGTTTTTGCTGTTATCAGACCAGGTATTGCCTTCTTTATAGGAAGACTTGAGTGTGACCTCTCCGCCTTCGCAAAAAGAAGTAGTACTTCCCGCCGAAATGACAGGCTTGGCAGGCAGCGGATTCACATGCACCGATATGCTGTTGGAGTTTTCCGAAAAGCACCCTTCGGAATCCCGTGTACGGGCTGTGTACGCGCCGCTGTTTTTGACACTCGTAACCGCCTCGTTTGCACCCGTCGACCAGTAAGTGTTGCTGCCGGTGCTGGAAGACAGAATGACCTCCGCTCCGTTACATATTTCGGTAGAGCCACGGGAAGAAATTGAAGGTGCTGCGGGGAGCGGTTTAGCAGATTTTGCAACGCTGAACGGAGCCGACGCTGTGCGGCAGCCGTAGACGTTTTCAACAGATACGGTGTATTCCCCGGGGCCCGATACCTGGATCTGGCTGCCATTTTGCCCCGTGCTCCATACCGGGTTCCGGTCGCTGGATGAAATTAGTGTGAGCGATCCTCCATAACATACCTCCGGCGCGCCCACCGACGAAACAGCGGGGGGGGGATGCCGCAGTAAAGTTCCCGGGGATCCTGATCAACGGGGAGAACCGGTAATTCCCTTCCGAGTCTGTCGCGCTCACCTGGAAGATACCCTCACCTGTAGCTATCTCCCGGCTGGAATTGTTGTTATTCCATCTGTAGTTCTGATAGCCGTCTTCAGCGCTGATGATCATGGTATTATTCTGGCACGAAAAACTCAACCCGACCGGAGGCCAGGGCCGGTGAGGAACGGAGTTTGAAAAGAAATTGTCATTCAGATAGCCGGCCCAGGCATTGGCCGCCTGTATGAGGCCATCGTCGGAAAGATGATAGCCATCGGGGCGGGGCACCTGTATCTGGTCCATTTCCGGTCCGGGAAATACATTGGAAATGTTGTTGATAATGTCGTTCTGGGCAGCGATAATCTGCGTGCCGATCCCCGCTCTCGCCGTGTAGGAAGTCCGCGATACTACCCAGGATAAATTCCGTCTGAATTCATTACGGGTCTGGTTGATAACGGTTTCCAGCGACGAATAGTAGGCGTTCCGGTTTGTTCCGACATCATTGTCGGCCTCACCCTGCACCCAAAGGATAGACCTGACGCCGGTTACCGCGACGTAGCCAAGCATGGTATGGCGCAGGTTGCCATAGGGCATCCCGTCAGGCTCGAAGGGTATGTCCGGGACATATACCGACCATGCCCTGCCATTGATGCTCTCTTTCCATGCCTGTACCGCGCTTCCCTCCCAGGCAGCATTGTAGAAAAGAACCGGCATATTCAGGCGGCTGGCGAGCGCGTCGCCCAGCTTACCCCAAAACCATGCGGATTTTCCCCTGGGAGCGATAATATCGTCGGCCTGCAGGCGGCTGAAGGTGGGATAGGGGAAAGGCTGGTTGGGGCCGAGAGTGCCATCATAGTCGGCATGTATCACCCGCTCGTCACCGGCAGACTGGGCTCCGTTGCCGTGAAACCCCTGGCCGTTGGACTGGCCTGCTATGACAAAAACTTCACCGATCCCTACTTTATTTACAGCGGCTGTACCAACTACGGCATCGCCCGCTTTTCCTCGTACGTCGAGCCGGTACCATCCGGGCGACCATTCGATGCGCCCGGAATAGAAACCGTTTCCCGGGTGACTTTGAATATTGACCCAGTCGCTTTCCTGTCCCCACCCCTGTTGAACCGGAGTAAGCTTTGCTTCTACAGCATCCAGGAATTCACTGAAATTGCCGGCTATATAGATGACCGACCGGTTACCTGCATCCCTCTGGAAAACACAATTTTCCAGAGGATAGGAGACTGTTATCTGTGCCGATACACCCAGGGAGAATGTCACGGTAAACAATAAAAACAGCAGAGATAGATAATTCTTCATGGCGGGATAAACCTTCGGTCATAAGCATAGACGACCAGTTTAAAGTATTTCCGGCGTAAACCGGAAACCGTAAATTTATCAATACGCCTTTTAAGCGGAATATGTTTGGAATGAAAGTTATTTTTCGGTCAGGGAAGCAGTCAGGCCGGCCCATATCTCATCTTTCAGCTTGTCGATACCCTCAGTAGTAACCGAGGAGATGAACAGCGGCTGCAGATGCGGAGGAAGTTTTGACAGCATTTTTTTTCTTTCGTCCGGAGAAACCAGATCGGCTTTGGATATGACAAAAAGCCTCGGCGTATCGAGCAGTTCCGGATTGTATTCGGTCAATTCGTTCAATAAAGTGTTATAGGCCTGTTCGACATCTTCCGTATCGGCAGGCACCATAAAAAGAAGGAGTGAGTTACGTTCGATATGCCTGAGGAACCGGAGACCAAGCCCTTTTCCTTTCGAGGCTCCTTCGATTATTCCGGGAATATCGGCCATTACAAAAGACTGGTACCCTTTATAGCTCACCACTCCCAGGTTGGGAACAAGCGTAGTGAAGGGATAGTCGGCTACTTCGGGTTTTGCAGCGGAAACCGAACGCAGCAGGGTCGATTTGCCGGCATTGGGAAACCCGACCAGCCCGACGTCTGCAAGGAGTTTGAGTTCCATGACTACCCAAAGCTCGGAACCCGGCTCCCCGGGTTGGGAATATTGGGGAGTCTGGTTGGTCGAGCTTTTGAAATGGCTGTTGCCAAGACCGCCCCTTCCGCCTGCAAGCAGTATGATTTCTTCACCCGGCTCAGTGATTTCCAGCAATTGTTCGCCGGTTTCGGGGTCTTTCACGACCGTTCCCAGCGGGACTTCGACGTAGACGTCCTTGCCCTGGGCGCCGGTTCTCCTTCCGCCTTCTCCTTTGGCACCCCCATCGGCTTTAATGTGTTTGGTATATTTGAGGTGCAGCAGGGTCCACAATTGCGGGTTGCCCCGCACGATGATATGCCCTCCTCTGCCTCCGTCGCCTCCGTCAGGACCTCCTTTGTCTACAAATTTTTCCCTGCGAAAATGGGTAGATCCGGCGCCGCCGTCACCGGATTTAACATTTATCTTAACATAGTCTATAAAATTCGAAGACGCCATACGAGATTTCCTGTCGTTGTTAACTTACTGTTTTGGCTTCTTTATCGAGAATCTGGCAGATAGCAGAAAAAATATCCTCTATGGAGCCTACCCCGTCGATCCCGTAGTATTTGCCCTGGCCGCGGTAAAATTCTGCGACAGGTGCAGTTTTCGAGTTATATTCGTCAATCCGCCGCCTGATCAGTTCTTCATTCTGGTCATCGGGCCTGCCTGAAGATTTACCCCTTTCCAGCAGCCTCGCCAGCAGTTCGTCGTCAGGAACGCTGAGCGCTACCATCATATTGATCTTTTCGCCGTGATGGGCCAGCAACTCATCCAGGGCTTCCGCCTGTGCTACCGTTCTGGGAAAGCCGTCGAATATAAAGCCGTTGGCACCTGTATGTGATTTCAGTTTGTTTTCAATCATTCCGATCACTACTTCGTCGGGAACCAGTATCCCCTGGTCCATCAGGCTCCGGGCTTTCAGGCCGAGCTCGGTCCCGGCTTTGATTTCTGATCTGAGCAAATCGCCGGTGGAAAGGTGGACCAACTGGTATTTTTCAATAATGTTGGCGCTTTGGGTACCTTTACCCGCCCCCGGAGGGCCAAAAAGTACAAGATTGATCATTTTAAAGTGATATAAGAGCTGGTTAATTATATTGATTAATAATCGGTGCAGTTCAGGAATTACCGGCAACAGAGTGCAAAGGTACTACTTAGAGGTATAAAATTGCCTAAAGGTTGTAAGGATTGTTCCTCAGGAGGGGTAATCGAGGTTCGCACCCGTATTTTTTACGCCTTCAGGCTCACGGATTCTTTTCCAGCCTTCTTCTATAAAGCCGATCCCGTAGGCTGAAAGCTGGCAAACCGATGCGACCACCGAGAGAGCGGCGACCTTAATGTGCCCCGTGCGTTTCAGTGCATCAAGGAAGATAACGAGAAAATAGAAACCGTACAAAGCAGCGGCTATTTTGAAGAGCGGCGGCGATACGAAAGCGAGAAGGAAGGTAGCCACAAGGCCGGAGAAAAATAATGCAGGGAAAAAATGGACTGCTTTAAGCTCCTCGGGGTAATAACGCGCGATATTGATCCGGGCTCTTCCGAAAAATTTCAGTTGCCGGAAGAACTGCGAAAACCTTGTCCTGCGCTTGTGATAGATAAAAGCCTCCGGTATAAGCGCGGTACGGAATCCCTGACGGATAGCACCGATGCTGAAAATGATATCCTCTCCCATGCGGGTAACGCGAAAGCCGCCGGTCTTTTCCCATACTTCCCTGGAAAGCCCCATATTGAAGCTCCTCGGGTGGAAGGCGCCGCCGAGATTTTTCTTTTTCCCCCTGATGCCGCCGGTAGTGAAAAGCGAGGTCATGGCATAGCTGATGGCTTTTTGAATGGGCGTAAAATCCGGATGATCAGTATCGGGGCCGCCGTACAGATCGACAGGATGGCCGTTTAAATAGTCATTTACGATGTTGAGGTACCCGGGTTCGAGCAATGCGTCCGAATCGAGAATGATAAAAAAATCGCCGGTAGCCCTGGCCATACCGTAATTCCTGGTAAACCCCTGGCCTTCGTTGGACTTTTCGTAATAAAAAAGCGGGAGCCGGCCCTTAAAGCTTTCAGCGACATGACGTGAAGTAACAGCAGAACCATCTTCGATCACGATCACTTCGTGGGGAGAATAGGTCTGGCGGGTAAGGCATTCCAGCAATTCAGCCAGCTCTTCGGGCCGGTTGTACACGGGTATGATCACAGAAAAACGTCTGCTGCTGCTTTCCGTCATGGCTCAGGCTATCTTGGCGAGCGATTTTTCATTGGCCTCCAGGATATGGTCAAGGTGGGATTCTTCCAGGGCGGTAGAGAAGAACAGCGCCTCATACTGGGAGGGGGCCAGGTACACGCCTTCTTCGAGCATGGCATGGAAGTACTTCCCGAAGAGCGCAGTGTCTGACGTCTTAGCGGTTTCGAAATTGTAAACTTTTTCGCCGGTAAAGAATAAGGTGAGCATCGATCCGATATGATTGACGGTGTAGTTTAGCCCGAGCTTTGCCAGGCTGGATTTTATCCCGTTGGCGATTCTGTCACCCGTATTTTCCAGTATCCGGTAGGTTTCGGGATGCCCGGCGAGATATTCAAGCATGGCGTAGCCGGCGGCCATAGCGATCGGGTTGCCGGAAAGAGTACCCGCCTGGTAGACCGGGCCTGCAGGCGATACGAAATCCATAATTTCCTTACGGCCTCCGTAAGCACCGACGGGCATTCCGCCCCCAATAATTTTCCCGAGAGTAGTCAGGTCGGGCATTACGCCAAACCGCTCCTGGGCGCCTCCCCGTGAAAGCCTGAAGCCGGTCATCACCTCATCGAAGATCAGCAGAATGCCTTCTTTTGTGCACAGCTCGCGAAGCCCCTGAAGGAACCCCGGTTCGGGAATTACGCATCCCATATTCCCCGCAACCGGCTCAAGAATGATAGCGGCAATCTGTCCCGGGTTGGCCTCTACAAGCTGTTTTACATGCTCAAGGTCGTTGTAGCGGGCGGTCAGGGTATCGTTAGCGACGCCTTTCGGAACTCCGGGACTGTCGGGCGTACCGAAAGTTACCGCCCCGCTGCCGGCCGCAATCAGGAAGCTGTCACCATGACCATGATAACAGCCTTCGAATTTTATCATCTTATCTCTGCCTGTAAACCCGCGGGCGAGGCGTACCGCAGACATCGTAGCCTCCGTTCCCGAATTGACCATCCTGACTTTTTCGAGCGAAGGGACCATGCTCACGATAAGCTCGGCTATTTCGACTTCTTTTCTGGTAGGCGCACCAAACGAAAACGAGTATTGCAAGGCATCGGAAACAGCTTTTTCGACAATCTCATGCGCGTGCCCCAATACCATCGGGCCCCATGAATTGATCAATTCGATGTACCTGTTCCCGTCTTCATCAAAAAGATACGGCCCTTTTGCCGACCTGATAAATACCGGAATACCACCTACTGCTTTAAATGCCCGCACAGGCGAATTGACTCCGCCCGGGATGAATTGTTGCGCTTTATGGAAAAGCTGCTGACTCTTATCTCTCATTTCTTATTTATATTTGCCCCACCTAACGGGTAGGAAATGAATTCGCCGACGATCTGCAAATATAGTTACTGTGTACTTCTTCTTATAAGTCTGATCGTTTTGACGTTGCCTTTGTCGGCTCAAAAAATGCCCGGGAATCTCAGGCTTCCTACAGGAGGAGGCGGGGGCGGGGCCGGCGGAGCCGCTGTTATTGACGATAGTACGAAAAATGTGTACGGCCCAACCACTACTTCCTATTTTTACGAGGAAGACATCCTGAACAACCTCGATTCTACCAGGTACCATGTTGATACTTCGCTGACCAATTTTCACAGGTGGACATTTGTAGACCATGACTGGAATACGCTGGTAGACCTCGGGAACCTGGGGACGGCGTCGCGCCCGATTTTTTTTACACCCCGACCGCAGGTGGGGCGCCAATTGGGTTTCCGTGCCTACGATGCTTACGGGTTTAAGGCTGAGGACGTAAGGTATTACGATACCAAATCGCCGTACACCGACATGTATTATACCCAGGGCGGATTGAACCGGGAAATACTGAAATTCGGTTTCTCGCAGAATGTCAACCCACGAGTCAATTTCGGCTTTCGCCTGCAGCGCTTCTCGTCACAACGGCAGTACGGATCATATGCGTCGAGAGGAAAGCAGGCTGCGCTGGCCCGGAACTGGTCGATGCTGCTGCATGGCAGTTATTTTTCCAAAAACAAAAAATATCTGCTGCTTTCACACCTACGCACACTGAATCACAGTGTGATGGAGCAGGGCGGCGTAATACTCGCCGATACCGTGGATTACAAGATCGGCAGAGATGACTATCACGGTCCGGCAAGCCTGTCTGCGGGGGCAAAATCGTGGCACAGGAGGACCGATTTCCGGCTTTACCAGCAATACAGGCTTTTGGGGGGCTTCCAGCTTTTCCATCAGCTCGAAGTAGAAGGCAACAACAACAGGTACAAGGATACCCAGCCACAAACGGGCCTCGATAACGGGGTTTACATATCTGATTCGAAGCTCCTGCCTATAGATCAGAAAACCAGGCACTTCCTGGTGGATAATAAGGTGGGCATAAAGGGTGAACTGGCCGGTTATAACTACAGGGCTTATTTTCAGACACGGGCTCAGAGCATGACCGGAAATCGCTACCTGACGGATTCTACTTCGGAAAAATACGGTTTGCAGCGGTTTGAGCCTATCCTCGGGGTCTGGATGCAGTATCGCCTGAAAGACACGACATGGAGGCTCACTTCGCAAATGGAACATGTACTTGGTCGGGACCTGATCCTGAAGGGACAGTTGGATATTCCCTGGGCCAGAGTGGGTTTCCAGACCGCTCTCACGTCGCCCGACCTGCTGATGATGATGTACAAAAACAGTTATCTGTACTGGAATAATACAGATAACAACCTGAAGCTGTCTAAAGTCGTAAGTTTTACGGGAGCGTTGCCAATAAAGACGGGGAAGATATCGCTAACTCCCGATTTTCAATGGCACCAGCTTATCAATTATCTTTATTATGGTGAAGATGCAAAGCCGGCGCAGCACGACGGTACGTTTTCGCTTATGAGAATAGGGCTGGATACGGAAATCCAGCTTAAGCGGTGGAGGTTCAGGACGCTGGCTTATTATAACGAGGGATTTGACAACCGGATCATCCGGATTCCGAGGCTATTCCTGAGCGGAGAGGTAAGCTTCCAGTTTACCTATGCAAAAGCGCTGGATATACAACTCGGACTGGCCGGTAATTATACGAGCAGTTACTATGCGGATGCGTATATGCCTATGACACAGCAGTTTCACATTCAGAATAAGCTTGCAGTGGGAAATTATCCAGTGGTGGACGCTTTTGCCAACCTGAGGATCAAGCGGGTGTTGCTGCTGCTTAAATATTCCCATCTCAATCATCGCTGGTTGTCCAGCGGCGAGGGGTATTTTCTCACGCCGGGGTACCTGGGACTCCAACCGGCCTTCTCTATCGGAGTCAGATGGCCGCTTTTTGACTAAGCTGGGAAGGGGTAATGCCCGACGGAGCAAAACACAAATCCGGGTATATACTATTGTGGCTCAGGTTTCCAATTTATTGGTAAATGTTCCATTATTCGTTAACTTTGTAAAATGGAGACAATAAGAGAAATCGTTTTTTATAAAGATTACTTCGAACAGTTTTTTGAGCCTCTTTCTCAAAAAGTAAAAAACAAAATAGACGAAGTGTTATTTATGTTTACAATTATTGAACGTATTCCAACTCGATTTTTTTAAAGCATAGAAGGTATAAAAGGATTATTTGAGATCCGTGTAGAATATGAAAGTAATATATATCGGATATTTTGCTGTTTTGACAAAGGGAACCTGGTAGTTCTTTTTAACGGGTTCCAAAAGAAGGGACAGAAAACTCCAAAAAAGGAATTGGAGAAAGCAGAACACTTAATGCAGGAATATTTTAAAGACCAAAAGAGGAGTACTAATGGAAATAGAAAATAAAAATATCAAAACTTTTTCCCGGCATCTCGATGAGAGATATGGAAAGCCTGGCACTGAAAAGCGAATCGAATTTGAAATAAAGGCAAAATCTTTTGCTATCGGTGAATTGATTAAGGAGCAACGTAAGCAGGCCAGGCTGACGCAGGAACAACTGGCAGAAAAGATAGGTGCAAAGAAGAGTTTTATATCCAGGATTGAAAACGGGCGAAGCGACATTCAACTTTCGACATTATATAAACTTATAGAATTTGGACTTGGGAAAAAGATAAACCTGACGATCCAATAGCAACCGGTATTGAATCTAACTCACTTATGTCTCTCACAACCCTGGGCCTTGAGCTGCCGACCGACCCCAGATGGGTTAACATAGCACAGATCCATATCAGGGATATCCTGGTAGATCATGCCTGGTGCGAGCAGAAGGCGGCAAGTTCTTGCATATCCCTCATTGTCCATTATTCTCAAAAGGCGCGGCTGGTAGAAGTGCTGACGCCGATCGTAGCGGAAGAATGGGGACATTTTCAGCGTGTCCTTAAAGAACTGAAAAAACGGGGAATAAAGCTGGGTAACCAGCGACGGGACCTTTATGTACAGGGAGTGAAAAAGGTGCTTATTCAGAAAGGCGATGATGACTCGGTTTTCCTCGATAGGCTGCTGTTTTGTGCCCTGATCGAGGCCCGGAGCTGTGAACGCTTCAAGCTTTTGTCGGAGTACATTGCCGACGAAAGCCTGCGGAAGTTTTACAGGGAACTGATGATTTCGGAGGCCGGGCATTACCGGACCTTTATAGAGCTGGCAGAAGAATATCTTCCTGCCGAAACCGTCCGGAAACGTTGGAAGGAAATACTGGCTGCCGAAGCTGAGGTGATTACGGGATTGGAAGTAAGGGGCGACCGTATGCATTGATAACGTGTAAGGTGATTTCTAATACGCATAACAGAAATGATATCTTTTCTAAACCAGGTAGCAACTTTTCTGCTGGAACGGCATGGAGACGGGCTACCGGGTGTTCATATTATCCTGCCGACACGCAGATCGGTTTTCTTCCTGAAGAGAGAGCTGGGGAAAATCATTGACAAACCCCTGGTGAGCCCGCAGATAACGTCGATAGAGGATTTTGTAACGGAGATTTCAGGGTTTTCCGTTACTGATCCGGTCAACCTGATCTTCACACTTTTTGAAGCATTCCGCGAAGTTGATCATACGGTCGACTTCAACCGGTTTATGGGGTGGGGGTCGGTCCTGCTCTCCGATTTCGACCGGCTGGACATGGCAATGATAAAGTCGGAGTACCTGTTTGACTACCTGACGGAAGCGAAAGCGCTCGAACGCTGGAACATAGACGGTTCGCCGCGCGACACTCCATCGGTTGAACAAATAGGTTCCGGCGAGGGAACCAGGCAGTTTTTTTCGCTCTTTGCAAATATCCGAAAGGTATACGGAGTTTTCAGATCAAAGCTCAGGGACATGGGGCTGGCTTATCCGGGTATGACCTACCGACACCTGGCGGAGCACCCGGAGCTGTTGGACAGATACGGCGATACGACCTTTTATTTTGCCGGATTTAATGCTTTTACCGCTTCGGAGATGAAAATTGTACAGCGCTGCCTGGCAGGGGGGGGGCACTGTTTTATGGGATTCCGATGCTTATTATATGACCGCCAACACCTACCTGGAAGCAGGGAGATATATGAGGCGTATGAGGGAGAGGACAATATTCGGCTCCGAATGGAACTGGATGAGCCGGGACCTGCTCGACTCGGAAAAAACTATCCATGTATACGGGGTTCCCAACGCTACGCTTCAGACCAGGGTGGCTGGTCAGATTTACAGCGGGATCAGGAAACGCAACAGCAATCCGGGCCTGACCGCCATCGTGCTGGCGGACGAGAACCTGCTGACACCCATGCTCTATGCCCTCGACGATTCGGTTTCTGACGTGAACGTTACAATGGGGCTTCCGTTGAGAAATTCGATGATATACACACTTGCGGACGCAATTTTCGAACTCCAGCAGCATATCTCTTCACAAAAAAGCAAAACACCTAAATACAATTACCGGTTTGTGTTAAAGGTGCTTAATCATCCTTTTCTCAGGCAGTACGGGAAGATACTGAAAGAAGAGCAGGACAGGGATTTTGTCGGAGCGCTGGTATCTGAAATAAAAAACAGGAACCAGGTTTATTTTTCCCAGGCTCATCTTTTCAATGCGTCGGGCGGAGATCCTCTCATGAAGTGCATTTTTACGCCTTGGCCCGGAGAGGATGGCGAGGCGGTCATCAACTCGTTTTATGAGCTGATCGATCTGCTGCGAAAAGTCTATCTTCACAACGACAACCCGGCAGAGCAGGAATACCTGTACCTTTTTTATACGCTTTTGGGCAAATTTGAGCATACGCTGCAGGGAAGGAAAAAGGAGGTCAATATCCAGACTACCAGACAGCTCCTGTTTGAGCTGATCAATCAAAATAAGATACCATTCAGCGGCGAGCCGGTAAGCGATCTGCAAATAATTGGTCTGCTCGAGACCAGGGCGCTGGACTTTGAAAGGGTGATTGTCCTTTCGGTAAATGAAGGAGTATTACCTTCTCCAAAACGGCAGAACTCGCTGATTCCTTTCGACATAGCGCGGGAAACGGGGCTGCCTACCCATGAGCACCAGGAAGCGCTTTCGGCCTATTATTTTTATCGCCTGCTGCAGCGGGCCGAAGAGGTGCACCTGCTTTATGTCAACACCGGTGATGCTTTTGGAGGAGGAGAGAAGAGCAGGTTTTTATTGCAGCTTGAAAATGAATGGCCGGTGTATAATCCCAAAGTGAAAATAGTAAGCCGGCCGGTAGAATGGGCACTAAATGCCGGTCAGCCGACAGGTCTGGAACTCATTAAGGACGAAATCGTCAGGTCCCGTATAACAGGCTATCTCTCCCGTCGCGGATTGTACCCGACACACATTCATACCCTGCTGAGCAGCCCTTTCGACTTTTACCTCAGGCACGTGCTTGGCCTGGAAGAGGACAGGGAAACCGAAGAGACGCTGGGAATGGATAAGCTGGGATCGTGGCTGCATAATGCATTTGAAATACTGGACGTTACGTTTTTTCTCCGACATCTTGAACCCTCAACCTCTGAAATCGAAGCAGTTCTCTCGGAGCAGTTCCGGAAATTGGGCGGGTATGAAACCGAAACCGGCCTGAACAGCCTTTATTATAAGGTCGGGGCTCAGCAGTTTATGGAATTCATGAAGGAGCAGCACCTGAAAGCGGGGCATCGCTGGCCGGTTGCCACCGAGCAGAACCTGTCGGCCGGGTTTGACGTTGATATCGACGGAGAGATACTGCATGTCAGGCTGGGTGGAAAAATAGACCGCGTGGAGATTGCCGACGATGGTACATTGTATGTTATGGACTATAAAACGGGCAGTGTGGATGTAAGAAGCGAGGGGAGCCTGAAGAAGGATATCGTTAAGTACCTTACGGAAGATCCGGACTATAAAATGAATTATGTACGCCAGCTTTGGCTGTACCAGTACCTGGTGTACAGGGAAATGGGCAAGCCGGAGGGTTGGCGCCTCGGCGACCGGGTTTTCAGGCTGGAGGAGCACAGGGTGACATCCGGTTTCTATTCGCTCAGATCGCCCGGCAAAGTGACTGAAAACCCGCTGGTGCTGACTGAAACGGGCGACCCGTACGAGTATATCAGAGAAACGGAACGTATCCTGGGAATGATAGTATCGCGTTTACTTGAACCTTCTGCGCTTGAGAGAGTTGAGAGTTGAAAGTTGAGAGTTGAAAGTTGAGAGTTGAGAGTTGAAAATTCTTTTGCTGTCGACACTCAATTCTCAACATTTCATTGTCACTTTCAATTTTCAACTTTCAACTTTCAACTGGTAAAGCCGTCTGATATCGTTGATAAGGAATTTTTTTAGCATGGTGAAGCTTTCCGGGTGCGTTTGGGAAAACAGCTCCTGCCATTCGAGATAGCGCCCGGGCTGCAGGCGACGGAACTGATCGCCGTCTATTTTTTTGCTGATAAGATATTCTTCAAAAGTCATTAGGACGCTGTATCAGTTAGATACCCATCGACGGGTGAGCTGCAAAGATCAGGAAGATTTGCCGTTTATCAATCGTATCCGACCTGAATGTCGTCATCCTGGCTCTGGTAGGGAAATCCGTTTTGATAGGCTTCCAGCGCTTCTTTGAGCTCTACCAGGCTGGAAATGTTCAGTTTTTTGAATATTCTGGCTTTGATGGTGGAGATTGAGGATACCTTCCTGCCGAGCGATTCGGCAATCCCGGATATCGTCATATTCTGAATCAAAAGCCTGGCTACTTCCATTTGCCTGTTCGAAAGCCGCATCTCTTTGTGCGAATCCACGGAGTCTTTATAAAGATAGTGGTTCAGAATATTTTCAAGCACGACTCTGGGGACGTATTTCTTCCGGGCAAGGGCATTATGGGCGCACTCTATCCATTCATCCGGGCCGGTGCTTTCAAAAAGGTATCCGTCTACACCAGCCTCGAAGCAATGCCTGATACTTTCGATACTCCATGATTTGTATAGGGCGATCAGACCAGCTCCGGGGTAGCGCTTCCTGATACTTTCAATCATTTGCGAATCTTGCTGCGGGTAATGGTCGTCCTGGCCTAAAATAACCAGGTCAGGCAAATCCTGGTCCGCTTCGGCAGAGACTGGGTATGTCTCCATTTCCTGGAATTCCAGCGGCTCGAATTTTTTTTTTAAGATTTGCCGGATACCTGTTTTGAAAACAGGGCGATTGTCAATGATCAGAATTTTCATGTGCGTAAAAATCAATGTTAAAAAAAAGCCGCGGGGACTCTCCCCGCGGCTTTTTTATCTCAAAGGGGCATCTTATTTCTTGATGACCCGCTGCACGTCGCTGCCGCCGTCGCCATAGCTGATCCGCAGTATATAGATACCTGCCGACAGCCTTGCTACATTGATCCGC
Organism: uncultured Cytophagales bacterium; assembly: GCA_964562455.1. Taxonomy (GTDB): domain Bacteria; phylum Bacteroidota; class Bacteroidia; order Cytophagales; family Spirosomataceae; genus Ravibacter. The sequence continues at coordinate 13,827 of CAZLTN010000088.1, forward strand.
GACACGGCGCCGGAGCTATGTACTGCTTTGCCGTTGCTATCCAGCAGCTCTACTTTCGAGATTATTCTCGTAGCGGCCGGGTTGAGTATCAGCACGTCGGTGACGGGGTTGGGGTAAAGCCTGGCAGGAACCGATGTTACCGCAACAGAACGGATCTGGCTGTAGGCAAACGTACCGTCCTGGTCTATCATCTTCAGGCGGTAGTAGTTGATCCCGCCCGGTGCCGAGCCGTCGGTGAGGTTATAGTCAGCTCTTATGATCGACTCCCCTTTTGCTTTCACCGTACCAATAGCAGTCCAGTTGCGTACATCTGCGCTGCGCTGTACATCGAAGCGGTCGGCCTTGGTCTCCGAAGTGGTTGTCCAGCTCAATGAAACGCCTCCCTCTATCTGCCTTGCCTCGAAGCTCTGCAGATTTACCGGAAGCACTACGTCGCAGGCGTATTTGTAAATCACCGGGTTTACGCAGGCGCAAGTCGGCGTTACCTCTACCAGGGCCGGGCACAGCTCGCCCAGGAAGCTGGTGGTCACGGTGTAGTCGATCACCTCGCTGGCGGCGCCGCTAAGCGAAATGGCCTGTGTGCCTACCAGTATGTCGCCTCCGTCGATCACACCGTCGTTGTTGACGTCATGGTAGATGTTGAGCGTAGCGCTCTGTGCGCTGCCGCCCGCTGTGGGGGCGCTGTTGGCGACCGTTACCGTGCCGCTCAGCTCACCGTCACCGGTTTGAGAGGCAGTAACCGCCGTAATGCTGAACGCCGGCATCACGACATTGATCACCGAGCTCTCGTTTTCCCCTTCAGCCTGCAGCGAGCCGGTGCAGACGGAATTGTCTTTAACACAGGTACTCTCGAAGGTATAGGCGATCAGCTCTTTGATGGCTGCGCTGTTGCCGCAAACCAGCGTAGTAGCGTCGGTACCCGGCTCCAGGCTAAGCGGCGCGGTAAACGAGATCACCTGCCCGGCCGCTATGCCTGCGGGCACCGTCCAGGTATAGATGTTATGCGTCGCATCGCTGGTTGCGGTGGGCGTGCCAAAGCCCGAGAAGTTGGATACGCCTGTGATGCTGCCCATTACATAGGGCTTGGGCAGGGTGATCACCAGTTTCTCACCGGCATAGGTGGCTACCGGCCCGTTGTTGGTGGCCGCGAAGGTATACAAAACCTCATCCGGGTTGTCACAGGCCTGTATAGCGCCTGTTACCGAAGAGGTAATGGTATAGGCGTTTGGATTGGGGTTTTCGCCCTTGATCCGGATCGTCTGGGTTTGTTGCTGGGTGCCGTTGATGGCGCTGCCGCAACCGTTGTTGCCCAGGGCCTGCAGGGTCATTTTGGTGTTGCTTACAAATTCACACGCCACGGTTTCTACTCTGTAGCGGATGGTGTAGCCCGCATTGTAAGGCAGGTTGGCCGCTACCGACGCCGGAATGGTGAAGGTGATCGTGCCGGCGGTTTCCGAGACGTAGGCGGCATCGTTGTTTACCGCCGTTAAAGTGGCCGGAGCCGGCAAAATGGTAGGCGACAGTTGGTAGCTGTTGGCGATGTAGGCCACACCCGCCGGTTTTTTGACCGTGAAGGTAAGGTCATAAGCCGTGCCCTGGGCCGGGTTTTTCACCTCAGCGGTGTATTCCAGCTCCTCGCAGAGATCTTTGGTACCATCCGGGTAGGTCGGGGCCGGTTGGCCGATGAGCGATACCTGCAGGTTGGCGCCCGTCGGGATCACGGTGAGGTCGGTAAGTATTTTGCACTGGGAGGCTTCCAGCGATGCGGGGTAATCACCGCACACATAGCCGACGGCCAGCGGCAGTACGTCTTCCCCACAATTGGTAAACGTGGCCGTAATACGGTAGTAGCGGCTTTCCTGACCGTAAGCTCCCAATTGGTACATACCGCTCGCAGGGGTCAGGGCTGAGCCGGTGGTGGCCCCACCAAAGCCGGTAATCTGTTGTACGCTTTGAATGGTTATACCGTTGGCGGGGGTGTTATTTTCTCCCATCCATACTTTGGGCGTAGTGCCGGGTTGCGTATTGGCCACCTGTACCTCCCAGGTGACGGTATTGCCCGTTACCGTTTGTACCGGCGCGCCGGCGTTCACGACCAGATTGGATTTGTTTAGGGTTATTTGGTTGCTCAACTGGACGGTAAAATTGCCGGCTGGAAGGGTTTCTGTATAGCCGGGGCCCGGAACGAATTGGAATTTTGTCAGGTCCGTGCTTACTGCGGCTGCTTCGCAGGTTGGCCTTAACGTTACCCGAAGTCTCATGTTGAAACCCTCGTCCGGCAAAGGCCACGGCCCTCCCTGATCTGCAAATTGCTTTCTGGCATTGAATGTATATACATTTCCGGACACGTTGTCAGCCGCTACGTTAGTAACGTAGTTCTCAACCTGACCATAGCCCGCTGCCCCCCGGGTATAGGCCAAATCTGCCTGTACCAGCGAATACCCGGCAGGGAGCGTAAAGGTTACGTCTCCTGCGGCAGCAAATTGGCGATATTCATTTTTGTACCAATTAGCTGTGGGGCCACCAGTGTTTACTCCTGTCGAAGTAAAAAACGCGGCCGCTGACGAGTATTGAATGGTATTACACTCATTTAACGTAAGGGATGCGCTGCTGTATACTCCGGCACCCAACCCGATTAAAGTCAACTCTCCTGAAAAATTATCACAAAACCATACATCCGGCTCACTTCCACCGGGGTTTGCGGCATCACTTAAATAGAGTTGGGTCGAAACGGGCGAGGTTGTATTAGTAGCGCCTATACCATTGGTAACCTTAAGCGAAACCGTGATTTTTACTTTATCGCCGTCGGCAAAGGATGTATAACCGGCAGTAGCCAGGGCTGAAATGCTATAATCGACCTGCCCGTTGCCCGTCGCGGGGTTAAACGATACCGGCAGGCCTGTTTTGTTTACTTTTGTAGTGGTCCCGGCAGCATCGGTAATGAGCACATCGGCAGTCAAAGCAGAAAAGTGATTGCTGATGGAATTGGCGAAAGAAAAGCCGGCATAGCCGTACTGGAAGTTATGTGCCGGCGCGGCTGCGTCCTGAATCCGGCCTTCGTATGTAAAGGTAACCACGTCACCTCTCGAAACCCATGTGTTTCGAATGTCGGAACCGAGTGCTCCATCGGGCTGTCCGTCGTTATTGGTATCGCCCTGTCCGGTTGTGGTACGGAGCACGCCAAAGCCGTTAAAGACAATTCCCGGTTCTGTACAACCCGGGCAATGCAAGGTTACCCCCTGGTCTCCACAAAACAATTGTTCTTCACAGGTTGTACAACCGGCAGACCTGGCATAAACCCGGGTATTGATAATCGCCGGACTGGCCGGAGATGTACAATCCAATGACACGGTACCGATACTTAAGGACCCTTTCCTGAAAGTTTCCCCCAGGTCTGTTCCCGTTACTGTTGTAAATGTAATATCTATTTCCTGCCCGGAAACGGTTACGTTTACAGGGGTCATTGCGGCGCCATTGTATCTTGTATATTTTATGTCAGGAGTAGCTCCCAGTACAATGCCGGCAGGTAAAGTAATATGGTACCGCAGCGTACTTCCGGTGGGATATACGGATGCGGTTGACCTGATGATAGTGCTTTCCCATGCCAGCGTGTAATCAGTACCCAGCACCATGTCGGCCGGAAACTGTTCCTGTACGTCTATTTGAGCAATTGGATAGTTTCTGAGTTGGGTCGAGGTACCCGACGACAATGTACTGGCTATCTGGCTGTTGCAGTCATTGTTGTATCTGTAACGTAAAGACGATCCGAAAATAGCGTTTTCATGTATAGAAGGAAACATACATACGGTAGTGCAACAGTTGGTTTCTTCGTACTGAAAATAGATTTCTTCGCCCGGCGCCAATTGCGGTATGGTAAGGTCCAATTCATTCGGCATGGTCTCATTAATACAACTGGACTGTATATAATACTTCTGATTATTGAGCGTAACGCCGGAAGCCGCATTGACCGGGACCGTAACATAGGTACCTGAAGCCCCGATTTTATACTTGAAAGAACCCGGTACGTAGCCTACCTGACTCCAGGGATGTCCATTTTGCATCCCACCGGGCATTTCGTTTCCTCCTGCGGCATAATAATGGAACATCCGTAATAAAATATCTTTGGCGTTGGCGGTTCCGGTGTTCGCTACCTTAAACTCCTGCGTTACGTTGTTACCCCGGCAAGCGGGCTGTGTTTGGGTAATAGCGGTAAACACCAGGGTAGGTTGCTTACTATTATCTATCGCCAGCGCCGTAGTCTGGGTGTCGTTCTGCCCTACGCAGGGCACCGGGTTAGGCCCGGTGCCGTACCAGGCGTTAAGGCTTGTGTTAAGGTTTTCGCAGGAAGAGATCTTCAGGTTCTGGGTAAAGGTAAAATACTCGTTCTGCCCCAGGTGGCCATCCTGCGGGGTGCTGCTGATAATAAAACGGTAGAGGTAGGTGGTGTTGCTGCCCGAAGTGGTAGCCGACAGCAGGGTAGCCGTAACCGGCGAGCCGTCGCTGGCCGTTGACACCGAGTGGCTCACGTGCTCTACGCCTATCCCGCTCACGTCGGTCACATACACGGTATCGATACTGCCGAATCCGTCGTTGTTGATCCGGTAGGTGCGCGTATACGCGTCGCCCACCACGCCTGCCGCTGCGGGTGCGTTGGCCAGGTTGGTGATATTGATCTTGGCGTTATGCAGGTTGAAGCCGTTGCTGGTTACGGCCGGGACCGCTGAGCCGCCTGATGGAGTAAACACGTAGGAGGCCTGGTTGCCCTCTACGCCGATAGCGGCGCAGGTTGCGTAAGCCTGGTAAGTGAAGGTGGCGTTGGTGCCCGCAGCGGGTATTCCCGACAGGTTGACCGTAGCCGTGTTGCCCGAAACGCTTCCCAAGGCGGCTGTAACACCGGTACCGGACACAGCGCCCGCTCCACCCACGATGACATAGCCGACGGGAAGGGTGATATTGACCGTTCCGGATGAGGTAGCTCCGCCAAGTACAGTTACGGTAAAAGTACGGGGACCGTTGGCCACTTCGAAATGCTGCGTTGGGGCGCCCGTGCCGGCCTCGATGGCCTGGGCGAAGCTCATCGTTTGAATGCCGACGACCAGCGCCAGCGCCGCGCAAAACGGGCCGATCCAATAGCCGGCAGAAAATCCAGTATATAATACCCTGGCGCGGCTTTTTAGACTGGAGAATTTGGGAAAACTAATAGTCATAGACATTTCATTTGTGTGTTTTGGGGGATAAAAAGTGAACTGTTCTGTTTTTTTTAAAGTAAAAGCTAAAGGAGCACGGCAATAGAACAGAGCCCGTAATACAGGGCCTGTTACGGGATATATGCAGCATGAAAGCCGAACAGGTAAGAAGAGGGTTTCTTATAACCGGTAACAGAACGACTCTCTTGAGGACGGTTTTGCATACTCTTTATATAATATATAGCGTTAGTACTATGTATGGGGGGGTATTTCAGTTGGTATAAAGCATTTGCCTGAAGACCGATTTGGGTGACTTCTGCAACCTCTATACGAAGACGAAAGTAGGGAGGATAGAAATGAATAAGTTAGTTTTGCAACTTGTATCGAACAAGCACAAGCCTTGTTTTTTACCTATATATTTTTTTCTAGGTTTGCAATTATGGATAAACCAACGTTAATGATACATCAAGGTCGTAACCTAAAGCGGATCCGGGAGATGCTTGGTGTCAAGCAGGAATTCCTGGCTACTTCAATGGGTTTGAGCCAGCAAGCCATTTCACAATTGGAACAGAAAGAAACTCTTGACGAAGTTATTTTAGAAAAGGTGTCAAAGGTGCTTCGGGTGTCGGAAGATGCTATAAAGAACCTGACGGAAGAAGCAGCTATCAATATAATATCGACTACATTCAATAGCCATGACAATTCAACATCGATTGCCCACAAATCTTCATTGACTTTTAACCCGCTGGAAAAGATAGTGGAACTTTATGAGCGGATGCTCCAGATCGAGCGGGAGAAAAATGAGCTTTTACAAAAGCTGTTGGACGGGAAAGAATAAACTATGAATGATGAGGGGAGCTTAGAAGCATCAGATGCTTCGCGGCAGCTCCCTTACAACCGGGTTAAAAGGAGCCAGCCGGTGGAGGGTAAGCAGGTAGCCGTTGATTCTTCCGCTGTATTCCAGCAGATAATCGTCGTGCAACTTTTCCCGGATCAGCACGATCGCTTTTTTGAGCGTTCGGGCAATGTTGTTATCGTACACCTGGTAATTCCCCCCGAGGCAGCTTGGAGACATTTCAAAATGGATGTCCAGTGCGTGCAGATACAGCTCTACTTCCAGGGACGGTTTTTTGACGATCTGGTGAAATTGCCTGATAAGCGTGTTGGAGGCTTTCAAAAGCCGGTTCAGGCGCATGGATTCACGCCTGCCTGGAAAAGATTTCTGACTTAGTTTTTCGAGTTCAAGCTTGTAATCCTCGAAAAGGTCCTGCTCGCCGTATCCGGGATTCAGGAAATGGACATATATGTATTCATACCAGTATTTATCGCGGCCTGCACATTTTAATACGATTTGCTCCAGGTCGGATTTGGAAAGCCCTTTGATTTGTTTTTTTATTTCGGTTGTAAGTTTTGGCATTTGTATTCTGGTTACCCCCGGGTAAGCGCAGCGCAGCCCGGGGGTATGCACGTGTCGTCCCTGCGGGACTCCGCCGGAGCGTGAGTGTGTAAGTGTCAGATAGGCGCGGTTATCTTCAGTACTGTTCTATTTTCAGGCTGGACAACCCGCCTTTATAGTCGATCGTGATCCGGTTTTCAGACTCGCTGTAGCCCGCCGAACGATACCTGTCTTTCCCGGCTTTTTCGAAACCTGGAAATTCCGTCGAAATAAGCGCCCCTTTGGCGATAATTTCGACAGCCGCGTTTTTCGGGACTTGTACCTCAACGGAAGCCACCCCTGCCTTTATTTTGATTTCGGAGTGAGCGGCCCTGTTTCCCAGCTTCAGCCTTACATCGGCAGCTCCGGCATTCAACTGCAGGTTCTCAACCAGGTAGCTGCTCAGGTCGAATTTGCCTTCTCCCGCCCCGAATTTAAGGTTTATGTCCCATGTCACCGAATCATTAAGCTGTACATCGACGGTATTGTCGTTATCATCATCCAGGTTCAGGTCAGCGTCTTCCATCTTGAAGTCGACGGTTGCGAAATTATCGGCAGTGTTGTGCCTGATGTTCGACACGTAGTTGATAAGCGAGGAGGATGTACGGGCCTGGAAAAGCCTTGAGGTGCTGCCTTCGATAGTAAATACGCCAGCCCCACCCGAAAAATTTAGTTTAGAGCTCTTCAGGCCGGGCTGCATATCGTAGCCGAAGTCCCCTTTTACAGTTTCGCCAGACCTGCCTTCCCGGTTTTCATGATTTTTGCGTTCCTTCCATTTGCGTGAATTCCATTCGAAAGGAGCCAGCTCCCGGAATCCCTGGTGCGCGCCTTTCGTCACTCCGCCGACAATGGCCAGAGTAATGAAGATCCCGGACACGCTGGATGCTACCCGGTTATCCGTAAAACCTGAAACCAGCAGGAGCACGCCGGCGGCGATCAGGAACCAATACCACAGGTCGAGAATATCTGACCAGTAAAATGCATACACATCGAGGCTTTTCAGTAGCCATAGGATTCCCAAAGCCAGGATTACACCCCCGAAAACGACATTTCCTGAATTTTTCATGATTATTTTCTCCCAGGTTATTTATGAGTACGGAAGTTATTTTTTACGAGTAACAACCCCCCCGGCAGTAATAAAGACCACCGGCCAGAAGTATTTCCCTATTTCCAGATCGGTCAGATCCCCGACCGCGAAGAATACACCCGTTACGATAAGGAGCACTCCCCAGAAAATATCTTTGTAATTCATCTGAATAAAATATATAATAAGCTAGCTGTTAACCAAAATATTGCTTCACGGGATGAAGCCGCAGGCCCTGCGGCTGTACCTGGCTATTTGAAGCGGTTTTATTCATCGGAGGTGCTATTCCCGCTATAAGTATCTGTTTTTTGGGACTCATAATCCTGATCGCGTTTTCGCAGCAGAAGGAATGCACCGATACCGATCAGCGCCACAGGCCAGAAGAATTTACCCAGGTGATACCACGCAATATACTGGTCAAGCAGCATATAGGTCCCAAGACCGATAAGCCCGATGGCAATGATTTTGAGGTTCCGGTCACCGCTCGAGCCTGAATTGACCGGGATCGGTTCGGCAGGTAAGGTTTCTGTCGCCTGGACTTCGGGGTTACCGAAATGGTAAAACGGTTCTTCCGGCAACACTACCCACAGTACGATATAGGCAAAGAGCGAGACGCCGAAGCTGACAAACAGCGAGACAACGAAAAGAAGCCTTACTATCACGACATCTATGTTGAAATAGTTGGCCAGCCCCCCGGCGACTCCACCGAGCACTGAATCTTTTTTGGATCTTCGAAGTTGCTTTTCCATTACAATATTGAATTTTCGTTTGATTGTTATCAAAGGTAGTATGCATTACAAGATACTACAAGCCCGGGAGTTATCACCGGTAGATAGCGCGGCTGAATGGTCACGGGGCTTGATGAAGAAACAGGCCTGCAAGCCGGAATCGGCCTAATCCGTTTCCAGGGCTTCCAGGATATCCATCAGCATACCGTAATCCTTATAACCCGGCCGCAGCTCCTCGCTTCCCCGGAGCGATATCCCCGTTACGGGTAACGTGT
>CAZLTN010000089.1:0-22364 GCA_964562455.1 uncultured Cytophagales bacterium
GTAACCATTTCCGCTTTGAGTGCCATAATAGAATTTTAAATTGGGAAATTTGACAATACGGGATGACCCTCGGGCCATTCCCCGACGTACAAAATTAAGCAAAGAAATCAAGCCGGCGACAGCATAAAGTCCGAACGGTACCTGCTGGGAGTTTTGCCGGTTATTTTTTTGAAGTTCCTGTTGAAATTGGAAAGTGTATCAAACCCGGTTTCGTAGGCAATCCGGGATATATTGTAATCTTCGCCGATCAGCAACCTGCATGCATGGCCGATGCGGATCTCGTTAATAAGATCGGTCAGCGTTTTTTGGGTCCTTGCTCTGAAATACCTGCAAAAGGCGGCTTCGCTCATGCCGGCGTGCGCGGCTACGTCCCTTAGCCTGATTTCCTCCCTGAAATGTTGCAGGAGGTAATTATGGACTTTCTGCATTCTTTCAGTCTCCGATATCTTGTGCGTATTGCGATAGCCCAGGCTGGTAATAGCCTGTTTGTGAGGGGTGTGGGCCAGCTCATGCAGAAGCTTCAAAAGGTGGATGATCCTTTCAAACCCTGAAAGGCCGAGAAAATGGATAATACTTTCCGACACTTTTTCCCGGAAAGGATCTTTTATCACGTACCCGTTGACCGACTCACGCAAAAACAGTGAAATGGGCTGCATTTCCGGGAGGTTGAACAGCTCTTTCCCGAGAAAACCTTCCTGGAAGTAGACGACGACGCCGTGAGTCGAAAGGCCGGAGCCCGGTTCAAAATAAGCCGGGTCGCATCTCCATAAGTGCGGAATATCGGGCCCGAGAAATACCGTGTCGCCGTCAGAAAACGGCTGAATGGAGTCACCGATCAGCCTGGTCCCGGTACCACGGAGTACCGAAAAAAGCTGGAAATGGGGATGAAAATGCCAGTTGGGGTCAAAATACGGATCGCGGAGATCCTGTACGATGACGGCCTCCGAGAGATTGTCGACGTTTTTAAGCAGTGGCGCTTTGATGGCTGGTATAGTTTGGTTCCGGTATTCAATTTGCACCTTGTAGCCTGAAATGTCAAGCGTATCCCGGGTTAATGTTAAGCCCGGCTCTCTCTCGTTGTCCGGCGGCCACATTAAAACACAATAAACGCGCCATTTTGTCTTTTTTTTTCTCTGAAAAAGGAGTTTTGGTGTCATATTGTCGGTAAAAGGAAGCGGGCATGCATTTTCTTTAAGGTATACATATAATCTAAATGCTATGAAAATGAAAAGAACAGAGCAAGGTAAAGTGGCCCCGGAGATCCTGATGGGCATTGATCTGTCCAATTCTATCAATGGAGGAAGCAGTGAAATTATAAACCGGGTCGAGCTTGCGGAAGCGGGGTATCAACTGATGGTAAAGGTCCCGGGAGTGGATATCGATAAGCTCAACGTAGAAGTGATAGAGGATAAGGTAGTGGTTTATTATTTGTTCCCGGTTTACAACCAAGACCAGGACGGTGGAAAGCAGTATGCACGGGTAGTGGGGAACTTTGCCATACCGGCAGATGCCGATTACGAGCAGGTGTCGGCTTCTTATATGGAAGAATCGAAAAGTATTATGATCCTGCTGCCGTTTAATGAAGAACGTAAAAGGTATCGCAGCAAGGTGACTATAGATCGCTGATCAAAATAAAAAAGGAGGCCGGAGCCTCCTTTTTTATTTTGATCGATAGCAATATTATGCAAGACGGTTTATACAATTCAGGTCTTCAAAAGCCTGTTTGAGGCGTGCGACCTGGCTTTCCTGGCCTTTACGGAGCCATACACGCGGATCGTAATATTTTTTGTTAGGGGAGTCGATACCTTCGGGATTGCCCAACTGGCCCTGCAGGTAAGGTTCCTTGGCTTTATAATAATGAAGAATGCCCTCCCATGTTGCCCATTGTATATCGGTGTCGATATTCATTTTAATGGCCCCGTATTCTATGGCTTCGCGGATTTCTTCCCTTGTGGAGCCGGAGCCGCCGTGGAAAACAAAGTTGACGGGAAGCGGGCCGCTGTTAAAATGTTCCCGTACATAATCCTGGGAGTTTTTAAGAATGATGGGGGAAAGTTTTACATTGCCGGGCTTGTATACGCCATGAACGTTACCGAAAGCAGCCGCAATCGTAAAATTAGGAGAGATTTTGCTGAGTTCTTTGTAGGCATAGGCTACTTCAGACGGCTGGGTATACAGCTTTGAGCTGTCTACGTCCGTATTGTCTACGCCGTCTTCTTCTCCGCCGGTCACACCGAGCTCGATTTCTATCGTCATGCCGATTTTGGCCATACGTTCAAAATACCGGGCTGAAATCTCAAGATTTTCTTCCAGCGGCTCTTCCGACAGGTCGAGCATATGAGAGCTGAACAGGGGTGTGCCGTACTGGTCGAAATGCCTTTCCCCGGCTTCCAGCAGGCCGTCGATCCAGGGAAGGAGCTTCTTTGCACAGTGGTCGGTATGAAGAATGACCGGTACACCATATGCTTTGGCTATATTACGGACGTGAAGAGCCCCTGAGACGGACCCGGCAATAGCCGCAGCCTGGTTAGTATTGGACAGGCTTTTACCAGCGTAAAAGATAGCTCCGCCGTTGGAAAACTGGATGATGACAGGGCTGTTTACTGCCGCAGCCGCTTCAAGGACGCCATTGACCGAGTCGCTTCCTACCACGTTGACGGCGGGTAGCGCGTAATTGTTTTCATTGGCATGACGAAAAATGTCACTGACTGCATTTCCGGTAACAACACCGGGCTCAAAGCGTGCTTTGCTATCGCTCATAGTTTTATATTCGGTTTGTGAGACAGATGGTTGAATATTCTGCGGATGAGAACTAATCTGGTTTTTTAGCTCCGCAAGTTAGTTAATTTGGCAGTTAATTCGGACAACCTGCTTAAATTTACGTCAGTTAAAGCAAGTAGTATGCCGCTGGTATTGTTGTAAAATGCGTTCAGGAAGTTTAAAAACAATTCTTCTTTTTTTGGCGCTGGGATTCCTGGTTATCTGGTTCATGGAATTTCGCCGCACTTCTCTTGCAGAGAGCTACTGGCTGTTGCTGCTGGTCCTGACTTGCCTTTTCTGGTACCAGTTGATCAACCTGAGGGCTCCGGCCCGGAAGCCACAGGCTCCGGTCGCTTCGGGGGGGGAACTGAAAGGAAAGGCTTCAAAAACTGCTTCAAAAAAGAAAAGCAAATGATCTTATACGGCGTATTGAGCCTGTTGTTTTTTATGGCGTCAGGGTATTACGGAGCGGTCAGGGCTGTCTCCCTCGACTTCTCGTTTGACTGGGTAAACCTGAGGGTCGACGAACAAAACCGGATAGCTTTCGTGCTCGGCTGGAGGCGGAAAGTAAGAATGATGCGGTTTTTGATGGTGGGTCTGGGAAGTTTCTTCATAGTTGCGTTCGGATGGTCCCTGCAGGAAGGATTTGAAAGTGTACATCCTGCGCTATGGCTTGCGGGGTTGTTTGCAGGCGCCGCGCTATGCTGGCTGCTGAGCATGTCTGCCTGGCTGAAGGCGGCAAATGCTTTCCCGGCTATGGTTGATCTCAAGAGTTTCCCGGTAAGATTCGGAGAATGGCTGATCACCCCGATCCATTGGTTTGCCGAACCTTTTATCTCAGCCGAGAGCCCCGAGTCAAGGGCTGTGCACGCATCGAAGGAGGAAAGCCATGCGGAAGCGAGCGAAGCTGATGATGACAGCGGAGTGGACGAGCAGATGATCAAAAATGCCCTTGAATTTAAGGACGTAAAGCTGAGGGACTGTATGATCCCCCGCACTGAAATATCCGGGATAGACGTGGATTCACCTGTTGAAATGCTACGGGAAACGTTTGTCAACAGCGGGCATTCGAAAATAATAGTCTACAAAGGCTCGGCAGACAATGTAATAGGTTATTGCCATATGCTGTCGATGTTCAGGAAGCCCAAGGATATTACCTCTATCGTTTCTCCTCTGCTCACTGTGCCCGAAGCCATGCCGGCCGGCGACCTGATGGTACGCTTCCTGGAGGAACGGAAAAACCTGGCGATAGTAGTGGACGAGTTCGGCGGGACCGCCGGCCTGGTCAGCATAGAAGATATTATCGAACAGATCTTCGGGGAGATCCAGGACGAATATGATTCTACCGAAGACTGGGTGGAAAGGAAGATCGATGACCATAATTACCTTTTGAGTGCCCGCCATGAAATAGACTACCTGAACGAAAAATATAACTGGAATCTGCCTGAAGGCGACTACGATACACTCGGCGGGCTGGTCATAGCGCTGTATGAAGATATCCCGGAAGTAGGCGAAGTGATCGAACTGACGCCTTTTTCGTTTAAAATAGATGCTGCCCAGGGAAACCGGCTGGAAACAATATTGGTTACGATCGATGGGGTGTCCCGATAGCTATCGGGAGCGAGATCATTAATTATTGCTTCGAGATACTAATTGCCTTTCAGATTCCTTTAACTTTGTGCGTCGGATGCTGACTTCCTGAATAAGGGAGTCACTGAGTAGAGTTGTTAGTGTTTATAAATTCTCCGGGTTACGGTTATCCCCCTCCAATATCGGGTATCCGGGACCAGGCAGGAATACAACCAAAAAAACAAAAATGTTAAAAATCATAGCCAGGTTATTTGGCACAAAAGCAGAGCGTGACCTTAAAGAGCTGAATCCCTACGTGGGGCTTGTGAGAGAAGAGTACGAAAAATTGCAGGGCCTTTCCCACGACGAGCTCCGCGGCAAGTCGGCAGCTCTCAAGGAATTAATTGCAGACAGGCTGAAGGGAATCGACGATGAAATAGAGCAGTTGCGGCAGAATGCGGCAGCGGAGTCCGATGTTGATGTAAAGGAAAGTATTTTCAAAAAAGTAGATGAGCTCGAGCTGGAAAGGAATAAGCAGCTCGAAGTGGTACTGCTGGAAATACTGCCCCGGGCTTTTTCTATTGTGAAGGAAACAGCCCGCCGTTTTAAGGAAAATGATCATATAGAGGTAACTGCCAGTTATCTTGACCGTGAGTTGGCGACAAAAAAAGGCCATATAGCCATAGAAGGAGATAAGGCCAGGTGGAGTACCACATGGAATGTGATGGGAAATCCGACCCGCTGGGAAATGGTGCATTACGACGTGCAGCTGATTGGCGGGGTAGTGCTGCACCAGGGCAAGATTGCCGAGATGGCTACCGGTGAAGGTAAAACCCTGGTCGCTACTCTCCCGGCATTTCTGAACGCGCTGGCAGGCCGTGGCGTGCATATCGTTACCGTTAACGACTACCTGGCCAAACGGGACTCGGAATGGAACGGCCCTTTATTTGAGTTTCACGGTCTGACAGTGGACTGTATCGACAGGCATCAGCCCAATACAGTCGCACGCAGGAATGCCTACAAGTCGGATATCACCTACGGAACAAACAATGAGTTCGGCTTCGATTACCTCCGCGATAACATGGCGAGAGGAGTCGAGGAACTGGTGCAGCGCAAGCATCATTATGCTATGGTCGATGAAGTCGACTCCGTATTGATCGATGATGCCCGTACTCCCTTGATTATCAGTGGCCCCGTTCCGAAAGGGGACCAGCAGGAGTTCATGGAGCTCAAGCCGCGTATCTTCAGGATCGTGGAGGCTCAGAAGCGCCTGGCTATGGATCTGCTGAACGATGCAAAAAGGAAGATAGCTGCAGGAGATAAGGTAGAAGGAGGTTTGTCTCTTTTCCGGGTTTTCAGAGGCGTGCCCAAATACAAGCCGCTGATTAAATACCTGAGCGAGCCAGGCATAAAGTCCATTATGCAGGAGACCGAGAAAATCTACCTTGCGGAGAACCAGAAGCTTATGCCCCAGGCTGATGAGCCGCTTTATTTTACGATCGACGAACGCCATAACAGCATAGAGCTTACCGAGAAAGGAATCGACTTCCTTACCGGCGAATCGGAGGCGGCCGACTTCTTTATACTTCCCGATCTTTCGATCGACCTGAATGCGATCGAACAGGATAATGCGCTTTCCGACCAGGAGAAGCTGGTGAAAAAAGAGGCTTTGATAAGGGATTATTCCGTTAAGACGGCGAGAATCCATACGGTCAACCAGTTGCTGAAAGCCTATACGCTGTTTGAAAAAGACGTGGAGTATGTGATCATTGACGGGAAAGTGAAAATAGTCGATGAGCAGACAGGCCGTATTATGGAAGGGCGCAGGTACTCTGACGGGTTGCACCAGGCTATCGAAGCGAAAGAAAATGTCAAGGTGGAGGATGCCACCCAGACTTATGCGACGGTTACCCTGCAGAATTATTTCAGGATGTACCACAAGCTGGCGGGGATGACGGGTACGGCCGAAACGGAAGCAGGCGAATTCTGGCAGATTTACAAGCTTGACGTCGTTTCTATTCCGACGAACCTTTCCATTGTCAGGAAGGACGAGGAAGATAAGGTATACCGGTCTGTAAGAGAGAAATATAATGCCGTGGCAGATGAGATAGTGGAGCTCGTGCAGAAAGGGCGCCCGGTGCTGGTAGGTACGACTTCTGTGGAAAATTCAGAGATCATCAGCCGGATGCTTACCCTTCGCAAAATTCCTCACCAGGTATTGAACGCCAAGCAGCACCAGAAAGAGGCTGAAGTGGTGGCGGAAGCCGGAAAGCCGGGAACAGTAACCATTGCTACGAACATGGCAGGACGCGGTACCGATATAAAGCTTACGCCGGAGTCGCGTGCAGCGGGCGGGCTTGCTATAGTAGGTACGGAGAGACATGAAAGCCGGAGGGTGGACAGGCAGTTAAGAGGGCGTTCGGGGCGCCAGGGTGATCCGGGTTCTTCGCAGTTTTTTGTTTCGCTTGAAGACAACCTCATGCGTTTGTTCGGTTCTGACCGTATGGCGAAAGTGATGGACCGGATGGGGCTTGAAGAAGGGGAGGTGATACAGCACAGCATGATCACCAAATCGATAGAACGTGCGCAGAAAAAGGTAGAGGAAAATAACTTCGGCATACGTAAGCGGCTCCTGGAATACGACGATGTGATGAATTACCAGCGTGACGCCATCTACCGCAGGAGGAGGAATGCCCTTTTCGGGGAACGCCTGGCGGTTGACATAGCCAATACGCTGTATGACGTTTGCGATGACGTTGTGAGCAGCACGGAAGGCGGGTACGCCGAATTTGAGTTGGCGGTGCTTACCACGCTTGGTATAGAGCCGCCAATAACTGCCCAGGAATATGCCGGCATGAAGGCGTCAGACAAAAGCCGGAAATTGTATGAAGCTGCGGAAGCTCACTACCAGGTTAAGAATAAGGCCATAGCAGACGGCGCGCTCCCGATCCTGAAGAACATTGTAGCGGAGAGAGGGGCGCATATCACCGAGATTATGGTGCCGTTTACAGACGGTATTAAGCAGATGGGCGTGGTGGTCAACCTGCAGAAATGTATAGAGACCGAAGGCCGTACGCTGATCGAAGAAATGGAAAAAGCCATCGTACTGGCTTTGATCGACCAGGAATGGAAGGAGCACCTCCGCGAGATGGATGATCTGAAGCAGTCGGTGCAAAATGCCGTATTCGAGCAGAAGGACCCGTTGCTTATCTATAAATTTGAGTCTATCGAACTGTTCAAACGCTTTTTGAGTAAGGTCAATATCGAGCTGATCTCGTTCCTGATCAAAGCTGAAATACCGCGTGAACAGGCTCAGCCTCAGCAAATGCCGCAAGCAGCGCCTAAAGCTCCGCAATCTTCGCCTAAATTGCATACCAATCGAGAAGAAGAGGAGGAACAGGGAGCCAGCGGGCCCGACGCCTATGCGAGACAGATGGATTCTTCTACCAGGCCCGCTCCGGTGAAGGTGATTAAAATAGCTGATCGTAACCAGCGGGTAAGCGTACAATACAGGGACGGACGAGTCTTAAAGGACGTGAAATATAAGAAGGTGGAGGAAGATGTAGAAAGCGGTAACTGTGTGGTAATCGAATAGGGTTTCAGGTATCGGGTGTCCGGATACAAAATTTATAACGAGAAAAATCTCAGCATATGACACTTCATAAGGAGGGATTTACGACGATTGCTTTGACAATAGTATTCCTGTTGGCTATTAACCTGGGAATAGAGTACCTTACTCCTGAATCAAGTTGGCTGCACACGCTTTTACTTATTCTGAGCGCTGTATTCCTTTTTATTATCGTCCAGTTTTTCAGGTATCCCAAGCGGAACCCTACTCTTAATCCGAACCAGGTTATCGCCCCGTGCGACGGCAAGGTCGTGGTGATCGAAGAGGTAGTAGAGACTGAATATTTTAAAGGGCCGCGCCGGCAGATCAGTATCTTCATGTCTCCCCTGAACGTCCATGTGAACTGGAATCCCGTCGGGGGGGATCGTAAGCTATTTCCGTTATCATCCGGGGAAGTACCTGGTGGCGTGGCACCCTAAGTCAAGCACCGAGAACGAGAGGACAACGACCGTGATCAGGACCGGTACCGGCGTAGAGATCCTTTTCCGCCAGATAGCGGGTGCGCTGGCGCGACGTATCAGATGGTACGTTTCGGAAGGACAGCAGGTGGGGCAGGCTTCCGAGATGGGATTTATCAAATTCGGGTCGCGGGTCGATGTTTTTGTCCCGATCGATGCTGAAATAAAAGTCGGGCTCAACGAGCTCACGACCGGAAGTATTACAGTGTTGGCGGAATTAAAATCATAAGGCCGGAAACCCTCCATGAATAGAAGTAGTCATGCCGCTGCCGCCGGAAGCATTTTTCTCCTGCTTGTCCATATAGCTTCTCCTTCAGTAGCACAGATCAGCCCGATGAAGCCTTTCTGGAAAGGAAAAACTGCCTATAACGAATCTGTCCTGATGGTTTCGAAAGATGGCGGACTACCTGAAGCCAGGTTATTGTTTAAACCGAAAAGGATTATACGGGTAAGCGATTCCGGGCTGGGGAAAACCTATAAAAAAGGTAAGGACTGGACGATTGAAGACGGAAGGCTGAAACTGCTGCCGGGGTCGCCCGCTGTCAGTATGACCAACCGGGAACTGGCCCCTGACTCGGGAAGATTTGCACGTTTAGACGGTATCGGTTATGTGCTGCATCATGAGGGCTCTTTTTTTCATGAAAAGCAGCTGGCCATAACTTACCGGCATAGGAAAAATTTATGGAAGGGCCCTCTTCCCCAGTATGCGGGAGAAGTGCTGACCGTCACTTCAGACAAGCTGAGGAACAAACGCGACCTGCATATCCTGCTTTTCGGAGACAGCATAGCCGCCGGTGCCAATGCCAGCGGGAAATCAGATGTTTCGCCCTATCTGCCGGATTGGGGTGTTTTGTTTGTGAACCGGTTAAAGGAACATTATAAAACCGATATACGCTTTACCAATACTGCTGTAGGCGGCAAAAATTCCAAGTGGGGAGAAAATGAGGCGCTGACATCGGTCGCCGGCCATCACCCCGATCTCGTAATAATCGCTTTCGGGATGAATGACGGAACGGGAAAAATGCCTCCTGACGAGTTCAGGCGACATATAAGCGCTATTATGAACCAGGTAAAGGAAGTAAATCCCAGGGTAGAGTTTATATTGGTAAGCACCATGGTACCTAACCCCGAGTCAAGGTTTGTAGGTACCCAAAGAGATTTCAAAAAGGAATTGGCGGAATTGACCGGGCCGGGCTGCACGTTGGTGGATATGACTTCAGTTCACGATGAACTGCTCCGGCATAAATCATACCAGGATATGACGGGCAACAACATCAACCATCCCAACGATTACCTGATCCGTTGGTACGCCCAGTTCCTGGCAGGTGCGCTTATCCCGGCGAAGGATCTTTGAAACTACAGTTTGTACAGCATGAAATTTCTGATGGTATGCCTCGGAAATATCTGCCGCAGCCCGCTGGGCGAGGGGATATTAAGGCACAAGGCGGAGAGCCTTGAACTTGACTGGGAAGTTGACAGCGCCGGTATTGGTAGCTGGCACATAGGGAAACCTCCTTTTCATATGTCGCAGAATATTGCCCTGAAGAATGGCGTAGACATAAGCCGTCAGCGTGGGAGACAGTTTGAAAGGGAGGACATAGCGAGGTTTGACCGCATTTACTTCATGGACAGGAACAATTATGAAGATGCAAGGAGGATTGCGGGCAGTCTGTGGGATGAGTCAAAATGCAACCTGCTGTTGGATGAGCTGTATCCCGGGGAGCAGAAGAATGTGCCCGATCCGTACGGATACCCCGAAGCGGAATTTGAAAAGGTTTACGAGCTGATCGACGCCGCGTGTGAGGTTATTGTCGGGAAGTATTCCTGAATATAGCCTCGGAATATTTTTAACCACAGAGACACAAAGAACACAGAGAATAGACAAAGTAAAGTGTTACCTCTCTGTGTTCTATCTTTGTGTCCTTTGTGCCTCTGTGGTGAACAAAAATCAGAAGTGCCAGCGCACAAAAGCTTCCATTGCCTGGTACTCGGCAAGCCCGAGGTCATCATAAAGCTTCGCAGTTGCACTGTTCCTTTCTTCCGCACGCTGCCAGAACTCCCTTGAATCTTCGCCCTGGAAGACCACGCCGTCTTTTTGAGATTGGTGCTTGAAGATTCCGTATCTTTTCTTCAATACCTGGTCGGGGCTCATAGGAACAGCCATTTCGATTTCGTGAATTTCCCATTCAGCCCAGGCGCCGCGGTACAGCCACACCCAGCATTCTGACATATAGTCGTTCGGTTTGAGCTGCTGCAGCGCGGCTTCAATGGCATCCCAGCAGACTTTATGAGTTCCGTGCGGATCGGCAAAGTCGCCGGCAGCATAGATCTGGTGCGGCTTTATCTGATCGATGAGGTCGGCAACCACCTTGATATCTTCAGGGCCGATCGGTTTCTTCTGGATAGTACCGGTTTCATAGAAAGGCATATCGAGGAAATGGACGTTTTCGTCACGCACTCCCACAAACCTGGCGGTAGCTTTTGCTTCCCCTCTGCGGATAAGACCTTTTACCTTTCTGACTGCAGGTGAGTCTATTTCGCTTGATTTCTCCCTGAGGAAAGACTTGGCGTCTGCAAAAAGGGTCTCCGCTTCCGGGTCGGCAATGCCGAAAGCCCGGTTGTAGTCTACCACGAATTCCATAAAACGCGAAGCTTCGTCGTCGGCTACGGCGATGTTTCCGGAAGTCTGGTAAGCTACGTGCACATCATGTCCCTGGTCTACCAGCCTCTGGAAAGTACCACCCATAGAGATGATGTCGTCGTCAGGATGCGGGCTGAAGATAAGAACCCTTTTCCTGGCGGGAGCTTTTCTTTCAGGCCGGTTGGTATCGTCGGCATTCGGCTTGCCTCCAGGCCAGCCTGTAATTGTATGCTGAAGTTGGTTGAATACCTTTATATTGATGTCGTAGGAAGAGCCGTGCGAAGCCAGAAGATCGCTCATCCCGTTATCGTTATAATCTTTGTCGGTGAGTTTCAATATAGGCTTGTTAAGCAGGAGCGAGAGGAAAGTAGTGGCTTTCCTGATCATCTGGTCGTTCCATTCGATAGCATCGACCGCCCAGGGTGATTTTACACGGGTAAGCTCGAATGCGGCATGCTGATCGATAATAAAAGTAGCATTCTGGTGGGTCTGCAGGTAAGAAGCGGGATTTTTTTCGGTTACTTCTCCTTCCACAGCACCTCTGATTACAGCAGCTTTTCTTTCGCCCCAGGCGAGCAGTACGACTCTTCTGGCGTTCAGAATAGTGGTCACACCCATCGTAATAGCCTTGCGGGGGACTTTATGAAGTCCTCCGAATTCGACTGCTGCAGCGGCACGCGTAGAATGGTCAAGCGTGATAAGACGGGTATGGGAGTTGATAAGCGAACCCGGCTCGTTGAACCCGATATGTCCGTTGCCGCCGATCCCCAGAAGCTGAAAATCAAGCCCTCCCGCTTCCTCGATCTGCTGCTCGTATTCACGGCAGAATTCCTGGATCCTCTGAGAAGGAAGGGTACCGTCAGGAAGGTGATAGTTTTCTGCCGGAATGTCGACGTGATCGAAAAGCTGTTCTTTCATGAAGCGATGGTAACTGTAGATCGAGTCAGGCTCCATCGGGTAATATTCGTCCAGGTTGTAGGAAACCACATTCTTAAAGCTCAATCCCTCTTCCCGGTGCATTCTTACCAACTCGGCATAAACGGTTTTAGGTGAAGATCCAGTGGCAAGACCCAGTATACAGGGCTTTCCTTCCGACTGTTTCCGCCTGATCAGCTCGGCTATTTCAATTGCTACCGCTTTCGAGGCATCTTTTGAATTGGCATAGATATGAGTCGGGATCTTCTCGTAAGTAATAGGCTGCCCGATGCTGATTAGATCGTTGGAAACCTGGGCGTTTTCAATCTGTTTGGATGCTACAGTCATAACCGGTGTAATAGAAAGTGTATTTACATAGAATTTTGTCGGTACACAGCCGAAGCCGCTAATTTACGGCTTAATCTCAATTATTTAAAAATTTAAAAAAGCGAAAATGTCTTTATACGCGGCTGTTTTATATTCCTTCCTGAATGGCCTTCACGCGCATCTTTGCGACGGAAGACTTTGCAACGGACAAGCTTACGGATTTTTTAGAAAGAGTTTAGATCAGTGGCTTTCTACTTTTGAGGTACTTACAAATTAAAGGCTTATTTTTGCCACATCATTTTTGATGTCAAAACCAATAACATTTCACTATGTCAACCATAACGGGCTTATCCAGAGATACCCAGATTTTCGACCTGATCCGCAAAGAGGCGCAACGCCAGGAATCGGGGATTGAGCTGATTGCTTCCGAAAACTTCACTTCCAAACAGGTGATGGAAGCGGCAGGCAGCGTATTGACTAACAAATATGCTGAGGGGCTGCCTGGAAAGCGCTATTACGGGGGCTGTGAAGTAGTTGACGAGGTAGAGCAACTGGCGATAGACAGGGCGAAAGAGCTGTTCGGCGCCAATTGGGCCAATGTACAGCCGCACTCGGGAGCACAGGCCAATATGGCTGTTTTCCTGGCATTCTTAAATCCCGGTGACAAAGTTCTTGGATTTGACCTTTCGCATGGCGGTCATTTGTCCCACGGATCTTCCGTCAACATGTCCGGCAAGTATTTTCAGCCCTCATTCTATGGTGTGGAAAAGGAAACAGGCCTTATCGACTGGGACAAGGTAGAGGCTAAAGCGATGGCAGAAAAGCCTAAGCTTATCATCTGCGGCGCTTCCGCTTACAGCCGTGACTGGGATTATGAAAGACTGAGGGCGATTGCCGATAAGGTAGGAGCGCTTCTGCTCGCCGATATCGCTCACCCCGCCGGGTTAATAGCAAAAGGGCTGCTGAACGATCCGTTCGACCATTGTCATGTGGTTACAACCACTACCCATAAAACACTCAGGGGGCCGCGCGGCGGGCTAATCATGGTGCGCCACGATTTTGAGAACCCGTTCGGTATAAAAACACCCAAAGGAAAACTGCGGACCATTACCTCGCTGCTTGATTCGGCGGTGTTCCCGGGCGCACAGGGCGGGCCGCTCGAGCATATCATCGCTGCCAAGGCAGTAGCGTTCGGAGAAGCGCTTTCCGAATCATATTATAATTATGCGGTTCAGGTGCAGAAAAATGCGAAAGCGATGGCAGGGGCTTTCCTTTCAAAAGGCTACCAGATCAGCTCCGGCGGAACCGACAACCACCTGATGCTGATAGATCTGCGTTCAAAAGGCGATGAAGAACTGACCGGTAAGCTTGCCGAAAATACGCTGATCAAAGCGGATATTACGATCAACAAGAACATGGTGCCTTTCGACGACCGTCCGCCTATGATTTCTTCCGGTATCAGGGTAGGTACTGCTGCGGTAACCACAAGAGGTATGGTCGAGTCGGATATGGAACATATCGTGGAGCTGATCGATACCGTATTGACCAACCACGGCAACGATGCCAAAATAAGCGAGGTAAAGGAAGAAGTGAACCGGTGGATGAAGGATTTCCCGCTTTACGTATAACTTTTATTTTTACCACGGAGGCACAAAGGACACAGAGCTGCACAGAGTATTTTCTTTGTGTTTCTCTGTGTCCTTTGTGCCTCTGTGGTAAGCAATTTTTTCTTCCCGGCCTTCTGCTACTATACGAACTGATACCTGAAAATTATAAATTGTCCTTTCTTTTGTTACAACCAAAATACTGAACCAGTTGTCAGACGTTTATTGGAAATTGTGGATCGATACGGGCGGCACGTTTACCGACTGCATAGCCGTAGATCCGTCAGGAAATACGCACCGGATCAAGGTACTGAGTAAAGGTTGCCTGAGGGGCAGGATCCTCAGGAAAATAAACCCGCATGTGTATCATTTCGAGGCAAACTGGAACTATATGCCTTCATTGCTCGAAGGTTATAAGTTCAGAGTGCCCGGAAGCACAGAAAAGAGCAGGCTGGTAGCTGTCAGTTTCAAGGATCACACGCTGGTGATCGAGGACAACCGCTCCTCCTTTACAGGCAACGATTTTGAAATAAGCACCGGCGAGGAAGCTCCGGTGCTGGCTGCGAGGCTGATAACGGGCACACCCCTATATGCCCCGCTTCCTCCTATGGATGTACGGCTGGGAACTACAAAAGGGACGAACGCCCTTCTCGAAAGAAAAGGGGCCAGGACGGTTTTATTCGTTACAAAAGGTTTTAAAGATGTTCTGCGGATCGGTACGCAGCAACGGCCGGAGCTTTTCCAGTTGAATATCCCCGAGCCGGATATGCTGTTTGAAAAGGTAGTGGAAGTTGAGGAGCGGCTCGATGCCCGGGGTGAAGTGATAAGAGAATTGAAGAAAGCTGACGAATGGCTTGACGAAAAATTCGATTCTGCTGCGGTTTCCCTGCTCCATTCTTATGTAAATCCCAGCCACGAACAAAATCTGGGCAGGTGGCTGGAGGAAAAAGGACAGCCTGCGGTTTCTATTTCGTCCGGGCTCTCTTCGTCTGCTCACTACCTGAGAAGGACCCAGACGGCAATTATTAATGCGTATCTTTCGCCGGTACTGGATCAGTATCTTGCGTCGGTCCGGCGTTCTCTCGGATCGTATAGCCAGCTCAGGATTATGACCAGCAGCGGAGGTCTGACGGGCATAGACCGCTTCAGGGCCAAAGACAGCCTGTTGAGCGGACCGGCCGGAGGTGTTGTCGCTGCCGTCCACAGCGGGAAAAAATTCGGGATCAATAAGATCATCGCCTTCGATATGGGCGGTACGAGCACCGATGTGACCCGGATCGATAGAAGCCCCGAGCTGAAGTACATCACGGTGATCGACAATATTGAGCTTCACAACCCCGCCCTGGCAATCGAAACGGTAGCTGCGGGCGGCGGATCTATATGCTGGTTTGACGGGTTCAACCTCCGGGTAGGCCCTGAAAGTGCCGGCGCCCACCCCGGACCGGCATGTTACGGAGCAGGCGGCCCCCTGACAATTACCGATGTCGACCTTCTGCTGGGCAAACTGGAGCCTAACAGGTTTGGAATACCCATAAGGTCTGATGCCGCTGAGGAGGCGCTGAACCAGTTAAAAAACCTTATTTTCCGGCAGACAGGCAATTTTCTCAGTACCAGGCAGTTGCTGAGCGGTCTCGAAGTTATCGCCAATGAGAAGATGGCGGAAGCTATCCGTCATATTTCAGTTACGAGAGGGATAGACCCGACTGCGTATACGTTGCTGGCTTACGGAGGAGCCGGCGGGTTGCACGGATGCCAGCTTGCCTCCATACTTGGAATGAAGAACGTGCTGATCCCCTACGATGCGGGGCTTTTCAGCGCCAGGGGCATGGGGCTGGCCAGGCTTTCGTACATAGCTTCCCGGCAAATCCTGAAGTTGCTCGACAAAGTGAAAGAAAGTCTCCGGGGCATTTTTTCAGCGATGGAAGAGGAAGCGCGGCAGGCCATCGAAAAGGAAGAATCAGCGGCAGAGACAGAGTTCCGCTCTGTGTTCCTTCGTTTCGCCGGGCAGGAAAGTACGCTTGAAATTCCGTTTACGGAAGAAGGTGCGCTGTTACCTGCCTTTGAAGAGAAGTACCGGCAGATTTTTGGCTATTTCCCGGAAAACCGGCCTGTAGAAGTAGAGAGTTTAAGATTGGGCGTAACTACCGCTGCAATACAGGAGCCGGCTGCGGAGATATTGCGGGATGGCAAAGAGTCCGACCCTGACAGGCGCCTTCTGACGCGGTTCCATTCGGAGGGTGAAAGCGAAATTCCTGTTTTTGACTGGCAGAACCTCCGGCCGGGAGATAAGCTATGTGGTGCGTCTATAATAGTGAACGAATCTTCGAGTACCTATATACCCGAAGGATGGTGTGCGGTTGTGCAGGAAAATTTAGACCTGATGGCTGAAAATCCAGGTGTCCATAGTATGCAGTCGCAGGAGGCTCCGGAAGAGATCGCATTTGAACTGTTTACAAACCGTTTTAAGGCTATAGCGGAGGAAATGGGTGCGCAGTTGCTGAGAACCGCTTTTTCAGTGAATGTCAAGGAGCGCCTGGATTTTTCATGCGCCTTACTGGATCCGGGCGGCGAATTGCTGGTGAACGCTCCGCATATACCTGTCCACCTCGGAAGCCTGGGAGTCTGCCTCCGTCAGGTACGCGACTACATACCGATAAATCCCGGCGACGTGGTGATAACCAACCACCCCGGGTTCGGAGGATCGCATTTACCGGATGTTACGCTTCTGGCCGGGGTCTTTACTCCGGAAAATGAGCTGGCGGGATACGTCGTGAACCGGGCGCACCATGCCGAAATCGGCGGGATGACGCCCGGCTCCATGCCGACAGATGCAGTTAAGCTCGAGCAGGAAGGAGTGGTGATCGTCCCGCAGTATATAGTTAAAAGCGGTATTCCCCGGTGGGAAGCGATTGAAAAGCTGTTCAAAACCGCGAAGTATCCCACGCGATCTTACACCGAAAACGAAGCGGATATAGCTGCTGCGTTGTCGGCTCTTCGGAAAGGACAGCAGCAGCTACTGGCAATGGTGGCTGAGCATGGCCTGGAAACTGTGTTCAAGTACATGTACCTGCTGAAAGACAGGGCCCGTGCCCAGCTTCATTCCGCATTACAGCCGTATGACGGAAGGGTTCTGAAAGCGGCGGAATACCTCGACGACGGTCACAGGATTTATGTAAAAGCTTCGGTTAACGGAGGAAGCCTCACGCTTGACTTCCACGGGACGTCGAAACGGCACCCTCTTAACCTTAATGCCAACCTCGCTATTGTGAATAGTGTGGTGTTGTATGTCCTGCGGCTGATTACCGATCGGGACATACCGCTCAACGAGGGACTTCTGCAGCAGGTAAAAATCGTATTGCCGCAGGATACGCTCCTGAACCCGGTATTTGAACCGGATGGCGGGAAATGCCCTGCTGTCGTTGGTGGCAACACCGAAATCAGCCAGAGGCTGACCGATACGTTACTGAAAGCGTTCGGGCTGGCCGCCAGCAGCCAGGGTACCATGAACAATTTCCTGTTTGGCAACGAACGTTTCGGCTATTACGAAACATTGGGTGGCGGAACAGGAGCGGGGGACGGATTCCACGGGCGCGCGGCCGTACACCAGCATATGACTAATACAAGGATTACCGATGCAGAAGAGCTTGAGCGCCGGTACCCGGTAAGGCTGGCCGAGTTCAGCATACGTCGCGGATCGGGAGGAAAAGGAAAATACAACGGGGGCGACGGGATTGTCAGGGTTTTTGAATTCCTGGAACCGTTGAAAGTAACGCTTATGGGGCAGCATCGTTTTTTTAAGCCTTATGGCCTGGCAGGCGGCAGCGGCGGCGCTACCGGCAGCAACCGGTGGTTTACCAGGGAAAAGAAATGGGTACAATTGCCGGGTACGGCGAGTATTTCGGCGGAGCCGGGTGAAATTGTGGTAATCGAAACCCCTGGTGGTGGAGGGTTCGGAGAGGCGGAAAATTAAGAAGACTGCCCCGTGGTTTCACTTCCGGGGCAGTCCTTGCATTTCTGAAAGAAATCTGCGTTTATATCGAATCTATAACACCGCGATAATACCCTACGGATTCAGCAATTCCTGGAAGCGGGTCCTTCATATCTTTTTCGTATTCCAGGCTGCACATACCGCTGTATTTTACCTTTCTCAGCATTTTTATGAATTCCGGGATATTAATAACGCCCCGGCTCAGCTCACAGGTTTTGCCGTCGGCGGAAGCTGAAGTAATATCTTTCAGGTGGATGTCGAAAATACGGTCTTTGTACCGGGCAAGATCTGCGATCGGGTCTTTGCCATAGCGCAGGTTGTGGCCCATGTCGAAACAGAGCCCCAGCCGTTTGTCCAGATGTTTTACACGGCTATAGACAGACGTGGCATCGGGATAAAGTTTGTCTTCCGGCCCGTGGTTATGGATTGCGTAACGGAAATCGTACTCCTTGCACTTGTTGCTCAGGTATTCGAGGTCTTCATGGTTGGGAATACCCACGATCAGGTTTACGCCTACACGCTTTGCATATTCAAACCCATTGTCGATATCCTCGCGGGTTTTCATATAGATAGGGCCTACCGCATACCCCTTTACGTTGGACTTTGCAAGCGTTTCGTGGAAGGTTTTGATCTCCTCGGGCGTGCTTTTAAACGGCAGGTGGAAATCTTTGATGCACAGGTAATGGACATCTACTCTCCGCATCATCTCGAGCGCCTGATCCAGCTTGAAGTGTACAAAACTGTAGCCGGCGATCCCGAGGTTAAAAAGGTCTTCCTTTTTCCCGGGCTGCTTTTGGGCAAATGCATCTGTCATAGAAATGGAGGAGCCTGCTACTATACCTGCCAGTCCTTTCTTGATAAAATCTCTCTTGTTCATACTCATATCGTAAGCTTATCTGAATACTTAATAAGACGTTATTTTTTTAACTTACCCCCATAAAAGCTAAGACCCGGGCAAATATTATGTGGCAATATAAAAGGAATAGTACTAAATCAGCATTGAAGGGTAACAATTAATTGAAATAGCCCGGACGTAAAGATCTTAGTGCAAAGTCCGGGTTTTAGTACGAGGTACCAGGTAATTTTGACATACCTGGAGGAGTAAGTACTTTTTTTTCGTCTTAAAGAATAGCTGTCTATTTGTCTAAACATAATTTTTATGAGTTTCAATGACAATCTATTGAACCGGAGGAAGTTTGTTAAATCGGCCATGCTCACCGGGCTGGCTGCTTTCTCGGCAGAATCCCTTTGGGCGGGCCTTGCAAAAAAGCCTGAAATCATACCGCTCGGTGTTTGTACCGGTTATAATAATGCGGAACTGATCAGGAGTCTCGGTTATTCCTTTGTAGAAGAAGGGGTAGGGCGGTTCCTGATCCCCGACGAAAAAAGCGGGGGAGATGCGCAATTTCAAAAAAACCTGGATCAGGTGAAGGCGGTGGGCGTGCCCGTCCGGTCTTATACCAGTTTTTTTCCGGGAGATCTGAAATCGGTAGGGCCGGAGCTGCACCATGAAAAGATACTGGAAAGAACCGAGTTGGCGATGAAAAGGGCCAAGCAGATCGGGTCTCAGAATATCGTTTTCGGCAGCGGCGGCTCCCGTCGTATTCCCGACGGGTTCGATCGGGAAAAGGCCAAGCAGCAACACATAGAGCTCAGCAAGCGTATGGCTCCCATAGCTGAAAAATACGGGATTACGATCTCAATAGAGCCTTTGAATTCAACCGAAACCAATTTTGTGAACAGCCTGGCCGACGGCGCTGAGATCGTGGTGGCGGTCAATAATCCGTGGTTCCGCCTGTTGTGCGACATATACCACATGAAAAAAGACGGCGAAGGGCCTGAGCAGATACGCAAATATGGCGACCTGATTACGCATTGCCATATTGCCGAAAAGGAAAACAGGACCCCGCCTGGCGTGGCAGGAGATGACTTCAGGCCTTATTTCAAAGCGCTGAAAAAAATAAAATACAAAAACGGGCTGTCGCTGGAATGCCGCTGGAAGGATTTCGATGCCGAGGTTAAAAATGCGATCGGAGTAATCAGGACGCAATGGAGGGAGAGTTGAGAGTTGAGAGTTGAGAGTTGAGAGTTGAAAGTTGAAAGTTGAGAGTTCCGCTCTCCATTTTCTATTTCCGACTTTCCATTTCCCATTTTCAACTTTCAACTTTCAACTTACCACTTTCATAGTTCGACATTATCAGTTAATTTTGTGCCTTGTTTACGCTCACAGGGCAAAAAATGTTCTTTGTAATACTGTTTCTTGAAATCGGATGTTGAATAGAAGGTTACTGCGGTCAAAGGTTGTACAGGCACTATATGCTATTGCAATTGCAGAGGAATCCAATCGTTTACTGGCCTATGACGAAATTGCCGAAACCTACAAACCGGATCTGAACTCGATGGAGCCGCAAAATCTCCGTCAGCTTGAGGGATACCGTCAGCTTGCAGGCTTGTCATTTGACGAACTCGTTGAGAAAGGCGTGCTGCCTGCGGGCGAGGAAGTACCGTTTGACGTTGAGATTGCTGCAAAAAAAGCTTTTGTTGCTTATCAGAATGCCAATAAGCAGGATCGGAGAAATGCGGTAAGAAGGGTATTGTCGGAAACCGAAAATATCTACACCAGTGTATTGTTTTCGCTTCAGTTCCTGCTCGACCTGGCTCATCTGGCAAAGCTGGAAAGGAACAGGACACACCATAACGTCGACGACCCGATTCCGCTTCGTTCAGGCCTGGATTCCAACGCGGTAGTGATGGCATTGCAATCGCATAAGCCTTTTGCCGATGAAGTGATCAGGAGAGGAGTCAGTTGGTCAAACGAAATGGAGATCATCCACCGCACTTACCGGGAAATGCTTCGCAAGGAGGAATTCTACCGTAAATACTGCGAAGAAAGCACCCATACGCCCGCGCAGGACCAGGAGCTTGTACAGCTTGTTTTCCGCACACTTATATTCAAAAATCAGTTGTTTATTGATTTTATGGAGGCAAGGGACCTGTATTGGGAAGATCACGGCGAGCTGGTGAGAAGTATTGCCATCAAGACGCTTAAGTCTGTAACCGGGGAAGGGACGATCGTGCTTGCGGAATTGACCGACGACTGGGAAGAGGATAAGTTTTTCGTAGAGGAAATGGTTGCCAAAACCCTTGAGGGAGAGAAAGATTTCGAGGAATATCTCAGGGAATTCCTGGTAAACTGGGATAATGAACGGCTGGCAAAAGTAGATATGATCATTATCAAAGCAGCGCTTGCCGAAATGATCCATTTCCCGGGAATACCAGTGAAAGTAACTATCAATGAATTTATCGAAACAGCAAAACGTTACAGCACCCTGCAGAGCGGGAAGTTTGTAAACGGCCTGCTGGATAAGCTTTCAGAAAAGCTGCTACGTGAAAAGGTGATCAGGAAAAGCGGGAAAGGGCTGATTGACAACCGGTGAAAGAAATGGTTTTATTTTTTTAATTGTAAATAAGGGGAGCTGTTCCGACGTTCTTATTATTCAGAGCACTAAATTTATAAAAATATGAGTAGTTCAAACCGATCATTTATTGCCTTCCTGACGGGAGTGCTGACAGGTGTGGCTGTAGGGGTGGTTTACGCGCCTGATAAAGGGGCTGCAACCCGCGACAAGCTGACTTTCAGGCTGGCCAAATACCGTGACGAACTTCAGAAATTGATCGCTGATCTCCTGGACGGCAAGGAATTTGCGGGCAACACCGCCAGGTCGCAGGGAGAAAAGGTTGTGAACGAAGCGCGGGAAAAGGCGGAAAAGCTCCTTGAAGACGTGGATCGCCTTATGGACCAGATTAAGAATCAAACTACAGAACCTGTATGAGAAATATGACAGCGCGTTTTACTTCTTTTGTATTTTTTGTAGCCCTCGCAGGAATGCTTGCAGTCTCTTGCAGCGGTAATAAAGAGTCGGGCGAGGCGGAAGAAGTTGCCGGCGGCGGTAACCTGCCTGTATTCACTCTGCAGGAAGAGAGCACCTACGATTTCGGGAAGGCGAAGGACGGGGATATCGTAGAAAAGTCGTTTGCTTTTAAGAACACCGGTGAGAGTCCCCTGGTGATCAGCAATATTTCTGCATCCTGCGGATGTACTACCCCGGAGTGGCCTAAAGAACCCATAGCGCCCGGCGCCGAATCCAATATTATGGTCCGTTTCAATACGACCGGCAAACCGGGGCAGCAAAACAAGACTGTTACCATTACAGCCAATACGGAGCCTTCGGTGATCGAGCTCCATGTAAAAGGTGTTGTAGAGGGTAAGTAAGAATTCACCTGAAGCATATTACAGCCCCCGGTATTGGGGGCGCCATTTTTATAAACCAACTCCGATGTTAAACTCTATTCTCTTACAAGCTACAGGCGCAGGTGGTCCTGCCGGCATGATGAACATCATTATGATGGTCGGTATCATAGCTGTTTTCTATTTTTTCATGATTCGCCCGCAGCAAAAGAAAGCCAAAGACCA
>CAZLTN010000090.1:0-21853 GCA_964562455.1 uncultured Cytophagales bacterium
ACGTAATTTAGCATTAGGATTAGAATTTGATAAAGTGATGAAAACTGTAGCAGATTTTTTCAGGGAGGAAAGAGACCCGTTTTTTATCGCAGGAGAGAGGAAAACTAAAAGAGAGGTTGTACGAAACCTTCTGAGCTCCGGCCGGTTTACTATTTCTGAAATTTCGGGATTTACAAATGTGGAGGAGTCTTTTGTGACGGAGATCGAAGCTGAAATGAAGCGGAAATGATAAATTCCCGGGGATAGAATTGCTACTACGCGGAGGAAAGAGATTATCGTATCAGAAATAAAACCAGCGAGATCACGATCTGCTGCCAGTAGTCACGCAGCTTCTGCAGGCCGTATTGAAGATAATTGGCGACAGCCTGTCGGCGCAATCCCATCACACCGGCGATCTCATCGTAAGTCAGGTTTTCGTAATAGCGCAGGTACAAAGCCTCTCTTTGCCGTTTGGGCAGAAGCTCCATGGCGCGCTGGAGCTTTTCATCTGTATGAGTAGTCATTTCCCGTTGTATCCATTCTGTTTCGGAAGAAAGAGAAGAGAAGCCCAACTCTTCGTCGGTCGCAATCCCGGTAAAGCGGGAAGAAATCCTGATGTGATGAAGAAGGTTGTTGCGAAAAGCCTGGAACAGGTAGGGGCGCGGGCTTGCGACCTCCGATAAATGTGCGCGCTTTTCCCATATATCCAGGAAGAGATCCTGGAGGCAATCCTTGATCATCTCACGGTCGCCGGTGAACCTGGTACCGTACTGGTGCAGGGATTTGTAGCAGTGCCCGGCTATCTCCCCGAACGCCTCCTTGCTTCCCGCACAGAACAACGGCCACAGCGGGCTTACCGGGTCTTCTTGTAGGGTCAGTTTGGGACGCATGCCGGGCTACAGGTACATGAACGGAAATGGTAGCGATTGACGCTATGTGCAAGGTAACAATTTTTCGGTAAAAGATTCAATCACCGGTATGGGTGGCAGACTACCCTGTCGCCGGATTCTGTAAACAAAAAAACTTTGGTGATGAATAAAGGTATTATCCGGTGAAATTGTATTGTTATATATAAAGTTCAGAATCGATATGATTACCAGGGAGCTCCTCGATAAGTTTTTGGACGGACGTTGTTCGCAGGATGAGTTGGCATTGCTGAAAAAGTACCTTTTGAGCGGGAAGACAAGTGAGCTGAACCGGATATTGGAAGAGGACTGGAAGCTGGCGGGCAGGTCTGGCGCTGACCGAGATATTGGGGTCTACCGTGAACGTATATTGGGTAGGTTGAGAGAAGAATTGTATGACGAACAGTCTGCTATGCTTCCGGATATGTCTCCCCGGCGGCGGTGGCAGGCAGGGAGATGGTACATGGCAGCGGCGGTTTCCTGCTGCCTGCTGGCCTTCGGCGGCTATTTTTTCCGGGAGCAGTCTTCCGGGAAAACGGCATATAAGGAAGAACATCTTCAGGACGCAGGGATGGTGACCGAGCGGCGAAACGACGGAAGTGAGCCGCTGGCGATTTCGCTTTCGGATGGCTCCCGGGTGGTTCTGGAACCAAAAAGCACTTTGCATTTTCCTGCGACATTCCAGGATGGCGAGCGGCAGGTCTGGCTGGAAGGAAAGGCCTTCTTCGAAGTGGCGAAAGACAGCCTCCATCCTTTCCTGGTAAAAACCAATTCGCTTAATGTAAAGGTTTTGGGTACCAGTTTCAATGTTTCTTCTTTCGAAGACAAGCCGGCTGAAGTATCGGTGATTACCGGTAAAGTGGCGGTTTTCGTGGCCGAACAGCGCGGAAGCCTGATTTTACAACCCAACGAAAGAGCAGTTAGGCTCAATGAAAACGCCAAGCTTGCCAAAATGCTCGTGGAGGAGCCGGTCATATTGAAGCGGGAGGCTTTGGCCAACCTGTTCGACTTTGACGAAACCCCGGTATCGCAGGTTTTTGAGGCTTTGGAAAAGGCCTATAATATCACGATCCGTTTTGACCAGAAACAAATAAAGCATTGTACGCTGAGAGCGCGGCTGGATGATCAGCCCCTGTTTGTAAAGCTGGATATGATCTGTGCTTCACTGGGGCTGGAGTATGAAATTGTGGGAACAGATATAGTGATAAACGGAGAGGGATGTTACGACGACCATGCTATTTAAAAAAAACAGCTTTTGAAGACAGTATCCAATACGAACCTAAACTAATTGCAACGCCTATGAGTTTAACTCTTTCCTAACCAAAGCCAGGTAAAAAGAAAGCCGCAGATGCCGGAAACATCTACGGCCGTTAGTCAGGGATACCCGGAAAGTATCTTCTGAACAAGGGGTATGCAGGATGCGTACCACGGAATGTCTTTGCCCGATTTTCAGTAAAAAGAACAAAAACGTGTTGAATTTATGCATTTAAAACAAAGTTGGCAACATCTTGCATGGAAGACCATGAAGATTTCTATTACACAACTGGCACTCATCCTTTTCTGCGGCAGCCTGGGGTGGTCAAACCCTGGCTCGGCACAGGATCTGCTGAGCCGTACGGTTTCTATCCAGGCCAAAGATGAGAAGCTACGGCAGGTATTATCAGCCATCGAAAGACAGGCGGATGTTAGATTTGTATACAGCCCGCAGACGGTTGGCGCCAATAGCAGGGTGACGCTGATCCAGGAGCGTCAGAAATTGTCTGACGTACTGACGAAGTTATTTGGAAGAACTTCCATACAATGGGAAATCGTAGGAGGGCAGATCATTCTGAAAAGGACGCCCGCAAAAACTAAAACAGGATCGTTACTCGAAGCGGGCACGGAAAGCGAGCTGATTTTGCCCGCGGCCGACCGGAAGCTGACCGGCCGGGTAATAGACGGCGCCACCCAGGAACCCCTGCCCGGGGTGAGCGTCCTGGTGAAAGGGACCCAGCAGGGAACTGTGAGCGATGTAAACGGGAGATACGAACTGACTGTACCTGACCGCGGGGAAATCACGCTGGTATTTTCCTTTGTCGGGTACGCACCGGTAGAGGTGGCGGCCGGTAACCGCAACAGCATTGATATATCGATGGCGGTAGATGAGAAAGCCCTGGAGGAAGTGGTGGTAGTTGGGTACGGAACGCAGAAAGTAGCAACGGTGACAGGTTCCATTACTTCAGTGAAGGGTGAAGTGCTCGACAGGGCTCCCGCAATCAACTTGTCGAACTCCATGGCAGGAAGGCTGCCGGGGCTGGTTGCCGTAACCAGGTCGGGACAACCTGGATCTGACGGTTCTACCTTCAGAATCCGCGGAGCTAACACATTAGGTGATAATTCTCCCCTTATAGTGGTCGACGGAGTGCCGAACAGAGGTCTGGAGCGGCTGATGTCGTCGGACATCGAAAGCGTAACGGTATTGAAGGATGCTTCTGCAGCCATTTACGGTGCGCAGGCCGCCAACGGCGTAATCCTGATTACTACCAGGAAAGGCAAACAGGGAAAACCCCAGGTCACCATTACCCACAACCAGGGATGGAGCAAGCCTACAGTCATCCCGGAAACGGCAGATGCAGCGACCTATCTCCAGATGCTGAATGAAATTTATACCAACAACGGACAGGCTGCGCGCTATACGGAAGAAGAGATCCAGAATTATCGCGAAGGGAAAGACCCCTGGATGTATCCCAATACCAACTGGTATGATGCCACCTTCAAAAATGCCGCGCCTCAGCGGACTTCCAATGTAAACATATCCGGAGGGCAGGAGAACTTGTCATATTTTATTTCTGCCGGATCCAATTACCAGGACGCGATCTATAAAAACAGCGCGACCAACTACAAGCAGATGAATTATCGTCTTAATCTCGACGGGAAGTTTTCCAAATATGTGAAATACGGACTCCGTATCGCCGGACGGGAGGAAAAACGGAACTACCCGACGAGGTCTGCCAGCGATATTTTTACAATGCTGAGAAGAGGTAAGCCGAACATGCATGCCTATTGGCCCAACGGCCTCAACGGGCCCGATATTGAATACGGAAATAACCCCGTGGTAGTAACCACCAACCAAACCGGCTATGACCGGAACAAGACGACTATTCTTGAAAACAGGGCCAATATCGATGTAGAGGTACCCTGGGTGAAGGGGCTTTCGGTCAATGCCAGCGTAGCGCTCGATAAGACCATGATTAATGACAAGCTGTGGCGTATACCCTGGTACCTGTATTCGTGGGACAGGGAAAGCTACGATGCAGGCGGAAATCCTGTGCTGGTAGTGGGTCAGAAGGGATATTCCAGCCCTGAACTGCAGCAGGACATGGGCGAAAGGCATTTGCTCACGGCCAACACGCTTGTGAACTATGAAAAGGAGATTAAGGATCAGCACTATTTCAAAGTGATGTTTGGGGTAGAGCGTATCTCGGGAGATTCACTAGGGATTTTTGCTTTCAGAAAGTATTTTGTCTCTACTGCCCTGGATCAGATGTTTGCGGGAGGCGATGCCGAGAAAAATAACGGGGGCAGCGCGACTGTACAGGCGAGGCTCAACTATTTCGGTCGTGCCAACTACGATTTCCGGAACAAGTATCTTTTTGAATTTGTGTGGCGTTACGACGGCTCTTATATCTTTCCTGAATCGAGGAGATTCGGGTTCTTTCCGGGAGTTTCTCTCGGCTGGCGGGTTTCCGAGGAAAACTTCTGGACACCGCTCAAGTCAGTCGTCAATGATGTAAAACTCCGCGGATCGTGGGGGCAGACCGGTAATGACCGGATCGCCACTTACCAGTACCTTGCCAGCTATGGGTTTGCTTCGGCTGCAAAAGAAATTTACGTTTTCAACCAGAACGTAGAAAGCAAAATCCTCAGGGAACTGCGTATCCCCAACCGGAATGTTACATGGGAAGTCGCCAACCAGTCGAATATCGCGATAGACGCCGGGCTCCTGGACAACAAACTTACTTTTACCGCGGAGTATTTTTATAACCTGAGAACGAACATTCTCTGGAACAGGAATGCCTCGGTGCCGTCCTCATCGGGTCTGACTTTGCCGCGTGAAAACATCGGGGAAGTGATCAATAGAGGTACTGAGTTCCAGGTGGGCTATCGTAACAATGCAGGTCAGCTCCAGTACTCGCTTTCGGTTAATTTCAATTTCAACAAAAACCGGATCAGGTTCTGGGACGAAACTCCCGGCGTTCCCGAGTACCAGAAGTCCACTGGTTATCCTATGAATACCGCCCTTTATTATAAGGCAATCGGCATTTTCTCCAATCAGCAGTCTTTGCAGGATTATCCGCATTGGGCGGGCGCGCAGCCGGGCGACGTTATTTTTGAAGACGTGAACAAAGACGGCAAGATCGATGGCCTTGACCGGGTAAGGATCCATAAGACGGACCTGCCGACCCATACGGGCGGGTTTAATGTAGACCTGTCTTTCAAAGGATTCTATTCCTCGCTGTTTCTTCAGTGGGCCACCGGTACGCTGCGGAACGACTATTACGAGCACAACGGTGAAACCGGGAATTACCTGAAAAGGGATACGGAAGGAAGATGGACGCCGGATAATCCCAATGCTTCCAAGCCGCGACCCTGGAACCGCTATTCGGAATACTGGAGGAACAATCAGAACACCTACTGGCTGCAAAGCTCGGACTACCTCCGGCTCAAGAACTTCGAGTTCGGGTATAACATACCTGCGGAAGTCTGTAAAAAGTTGTGGATGGGCAGCGCGCAGGTCTATTTTACCGGGCTGAATCTCGTGACTTTTACCAAGGTCAAAGATTTTGATCCGGAGGTGACCTCCGCCACGGGTTATCCGCTCAACAAAGTTTATAACCTGGGCATATCGCTCACGTTCTGACCGGTAAACGGGATACGATTTTAAAAAATCTGACTTACAAAGAATAGCTAATCTTATTCAGATGAATAGACTACAAAAAATATCAGCGGTCCTGATGCTTCTGGGATTCCAGGCATGTAACCAGGATTTCCTGGAAACAGTACCTTATACCGAGTTTTCGGAAACGGCAGTTTGGGGCGACCCCGCCCTGGCTGAGACCTTTATCAATGATATCTATTTCCGTCTTGACGAGCCTCTCTCCGACGGACGTATGAAAGCGAATATCGTGGATGAGGCTCATTACCGGGGAAACGGCGGTTCGAGAGATTTTAATAACAGCCTGGTTACCCAGGATAACCTGCTTGTCTGGCCTGCATCCCTTTCCCGGTTCAGGTCCTGGAATGACCTTTACAAACACATCAGGTATTGCAATATCTTCCTTGAGAAAGTTGGTGAGGTCCCCTTCTCCAACGCTCTGGTAGACGGCAAGACACAGAAAGACAGGATGACGGGCGAGGCTCATTTTTTAAGGGCTTACAATTACTTCAACCTGGTAAGCGTGTACGGCGGCGTGCCACTTATTGAGAATGTCTACGGGCTGTCTGACGATTTCCAGCAGAAGAGGAACACATTTGCAGAATGTGTGAGCTTTATTGTTTCCGAATGCGATAAAGCGGCGGCGCTGTTGCCTGTCAGGCATAGCGGCAACAATATCGGGCGGGCAACCAAAGGTGCGGCGCTGTCTTTGAAATCCAGGGTGCTCCTGTACGCGGCGAGCGACCTATATAACACTAAGGTATTTCCATCTTATTCCAACCAGGAACTGATAGGGTATACCGACAACAACAGGGTGCAGCGCTGGCAGGAAGCTAAACTGGCTGCAAAAGCGGTGATAGATATGAACGAGTACAGCCTCTTCCGGGCCGAACCTTCGCCGGCTGATTCGGTCGCACAGAACCTGGTGGACTTGTTCCTGTCCAAAATCAACGAAGAGGATATTTTTATCAAATTCTTTACTACGCCGATGGCCCAGAACTGGGGGCTTTATACTTCGCCTAACGGATACCACGGGTGGGGAACCAACGCTCCTATCGGCAACCTGGTGGATGACTACGAAATGAGGGACGGAACTAAATTCGATTGGAATAACCCTGCTCACAAGGCTGAGCCTTATTATAACAGGGAGCCGCGTTTTTATGCCACGATCCTTTATAACGAAGCGCCCTGGAGGGTACGGCCGGTAGATGCCCAGGGGCTCGATCCGAACAACAAAGTACAGACCGGCTCATGGGAGGTATGGAACAATACAACCAATTCCATGAACATACTGTATGGGGTAGACACCAGGAACAGTACGATAGAAGACTGGAACGGGTCATATACGGGGTACTATTGCCGTAAATATATAGATCCGGCCATCGACGCCCAATACATTAAGCAGACTGCGACCTGGAGGTTTATCCGGTATGCGGAAATACTCCTGAATTATGCGGAAGCGTGTATCGAGCTGGGCGAAGAGGAAGAAGCCAGGCAATACATTAATAAGGTCAGGAGGCGCGCCGGCTTACCTGGGGTAACGGAGTCCGGAGCTGCGCTTCGCACAAGGTATCGCAATGAGCGAAGGATAGAGCTTGCCTTTGAGGAACATCGTTTTTATGATGTAAGAAGGTGGGTTATAGCGCCGGAAGTTTATAAACCCGTAAAAATTGCAAAAGCGGTTTATAAGCTCAATCCTGATAGAACGACTGCCACCAGACCAACCGTCAGTCATGAAACATGGGAGTCCCGTTCATGGAATGACAAGACCTATTTCCTGCCTTTTATGCGCGACGAAATGAATAAAAACAGCTTACTGGTCCAGAATCCCGGTTACTAGGATCCGGAACATTTATTGCGGCAGCTTCCGGAGAAAGCTGCCGCAATAAATGCGAGCCCGGCGTTTCGTCGGGACTTAAACATTTCTATTTTTACAGCATGATGCACCATGCGTCGTTTTTATAAATCATCGTAAAATGCGGAAAAAAATATTACTCTTTGCGGCGGTTATCCTGGCTGCCTTGCCGGCTTTCGCCCAAAGTACCATCAAGATCACACACGGGCCCTACCTGCAGGCGCTGCATGACACGGGCGTAACGATTGTCTGGACAACGGATTCGGATGCAACAGGCTGGGTGGAGCTAGCTCCCGACGACAGCACACATTTTTACCAGAAGGAGCGTCCGAAATTTTTTGCCAGCTCGCATGGTTTCAAAAATGTATCGAAGCTGCATAAAGTTACCCTGAGAGGTCTGACCCCGGGAACCGCATATCGCTACCGTGTATACTCCCAGGAGGTGCTCAGCCATGTTGGCGCCAAAGTGCAGTACGGAGAGGTTGCTGCTACACAGGTATACCGTACCGCCCCCCTCCGTTTCACTACCAGCAGGCCTGATCAGAAAGAAGTTATGTTCGGGGTCGTGAATGACATACACGGGCGTAACGAAGTGATGGAGAAGCTTCTTGGTAACCTCGACCTGAAAAAGACAGACCTTATATTCTTTAACGGTGACATGGCCAACGACCTCCGTACGGAAGATCAGATGTTCACCGATTTTATGGATACCGGTACAAAAGTATTCGCAAGCGAGATCCCCATGTACTATGCCCGGGGGAATCATGAAACAAGAGGCCAGTATGCAAGCCCGTTCCCCGACTACTTCCCGACCTCTACGGGAAACCTGTATTACCTGTTTCGCAGAGGCCCGATCTGTTTTGTGGTACTGGATTGCGGTGAAGATAAACCAGACTCGGATATAGAGTATTCCGGGATCGTCAATATGGACCATTACCGGTCGGAACAGGCCGAATGGCTGAAGGAAATCCTGAAGCGCCCGGAGTATGTAAATGCTCCTTATAAGGTTGTGATATGCCATATGCCTCCTTTCGGCGGCTGGCATGGGGAATTGGAAATTGCCGGTAAGTTCGTTCCCCTTCTGAACGATGCCGGGGCCCAGGTAATGCTCAGCGGCCACCTGCACCGCCATATGAAGGTAGCGGCAAACAGCACCCATAAATTCCCGGTTCTGGTGAATTCGAACAACGCGGTGCTCAGGGCTAAGGCAAACGACCAGAGGCTGCTGATAGAGGTAGTCGATCAGCAGGGAAAAGTAACCGATACGCTGGAGCTGCGTCCGCAAAAGTAGTTTTTCACAACAGAGATATTTGATGCGTATAGTGCTTAAAAGCAAAACCAGGTAATAAATCCATGAAAATTTCCCGTCTGCCCATATTGCTTTCCAGCCTTTTCGTAATATTCCTTTCCCCGCTGGCATCTGCCCAATCGGACACGGTTTCATTTGTGCATATCACCGATACCCACCTGATATTCGGACTGGAGCGCTACCAACCTGATATCGTCAGGCTGAGGACGCATTACGGGAGAGGTATCGAGCCGTTGAAGAAGATGCTGGATTCCCTGTCTACCTCGAAAAATACCCGTTTTGCGGCGATCACGGGCGATATGATAGATTTTTGCGGCGCTACGGACTTGAATGGCAATGAGGAAGCGTACCAGATAGAAAGGTTTGCCAGGCTGATAGGCGGCTATTCCCTCCCGGTTTTTCTGAATCTTGGTAATCATGATATAGCTTCCTACAAATGGGACGGGGAGCGAATGGTGTCCTCCCAGCGGAAAGCGGGTAAGGCACGCGCCGCCTGGATCCGTTCGGTTCCTGCTTTTA
This sequence comes from uncultured Cytophagales bacterium, assembly GCA_964562455.1. GTDB lineage: Bacteria > Bacteroidota > Bacteroidia > Cytophagales > Spirosomataceae > Ravibacter. Next base: position 9,483 of record CAZLTN010000090.1, read on the forward strand.
GCGAAGGGACTTATTACAGCCGGTCACTGACAGCCGGAGGGACGCAGTATCGGCTTATTTTCCTGGACAACGGCTATAATTCGGCGGGAGATTTCGAAAAAAGTAAACCGCCCTATCTCGATCGTATACAACTCGAATGGTTGAAGGAACAGTTGAACGAGTCGAAAGATGACGTGGAAATTGTTTTGATGCACATTCCTTTCGGGAAAGACACGGCCGGAAGCGAACTCTATGATATCCTGTCAGGACATCCTACCCTGAAGCTGATCCTGTCAGGCCATAATCATGAAAATTTAATACGGCACCTGGGACCTCAGAACAAGCTCGTGCAGGTCCAGACGGCTGCTTTTGCCAGGAATCCCCACGAATGGAGAGAGATAAGGCTGACAGCGAATTCGATACTCGTATCGGCTCCTGGCACACGGAAGCCGGAGGTGGCGGTTCCCGCCAGACCATAGCCGTTCTCCCTCGTCTCCGGACGACGGGAGGGCGACAACCGGTCTCTGACCGGGCCGCCTGGATCGGGTTTCCATAACCAAAAGTTATGGTAGATAACAAATAATCGTTTGTTAACTGCTGTTTTCCATTCCAAATTCGCATCAAAACGATAAGGAAATGGAAAATAAAGTTATCACAGATGTATGCATTATAGGAGCCGGTCCGGTTGGACTGTTTGCTGTCTTTGAAGCAGGGTTGCTGAAAATGCGCTGCCACCTGATCGATGTGCTGCCGCAGGTGGGAGGCCAGTTGTCGGAAATATATCCGCAGAAACCGATCTACGACATTCCGGGTTTTCCGGCTATCAACGCCCAGGAGCTGGTCGAGAACCTGAAAGAGCAAATAGCTCCTTTTAAGCCAACCTTTACGCTCGGAGAAAAGGTAGAGGAAGTGATCAAGCTGGAAACCGGTGAATTCCTCATCAGGACTAACGAAAACTCCATCGTGGAGGCCAGGGTCATTGTCATAGCCGGAGGCCTGGGATGCTTTGAACCCCGGAAGCCCGATCTTAAAAACCTGGCGCGATTCGAGGGAAGAGGTGTTAATTACTTCGTCAGGAATACGGAGTCCTATCGCGGCCGGCATGTTGTGATAGCAGGCGGAGGCGATTCAGCCCTGGATTGGACGCTCTTTCTCAGTGATATTGCCGAAAGGGTAACGCTGGTCCATCGTTCAGAATCTTTCAGGGGAGCTCCTGATTCTGCAGAAAAGGTGTTCGACCTGGCCGGCAAAGGAAAAATAGACCTGGTACTCCAGGCCAATGTGGCCGGCCTGGTAGGGGAGGATTATCTTGAGGCGGTACGGCTTGAGCATGCCGACGGTTCGATAAGCGGCATCAAGGCAGATTTCTTTATACCGCTTTTCGGCCTTACTCCCAGGCTTGGTCCGATAGCCCAATGGGGGCTGAGCCTGCATAACGCGGCGATAGAGGTAAATACCTTCGATTATTCTACCAATGTACCCGGCATTTTTGCAATTGGCGATATCAATACTTATCCGGGAAAGCTGAAGCTCATATTATGCGGTTTCCATGAAGCAGCTTTGATGGCGCAAAGCGCTTTCCATATCGTATATCCTGAAAAGAAGAGAACTTTTAAATATACCACAGTTTATGGCGTTCATGGATTCTGAGTCATTAAAGCTGACCGTCAGGGACCGGAACGGGAATGTCCGGAATATAGAGGTCCCGGAAGATGCGGAGTATAACCTGATGGAGGTGCTGAAGACCTTCGATTACAAAATGCGGGCGACCTGCGGAGGGATGGGACTCTGCGCAGACTGTCATTGCCGTATTATCGAAGGGCTCGAACGTTTACCAGAGCCTACCTGGCAGGAACTGGAAACACTCGATGTCATTCCCAATACGACTCCTCAAAGCAGGCTGTCCTGTCAACTGGCTCCCGGCGGGCACCTTCGCGGAATATACCTGGAGTTGCTGGGGACCGATCATTATTGAACCGGGAGAGGGAAAAATAAGCTGCAGCAGTTTTATCAGAAGATACCCGGTCCTATTTTTGCAGGTATGGCGAATCCGGTAAATCTCTTCCGCAGGTTCCTTTCTTCAGGATCATCAGGCGGTATTATTCTTCTCTTCTGTGTTGCAGTATCACTTTTGGTGGCCAATTCTCCTTTCGGGAAAGATTTTGAGCAGCTTCTGGCTACCGGGATAGGGGCTGATATCGGATCGATCCATCTGAAATATTCGCTTCTGCTTTGGGTCAACGACGGGTTGATGGCGATATTTTTCCTGCTCGTCGGGCTGGAAATAAAGCGGGAGCTGGTGAACGGCGAGCTGTCTTCTCCCTCAAAGGCAGCCTTGCCTATTATTGCAGCTTTGGGAGGGGTGCTGGCGCCGGCATCTATTTATACACTGTTCAATGCCGGTACGGAATCGGCCGGAGGCTGGGGGATCCCGATGGCTACCGACATTGCCTTTGCGCTGGGGATCATTACCCTGCTGGGCGACAAGGTACCGGTTTCCCTTAAAATTTTCCTGGCAGCGCTCGCGATCGCCGATGACCTCATGGCGATCCTGGTAATCGCTGTTTTTTATACGACCGAGCTGCACATCAATTACCTGCTTTACGCGGCCGCGATCCTGGTTTTGCTGGTAATACTCAACAGGATGGGTGTAAGGAAGCTCGTTTTTTACCTCATACCCGGAGCATTTATCTGGTATTTTATCCATCATTCGGGTATACATGCAACTATTGCGGGTGTGATAACGGCGATGGCAATTCCTGCATCCCGGCAAAAGGACGTGTATTCGCCGCTCGAAAAGCTGGAGCACGCGATAGTAAAACCTGTCAATTTTTTCATTATGCCGCTTTTTGCTTTGTGTAATACCAACATAGCTTTTGAGGCCGGTATGGTTGACGGGCTTTTTACGCCGCTGGGGCTGGGGATTCTACTGGGGCTTTTTATCGGAAAACCGCTGGGCATTACGCTCGCTACCTGGATTTCCGTAAAGATAGGGCTATGCAAGCTTCCGCAAGGGGCTACGTGGGCGCATCTGCTGGGAGTGGGAATGCTGGCAGGAATAGGGTTCACGATGTCCATATTCATCGCTATGCTTTCTTTCAAGGGGCTGCATCACCTGGAGTCGGAAGCTAAATTCTCCATACTGGCGGCCTCCCTGCTTTCGGGAACGGTAGGATCCTTCTTCCTTCTGTCCCTGGAGAAAAGCTCTCCCTCGCCTCCGGACAGGGGCGCCTAGGCGACGGGAGGGCGATAACCGGGAAGCAGTTTTAGTACGGATCCGCTCATGACTATTTCATGCCTTTAGTCTCTTAATGTTTTTTCATTAAGGATAGCGAAGGCGGCTATGTCCGGAAAGGAAAGAGCTTAATTCGGCTTCTTGACCAGGAAATCGGCGGTTTCCGAAATCGCCACTACTTCTTCCGTTAATAAATTGCCGGTATAAGGCTCAATAGGTGTGAAACTGCTCTCGTGGATATCTTTGTAAGGCTTGTTGCTGGCCAGGTTGTAGGCCGTTATGATCGACCAGCGTGGTTTTTCTGAAAGATTGGCGGCAGAGGCATGCAGGGTATTGCAATGGAAAAAGGCAGTATCGCCGGGTGCCATTTCGAGGTAGTCCAACGGCATGATCCTGAGCGCTTCGTTCACTTTTTCCATATCGGCGCCGATCTGCTCGCCTGAAAAGCCATGTTCCACCCGCCCCATTTTGTGCGATCCTCTTATCATCTGTAAACAACCGTTTTCCCGGGTTGCAGGTGTGAGGCTTGTAATGACGCTCAGCATATCGGGAAAGAGAAAGCCGTTATTCTTGTACCAGTAGCCGTAATCCTGGTGCCATTCCCAGGCGCCGCCGCTCCGGGGTTCCTTTTGCATGAGCTTGGAGTGGTAGTGAGCGGGCACCCCGCCAAGGATTTGTTCGACACCCTGCACGATGCGCTCAGAGCGGGCAAATTTGCTGTAAATGCTCTCGTCGAGAGAATACCACAGCGCAAGTTTTGTCCTGAGCCCGGATGAGTCGATGCGGTCGTAGCTCTTTTTTGCAATGAGGTCGTCCTGAACGGCCAGCGAATACAATAGGTCGATTTCCTCGCTGGAGAAAAGCCCGCGGACTATTACATATCCGTCACGGCGGTAGGCTTCAAGGTGTTCTCTTGTGAATTGCATGTCCTGATTGTTTTTTATTTTTCTGACCGGAGGCGTGTTTTATAGCTTTTCCAGACAGCCAGGGTGTTCTGGACAAGGGCCTGTTTATCGCCCTTGATATTATAGCATTGCACGCCTACCGGCCCTTTGAATTTCAGGTCCTTCAGCACATACTTCACTAATCCGTAAGTATCGAAGGAACCGCTTCCGAGCGGGAGTATATAGTCGTCCCAGATATTTTTTTTCTGCGACAGGACATCGTTTGCGCCGCAGATCGTGATCATTTTCAGGTAGGGGAGCATACCTTCAAGGTCTTTCCGGAGGGTAGCCCGGCCGGCGGGGCCGGTCGTCGCCAGCCAGTGGCAGAGATTAAAGGTGAGGCCTACGTTTTCCCGGCCGGTTTTTTTTGCGAGCTCGAGCGCATGGTCGGTTCGTTCCACATAAAAAAAGACGTGCGGGTAAATAGCTACCTCCAGTCCCGATTGCCCCGCCCAGTCGGCTACCTGCCTTATCAGGCTTACCGCAAGCTGGTCTGCATCGCGCGACGAAGGCGTGTATTTCCCGGACTCGCTGACGAGATACGGAGAAATAATGGTTTTGCTCCCTTTCAACCGGCGGATCGACTCTTCCAGGAGCGGCTCAAAATAGGGTTCCTCCAGCTTTACCTTTACATAGAAAAATGCTCCGGGGAACCGATGCTTGTCCAAGGCTGCTTTCATACCCTGGAAGCTGCCGACCTGGTTGATCTCGATCCCGTCGTACCCGGTCTTTTTGATAAAGGCCACCTGCTTGTCGAAAGTATCAAACACCGAATCGCCCCGTATGATGTTATGCAGGGGAAAGAAGAAATTATTCTGTGCCGCCGCCGGGAACGCAGCCAGTACCCATAGTATACCGGCTGTTAGAATTGATTTCATCCCCCTGTTCATAAGCTCCATTGTTTGCGTGGGACCGGGGCGGCCAATAGCGCGTTGGCCGCGTTATTCCCTATAAATATTTCCTTTGCCGGATCCCATTTCAGGCGTTCACCTGTCTGGCAGGCGATGAGTCCTATCTGCGATATCGAAACTGTACGATGGCCGACCTCGAGCGGCTCGAGCGTTTTGCGGCTTGTTTTCACGGCATCCACGAAATCGGGCTTGTCCCAGAGCGTCCGGGAAAGATCGAGTTCGCGCCCGCCCGGCTTTGATGTGAGCAGCGCAGGATTACCGGTTGTAATTTTCCCCGGGAATCCATCGACCAGGATCCAGCCTTCCGTTCCGGTATAGCGGATGGAAGGTGTGCTGTCAGGTGTTTGGCTGCAGGTCATTTCGACGCCGTTTTCATACCGGTACCTGACCCTGAAATTGATCATGGTATTCCACAGGCTTTTCGGGAAAAAGCCGAAGCCTTCCACTTCGACCGGCCCTGAATATTCGCTGTTGTTAGCCCATTGTGCCATATCGAAGTAATGGGTGCCCCAATTGGCGATCATTCCCTGGGCGTACGTATCGAGCCGCATCCAGTTGGGTCGTTTTTTTGTGTCGAAGGGCGTATGCACGCGCATATCGGTGTACGGGACTTCGGGCGCGGGTCCGAGCCATAAATCGTAGTTAAGCTCTTTGGGAATAGCCATGTCAGGCTGCGGCGGTACCGGGTCCGGGTCGGAAGGGAACGATATTTCTATTTTCAGGAGCTTTCCTATCCTTCCGTTCCTGACCAGTTCGACAGCATGGTTCTGGGGGCGCACCGAACGAAACTCGCTGTCTGTGCGGTTGACTACCGGATGTTTTTTTAGCTCTTCCACAAGCTGACGGCCCTGGTAAACACTCATACTGAGCGGTTTTTCGCAGGAAATATGCTTACCGGCGCGTGCGGCCATAATGGCCATTGGTACATGCCAGTGATCGGGCGTCGAGATCATGACGGCATCCACATCCTTCCTTGTCAGTATCTCGCGGAAATCACTGTGGGTAGAGCAGCCTTTGAACTTCCCGGAACCGGCCTGCCCGGAATAGTGCCGGTCGACCACCTCACGGGCCTGCTCCATGCGCCAGCTGTCTGTGTCGCATACCGCAACAACCTGTACGTCGGGGAGTTCCAGCAAACCGGGTATCCGGGCGCCGATCGCTTTAAGGTCTGCCCCCTGGAGGTTATTGCTTATTCCCTGGCGGCCGGTACCGATCATACCGATGGTGATCCTGTTCGACGGTGCATTTTTGCCAAAAACAGACGAAGGTAGGATAGTTGGAAAGCCGAGTACAGCGGCAACACCGGCAGACTTCCCGATAAAATTTCTGCGGTTCATAGTTCCCTGATTTTGATATTTCTGAAGGCAACGCTATGCCCGTGATCCTGTAAAAGTATATATCCTTCAGGTATATCGGCAAAACCGGGATAATCACGGAATTTGCTTTTAGCGACATCCTCTTTGAAGGAACCGGTCCGGCGGTCTGCCTCCAGCACTTTTTTGCCGTCGAGCCAATGTTGGATACGGTCGTTATTGACCACGATGCGGGACCGGTGCCAGGTACCCATTTCTACGTCCGGCTTATCGGCGGCGGCTACCTCGTAGATGGAAGCAGTTTTAAATTTAGGTCCAAGCGGCTCCCCCCTGTAAATATAGTCCGCGTCGTCTATGAGCTGGTACTCGTACCCGGCCTGCGAGCCTTTTTCAGGTTTGGGCAATCGCTCTTCGATGAAATACTTTACACCTGAGTTTCCTCCTTTACCCAGCTTCCAGTCGAAGACAAAATCAAAGTTTTTGTACTTTTTAAGCGTGACGATGTCTCCTACATCCGAAGCTTCTCCACCGTTCTGCAGCTTTCCTTTTAACTCGCCGTTTTCGACAACCCAACCCTGGGAAGGAAAAGCCTCGCTATAGGCGCCGCGCCATCCACCGGTCGTTTTTCCGTCGAACAACAGGACCCATCCGTCTTTCTTCTCTGCTTTCGACAGGGTATTATGCCTCTGACCGGACACTACGGAAGAAACCGCGCAAAAAAACAGCAATAAATAAGATAACTTTCTGAACATAAGCCAAGGGTTGATTTGCTTAGCAAAAAACGCCTTAATTTTTTCATTATTCTAATAGTGTTTTTGCAGGAGATGTTGCTAGATTTGCATCTTTATATTGTATAGTTCACTATTACGCAAATAATACAACAGGAAGGGCTATATGGCGAAGGCTGTTCAACCTAATCTGCTCAGTGTTCCTGTCAGCGCGGGCCGTTCTTTCGATCTGCGGCATGAAGCGGTCCCTTATTTTACCAATCCCTGGCATTTCCATCCGGAGATAGAGCTCAATTTCGTGGTCGCAGGGTCGGGGACAAGGTTCATCGGGCAGCATAGTGGCCGGTTTGAAGGCGGCGAGATCATATTGCTGGGCAGGAATCTTCCCCATTATTGGAAGAGCGATACGGAGTTTTACCGTGCAGGGAGCCAGTCAGTTTCTGAGGCGATCATTGTGCGCTTCCAGGAGACATTCGCCGGGCGCGATTTTTTTAATCTTCCTGAAACGGCCGACATAAAATCCCTTTTCGAAAAAGCCGGAGATGGCCTGCTGCTACGGGAGCCGCTGCGTTCTTCCGTAGCAGCGTCGATGAAGATACTTCCGGCTGCAGACGATTTCAGGCAACTGCTGATATTGTTGGGGATATTGCAGGAAATAGCAGTTTCACCGGCGGTAGAAGTAATTTCCCCGGATTACGTTTCATCTAACCTGCTGGACAGGAAGAACAAGCGTATGAGCAGCGTCATGGCTTATTTGCTTGAGAATTTCACCGGGAGCATAGCTTTAGAGGAGGTGGCCGGGCTTGCCAGCATGAATGAAGCGGCGTTTTGCAGGTATTTCAAATCCCAGACAGGAAAGACGCTGACGCGGTACGTTGGCGAATTGAGAGTAGGCTACGCATGCAACCTGCTGGCAAGCGGGGAAGATTCGGTTACACAGATATGCTATCAGGTAGGCTTCGAGAACGTATCCCACTTCATCCAGGCTTTCAGGAAGCAGCGGGGTGTGACCCCCTTTGAATACAGGAGGCAGGTGAGAAGTGCCGGTAAGGACGGTCGGTAGGGGACCGATCCTATCCCGAAACTTTTTTTACTACCCATTGGATCATACGCTTTTCTTTGGACCAGAAAAAGTTAAACTGGCCAAGGATGAACCCGTAAAAAAGCAACAGGACCTGGTAAGCGGGAAATACGAATGCAAGGTAGGTAATTACTTTAAGCCACATCGGGGTCTGGTCGGTATAAGCCAGAACCTCAAACAGCCATTTGCGCAACGCTACTACCGATGAGCCTGCCAGCGAAAATACCACTAATACCGCCACTACCTGCCAATAGTTTGAAAGGGACCATTTTTCCTGTAAACGCTGAAGCCAGGACTCAGTAGCTTGATCGGAAGTGTTCATACAATCAGGATCTCTTACATACCTAAATAAAAACGACACAAAATTACAGATTTGCCGCGGATATCCAGTCTGTTTTTTTTATCCGGCAGGTAGTGTCAGAACAGAAACCCAAGCTGCACCTGGAAGCGGTCGCGGAGAAAAACATGGCCCGAAGCGCTTTTCTGATGGATAGGTTTCTGGGCTGTTATGCCCAGCATCCATTTTTCGGCAAAGAGGTTAAGGCCGGCGCTTCCGTTTACGATTGTCCCCCCGGTTATGTCCAGCACCAGGTCGTTTTGCCTGCCATGTCCGGAGTATTCTCCATAGAGACCGATGCTGGGCATAAGGCTTAATTTACCCAGGCTGAAGGTATGAAAAAGGTCGGCAGTGCCGTACAGTTGATTACCGAACCGGTAGCCTTCAGCATTTTTCGTGTTGAATTTGCGGGAAACGTTGGCAGATAATCCCCATTTTTTCCAGTTCAGGGTATAAAATGCATTTAGAATAAAGTCCAGGCTTCCTGTACCCAACTGAAAATTGGCGTTTGCTACCTGTAACGGGTCGTTTTCGTTATACCTGAATCTGCCGGTAGGTAGCTTGATGCCTCCGCCTGCCAGGAAGGAATGGGTGAAAGCGGAGCTGCTTTCTCCGTCCATAAGGCCGTTGAAGACACTGTAGTTGGCCAACGCTGTGATATCGCCCGGCCCTGAGTTCCGTTTGGTAACGGCGGAGGTTACCTGCTCGTCGAAACGGTAAGGGACGAAAGCCATAACCTGTACTCTCTTAAAGGGGAAAAACCTGCCGTAGAGCTCCGCTACATTGAAAGTTTCTTTTGTCGCCAGTATTTTGCTTTCCGGGTGGGTATCGAAATAGAGATAGTTGTACCGCACCCCTATAATAGATTTGTGCGACTGGGGCATCAGCCCGAAATAGGAGCCGCTGTTTGCGCAACCGCAGACATCACAGGCAAATCCGGCCGGGGAGACGAGCGTAAGAAGTAAGAATGGAATAAATATCTTTTTCATTGAAATGGAATTTAATTATCAAAGCGCATTTCCAATCCCGGGATCGGCGAGCTTCGGATCTTTCAGGAATATTTCATCGGTCAACGTATGCAGGAATGCGATAATGGCCTGCTGCTCGTTTTTTGTAAGCGGTATCCCAGGCTTTTCCGGCCTGGCCAGGAGCGGGTCCAGCGTTTCGACAGCTTCGGAGCCGGACTTTATGAAAAGCCCGACCGAGTCGCTGTAATGAGCCAGTACTTCTTCCAGTGAATGGTAGCGCCCGTCGTGCATATAAGGAAGCGTTACGCCGACGTTTCTCAGGCTGGGAACCTTGAATTTGTAGCGATCAGTTTTGTCTCCTGTAATCTCGGAATGTCCCCTGTCGTTGATACGCATCGGGACCAGGCCGTTATTGCGGAAAGAGTGATCGGTTTGCATAACCCCTGCATGGCAGGAAGAACAGTTTTTTTCAAACAAAAGCATTCCTTCTTTCTCTTTAGCGTTCAGCGCCGACTGGTCTCCCATTAAATAGAAGTCATATTTGGAGGTAGCCGAAACCATCGTGAGCATGAATTGCGAGAGCGCGCGCATCATAAGCCCGGTCGTAATCTCTTCAGTGCCGAAAGCCTCTTTGAAAAGCCGGGGATAATCGACGGGCATTTTTGCACCCGGTCTCGGCCCGGTCTTTAGCTTTGCAATAATGGAAGGCACGGACTCGCCGAGCTCGACCGGGTTTTCTATGGCGTTGAGCGGGGAGAAATCGAGATCGTGAACACCGCCATCCCAGAAAAAGCGCGGGCTCCAGGCCATGTTCTGTACTGCAAGCGAGTTCCGGGTACCGATCAGGTCGTCTACCCCGTGGCTAAGCTCGTGACCGTGGTGCGTAAAAGCTGCCTGCTGCTGATGACAGGTGCCGCAGCCGATCTCGTTTGTACGCGACATAATCCCGTCGTAAAAAAGAAACATACCCAGTTTGATGCCTTCGTTCGTAAGCGGATTCTTCGAAAAATCATACACCGGATCCGGGAAGTGGGCAGGCTTGACCCAATTATAGGGAGTGGGCCCGCCCGGTATGGGATCGGGATCGTCGCCTTTCTTCCCGCAGGATGCCGCGAAGACTATGAGCAGCCACAGCGTCAGAAGCCCCAAAGCAGTATATTTCTTTTCTACGGACATAAGAAAATCAGTGGATGTGATCGTAGGAAAACATTTGCTTATAGTTGTCTGCGATTTTCTGAGTATAAGGCCTGTGCACATCGGCAGCCATAATACCCGGATACTCCGCAATACTCAGGTGTGTGGCAGGGCCGTCGAAAAACTTAAGCACGTCCGCAAACAGGTGTACTTCCGGCGTATGGCTTTCCGTTACTCTGGCAATATCGTTTCCGAATTTGATTTTGACGATCCGTGTATTGTTGACTGTAGGTTTATCGTATCCGCCATACAACCCGATGTGATAGTAGAATTTGTTGTTGGTCGGGTTTCCGAAAGATGAACTTCCTTCCAGCTTTACAAAAATATAACCCGAGTTCCAGGCCCAGTACATGCCATCGCCGGCCATATCCCCGCCGGGATCGAGCGCCCCGGTACGTCTCTCCTGAGGCATGGTGTTCCGGAGGCTGTCGACGCCAACCATAAATTCCACATGGTCATAGTCGCCGGTCGGGAGGTTTTTCAATGTGATAAGCTGCGACGTTCGGTTGTCTTCCTTTATGAGAAAATAACACGAATCCTGGGGGACGGTAAAGACTGTGCCGTCTGTTTTATACAACCTGAAATTGGAAACGAAGTAATTGAATTTGGTAATGACAAAATCTTCCCCGGTGGCATTTTCATAGCTGACTCCGTTTAAAACAAGATTTTTATCGCCGACGACGTTATCGAATTCGATTTTTAGCTTTCCGCCAGGGGCGGGGTCTTTGGAATCACATGACCAGCACAGGCCTGCAATAACTGCAAGCGAAACAGAGCGTCTGAACAGACTGCTTATATCTGACATTTTTGAAAGAAAATTAGGCGCCCGGACAATAGCTGCGGGCGAATGGAATAAGTATGAATTTTCAAATAAGAGCCTCTCTATCGGTATCGATAAGACTACGAATGCACTTACAAAATAAAATCTGTGAATTCGGGGCTTCCCTGCTTAAAAACGATAGAGAGTAGGATCAGGATATAAGCGGGGGGTGAAAAACGCCTGAGACGGGCGTTACGCCATTAAGGCCGGAAGTATATAGAAAGGAAATTTTGTCGGCGACAAGTATCAGGGGTTTTTCAGGAAGGACTGCACAAAATGGCCTGGCCGGTTCTGCCAGTGTTTCACACAATTTAAAAATAAAGTTACGCCCGGCCTCCTGCTGTTCTTTTTCTTTGGCAGCCGCAATCCGTTTGGCGAGGTAGCATTTACCGTCGCAATTGAGCTCAGGCCTGTTTTTATTGATACAGAGATTTTTTACGATGTAATCGTGGCGCAGCTCAAAATCGAGGTATACGAGAGGTATGATGCATACTTTGATAAGCATCAGCGACAGGAAGAAAATGGAAAGAAAACGTGCGCCCACAACAATGTTTTTCTTTACCCCGAGAGAATGACGGACAAATATAGAAATATTTTTTTATGGTGCATTAGAACCTGTGAATGGCGCGCATTAGCGGGGAGATATAAATATTTTCACAAAGCGAGAGCGGGATACTGAAATCAAATATGTTTTTGTATTATTGGAGCACTTTATTGAATTAAATTTACTATATCCATTATTATGTATAATTTTTTCTATACGCTCCTTTTTGTATTGTTTTTTACCTCCCTCTCTTATAGTCAGATTCACACGTGTCCAAGACGTTTTTTATGACTTAAAAAATCAGGGATTTTAATCTT
>CAZLTN010000091.1:0-21794 GCA_964562455.1 uncultured Cytophagales bacterium
TGGGCAAAAGTTCACCCACCGGTACCTGATTGAAATGAATTTCCAAGGAAAGCCTACGGCGACATAATGACGAACCCACGACCGTGACGAACCCACGACCGTGACGAACCCACGTCCGTGACGAACCCACGACAATGACGAACCCACGACCGTGAAGGACGCACGTCCGTGCGTCCCTACATCACCGCAATGTCAGCAGCACTTCCTTGTGTGGGCCGGCCTCTCTGTAATCCTGTGAGACGACCTTGCCGCGCCCCTGATATATCACCTTGTAGCCTTTGTTTTCAAGAAGGAACAATGCATCCCGCAGTGTCATTCCGCTTACATCGGGAAGACGTACACCCGAAGGATATTTCTTTTCCCAGGATGTTTTTTCCCTGCCTTTAACACTGCCCGATACCCATTCGTTTTCCAGGCCCGGCGTTTGCGGCAGCTTCATCTCGCCTGCTATGGCTGTCAGATCTTTCGAATACCCGGCCAGGTACACCGGCGTTGTCGGCGCCTTTTCCGGTTTTTCCACAGGCACGTTGTGCAGGCTTACGTCATAGAGGTAGATCCTGTCTGCAATTTCTTTAAAAACCGGGGCAGATACGCTACCACCGTAGAGGCTTGACAGAGAATGACCTTTCGGATTATTGATAGAGATTATCATGCTATACTTAGGCTTGTCAAGCGGGAAAAAGCCTGCGAATGAGGCATGATATTTCCCTTCTTCAGGGCCTTTCGGGCCATTGAGCTGGGCGGTCCCGGTTTTCCCGGCTATACTGTAGTAAGGGGAGTTGATCTTATGGGCAGTTCCGTTGGCCACGACGCCCGCCAGTGCTTCTTTCATCTGCCTGATCGTAGATTCCGAAGCGATCGGCTCTTTACTTACCTGCGGAGTGAATTCTTCAACTATCTGCTGGTTGCTCCTGATCTGTTTTACGAGCATCGGCTTTACCATGTAGCCATCGTTTGCCACTGCATTGTAAAAAGTAAGCATTTTCAGGGGCGTTACTTTCATTTCATAGCCATGGGAAATGAAGGGCAGCGAGATTGATTTGTTCCATCTCCTTTCGGAAGGCCTTTTGATGTCTGATTCCGCTTCCCCTTCCATGGGAATGCCCGTCTGTCCCCGGAGCTGGAATTTGTCAAGATACTGACTGTATTTCTCGGGATTTTTACCGAAATACCGCTGCGCCAGCATGACCGTTCCCACGTTACTCGAAACTTCGAGGATTTTCCTGACGGATATTGTCCCGTACCCGCCGGCATTCCTCACGTCGGAAACCACGATGCTTCTCGTGATGTTGTGCCTGCCGTTCCCGGTATTGACCATTTCCTGGTTGATGTTGAATTTACCCTCTTCCGTTGCGGCCATCAGGGTAGCCAGCTTAAAAGTTGATCCGGGGTCGGATGCATTCTGGAGAGCATAGTTGAATATGTCTTTCAGCACACCTTTGTCGTTTGTAAAATTGACCATCGCCTTGATTTCCCCGGTAGCAACTTCCATTACGACCACACATCCGTTATCGGCATTAAAATTCAGTATCGCTTTTCGTAGAGCGGTTTCGGCGAAGTCCTGGATGTTCATATCGAGCGTGGTATAGACATCCATGCCCGGTACAGGCCTTTCTATATAGTCGCCTATCGGGATTTTCATATTGTTTTCCGCTACTTCAACCAGTTGGGTGCCGCCTTTTCCGGCCAGGTAGGAATTAAAGCTGGCTTCTATTCCTGCAGGTTTGGATTTATCGGTACCATGGGTCCCGACGGTACGGCTAGCCATTTGCCCGAAAGGTTTGTACCGGAGCGGGACGGTTTCAAAGACACCTCCTCCTCCGCCTTTTGCCGGCATGAAGAAGGGCATTTTTTTGATACGCTCCCTTTCAAAATGATTGACTGTCCCGGAAATCAACCGCAGATACCTTCCTGGTCCTTTCGAACGGCGTTTCTGTCTGATCTCCTTTTCGAGGGTGACGGCAGACTTCCCGGGATATTGCTCCGCAAACTCCTGGCAGAATTCCTTAATGTGTTTTTCAAAATAAGTAGTGTCAGGTGTTTTAGCATCGAAGCCTACATGGTAAAAAGGGAGCGATGTGGCAAGCACACTGGAATCGGAAGAATAGATATTCCCCCTGAGCGGCGCTATTTTGATAGTCTTTTCGCGGTTGGTTTCAGCTCTCTCTTTCCATGTTTTTCCTTCATAAGTATCGAAATACTGTATGTCGATGAGTTTGATGAATACGGCGACGCCAAGCAGCAGCATCGCTCCCGAGACGATATAGGCACGTAAGATGAGGATCTGCTTGTTGCTTTTTCCGCTTTTTACCGCTTTGGGCATGGAAGATAATGTTTGAGTGTGAAGCTAAAATTACAGGCGGGCAGGATCAGTTTTCCAGCTCTGATCTGTTTACGACTATTTTTACAGGGGGAGCTTTCCGCTCCATAATGCTGTCTTTCAGGATCTTGGCCTGTATGACCGACTGCTTGCCGCTTTTCATGTTCTCTGCAACCAGGGTAGTGTATTCGGCCCTCATGTTTTCCGCCCGCTGGCTCAGCAATACCGTCTGGCGCGCGTTCACTTCATCCCAGTACCCGATCCGGCCCTGGACGATGAGCAGTAATATGATCCACAGCAGATAGTTGAAATAAGCTACCGGAACACGCGTGTCGTTGGGATTGGAGGATTTGCCGGTTTCGGAGAAAAAACGATCGAGCGGCAAAAGTTTGTTCAGCCAGTTGAACAGTTTGTATTGGGGGCGGACTTTTAATGGCTCCGGTTGTTTCTTGGCCATGGTATCGGTTCAATTTGGTGGATTTGTCAGGCGGATCAGCAGTAGTATGTCTATTCTGCGAGTCGTTCGGCTATTCTGAGCTTGGCGCTTCTTGCACGCGGGTTTTTCGCTATTTCGGCCTCATCGGCTTCAACAGGCTTACGGGTTACGGAGTTGAACGGTTTTATAACATTCCCGTAAAAGTCTTTCTTAGGCTCCCCGCTGAACTCGCCTTTCTGGATAAAGTTCTTAACCAGGCGGTCTTCCAGGGAGTGATAAGACATGATGACGAGCCGTCCGTGCGGTTTAAGCACCTCAGGAGTCTGCATAAGAAAATCCTCCAACGCCTCCAGCTCCTTGTTTACTTCAATCCGGATAGCCTGGAAAACCTGGGCATAATACTTGAATTCTCTGAATTTAGGAGCAAACCGTTTGAGGATATCCGTCAGCTCGGGGGCGGTATTGATGGGAGCATTGTGCCGGCTTGCATAAATGGCCGTGGCGAGGGTCCGTGCGTTGTGCACTTCTCCGTACCGGCCCAGGATACGCTGCAGCTCTTCGGCAGAGTAGGTATTGACGACATCCCATGCCGTGGCTTCACCGTTAGCAGCGTCCATGCGCATGTCGAGCGCTGCATCGAACCGGGTCGAAAAGCCGCGCTGCGGGTCGTCAATCTGGTGGGAAGATACGCCCAGGTCGGCAAGGATCCCGTCGACAGGGCCGATCCGGTGGATTTTCAGGTAACGTTTCAGGTACCTGAAGTTTGCCTGGACAAAGAGAAAACGCGGGTCACCCAGGAATTCACGGGCATTTTCGTAAGCGTCCGGGTCCTGGTCGAAAGCAATGAGCCTTCCCTTGTCAAGTTTTTCCAGGATAGCCCTTGAATGTCCTCCACCCCCGAAGGTAACATCGATGTAGGTTCCGTCCTGCCGGATATCAAGCCCGTCCAGGCACTGGTCCAGCATCACAGGCACATGATAAGGTAGTGTGTCCTGTCCGGATGTTGTATTGGTGTTGGGGGTGCTCATTTCTACGGGGCGATTTCAGGCAAATTTAGACAAATTGGAACGTTCCTGTCCAGTGAGAAAATACGATTCTTGGAAAAGTAAAAAATTACGGATGAATTGTTGAAACCGGCTCCGGGAGTGCATGATAGTATGCTTGCATAATAAAGATAAGTTTTGTTAAATTTGCATTTAAAGCTATCGGCACAGAGATTGTAACCGGGACTTCATATGCGTAAAGAAAAAACTGTCGATTTCCACATAAAATGGGCGTGGCACTCGATATCGAAGATGTATAACGGGTTTGCGGCACGCTTCGATATGACAATGGCGACCAGCTATGTTTTATTGAACATAGATATGGAGAAAGGCACCCCCGCTACCAAAATCGGGCCGTCGCTGGGTATGGAGCCCAGAAGTATGGTGCGGATGCTCAAAACAATGGAGGAGAAAGGGCTGATATACAGGGAAGTCGATGACAATGACAAGCGGTTTGTACGTATTGTGCTCACTGCCAAGGGAAAAGAGAAGCGGGAGCTTGCCCGCGATGGTGTGATCGCCTTTAATAATCTCATCAGGCAGAAAGTGCCTCTTGAGAAACTCGTTATCTTTTTTGATGTTATGCAGAGCATCAAGGCAATTGTAGAAGAGGAGAGCCAGAAGCTGAAGGCAGAGGGAGCAGCGAACGCGGACCTGGCCGACCCGGGTGAATAATAGTAGAAAAGTACAAACCATCTCATTACAGAGCTAAGAAAACAGAATTAACTTATGAGCAGGAAAATCCGCAGAGTTGCCGTGTTGGGGTCAGGGATAATGGGTTCCAGGATTGCATGTCATTTTGCCAATATAGGGGTAGAAGTATTATTGCTGGACATAGTGCCGCGAGAGCTTACACCGGCGGAAGAAGCGAAAGGGCTGACCCTCGGACATCCGGCGGTGCGGAACCGTATCGTAAATGAGTCATTTCAGAATACCCTGAAAGCCACGCCGGCAGCGCTCTACTCACCGGCTCTCGCTTCCAACATCAGGCTCGGCAATTTCGAAGATAATCTGAAGGATATTAAGGATTACGACTGGGTAATAGAGGCGATTGTCGAACGGCTTGACATCAAAAAGTCGCTCTATGAAAAGGTAGACGCACTGCGCAGGCCCGGAACGCTCGTAAGCTCCAACACTTCCGGAATCCCCGTTCACCTGATGGCGGAGGGAAGGAGCGGGGACTTCAGAAAGCATTTCTGCGGGACCCACTTTTTTAATCCCCCGAGATACCTGCGGCTTCTTGAGATCATTCCGGCACCGGATACAGACCCCGGTATCGTGGATTTTCTTATGCACTACGGCGACTTGTTCCTGGGTAAAACTACTGTTTTGTGTAAGGATACTCCCGGCTTTATCGCCAACAGGCTGGGCATATACGCGCTGCTCCAGACCATAAGGATCTCGGGCGAGCTGGGCCTTACCATTGAAGAGGTAGACAAGCTCACCGGTCCGGTCAGCGGCAAACCCAAGTCCGGTACATTCCGGCTGTCGGATGTGGTCGGCCTTGATACCACTGTGAATGTGGCCCGGAATCTTTATGCGTCGGGCGAGGGGACGGACGAGTCCCGGGATGGCTTTTTGCTGCCGGATATCGTAGGTAAATTATATGAGAAAAAATGGCTGGGCGATAAGACCGGCCAGGGTTTTTATAAAAAAATAAAAGACGATAAAGGCAAGTCGGTCATCCTGGCGCTCGATATGGAAACGCTTGAATACCGGCCATCCGCAAAGGTGAAGTTTGATACGCTGGATGCCGTCAAATCGATAGAAAGCCTGCCCAAGCGGCTTTCGGCGTTAATGGAAGGTAAAGACAAGGCGGGCGAGTTTTACAGGAAGACCTTTGCGGATATCTCGCGGTACGCTTCGTTGAGGATACCCGAAATTGCCGATGAGCTGTACCGGATCGACCAGGCGATCACAGCCGGCTTCGGCTGGCAGCTGGGAATTTTCGAAACCTGGGATGCAATCGGGGTCAGGAAAGGTATCGACATCATGGAAGACCTCGGGCTCAGGCCGGCCGACTGGGTCTATGATATGATCCTCGCCGGTAACGAATCGTTCTATAAAGCGGAAAAAGGGAAACGTCTGTATTATGATATTGCGGCTAAGGCATATAAGCCGGTACCGGGGCAGGAGGGATTCCTTATATTGAGCAACCTTTCCGACAATATTGTGTGGAAAAACGCGGGATCGTCGCTGTATGATCTCGGGGATGGCATCCTGAATCTCGAGTTTCATTCCAAAATGAATACGATGGGGGCCGAGGTGATAGAAGGCATTAACAAAGGGATCTCGACGGCCGAGAAAGATTTCAGGGGCCTGGTTATCGGAAACGAGGGCGTGGAGGCTTTTTCTGCCGGGGCTAACCTGGCGATGCTGTTCATGCTGGCAATCGAACAGGAGTTTGACGAGATCAATATGGTGATCGGGCAATTCCAGAAGACGATGATGCGTGCAAGGTATTCGTCGATCCCGGTCGTAACAGCACCTCATTCGCTTACTCTTGGCGGAGGATGTGAGCTGAACCTCCATGCGGACAAGATTGTCGCAAGTGCCGAGCTGTACATGGGATTGGTAGAGTTGGGAGTAGGATTGATACCGGCGGGCGCAGGGACAAAAGAAATGGCGCTGCGCTGTTCGGATCTTTACCAGAAGGGAGACCCTGAGCTCAATATTCTCCAGAATGCTTTTATGAATATAGCGCAGGCAAAGGTTTCAACTTCTGCCCGGGAGGCTTTTGAGATGAACTACCTGCAGGAGAAAGACCAGATAGTGCTTAACAGGAGCAGGCTGATTGCGGAGGCGAAGCAGGCTGCCATTGAGCTGGCAGATAACGGCTATACCCAGCCTAAGGAAAGGAGCGACATCAAAGTTCAGGGGCGTACCGGAATCGCGCTTTTCATGGCCGGTATCGAGCAAATGAAAATAGCCAACTACATCACCGAATATGATGGCAAGATCGCATCCAAACTTGCTTACGTAATCTGCGGCGGCGATCTGAGCTATGCCCAGGAAGTATCGGAGCAATACCTGATCGACCTGGAAAGAGAGGCATTCCTGTCCTTATGCGGAGAGAAAAAGACGCTGGAAAGAATGCAGGGTCTGCTTAACGGAGGAAAGGTACCGCGAAATTAGATTTTTCTCTTTCCTGCCTTTTAGCCTTTTTACACATCTGGTATGATTTCGAAAAAAGCAAAGTACGCGTTAAAGGCGCTTAAGGTTCTTGCCATGGAATATGGAAAGGGGCCGGTTTTGATTTCACATATTTCCGAAAAAGAAAGGATCCCAAAAAAATTCCTTGAAGCGATCCTGCTTGATTTAAGAAACAATGGTGTTCTTCAAAGCCAGAAAGGCAAAGGAGGAGGATATATGTTACGTGTACCTCCGGAAGAGGTTTCTTTCTCTAAGGTGATCCGGGTTATTGATGGGCCGATCTCCCCGACGCTTTGTGTATCGTTATACTTTTACGGCAAGTGCGACGATTGCCCCAGCGAAGAGGAATGTACGCTCCGGAATGTGATGCAAAGGTGGCGGGATGCCAACCTGGCGGTACTGGATGGCGCTAACCTGGTCGACCTTATAGGGGGCGGGGGCAACAGCGGAACGACTACCGAATAAAACTTCGACGCTGAACCCACGCCACGCGATTATTTGTGTTAAATCTATTCCGCTTCCCTGTACAGGCCCATCTCGCTGATAACGACTGCAGCAGGGCATTTAGTGATATTAAGCCTGAGTTTCTGCGCGGTAACAGGCTGGTCGAACCGGACGAGCCGGCGGGAACCCACTGAAGTGCCTTCGTGAATCTTCTTCCATTTGCCGTCTTCTTCTACTTCGATCGTAAATTTCTCTATCCTCTGGCCGAGCCTGATGTACTCCCGGATGTCAAAAATGTCGAAAGTGACAGGCCTGCTGAAGGTGATGGTCAGGTTAGGAGTTTCAAAGTCGTCGTCGGTTGCCCAATAGGTATCCTTCCTGTTATCAACAAGGTTTTTGGTACCGTAGACTGAATTGTAGCCGCGGACATTGGAAGCCTTTAAGTTGGCTCCGCGCAACAGGTTCTCCCTGAAAGTATGGGTTAGCTTCTGCCCGAGAGCCTTCAACACGGCCACGTCGCCATCGTCCAGGAGCCCACGGGTATCAGGCGCCAATCCAAGGTCGAGCGCTGCGCCGCGCCCTACGCTCTGCAGGTACAGGGAAAACAGTTCTTCCGGTGATTTCGCTTTTTCTTCTGGATGATAGAACCAGCCTTTTCTCATAGGAACGTCACATTCGGCCGGCATCCAGAACTTGCCGTCCCTGTGCCCGACCGGGCTTTCGGGATAGTTGGCCTGCCCGGGTACGGCATGATTGACGCCGGCAGGCGGTTGAGGAGTAAATGTGGCCCAATGAGTTTCTGCGGCCACTCCTTTCTCGTTGCCTACCCAGCGTACATCCCAGCCCACGTCACTGAAAATATTGGCTTTCGGCTGGAGTTTCCGGGTTAGCTCAGACCAGGTATTGTCCCAGTCATAGTATACTGTATTATCGATGGCGCGTTTTTCCCTGGCTCCTCCGTAGTAGCCGTCACCGCCGTTGGCGCCGTCATGCCAGGACATAAAGAGTTCTCCGTAGTTGGTGTACAGTTCGGTGAGCTGATCGCGGTAAATCTGGAGATACTGAGGGCTTCCGTAGGCCGGGCTGTTGCGGTCCCAGGGAGAGCAGTAAATCCCGAACCTGAGTCCGTGCTTCCTGGCTGCTTCCTCAAATTCTTTAACCATATCTCCTTTCCCGTCTCTGAAAGGGCTTTTGCTGATATTATATTCAGTGGTTCTCGTAGGCCACAGCGCAAACCCGTCATGGTGTTTGGCTACCAGCACAATGCCGCGCATCCCCCCGTCTTTCGCGGCCTTTACTATTTGCTCTGCACTGAACTGCTGCGGGTTGAAAACCCTGGGATCTGCGTCGCCATAACCCCATTCCTTGTTTTCGTAAGTGGTTGGGGTAAAGTGGATAAGCCCATAAAACTCTGTATCATGCCATTCCAACTGCCTTTGCGTCGGAAGCGAGCCATATGGCTTAGGCGGCACCTGGGCGTAAGCAGCAGTAGCAAATCCTAAAATGAAGTAAAAGATTTTTTTCATTTTTCAGCAGAGTTGTTTGAGAGCGAATCTAATGAAATGTAGTCAGAATAATATGAAAATAGTAAATTAAGATTTACTTCATTTCAGAGTTCTTTATGAACCCCGGTGTTGTCTTTTATCGCCGGGGTCTTTAATTTCGCTGTAGCATTTTCTTCGCTTACCCAACAAATATCCATATCAAAGAGGCTTTCCCGTCTGATGAACTTCCGCAGCGTTTACAATTTTTGGGAATATATGCGAGGTGCTCCCGACGAGTTTTCGCTTAATAACCGGATTTACCACGCCATCTCGCTTATCGCCATGGCGGTAATGATCTATAACGTACCGTTTTGCATTTTCCTGGGCCTTTATGGGCAGGCAGCCGCTACGGTGGTTTTGCTATGTTTTCAGTACCTGCTTTATTATTTGTCCCGCTTCAGAAGAATGGAGTTCGGCCGTACTCTCCAGCTTTTGCTGTTCTATGCTTTCTTTTCTTATAGCTATTTCTCGAATTCTGGAGCGAACGGGTCGGCTCTTATTTCGCTGATTACCGTTCATTTTGTGGCTGTTGTAATTGCGCCCAGGAAACAACATTGGGTTTGGACATTATTGAGCATCGTTATAATCCTGGGATTGTTATACTCGGAATATTTATACCCATCGGGCATACAGGATTCTTACGGCAGCAAAAAAGAAAGGCTGATCGATATTGCCTCGACCAACATGGCGTATATTTTCCTGACGGTAACCTGTCTTTCCTACATTATCAAGAACTATATATCTGAGAAGAACGTAGCGGAAGAAAAGGCCGTGCGGCTCCGGCGGCTTAATCAGCAGCAGAACAGGCTTATTTCCATTATGTCGCATGATTTCAATGCGCCGCTGAGCAATATCAACCAGTATCTGAGAGTTCTCCGCGATGCAGATTTTAACGTGAAATCCAGGAAAAAACTGGAAGAGGAGCTTTCCCGCATTACTACCGACGCCCAGAACCTGCTGCTCAATTTATTGAGCTGGTCTAAAAACAATATGGAAAGGATGGATATCCATATCGGCCCTGTTGCCGTGAAGGACGTACTCGTAAACACGCTCGACGTTTACAGCCCGATAGCAAATGACAAGGATATCATACTGCATTCGGATGTCAGCGGGGATGCTACGGTTTCAGGCGATTTTGATATGCTCGAAATTGTCCTTCGAAACCTGATCAGCAATGCTGTCAAGTTTACGGAAGAAGGCGGGCTGGTAAAAATAGAAACGGAGGAACTGGCGAATGCCCGTCTGAAAATTAAAGTGATAAACAGCGGGACCGGGATAGATCCGGCCAATCACGACCTTATATTCAGAGACGCGGTAATGGCTACTTCTGGTACTAAGAAAGAAAAAGGGGCAGGGATCGGGCTGCTTATCTGCAAGGAATTTGTCGAAAATATGGGCGGGACAATAGGTTTTGATAACGAAGAAGGCGAGCGGATCACCTTCTTCGTTATCCTGCCGTCGCCGACGTAGCGACCGCCTGTAATCCGGTTTCTGAAAGCCGGCAGCTATCGGCTCAGATAGCATTCATGGTTTGTTCCTTGATCTTCTCGAGCTCATCCTTCATTTGAACGACGAGCCGCTGGATTGTCGAATCGTTGGCTTTCGAGCCGATGGTGTTGATCTCCCGCCCGATTTCCTGGGCGATAAAGTTCAGTTTTTTTCCGTTGCTGTTCTTGTCATCAAGGGTTTCAAGGAAATATTCGAGGTGATTTTTCAGACGGACTTTTTCTTCCGAAATGTCATATCTTTCTACATAGTAGATCAATTCCTGCTCAAAACGATTAGGGTCAAAGCTGTCATTGCTGACCAGGTCTCTTACATTTTTTTCAAGCCTTTCGCGTACAGCCGGGATGCGTTTGACGTCCTGCAACTGGATCTGTGCAAGAAGCAGGTCGATCTGGGCTATATATTCCCTGAATTTTGCCGCGGTTAGCGCTCCTTCCTGCAGCCTGAATGCGTCGACCCGGTCGAGTGCGCTCAGCAAACCACTGCGGATCAATGCCCATTCCTCTTCCTTTTGCCGGCTATCTGCCGGCTGCTCGGCATTGTAGGCATTCGGCATCTGCATGGCCATCCTGAAGAGCTCGGTCTGACCTGCCTCAATATTCAACTCCTTCGAAGTCTCCCGGAGATCTTTAAAGTAGGCTTTAACGAGAGGCCGGTTGACAAGGGACGCCGAGCTGTCGGTCGCTTTGGGCTGGATCGAAAGTGTGCATTCTACTTTACCGCGTTCAAGCCGCTGCGTCAGTATATTACGGGTTTCCACTTCACGGTCCGAATAGTTTTTAGGTATCCGGCAGTATATATCCAGGAATTTTGAGTTAAGCGTTTTAACTTCGAAAATGGCTGTCAGGGTAGAGAGTTCAACGGTGGCCGAGCCAAAGCCGGTCATGGATTTAAGCATATAACGTTCGGATATGTGGAAGATGGAAAATTAAGGACAATGTTGTAGAGGAGTAAACAGGGTTCAAAACAGCTCTTGCTCTTTATCAAATTCTTCTTTCGGCAGTTTTTCTTCTTTATTGTTTTTGTTCTGATTGCTGAGGTGCGGTTTAGGACGCAAGGCGTTTTTCGCAATCTCCTTGTTTTCCGACCTGATCTGCCACACGTCAATAGCCAGGTAAATGGCCTGGAGCATCGAAGCAGGATCTGCAATATTTTTGCCGGCAATATCATAGGCTGTACCGTGATCGGGAGAGGTTCTTACAGCCGGAAGGCCTGCCGTGAAATTAACTCCTTCGTGAAATGCTATGGTTTTAAACGGGATCAGCCCCTGGTCGTGGTACATAGCCAGCACGCCGTCAAACTGCCTGAACGAAGAGGAAGCAAAGAAGCCGTCGGAGGGGAATGCCCCGAAAACCAGGTCGCCCTTGGTCCTGAATTCTTCGATTACGGGCAGGATGATCTCTTTCTCTTCTGCTCCTAACAGGCCGTTTTCTCCGGCATGAGGATTTAGCCCGAGCACGGCCAGCCGGGGTTTCTGGATACCGAAATCGTTTTTTAAAGACCTCAGCATCTGGAGGATCTTATTTCTGAGCGCTTCTGCTGTAATGTGCTCTTTTACCTTTTCCAGGGGAATATGGCCGGTGAGAACACCTACGCGAAGAAAATCCGATACCATAAACATCAGCGCTTCCCTGACCTTGAAGGCGTGGGCAAGGTACTCGGTGTGCCCCGGGAAGTTGAAATCCGGTCCCTGTATATTGTCTTTGTTGATAGGCGCCGTTACCAGCGCATCGATCTTGCCTGCTTTCAGGTCTTCTACTGCTGCGCGGAGGGCAGCGAATGCAGCTTTACCGGCAGCTTCGGTTATTTTCCCGGGCTCTACGTCCGACTGGTTATCGTTCCAGCAGTTGATGACATTGAGCTGCTTCCGGTTGATCTGGTCGATATTTTGCGCACCGAAAAGCTGCAGTTCTTTTAAATTAAGAATCTGGCGGTACCTGTTGAGCACCCTCGTGGAACCGTATATGACAGGGGTACAAAAATTGTTCAGTTGATGCCCCTGTACCGCTTTCAGGATTATTTCCGGACCTATTCCGTTATAATCTCCCAAAGTAATTCCAATAAGGGGTTTTCGTGGTTCTTCAGACATAAATATTTTACAGCGATCGATTTTAAGGAAACGTTTGATTCCTGTTTTTTGTCTAATTTGCCCCGAAAGTTACAAAAATTAAGCGCTCCGATGAAAATTCTGATTGTTGATGAAATGCATCCGTCTTTAATAGAAATGCTGGATACAGACGGGTGGAATTATGAATATGCTCCCGGCCTGAAGAGAAATGAAATACTGGAAACCGTAGGATTGTATGAAGGGCTCATGATACGCAGCAAGACGGCGGTGGACACCGAGTTCCTGGAAAGAGCGCCGAAGCTGAAATTTATTGCCCGTGCAGGAGCCGGCCTTGACCTGATAGATATCCCGGCGGTAGAGGCGAGGGGTATTGCGCTGTTTCATGCAGGAGAAGGGAACAGAGACGCGGTTGGGGAGCACGTATTGGGAATGCTTCTCGGGCTTTTCAATAATATTGTCAGGGCCGACAGGCAGGTGCGGCAGGGTATATGGGACCGCGAAGGAAACCGTGGCGTGGAACTGATGGGCAAGACGGTAGGGCTGATAGGCTACGGGAATAACGGCAGCGCTACAGGCAAAAGGTTGTCAGGATTCGGTTGCCGGGTGCTGGCTTACGACAAATACAAAGAGAATTACGGTGACGCAAATGCGTCGGAAGCATCGCTGGAACAGATCCGGGATGAGGCCGATATTGTAAGCCTGCACATTCCTTTGACGGAGGAATCCTTTCACCTGGTCAGCCGCAGCTTCATCGATGGTATGAAAAAGCCGTTTTACCTCGTCAATGCCGCTCGCGGCGAAGTCGCCGATCTTGCCGCGGTAGTGGCAGGTTTGGAATCAGGGAAGATCAAAGGCGCCTGCCTCGATGTGCTCGAAAACGAGAAGCTGGGCAAGCTGACACCCGCGCAACAGGAAGTGTTTGATTACCTTGCAAAGTCGGACAAGGTAGTACTGACTCCTCATGTGGGAGGATGGACGCATGAAAGCTACGTGCGGATCAACGAAGTGCTGTGCCGCCAGATACGCGACTGGAGAAAGGAACAGGCCTAGTCGGTTACCCCGAATTGAGAAACCGTTGAAACCGGTTCTCCTTTTGCGGACAGCCCCTGTACTACGATTTTATAGTTTCCGGGTTGGTCTGAAGTGTAAAAGTCCAGGACAGTCTCTTTGCCGGGCGCGATCCTGACCGAAGGCGACCAATGCATAAGGTTCCGGAGGTCAGGCATCCTGTGGCTGTTTTTCAGGTTTCTGTCATACCTCGGGGCGTAAAAATCGCGGTTTCCGAGGGCGCCGTCATAGGCAAGGATCAAGGCCCGGGGGTCTACTTCGAACCCGGCCAGGTCGTGCGTATAAGTGCTATAACTCACTATTCCGGGGAAGGTAAGGGCGCCGAGATAGTACATCCGGTTCACTACGTCGGCTCTTTGCACCTTAAGAGGATCAAAATGAATGATACGATCTGTGTCGAAAACAGGGATACCGTCCATTAGCAGGAGAGGGTCTTCGGTGAACAGTTGGGTATGAACACCGGTTTCTATCACGCGGGTGTAATATTTCCCTTTCCTGAGCCTGATGTTAACAGCCGGCACGTATTCGCTCAGGATTTCTTCCATGGTGGGGAACCGGGTATAGTCATCGAGATAGTATCTGTAGTCGGGTTTTCCGTAAAAAGGAATGCTGTCGGTAGCAGGCACAGCCTTTTTTTGCGGGTAATAACTGTTGACTACCTGCATGTTGATGCTCCTTTTCAGGATATCGTTCTGCATTTCACTTGTCAGGGCCAGAGGTGTAAGCCTGGCAGCGGCATTTCCGGCTGGGGCAAACGGGCTGTCGACCGAAATCCTGCAGGTAGAATCCATCCTGTAATTGGTCTGGAATACCAGTTCCCTGGCTCCGGTAAAATTCCTTGCTTCCAGTATAAACCTGCCCTTTTCATCACTCATACCTACCCATGGCGCAATCTTGATAGAAGGATAGGCCGCAAAGACCGGCCAGTGGTTGAGCGGGAGATTATCGGCCGAGGTGATTTTCCCGGTAATAATATGCCCCCTCATTTCAGGCAGGTACTCCGGGGCCGGCCCGCCGTCCAGCAGGTGCTCTGTTTTATACCTTCTCCAGCCGTGGGTAAGCATCAGGTTGTCAAGCGCTTTCCCGGTGTCGGTATTTCCTTTTTCGAAGTAGTATCCCGGATTTTCTATAATCCCTTTCAGCTCGGAAGTAAGAAGGAGATAAGCACCGATACCCGGCTGCGCGGGTTGAGGCAGGCTATCGGCCAGGAAAACCGAAACAGAAGCTTCAAGGGTATCGCTGAGGCCGGATGTTTTAAAGTTCAATGAAATTTTCTCTCTTTTCTTAAAAGCAGCCTTATCTACCGAAACTGCCGCAGATGCTTCCGTACCGGAAAGGTTGAAATAAAGGCGTTCGGCTACCGGCTTCAGGTTCTGATCAAAAACGACGAAAACATTTACACCCGGCTTCAGCTTTGTTTTGGACAGGGTGAAACGGGCTGTTCCACCCTCCGGCCGGGACTGGAAACCAGTACTTTTGCTGCCGTTGTAGTGCAGCAGGTGCAGCGTGCCGGCTGCCTCATTCCGGTTCCCCGGGCTGACTTTTATTTCAAGCTCGTTTTCCTTCTCTGTAAGCCGTACCGCGTATTCTCCTTCCTTTATGACATCAAACGGGAAGGTATGCCGGCTGCCTTTTTCATCGGTGATTTCCGCTTTATAGGTCAGGCCTTTTCCGGGGTTGAACAAAAAGTGGCCGATCCCGTGCACAAGAGGTCGGAATTCAACTACCGTATGTCCGTTCTGATCCACCAGCTTGCCGGTAAAATCCAGGCCTTTGCCATCGGGTCCCTGTGCTTTAAAGGCAATTTTGTTTTCAATTCCGGGCAATGCGCTGCCGCCTTCGGGAAAAAACTGCAGGTCGGGCCCGGCGCGCTCCGCGGTCCTGTCGGGTGGCGCGACCGGCAGGGGAGAAAAGGGATTGATCAGGCATAGAGCGGCCTCAAAAAAATGAGCGTCGGAAAAGTTTTTCATCCAGGCGGTGTAGCCGCGCACCAGGTAATTGCCGGACGGCAAATCGGTCGGGATAAACAACGCCCCTTCGCCCCTGCCGTTTTTCAAGCTGACTTTAGCCTGTATTACGGCCTGGTTTTCACTTCCGATCACTTCTATGTAGCCAATCTTGCTGAGGTCGGCGGGAACGAGATTTTCGTCGGTCACCCACATTTTGAACCAGATTGTTTCCCCGACCAGGTAAGCAGGGCGGTCCAGGTGCAGATAGGCTTTTTCAGGCTGGTAACCGGCAACAGCGCGATTTACAGTTTCAGCAACCGGGCTGCCTGTCTGCTGGCATAGCGCTCTGCCCGGAAAGAATGCCGAAAGGGTTACTGCTATGATCAAAGAAGGAATATATCCTGGTAATTTCATTGCTCTGTAAAATCAAAATGGAAAACCTACGGCCAAAACCAGAAAGATGGCCGGTCGAGAGTGCCGCCCTGCAGCCTGCAATCGACGCAGTGTGCAGGCGCCACAATGTACGTCGGGGTCATGGGTATATCCTGGACGATCATGTAATTGGTTTTAAGTATTTCTTCAAGACCAAGTGTATCCACCTCCGGGCACTGCGGGTACCGTCCAAGATATTCCGTAAGAAATATCCTTTCGGATCGGGTAACGCCGCCCGAGAAAAAACCGAAAACCTTTTCTTTCGGATCACTGACAGACTTGATATTGCCCGACAGTTGAGAGGGAAAAGGATCAAAAATACTCCCGTTGGTTTCATTATTCCGGGCAAGCTCGGTCCAATAGTCATAACCTTCACGGGTCAGCGCATGCTGGTGAACGATTATGCTGTATCCCTGCAGGAGCTTGTTGGTGCTCGCAGGGACGTAAGTGATGGGATGGGAGCGTACCAGGTCCTGCGAAAGTGCAGCCGTGGTAAACAGGTTAATATTGGTAGCGGTATTGTGAGACCAGCAGCGGTTTATCGGTACTTCCCTTTCGACTACAGTTTCATCGATAATTTCCAGGTAGCTGTTGAGCGGGGTTCTGTATTCCCAGGTTTCCTCGAATGTCCATTTATAAAAGCGGGTCTGGTTGGCAGGATCGTGCGTATGGACATATATCTGTATCCCGTCTCGCCCGTTCAGGGTGTAGGTAACGCTGTCGATCGGCGGTGAAACGGAAAAACGCTGCCAGTCTGATTGATAGGCTTTCCCGTTAAGCAGCGATACCGACAGACGGTAATTTTTATTGGCATCCAGGCTGATCGGAGGAAGGTAGTAGAGGCCGTCACCCTGTGAGGCAGGCAGGAAGGTAAACACTTCTCCGCTTTCGTTCTCCACTGTTACCAGGGCGTTTTTTTCCATTACCGGCCGTGAAAGGTCATGAACATTCTGGGTCCTGGATAACCTGATCCAGCTTGTGTCGGTCCCGTTGACCTGCACGTAGCCGTCAAAGACCAGGTAGGTATCGGTATTGTTGATTTCAGGTGGGTTGAACGGGTCGATACAGCTACCGACGGCGCTCAGCAGTAAGCCCGAAAATAGTAACCTGATGTATATTGAAGCTTGCATAATGCCCTGAGTTCTAAAAGCGGAAATTATATGTAATAGTCGGAATCGGTTTCCCGAAAATCGACAGCTTGTAGCCTTCGACGTTCCCGCGGTTGGTCTGGAAATATACTGACGAGGGATTGCGCCTTCCCAGCAGATTGAAAACAGCGATTGTCCAGGAGCTGTGAGCCAGCTTCCTGATCTTGTGATTGCCTTCGATGTTGAGCGACACATCTACGCGATAGTAGTCGGGAATCCTGTACTGGTTTCTCTCTGCGTAGAAAATCCGCCAGGAACCGTCGGCGAAATACTTCCCTACAGGCGGGGTATAAGGTCTTCCCGTATTGTAGGTAAAGTTGAGCGATATGTTAAACCGGTGCGTGAATTTGTAATTGCCGGCAAAAGTAAAATCGTGAGGCTTGTCGTAATTGGCCGGGTAGTAATTGCCGTTGTTGGGAGCGTCTTCCGAATCTCTGTCCCGTGCCCTCAGCAGCGCCCTGGAGTAGGTATAGGCTACCCAGCCGTTTACTTTGCCGGCCAGTTTTTTGGCCATTACTTCGATGCCGTAGGCTTTACCGTTTGTATTGATGGTAGCTGTCTCTATGTTATGATTGAGAATGAGCGAATCGCCGCTTTTGAAGTCCAGGAAATTGCGGATTTGTTTGTAATACGTTTCAGCCGAGATCTCCAGTTTGTTGTTCAGTAGATTCTTATACCAGCCGACAGAAAGCTGGGCTCCTTTCTGAGGTTCGAGGTGCAGATCGCTCAATTTCCATACATCCGTAGGGGCGATGGTCATGGTATTGGTCAGCAGGTGCATATACTGACGGGTGGTGTTGAAGCTGGCTTTCAACGATTCGTTGCCCGAAATCGCATATCTTAATGATGCCCTGTATTCGGGCTGCAGGTAGATACGGATCGCTTTTCCCCTGCCGTATTCTACGGTTTCGGTTATATACTGCTTTTCGAGAGGCAGGCCGGGAACATATAGCGAAACGTTTTTGGGGCCCAGGTAGCTGAACATGGATAAGCGAAGCCCGGCCGAGACGAGCAGCTTAGGGGAAATATCGTAGTGGTTTTCCAGGTAAACCGCACTTTCCTGGCCTTGTTCGGGTTCGAGGGCATTGTTCCGCACCAGCGATTGCTCACCCACCGGTATCATTTTGCCCGACCGGAGCTCGTACCGCGTGGAAGCCGCCCCGAAATGAAGCTTGTAAGTATCGCTGATATCATATTCGAAGTCCAGCTTTGCATTGTACTGCCTGATCCCGAAATCCAGCTCGAAAGCATTTTCCGGAACCCTTGTGCTGCTCATATCATAGCCGTACTGGTTGTGTGAAAGAGAGATGCTGCCGAAAAGCTTTTTGGTAAGCATCCGCTTCCACTTGAAGGATATAAGCTTGTTCTGGTAAGAATAGGCGGTGTCTCCCAGCAGGCTGAACCGGTCATTGCTAAGATAGCCGCTCAGGTACACGCTGTTCCGCTGGTCGACTTCATGGCTAAGGTGAACGTTTACATCGTAAAAAGAGGCGCTGCCGTTTTTGAAACCCGCATTCTGTACTTTTTTGAGAAGCCAGTCCGAATAAGTCGAACGGCCGGAAATCAGGAAGGAACTCTTGTCTTTCACAATAGGACCTTCGAGTGAAAGTTTTCCCGTAACCAGCCCTATCCCGCCGGCGCCGACCAGCTTTTTACGGTTGCCGTCCCTGCTGTTGATTTCCAGGACCGACGACAATCTTCCGCCATATCGTGAGGGGATCGCGCTTTTATACAGCTCGACATCTTTCAGGATATCCGGGTTGAACGAGGTAAAAAAGCCGAACAGGTGGGACGGGTTGTAAACCGGTACATCGTTGAAGGTAATCAGGTTCTGGTCGGCAGAGCCTCCCCTTACGTTCAGGCCTACACTGCTTTCTCCTACAGATTTTACGCCGGGAACTGCCATCACGGTCCTGAGCAGGTCCGATTCGCCGAGAGCGGAAGGTATCTGCCGGATGGTCTTCATACTCAGCTTTACCTGTCCCATCTGGCTTCCGGCGACATTGACGTCGGCGCCCGCTACAATTGCGACCTCCCGCAGGGCAATTACGCTCTCCTTCATTTCAATGTCGAGCGTTCCGTTACCGTATACATCGACTGTGCGGAACGTTTCTCTCATCCCGAAGCTCTTTATCCGCAGGGTATGCTTCCCTTTAGGCAGGGTGAGCGAATAATATCCCAGGGCATCGGCAATAGCGCCTATGGAAGGTTTCTCTAAAAAAATAGCGGCGCCGATTAGCGGTTCCCCGTTTTTGATGTTCCTGATGTACCCGGTGATAGTGGCATTGCCGGGAGTTCGCCGGTAAGTTTTAGCGCCTATATCGTGAACCTTGCTTTCTTCAGAAGATATCAGCCGGTTGGTTTCTTCGTTGTCGGGAAGGGCGTAGGAAATAGTAATGGCTGAAGCGGAATCGGGGCTGCCGGACGGGAGCCTTGTAATAATGGGTGTTTTCTGGGTAATAAAGACACGGTTAGAAGGATCGATCGAAAAGTGAAAGTCGGTATCTTTAAACAGGGCCGATAAAACAGAATGAAGGGGCTGGTTCCTGGCTTGCATGGTTACCTGGAGGCTATCGAAGCGTTCCGGGTCATAGAAAAACGTATAGCCGGTTTGCCGTTCCAGGTCCCCGATAAAAAGATCGAAGCTTACGTTCAGAAAATCGACCGATATCTGCTGTGCTTTTTCCTGGCCGTTGGCAGCGCCTGCTGCAGACAGCAGGATGAAAAGCAATAAAATACGAACGGATGGTAGTGTTTTTCTCATATCCCTGATCCGGGCTGATCTATAATTTTAGCTATTTCAAGAAGATGTGGCTCGATGTCCTCTTTGAAAGAGGTGGAAGCGCTTCTGAGATAGCTGCGAATTTCTTTCCGGTGTTCCGGGAAAAGGCTGTAAATGTCCTTCTTGCGCTTGATTTGCCTGTATTCTCCCCCTTTATAAAGGAAGTAGGAACTGATGTCGACATAGACCGGGATCGCTTTTGAATCCTCGTATTTCTCCAGTCGTATCTTTTTCCTGCGGCAAATGAGCTTGATTTTGCCTTCATACAGGGTCTGATAAATCCCGCTCTTCAGCCCGGAACGATTGGTTACACGCTCAAAACTGCTGTTGTTAAGCGTGAAATGCTCTACTTTGGCGGAGTCGAGCTGTACCAGGAATCCGTTGACCGGCTGTTTAATGATCAACTGCCCCAGGTAAATGTCATAAAGCATCTGGTAAGGGCCATAATCGTAACCATCGTACCTGATGGTGCCGGTGAGCAGGTCTCTTCCTACGTAAAACTGGTGTGTCGGAGCGGTCCTGTCATAGACATGGTAACGGGCTCCGTTGAAAAGGTACTGGGATAAATAAGTGGCGTCGGAGTAAAGCTTTTGCGGCCGGAGCAGGGTATCTGTCGCTATTTTTCCCGAAGCAGGGTAATATTCCCGGCCGGTTGCATATGCATTTGGGAAAAGAAACGCGAGATGAAAAAGAATGTACAGAATGCTCATAGTACTGAATACTTTTCCCGGGGGATAAATGTTGCAATTCGTATAAATCCGGAAGCTGCGGGATTTATTTCCGACGAAAATAGCAGGTTTTTTTAATTGAAGGATTATATGAAGGACAGGAAGGTTGGAATCGCGTGAAAAAGAAAAAATCTTGCTAATTTTGCAGTTCGGATAAACACAACTTCTTTGAAAGAATACGGTAGTAATGTTGAGAAACTGGCTGATCACATCAAAACGATAGGTGATCGGGAGAAGCGTACGCTCTACGCGCATATCCTGGTGGAGCTCATGCGGCAGATTCATCCTGCGATGAAGGATAACCAGGACTACACCAACAAGCTCTGGGATGATCTCTACATCATTTCGGGATTTGAGCTGGATGTCGACAGCCCGTTTCCTGCGCCGTCTAAAGATGCCCTCGGGAAAAAGCCGCTTCGTGTGGGCTATAATCAGCACGGACTGGTTTACCGGCACTACGGCCGCAATCTCGAATTACTGGTAGAACGTGCTATCGAAACCGAGGATGTGGACGATCGGCTGGCTTTCGTATCTTATATTTTCAGGCTGATGAGATCGTTCTACAGCACCTGGAACAAAGATAACGTGGAAGACTCAGTCCTGCTGGAGCAACTGGAGTACATCTCCAAAGGGAGGCTGCATAACGAACTGACATACATAAAGGAAAAAGGGCCCATCGAAGCTTCGCCTAAAGATCGGAACAGCGGGCTGGAGCGCCAGAGAGGTGGCCAGGTGACAGGCTATCAATCCCAGACCGGCAGCAATAATTTCGTTCCTGACCGTTATAACTCGACTTCTTATAATGCCGGTGGGAACAATAATCATAACAGGCACCGCCAGCACAATAAGTTTAATAAGAACCGGAATAGAAAGACGAAGTAGTCGCTACCGGTATTTAAGGGAATAATTTCTATCATTTTTAATTATGGCGTCCTTCAGAATAACAGGAGGCAGGCGCCTGAAGGGTAACATTTATCCCCAGGGAGCCAAAAATGAGGCACTTCAGATATTGTGTGCTGTTTTACTCACTTCAGAGCCGGTTACAGTGCATAATATCCCGAATATAAGGGATGTCAATCAGCTTATTAACCTTCTGGGAGATCTCGGGGTCCGGATCGAAAGGCTCAGCGAGTCGTCGGTGCGGTTCCAGGCCGACAAGGTCAACATGGGGTA
>CAZLTN010000092.1:0-21790 GCA_964562455.1 uncultured Cytophagales bacterium
ACAAGCGCCATAAAAGAATTCTGATCAACAGGCAGCCTGTCTTCTCTTCCTACAAAATACCGTAGCCGCGGATGGAACCAGGATGGTTGAGCACAGGTAAGAAGCGCCACATCTTCTACATCGTAGGGATGCGTACAATACCTCCACGGAAGCTCCCCTCCGGTTCCCGAGCTGCTTGTATTAACAGCGGCTATCCGCTCATCGAGCGCTGCAGCCATCAATGACATTTTACCGTTCCTCGAGTGACCGGTAAGCGCTATCTTTTCTTTGTCTGCAAAAGGCTGAGAAAACAGGAAATCGACCGCTCTCGAAGTCCCGTAGGCCCTTCGCATCAACCTGGAAAAATCGTACTCCGGCCACCAGATGCGGGCGTATTCTTCGGTGTCGTCTTTTGCATCGGCTGCCGCATACACGCACCCGACATATCCTCTCCTCACCGCTACCTGCGCCCATTCCCGGTGATTCCACTGTGTCAGGAAAACCGGGAAAGGCCCTTTTCCCGGCGGGATCATCAGTTCTATGGTTAGTTTGGCCTGGTTGGCAGGACCAAACGACAGCTCTACAGTCCTTAATGTTACCGGCCCTTCTTTCTTTTCACTGATAATCCGGGATCGAAGATTGTCAGGCGGAGGCGGACAGCTTCCTAATATATAGAAACGAAGCTGCTCTTTCATCCGGCTCCGTTTCTCTTCCCACTGCGAAAGTGTAGCTACCGGGATATTCCTGGTTCCCTCATCGATAAGCAGCGGATCGGGAAGAAAAGGAATAGAAGGCAGCCGGTCGAAATCCGGCGGGAGCTCGCCTGTCCTTTTCACCCAGTCCCGGAAAGTCTCATCTTCAACTGAAACCGCACCTTTCCCCTTTTCATCCTCGGGCAATACGCGCAAAATCCAGTCCCGGATTTCCTTTCGCCGGGTCGAATCGGGGCCGGCATTCGTCAAAAAAGGAGTTCCTCCCCATATAGCCAGGAAAAACAGAAAGCGTATTTTCATATACATTTCAAAGGTTGTTCAGGTAAACTTTTAGCCGGACCTGCAGGTGTCTGGTCTTGCCATGCTATATTAAGAGCATACGGATAGTTCCTGTATACCCGGGAAATTCTTAAAACACAAAATTTTTTACATACCTTAGGAGTCCTAAACCAACTTCTATGAAAGAATTCTCTCCACAGGAAAATGAGATGCGCCGTGAGCTGGGATTGTTAGATGCTACTATGCTCGTAGCCGGATCGATGATCGGATCAGGAATCTTTATTGTCAGCTCCGACATCGTGCGCAACGTAGGCAGTGCCGGCTGGCTGATCTTTGTGTGGGCCCTTACGGGTGTCATTACCCTTATCGCCGCCTTAAGCTATGGCGAGCTGTCGTCAATGTTTCCCAATGCCGGCGGGCAATACGTATACCTGCGGGCGGCCTATGGCAGGCTTATTGCTTTCCTTTACGGCTGGTCTCTTTTTATGGTAATTCAAACCGGGACAATCGCCGCCGTAGGGGTGGCTTTTGCAAAATTTACAGCCTATTTATTCCCGGCGGTCGGTGAAAATGTCATCCTTCTTGATATTGGAATTACCAAAATCACTGCGGCGCAGGTATTGGCCATTTCCTCGATCATCCTTCTTTCCTGGCTGAACAGCCGCAGTGTCAAAAGCGGGAAAATAACACAAACTGTCTTCACAATTGTAAAAATCCTGTCGCTGGGCGGGCTCATCGTACTCGGGCTGACCGCCGGTTTTAATGCGGAGATATGGCAGTCTAACTGGGCCGGTGCCTGGGAAAGCGCACGCTGGGATATCGACACACAGTCGGCAGTGCCGATGGCAGGCACTGCTATTTTTGCCGGTATCGTGTCGGCTATGGTGGGATCTATTTTCTCCAGCGATGCCTGGAATAACGTTACGTTCATTGCCGGCGAGATCAAAAATCCCCGGAAAAACGTAGGGTTGGCGCTTTTCCTGGGAGTTCTGATAGTCACGGTGATCTACCTCGCCGCTAACTTCATGTACCTGGCTACCCTGTCGCTGTCTGAAATCGCCTTTGCTCCGTCCGATCGCGTCGCCATAGCGGCGGCCCTGAAAATATTCGGCGCCACCGGCACGGCTGTTATTGCCGTAATGGTGATGATCTCGACATTCGGCTGCAACAACGGCCTTATCCTTTCCGGCGCCAGGGTCTACTATACGATGGCCAAAGACGGATTATTCTTCGAAAGCGCAGGCAAGCTCAACCGGAATGAAGTACCCGCATGGGGCCTTTGGATACAATGTTTCTGGGCGTCGCTGCTCTGTCTCACCGGGCGTTACGGCGATTTGCTCAACTATGTTATCTTCGTTGTGCTGATCTTTTATGCACTGACCATTGCGGCGGTATTTATCCTCCGGAAAAAACACCCGGACATGGAAAGGCCCTATAAAGCGATCGGTTACCCGGTGGTGCCGTTTTTATATGTGCTTATTGCGCTGACCATCGGAGCGGGGCTTCTTATCTATCAGCCAACCTATACATGGCCCGGGTTTGTTATTATTTTACTGGGAATTCCGGTATTTATGATCTGGAACCGCCGGGACAGGCAATAGCATAATCCCGAATACATTTATCTGCCGATATCACGATAAAAAGCCGGCGACATCATTCGCGTCGCCGGCTCTTACTTACTATATACACCACAATTAATACTCTCTCACCTCGACGTGCTCATATTCTTCAGCCAGCAGCTCATCTATGGGCATCGGCTCCTTATTCAGACCTAGACGGTTCAACAGGCTGTCGAACAACTGGTAAACTACCGGCACCACGATCAGGGTTAGGAACAGCGAGCTGATCAGCCCCCCTATGATTACCCAGGCAAGCCCGTTTTTCCAGTCGGCGCCTGCTCCCGAGGCCAGTGCGATCGGCAGCATACCAAACACCATGGCCAGCGTAGTCATCAGGATAGGCCTCAGACGGGCATGGTTGGCCAGTATCAGCGATTCGCGGGTCGATTTCCCTTCAGCTTTCAGTTGGTTGGTAAAATCGACAAGGATAATAGCGTTTTTAGCCACTAGGCCGATCAGCATGATCAACCCGAGAATCGTAAAAATATTGAGCGTATTATTGGTGAGCGCCAGCGCCAGCAGCGCTCCTATCACTGACAGCGGGATGGAAAACAATACAACAAACGGGTGGACGAAACTGTCATAAAGCGCTACCATAATAAAGTAGACAAGCAATACCGACAATACCAGCGCGATACCAAGTGTACCGAATCCTTCGCTCTGGTTTTCCATGTCCCCTCCCCATATATAGCTCACGCCTACCGGGATATGAACGTCCTTCAGATTTGCTTCCAGGTCCTGGACGATAGCCGACGACGGCCGCCCAAGCGCCTGCGACCTCACTTTTACCGCCGTACTCTTGTCCCGGCGCTCAAGCTGGCTGGGCCCGGAACTTTCCCTTATATGTGCAAATTGTGACAAGGTAACCAGCTCGCCCTTGTCGTTGGTAAACTTAATGCCGGACACGTCCGCTACGTTCTTCCTGTTATAGTTGTCAAACCTGATATTAATGTCGTATTCGTACTCTCCCTGCCTGAACTTCCCATTGGTATTACCATTAAAGGCCGTCTGCATAGTAGCCCCGACTGTTTGAAGATTCAGCCCCAGGGCAGCCATTTTATCCCTGTCAACCTCTACCGAAATCTCCGGGTTGCCGCTTTCTACCGACAACCTTACCTCGGAAGCCCCCGGGACTTTCTTCAATGTTTCCATTACAGTATTGGCATACACATTGATGCTGTCCAGGTTGGGGCCGATAATCACCATTTCAATGGGTGCATTCGACGCCGTTCCCGTAATACTGATCGGAACCGTTTTGAACTTGCTTCCGACTATTTCATTTTCAAGCTCTTTCTTAAGCTTGGCCGCGTAGACGTCCGAGCGGTCGGCTCTCAGCTTCGCATCGACCAGCTTCACCGTAATCTCCGATTTGTATGCTGTCGAGCGGCTGGCGCCCATTCCCTCGCTCGATTGGCCTACAGTAGCGATAGTAGACACTACTTCAGGCTTGCCGGCAAGATATTCCTCCACACGGCGCGTTACATAATTGGTCTGCTCGATGCTCACGTCGCGGGGTAATTCGATCTGTACCAGGAACTCCCCCCTATCGCCCTGGGCAATGAATTCAGCCCCGATGAATTTCCCGGTTATCAGGCCAAACGATCCGAAGAAAAGCGCCGCTACGATGATAATCGTTACAATCTTGTGATTGAGGCTCCATTCCAGCAAACCGGATATCCAGTTGGTGAATTTATTAAGCATTCCTTCAAACCAGAGGATAAACCGTCCCATTGCGTTGTCGTTCCGGACGTGTTCCAGCTTACCGAACCGTGAGGTCATCAGGGGAACAATGGTGAAGGAAGTCAGCAAGCTGAGCAATACCGCGATCACAACCACCATACAAAACTCCCTGAGGATATCCGACACCATACCGGTACTCAGCGCTATCGGCAGAAACACGACCACGATAACCAGCGTTATGGAAAGAACGGTAAATCCTATTTCCTTCGCTCCGTCCAGGGAGGCCCGCACTTTGTTTTTGCCCATCTCCATATGCCGGTAAATGTTCTCAATTACCACGATTGCGTCGTCTACCAGGATCCCTACCACAAGCGATAAACCCAGGAGAGACATCAGGTTAAGGGAGAACCCAAGCAGCGACATGCCGATAAAAGTGGCGATCAGCGACACAGGAATGGCGATCATGACGATCAGCGAGTTCCTTACGCTGTGCAGGAAGAAAAGCATGATCACCGCTACAAGCACAATGGCGATTACCAGGTCGAAAATAACGGCATTGGCAGACGCCAGGGTATATTCCGTCGTGTCGTTGGCAATCTTGATTTCGAGTCCTGACGACGCATATTCGCTATGGATTTTTTCCAGGATGGCTTTAGTTGCCCGGCTTACCTCTACCGCATTGGCGTCCGACTGCTTCAGTATCTGTATGGCAATGGCGTTGGCCTGGTCGACCCTGGCAATCTTCTCTACGTCTTTCTGGGTGTCCAGCACCTCGGCGATGTCGCGGAGCCTTACCTGCGCGCCGCCGGCTCCCTGCGCAACTACCAGGTTTCCGAGTTCTTCTACATTCTTATATTTACCCGCAAGCCTGATCAGGATGTCCTGGTCATTTGATTTCACGCTGCCGGTGGGGAAATCCAGGTTAGAACCGAGTATTTGTTGCTGCACCTGCAGGATGGAAAGATTATAGGCCTCCAGCTTATCTGCGTCTAGGTTGACCTGGATCTCCCTTTCCTCTCCCCCGATAAGGTTTACCTGCGCCACGCCGTTCACTCGTGAAAGAGCGGGCTGTATCCTTTTATCCATCAGGTCGAAAAACTCCGCATCGCCCAGCTTTGAAGTGGCCGAGAGTGTCATGATGGGCAGATCGTCGAGCGAGAATTTGCTAAGCGACGGGGTCTTTGCATCGTCAGGCAGATCCGACAGGATTGCGTTGATTTTCCGCTGTGCATCATTGACCGACAGGTCGACGTCAGCATCAGGTGTAAGCGTGATAATGATGACAGACAAGCTTTCATAGGAGGTAGCATCAATCTTTTTGATGTTTTCCATGGAAGCCACCGCATCTTCTATCTTTTTAGTGACTGTATTTTCCACCTCGCTGGGAGATGCTCCCGGGTAAACCGTACTGACCGATACTACTGCGGGCGAGAACTTGGGCAGCAGCTCGTAGTTAAGCGAAAGGTAGCTGATGATCCCGAACAGCGTAAGCGCGGTAAACACCACGATCACGATGGAAGGGCGCTTTATCGATATTTCTGTAATTTTCATACTGATGTCAACCTGTTAATTCCTGATAACTTCCACCTCGCTTCCGTCGCTGAGGTTGATCTGACCCGATACCACTACCTTATCCCCTTCCTCCAGGCCGGAAAGAATTTCAATTGTTTCTCCGAAAACCCCGCCCGGAGTTACTTTCTGCAGGGTAACCGTATTGTTATCTCTCAGTACATAAACCTGCTGCGTATTGACGCTCCCTACAAACGCGCTCCTCGGCACCGAAAGCACTGGCGTTTCTTCACTGAATTTAAAGGTCGCTGTGGCATACATACCTGCTTTTACGATATCTCCTTTTATATTATTCACTTTAATCTCTACCGGGAAGTTCAGAGCTTTATCGGATTTCGAAGCTATAAAAGAGATGTTACCGGTAAAAGATTTATCGGGGAAGACGGGTACCGTAATGTCAACCTGGTTGCCTGGTTTGAGCAGCACGACTCGTTTCTCATCTACACCTACCTGCAACTTCAATGACGACACATCTACAATATCGAACAGGGCCGTACCAGGCGACACGTAGGCTCCCAGCTCGATGTATTTTTTATTGATCACCCCTGAGATCGGCGCCGTAATCACCGCGTCGGCAAGACGGGTCTGGGCCTGCTCCAGGCGGCTTTCGGCATTTCTCAACTGGAGGCTGATATCATCGACCTGTGCCTGGGTAACCCCTCCGGTTTTCAGGGAGTTTTCAAAACGCTCCTTGTCGAGCTTAAGCTTTTCAAAAGCATCCCTGGCCGCTTTTACATCAAGAGCCAGGTATTTGTCCTCTACTTTCGCCACAACCTGCCCTTTCTGAACCCTGCTTCCTTCTCTGACCATTATCGCTGTAATGCGCCCGCTAACCTCCGACATGAATTTCAGATCCTGGTTAGGGATAAAGTTTCCGTTTGCAACAAAATCCAGCTTGACCGTTTCCTTGCCGACTGTAAATATTTTTACCGGCACCGTTCCGCCCGCCTTGCTTACCACATCTATCCTTGCCTGGTTTTCCGCTTTATTGTCGCTCAGCACTTTGGCTATTCCCGCCCCCGCGAGAACGAGCACTGCCAGAGTAATGATTATCTTTTTCATTGTTTATTAAATTTATAATTCTTTGAAAGTTAGATTCTGGTTAGTTCAGCATCGAAGTGATTTTCCCGTTCGATTTCAAAAGCTCGATTTCGGCTATGCGGTATTGCAGCAGTGCTTCGTTGTGGCTTTTCTGAGCATTTACAAGCTCATCTTCCGCATTCAGGAGGTCGGTAAGATTTGCAAGCCCGTTCCTGTAATTGTTCCGGATACTCTCGTAGACTTCTCCGGCCAGCTCTTTGTTAGCAGCCTGGGTCCTGATTGTTCTCAGGCTGTTTTCCAACTGGCTTTTTGCATTTTCATTCGCCATGTAAAGCGAATTGGAGGTCTTCCTTATATCTTCCCGGAGGTTCAGACGGGCTATTTCAGACTGCCTGATCCTGCTTTTCCTTGAGAAGCCGTCGAATATAGGGATCCGGAGGTTGAGTGTTACAGCCGCCACGTCATAGCTCAGGGCATTCTTCCCATAGAGATTGAAACGGTTACTCTGCGTGTTATACGTATAGTTGCCGTTTAAAGAAAGTGTCGGGTAAGCTTCTGCCGCGATGGCATCGCGCTGAAACTTCAGCAGATCGTCCTGCTTTTTAAGGATATTGTAGGCAAGCAGGCTCTCAACATTCAGGAAGTCACCCGCTGCAGGCGCCGCTTCCGGCAGACGCTCACCGTCCAGATCCGGGTCCGACAAAACGATCTGCTCCATTACCGGCATTCCCATATAATACTTCAGGAGGTTTTCCTGCTGTGCAATGGCGTTTTCGAGCAGCAGCTTCTGCGCCGCCAGGTTGCTTTTGTTCACTTTGACCCGGTCGACGTCAATTTTTTTTGCCAGCCCGTTCTCATATTGACCGGCAATCATATCTCCCAATTTAGTAACCCGCTCGAGGTTGGCATCGATTACGCTCATTTGCAGACGTGAGATCTGCACCTGGTAGTAATTGACGGCTACCTGTTGGATAA
Source organism: uncultured Cytophagales bacterium (assembly GCA_964562455.1). Taxonomy (GTDB): domain Bacteria; phylum Bacteroidota; class Bacteroidia; order Cytophagales; family Spirosomataceae; genus Ravibacter. The sequence goes on from CAZLTN010000092.1 coordinate 7,856, forward strand.
CGTTTTCCCCGGCAAGCTCTTCCGAGATCCTGTAGAAGTCCTCGGTAGTCCTGGCTGCCTTCAGACCGGTCATCACCTGCTGATTAAAAATCTGCTGGCTGAGCTGTACCTGCGTCATAGCACCCCAGGTCTGCCCGGCCTTGATGGCCATAAACTCGCCCGGCTTGCCGCCGAAAGCTTCTGCAGGAAGCACAAACTGCTGCACCAGCAGGTTGTTGGTAAGCGTGCTGGTCGCAGAAAGCTGTGGGAGAGCGTTGGCGCGTGTTTCCTTTACCTGGTAAACACCCTTTTCGATATCCAGCCGCGCCTGCTTTAATACTTCGCTGTTCTTAAGCGCATACCGGATCGCATCGTTCATAGTAACAGGTGTTTGCGCCGGCAGATGCTGCAACGTCAGCAATCCGGCCAAAACCATAAATGTTCTTTTCAACTGTGGCATTTCTATCTCGTTACTTATATACTTAATGAATGCTGCAAAGTTGAAAGGACCGCCGTTGTTTACATAGGACTTTTTAGGGGAAACGGACAAAATGCCGATTGAATTGACAACATCGAATGTTGAATTTCCGCGAAACTGTTTTTGATCGGAGAATGACGGATTAACTGCTTTCTCCGTGGTTCTCTATTTTTTCTCTGCGGCTCTCTGTGGCCAGCTACACTTCAGAGCGCACTCTCCTATTCAGCCAGCCAATTCAGAAATGACTGCATTTTCTCCTTGCTGACTATGATCGTCTCGTTGAAAGGAATGTTTAGGGAAATCGAGAATTTTCTTGAAAGATAGCTGGAAGCGTCGGCCACTGCCTTCCGGTTTAAGAGGTACTGCCTGTTGGCCCTGAAAAATACCCCGCCGCCGAGCTTTTCGATCTCATCCAGTGTCTTATTGACCAGGTAGGTGGTTTTGTCAAAGGTAATGAGATGGGTGACCTCATTCCTGATATAAAATAACGCTACGTCTTCCAGCCGGACCGGGATAATTTTGTCTTTGTAGTATACCAGTATGGAGGATGCCTTTTGAGGAGCCCGGTCGCCGAGAAGCCGTATGATATCAGAATAGGGTACTACTGAAGGAGCAAAGGCCCGCTGCAATGTCTTGAATTTTTCGAGCGCCGGCCTGATGGAAGCAACCGTAAAAGGCTTCAGCACATAAGCTATCCCGTTAGTTTTAAAGGCATTAAGTGTGTATTCATCGTATGCCGTACAAAAAATAATCGGGACATTGATCTCCACTGTTTTGAAGATTTCAAAGCTGAGGCCATCACCTAACTGGATATCGCTGAAAATCAGGTCTGCTCCGCCCCCGGACTGAAAAAAAGCTACCGCTTCTTTGACAGATGTCAATACGCCGGTTATAACAGCCTCGGGCTCCAGTTCCTGGATGATCTCTACAAGGTCATCGGAAGTGAGCTTTTCATCCTCTATTACGACGATATTCATGGTTTAAGATTTTGATGCGCACTGAAAATTCATCCTCATTCATACGGATTCCTACTTCGTCTCCCGAAAGGATCCTGTACCGCTCCTTCAGGTTAAACAGGCCGTTTCCTGTGCTACCTTCCACGAAATTTTTAGGCTGGAGGTTATTCTTCACTTCGATCCATTCTCCGGTACGGCTTACTTCTATCCGCAGAGGTGCTGCGGGAGTGAGCTGGTTATGCTTGATCGCATTTTCCAGCAACGACTGGAGGGAGAAAAACGGCAGGTAATTGTCCAGGTACTTGTCGTTTTCCTCCAATGTTACGCGATAATGAAGGGAATCGCCGAAACGGATTTTCTGCATTTCCATATAGTCTTCACATAACTTCAACTCCTCCCTCACAGTAGCAGTATCCACTTTACTCACGTTTAAAGATGCCCTCAGGAAATCCGACAGCCTGATCAGATAAGCCTCGGCAGTCTCGGGATACTTCCGGATAAGCGATTTGAGCACGTTTAGCGCGTTGAAAAGAAAATGCGGCTGGATCTGTTGCCTCAGCAGCTGGTTGGCCGATTCGAAATTGGCCATTTTAAGCTTTGAAATTTCCTGCTCCGTACGGCCTTTGGCAAACAGGAGCAGGATAAAGTTATGAAAATAGTATACCAGGATGAATACGACGAAAGTGACTACCAGCATATGAACCCAATACAGCCAGCTTTCCGCGGGGTAAAACTCGTGCCTGTCGTAGAAGCTGGCCGGAAGCACTCCTTTTTCAATCAGGCTAATATTAGTCTGATGCAATAGAACGAGCATAATAAAAGTAGCGAAGTAACCCGCCAGGAAACGCCGTAGATCGAATTCAGGCTCTACCACCCTGCCTTTCTTCTCCCAACAAAGCAGGAAGCATATATTGGCAAGGCAACTGGCCAGGAACAACAGGAAAGTCGTAGCCGCTCTGAAGAACACTACCGGCAGCGAAGACTCGATAGTAGACCCGGTAATCAATACGATGCCGCCTACTCCGATGGCGCACCGGACGCTGTATTTAAGCAGGTTCCTGGTTGGAAGAAATGACTCCATAGCCTGCAAATTACCTACGGAACCTTAATATTCAAAAGGGTTAATACCCTGAAACGGACAAAATGAGAGGCGAAACAGGCATTCTCCGGCGCTCACTCCACATAAAACACATACAGCCGATTCCCAGTTACTTCCGTATCCAAACCATTTTCCGTCTTCAGTACTTGCTTCCCGGTCAGTCCGGCGTGCGGATTCTGATAGATCACCGCTTTTCCTCCGGCGCCTTCCGTACAGATGCAGACCGGGGCTTTCTGCTCATGTGCCGTCACGATCCAGTCCTGCCCCGGATTCTGACCGATGCGCGATGAAAGCGAGCCGTCACCTTTCCTTCCCTTTGGAGGGGAATATGCTTTCCCGTTGACTGAAAAATCACAATACCTCACCGAACGGCTCACCCGGTCGCTGGCTGTACTGATCCGGCTGTACAGCCATGCACCTACAAAAGCCCCCGTCTCGCCCTGCAATGGCGCCTCGGGGAAAATCGAGCCTTCCGGGCCTTTCCCCTTTCGGGGGTGAGCCGGGTTACCCGGGTTGTAGGTAACAGCAGCTTTGCCGTTTGGCTGCCACTTCGTCTTCCAGTCATCCTGTCCGCCGTACCAGCTCTGTTCGAAATGAGCCGGGTCTGTCGACATCGGGATATTGCTGTTCCACAAAATATAGTCGTTGCCCAGCAAAAGATGAAAAAACGACTCCGCAAGCATGGTATGCAGGGGCCAGCTATTGGGCGTCAGCGTAAGAATGTCACCGCCATTCAGCTTTAACCGCTGAAAAGTCCCGGCGGCTGTTATCCTGTCTACCCCCACTGCCTCAGCGGTTTGCCAGCCGTTTTTCAGGAGCCTCCTGTCGGGTACGGCCAGGTTGACCTTTTCGAGATTAAAAAGATTATTATACAGTCCGCCTTCGGTCAGGGTATTGAACATATTGCCCAGGTACCCGGCCAGCCGGTAATTACGGTATTCATAAGCCCCCTTACCGAAATAGTTAGACAGCTCCCATCCTCCGTTTATATACCGGTTGCGGGCGAAATCCACCGACGACAATGCTCTCTTCAGGTGCGTCACAGGTGCCTGGAAATTCATCTCTACACTATACCCGTATAGTCCGCCGAAGTAATCGTCGTACAGCCTCGTCTCGGCAGGCGACTTCACGCCAAGTTCTTTCTGATACCGGGCATACAGCCCCCTGAACACCTCCTCGGCCTTCTCATAACAACGCGGGCAATCGCCGTCTATATTACCGTAGTTTTCAGCAAGCTCGGCGATTGTAATAAAGTTTTTGTCGATTGCTGTATTGGCAATTACCCAGCCGGGGCCTGTTGGCTGCCCGGTATTATCGTAAGCCCGCAGGTTCTTCCATTTCCGGCCGGAAGGCATATTGTCCAGCCAACTGTAAACATATTGAATGTGAGTAGTTTTCCTGAACAGCGCTTCCTTCGGTATCCCGGTAATATAACGGGTAATGCCGAATCCTTTTCCCTCCGGCAGCTCGAGGTCATAAGGCAGCAATTGGTAATGCGGGAGCCAGCTGGCCCGCAGCAGATCGGCAGGGACACCGATACCGGGCCTTTCTGACCCGGCAGAAGTTACTGACAGGTAGAGCGTTTCCATCATTGCCGAGTTATCATCTGCCGTTCCACTCCCCATCCCCATCAGGTTCCACAGGTTAGCAACCAGATGATCATAGTCGTTGGCGGAGGCATATACGATCCGGAAGCCGTAGTTCCCCGGGGGCAATGCCAGGCCGTCTGAAAACAAAGCCTTTTCCTCGTGCTCCGGCAGGCGGTTGTCATAAATGTCGCCGAAAAGAAATCTCCTGCAATTACCTTTTCCGTTCCAGGAAGGCTTCGTCTCGGGTGCTATGATCCTGACCCTGCCGTCGCGAATCTCTACCGAAACATGCTCACTCGGTATCCATTCGTACAGTATACCATTATCCTGCCGGCTGTAAACCCCCGGGTTATGAAACTGTGCAGCCAGGAATTGCGGAAAGCAAACCAGCCATACCAACACGAACTTCATTCCCATTCTCACCATATTCATCACCTAATCAACTCATCATCACATCAACTCATCATCACATCAACCATTTACCAAATTCTCTACCAAAACCGCCGTCGCCCCGCCTCCTCCATTGCAGATCGATGCTACCCCGTAGCGACCGCCATTATGCCTCAGTACGCTCAGAAGCGTGGTCAGTATCCTTGCTCCTGAAGCTCCCAGCGGATGTCCCAGCGACACTGCTCCTCCCCATACATTCACGAGGGCATCATCGAGGCCAAGAAGCCGGATATAGGCCAGGGCTACTACAGAAAAAGCTTCGTTCACTTCAAAATAATCAACCTGGCCAAGGCTCATCCCCGCTTTGTTCAGCAGCTTCCGGGTAGCCAGCACAGGCGTAGTGGTAAACTTCGCCGGCTCCTGCTCCGCGTCGGCATAAGCCACAATCCTGGCCAGAGGCCGAAGCCCCTGCCCGCGCACCTGGTCGCCGCTTACCAGGATCAACGCTGCCGCGCCGTCATTAATTGTAGAAGCATTTGCCGCCGTAACAGTCCCTCCTTCAGAAAACGCCGGTTTCAGCAACGGTACTTTTTCTGCATTTACCTTTTTATACTCCTCGTCGCTGTTCACAACGACCGCACTGCCCTTACGCTGGGGCACCTCAATTCTGATCATCTCGGCATCAAACCAGCCTTTGCTCCATGCTTCCGACGCCCTGGCATAAGACCTGAGCGCATATTCATCCTGCTCTGCCCGGGAAATCCCGTACTCAAGCGCCGTCGCATCTCCGCAGGCACCCATCGCCGACTGATCATAGGCATCCTGCAAACCGTCACGCACGAGGCTGTCTATGAGCTGGCCGTTACCGTACCCGTATCCAAACCTGGCCTTAGGCAGGTAGAAAGGCGCGTTCGACATACTTTCCGTCCCACCGGCTATTACGACACCCGCGTCGCCCAGCAGGATAGACTGCGCTCCGAGAGAAACCGCTTTCAAACCCGATGCGCATACCTTGTTTACAGTGGTGCATACGATTTTTTCCGGCAGTCCTGCCCTTCTCACCACCTGTCGTGCAGGCGCCTGCCCGGTGTTGGCCGAAATTACGTTCCCGAAAAAAGCTTCATCTATAGATTCCTGTTCAATGCCTGCCGCAATGACAGCCTCTTTCACCGCCGCGCTTCCCAATTCTGTGGCAGACAGTCCCGCCAATACCCCTCCGAAGCTACCTATCGGCGTCCGCATGGCCGAGGCTATAAATACCTCCTTTTTCATAATATCATTACTTCTTTAATTTGTACAATTATCCAAACATACCCAATATGCTGTTTATATCAAAACGCAGATAACAGCTCACCGGCATTTCAGCCTTGCAAATCCCTGTTTCTACTCGTCTGCTCTCTGAACCCAATTCTATATTCTGAGCCTGATTTCGCACTGACAGCGCAAAAAAATATCGTTCGATGTTCATTATTCTTAAAACCATTGAAAAAATTACATTTAAACTGTACCTTTGCACCAATATCCTTTCAGTCCCCGAAACTTATTAAGTCTATTATTTTAGTATACTTAATAGACTAAGATGGTAAGAGGGCTGTCGGAGGATGATTCTTACAATCGGCAGGGCGGCCTACCCGCTCCGCAAGCTGGCAGAAGTACAATTTTTATCCGAGTGAAAAAGCAAACCAGAATTATTCGCACGCAAACCCCTAAAACCGGGTATAGGGAGCATTCGAGCCCTTTATTCCTAACCAGCAGCTTCACCTTCGAATCGGCTGAGCAGGGAAAAGCCCTGTTTGACGAAACCGAGCATGGGAACCTTTACAGCCGTTTTTCCAACCCTACCGTCCAGGAATTCATCGACCGCGTATGCATCATGGAAGGATACGAGGACGGGGTAGCGACGGCCACAGGGATGGCGGCGGTGTTTGCGAGCTTTGCCTCTTACCTGAGCGCTGGCGATCACCTGGTGTCAAGCAAAGCCCTGTTCGGCTCTGCTCACCAGATTATCACCCAGATATTGGTTAAATGGGGTATCACCTATACCTACGTAGATGCTACAGCACCCGAAGCCGAATGGGAAGCCGCCATACAGCCCAATACCAAAATGATCTACCTCGAAACTCCGTCTAATCCGGGGTTAGAACTGGTAGATATGGAGATGATCGGGAAACTGAGCAAAAAACACGGGCTTATTTTCAACGTAGATAACTGCTTCGCAACGCCTGTGCTTCAGAACCCGGTCGATTATGGCGCCGACCTCGTCGTGCATTCGGCGACCAAGTTCATGGAGGGACAGGGGCGCGTTTTGGGCGGGGTCCTTGTCGGGAGCAAAGAACTGATCAAACCGGCGCGGTTTTTCGCAAGACAGACCGGCCCGTCACTGTCGCCGTTCAACGCATGGGTTTTGTCAAAAAGCCTCGAAACCCTCGATCTGCGCATGGAGCGGCATTCAGGCAATGCGCTGAAACTGGCACAGTCAATGGAGTCGCATCCGTTGGTAAAAAAGGTAAATTATCCTTTTCTTCCTTCCCACCCGCAATACGAGCTTGCCAGGAAGCAGATGACGGCAGGCGGCGGTATCCTTACCATAGAGCTGGAGGGCGGATTTGAGCGTATCAGCCGTTTTATGAAAGCGCTGACCCTGGTCACGCTGACCTCGAACCTGGGCGATACCAGGACGATTATCACAAATCCCTATACCACCACCCATGCCAAGCTTTCTCCTGAAGATAAGCTTTCGCTCGGCATCACGGAGGGGTTGGTAAGGGTTTCTGTAGGCCTTGAAGACGCAGACGACCTGGTTGCGGATTTCGTTCAGGCCGTTGAAGCTTCTGCGAGCAAGTAATACCACAAGCGTAACGCATGTGCCCTATGAATACATTGTTAGACCAATTTACGCAGTTAAAACAAGTCCTGGAAGGCAAAAGCGAGACAGGAGCCCTGGCTACGCTGGCAGAATTATTCCCGGGTGGAGTAGTCTTTTCGTCAAGCCTGGGTTATGAAGACCAGGTGATTTCGGATATGATTTTCACCAATAATCTTCCGGTCACAGTCTTCACCCTTGACACCGGTCGGCTTTTCGAAGAAACGCAGAAAACCCTTCAGCGTACCAACAAGCGTTACGATACCCACATTCGGGCTTATTACCCGGATCTTGAAGCTGTAGAAGCCATGGTTTCGTCCAAAGGCCCTTACAGCTTTTATGACTCGGTCGAAAACCGGAAAGAATGCTGCTTCATCCGCAAGGTGATCCCCCTTAACAGGGCACTGAAAGGTGCAAAAATCTGGATTACCGGGATCAGGGCGGAGCAGTCGGGCAATCGGCAGGCGATGGAACAACTGGAATGGGATGAAGCGCACCAGTTGTTCAAGTTTCATCCCCTGATGAGTTGGAGCTTTGACGAAGTTAAAACGTACGTCAAAGCCAATAACGTCCCCTATAACCCGCTCCACGACAGGGGGTTTGTCAGCATTGGCTGCGCACCTTGTACCAGGGCTATCGTCGAAGGCGAGGATTTCCGGGCCGGGAGATGGTGGTGGGAAGATGAAAGCAAAAAGGAATGCGGGTTACATGCCCGGTAATTATAGCGTAAAGCTCTTTGTTCATATTAGAAATCTCGAAGAATGACTTTCAAAAACGATCCGCTGATTGACTATCTTGATGATCTGGAGGCTGAGGCGATCTACATCATGCGTGAAGTAGCGGGGCAGTTCGAACGCCCTGCACTGTTGTTTTCCGGAGGAAAAGACTCCATTACCCTGGTAAACCTGGCCAGGAAAGCTTTTGCTCCCTGCAAGATACCTTTCACACTGGTACATGTCGATACCGGTCACAACTTCCCGGAAGCTATCGCATACAGGGATAACCTCGTTGAGGAACTGGGCGCTAAGCTGGTGGTCCGGTACGTGGAAGATACCATCAAGGCCAAGAACCTGAAAGAACCCAAAGGCAAGAATGCCTCAAGAAACTGGCTTCAGACTTTTACCCTGCTGGATACGATAGAGGAGTTCGGATTCGACGCCTGTATAGGGGGTGCAAGACGTGACGAGGAAAAGGCCCGTGCCAAAGAGCGGATTTTCTCTTTCCGTGATGAATTCGGACAATGGGATCCCAAACAGCAGCGCCCCGAGCTGTGGAGCCTTTTCAACGGTAAAATAAGCAAAGGTGAAAATGTAAGGGTATTCCCGATTTCCAACTGGACCGAGCTGGATGTCTGGTCTTATATCAAAAGAGAGCAGATCCCTCTCCCGTCGATCTATTTCGCACATGAAAGGGAGGTGATACTCCGTGACGGGCACCTGCTGGCCAATGCCGATTTTATCCAGAAAGATGAACATGATAAAATCGAAAACCGTATCGTCCGCTTCAGGACTGTAGGCGATATGACCTGTACGGCAGCAGTGGAATCAAATGCAGCTACTCTCGACGAAGTAGTGGCTGAAATTACGGTTTCGAGAATAAGCGAGCGCGGGGAAACCCGGATTGACGATCAGCAGACCGAAGCGGCTATGGAAGACCGTAAAAAGAACGGGTATTTCTGATCAGCCCGCAATCAACACCAGTTTATACGACTTAGAAAAAAATGGATATACTGAGATTTATAACGGCCGGTTCCGTTGACAACGGAAAGAGCACACTGATCGGCAGGCTGCTTTTTGATACAAAAAACATCCTCTCCGACCAGATGAATGCCATAGAAAAGGCCAGCAAGTCCCGCAACAACGGGGAAATCGACCTGGCACTACTGACAGACGGGCTCCGTTCAGAACGTGAGCAGGGAATTACGATAGACGTTGCCTACAAATACTTCCAGACTCCCAACAGGAAATTCATAAGCATCGATGCTCCCGGCCACACGCAATACACCCGCAACATGGTGACCGGCGCGTCGAATGCAGATCTTGCCATTATTCTTGTAGACGCTCGTCTCGGGGTAATAGAGCAAACCAAAAGGCATTCGCTCATCGCGGCCATGCTTAAAATACCTTATGTGGTGGTAGCTATCAATAAAATGGACCTGGTTGGATTTTCGGAAGACACATTTCTTAAAATCGCCAGCGAATACCAGGAACTTGCTGCCAAATTGAAGATCGAAAACCTTAAAATCATACCGGTGAGTGCCCTGAACGGGGACAATATCGTGGAGAAATCGCAATCTATGCCCTGGTACCAGGGTGAGACCATGCTCTCGGTCCTCGAAACCGCAGATGTGCACCGCGGCGCTATCGACCTGGGAGCCCGTTTCCCGGTACAATATGTGCTCCGGCCCCAGTCGGAGGAGCTTCATGATTACCGCGGCTATGCGGGGCGCCTCCTCAGCGGAACCCTGAAAAAGGGAGAGAAAATCACTGTAATGCCTGCCGGGCAAACTTCGACTATCTCTAAAATCGAGGTTTACGGTAACGAGGTCGATGAAATCTCCGTTCCGCAGTCGGCTACCATATTGCTGGAGGACGATATCGATATCAGCCGCGGGGATATTATCACGGGCGCCGACGACAGGCAGCCCGTCCCGGCACAGGATATCGCAAGCCTCGTCTGCTGGATGGACGACCGCAAAGAGCTTAAACCCGGCAATAAGTATCTTCTCCAACATGGAACTTCCAGGGTGAGATGCTCTGTTAAGCATATTGACTACCGGATCGACATCAATTCCTACGTAGAAGAAGAAGGAGTCGATTCCCTGAAGTTGAATGATGTGGCCAGGGTAATGCTACGCACAGCCCAGCCCCTTGCTTTTGATCCATACGCTCAGAACCGCGCGAACGGAGGCGCTATTTTAATTGACGAAACGAGCAATGTGACCGTAGGAGCCTGTATGCTGGATTAATGTGATCTTTACTATGAAGAATACAGAATGAATTAAAATCCTATATTTGTTAACCTATTAATTCCATAGGATATATGAAAGAAGTTAAATTCAGTGAGCGGGTCAGTGAGCGTGCGAAAAAAGACATCCTGGAACTCCAGGGAAAAATAGAAAGTATGGTAAGCGGCGAAATGACCGCTGAAATGTTCAGAAAGTACCGCCTGGCACGGGGTGTGTACGGACAGCGCCAGCCCGGCGTGCAGATGACGAGGATTAAGCTGCCTTACGGAAAAATCAGCTCCGACCAGTTGATACGCATTGCCGACTGTTCAGACAAATACGCTACAGGAAATCTTCACGCTACTACGCGCCAGGATATACAATTGCATTTCGTCAAACTTGCGGACTCACCGCAACTATGGGCCGACCTTGAAGACGCGGGAATAACCATGAAAGAGGCCTGCGGAAATACGGTCCGAAATATTACCGCATCCCCTACTGCAGGTATCGATCCCGACGAGCCTTTCGATGTCAGCAACTATGCCCGGCGGACTTTCGAGTACCTGCTGCGGAATCCTATCTGCCAGGATATGGGAAGGAAATTCAAGATTTCCTTTTCATCTTCCGAAAAAGATACCGCTTTCTCCTTCATCCACGATGTAGGATTGATCCCGCTTGTTGTCCAGCAGCCCGACGGGACGAAGAAGAGGGGCTTCAAAGTAGTAGTCGGCGGAGGGTTGGGCGCCCAGCCGATGGCGGCCCAGCTGCTTTATGATTTCCTTGAAGAAGAATACATTATACCGCTTATAGAGGCTATCATAAGGGTTTTTGATCGTTACGGCGAAAGGACCAAACGTCATAAAGCCCGGATGAAATACCTGTTGGCAGACGTCGGCATAGTAGAGTTCCTGCACCTCATCGAAACCGAATGGCCTTCGATAAAGCATAAATCATACCTGATGCAAGGTACGGAAGACATACCGGCTCCTGCTTCCGAAAGCACGCTGACACTGGCGGAGCTGAAAGAGGGTACTCCCGACGAGGAGTTCAGAAAATGGCTGGCTACCAACGTATTCGAGCAGAAGCAGAAAGGATGGTACGCCGTTCAGCTCAAAGTGCTTTTAGGCGATATCCATTCCGATACCGCCCGCGCGCTCGCAGCAATTGTAAAAGAACATGCTGCTGACGACATCAGGGTGACCGCAAACCAGGGCTATCTTCTGCGCTATATCAGGGCACAGGACCTTGAAACCGTATACCGGAAACTGGAAGCCCTGAAGCTGGCTTCACCCGGCTTTGACAGCACTCACGACATCACTACATGCCCCGGTACAGACACCTGCAACCTGGCCATTACCAGCAGTTACGGTATCACGAGGGTGCTCGAAGAAATGATGCTCAACGAGTATCCTGACCTGGTTTACAACAGTGATATTAAAATAAAAATCAGCGGCTGTATGAACGGCTGCGGACAACACAGCTCCAGCAACATCGGCTATCATGGCAGCTCCCTTAAACACGGGCAGCATGTACTTCCTGCGCTTCAGATATTGCTCGGCGGCGGCTATTCCGGCTCAGGCCTGGGCCAGGTCGGTGAAAAGGTGATTAAAATCCCCGGAAAACGCGGCCCCCAATCATTGAGGCTGCTTTTGGATGACTACCTGGCTAATGCATTCGAGGGAGAATATTTCAACCTTTACTATAAAAGGAAAGGGAAAAACTATTTCTACCAGTTGCTGCGCCCGCTTGCCGATCTTTCCACTATCACTGAAGAGGATTTCCGGGATTACGATCACGACGAAATTTTCAAAACCGAGATTGGCGTCGGAGAATGTGCCGGTGTAATGCTGGATCTTGTTTCGAGCACACTCATCGAGTCAAGAGAAAAACTGCTGCTTGCGCAGGAACTTTTATCGGCTGGACAATGGGCAGACGGTATCTACCACGCTTACGGATCGATGCTCACAGGGGCCAAGGCGCTTCTTTTGGGAGAAGGCGTAGCGACCAACACGCAGCATGGCATCATGAAGGATTTCGACGAGCATTTCGGAGATTATTTCTGCCCGGCTGAAAACAAGGATGGTTTCAGGCAAATCCTGCTGACCATCAATAAAAATGAGCCTACGGAAGAATTTGCCCGTTACTATATAGGGAACGCTAAAGAGTTCCTGGACTACATCCGCAGCTACAGGGAAAGCAATGTTAACCCGCAGGCCGAGCCGATTCTCCAGGAAGAGGTATTCGGCATGGATAGTTGAGAAAAAAAATGAAGCTTATCCTGGTTGGAGCGGGTCCCGGCGACCCGGAACTAATTACACTTAAGGGAGCGAAAGCGCTGGCAAATGCCAGGGTGGTACTGTATGACGCCCTGGTCCATCCTGATTTGCTGACGCATTGTAAGGAAGACTGCACCATCATTCAGGTGGGCAAAAGAGGCGGACAATTGAGCTGTAAGCAGGAAGAGATCAACCGTCTCATATATCATTATGCCTGTGAGGCCGGAGAAGTCGTCAGGCTGAAAGGTGGCGATCCTTTTGTCTTCGGGAGAGGATATGAAGAAATAGAATTTGCGTCAAAGCTGGGGATTACCTGCGAAGTCATACCCGGAATTTCAAGTACCTATGCGGTGCCGGCGCTGGCCGGTATCCCGGTGACTTTGCGGGGATACAGCGAAAGTTTCTGGGTGATCACCGGGACGACCCGTGATCATGTGCTTTCCGAAGACGTTGCACTTGCAGCCAGATCTACCGCTACGGTGATTATTCTGATGGGTGTGCACCGGCTTCCGGAAATCGTCGAGACCTATAGAGAGATCGGCCGGCAAAATGAGCCTATCGCGATTATCCAGGACGGAAGTCTAAAAAGCCAGAAAATTGTTTCGGGTAAAATAAACAACATTCTGAAGCTCGCCCAGGAACAACAGGTGGGCTCGCCCGCAGTTATTGTTATTGGGCCGGTAGCAGCGCTCCCGGGCCAGGCCCGGGAACTGGCTTCGCCTTATTCCACTACCTCCACCGAGGTCATCCGGTAACAAAGCTGATCGGTGTTATCGGCATTTAACCGGAGGATCCCTTTAAGCGTCCGTATTTCGTCGGTTTTAAACCGTCGGGGTTTCGATTTAAATTCCAGTTCCATCAATGTTTCAGGGCCTGCGCTCCCGCAGAAAAAGCACGACGACATCGGCTTTTCAGAAATTACGTAGATATCGTCGGGCAGGCTTACCGGGATCATATACCCTTTGATCTGCACCTGCTTCCCTTCAAGTTCTCTCACCGAAGGCCCGAATGTCGGGATCTTGATAAAATCCCGCTGCTGCAGGTTCAGCCTTTCCCTGAAAGTAACGTCCGTCAGTGTTTTCCAGGTAATCCGGATACTTTCACCAGACCCGCCAGCCGGTATAAAAGATATTCCTGCCAGAGAAATCCCCAGAATAGCTATCGAAACACATCGTCTCATCATCATCACATCACCTCATCATCACATCGTCACATCATCATCACATCACCACCTCCACCTCCGTCAGTATATAATTCAAATGCTCCACATCTTCCGGGTTCAGCTTCAGAACGCCTTTGAGCGTCCTGATCTCGTCGGTTTTAAATCTTCTCCCCTTTTTCCTGAATTCAAGCTCTAT
>CAZLTN010000093.1:0-21672 GCA_964562455.1 uncultured Cytophagales bacterium
TGAACGAAAACCTGGCGAGCTTTGTGGGCGACTGGGGCGCCGTCCAGTTCCTTAACTACAAATATGGCCCGGGTTCCCCCCAGTTGGAAAAGTATGAGCTTCAGAAAAAGTACCAGGACGCCTGGTCGCAGCACATGCTGAGAGGGGCCGGACAGCTCGATTCACTCTACTCGACTTTCACCGGAACGATGGACTCACAGGTAAAGGATGAGCGGAAACAAAAGCTGCTGGATGAGATATTATCCCGGGCAGACACACTTTTACAGGGAAAATATCCGTTGGATAGTCAAGCCAGAACTTCGGGAATAGCTTCCAGCAATGCATATTTCATCAGCTATAAAACCTACCGGTCCCGACAAAATGTTTTCCGGGAAGAATTCACCTCCCGGTTCGACAGTAATTTCCCGCGGTACCTGCACTATCTGAAACAAAAATATCCGTCGCTATAACCACACCTATGTCATCCGCTATGCTTCGAAAATCATTTATCTACTCTCTGGCCGCCATTGCGGCTGCGATAGGCTTGCTATCGTTTATCCCGCGGCAAAGCCCGCCGAAAAAATATTTCGATACCGGAGAACGAGTGGAGTACCGGATTCATTACGGGTTTATAAATGCCGCCGAGGCCCGGGTAGACATTGCTAAAAACCTGAGCCAGGTAAATGGCAGGCCCTGCTACCGTATCAATGTTTTCGGACGAACGACAGGAGCTTTCGACGTTTTTACGAAAGTCCGCGACACCTGGCGGTCTTTTGTCGATACCACAACTTTAGAACCTCACCAGTTCTACAGGAACATCCGGGAAAATAATTACAGGAAAGAGGAAACGACTTTTTTTGATAAAAGAAATAACAGGGCTACCGTCAAAACGAAAGACACGACCCGGGTATTCAACGTCCCCTACAACGTGCACGATATCATCAGCGGTTATTACTACCTGCGCACGATAAACTTCCACGGGAAAAACGAAGGCGATATAATAGAAGTCCCGATCTTTCTTACCGACGAAGTAACCAAAATGCGGGTAAAATATGCAGGAAAAGAAGTAGTAAAAACGAAATACGGCCGCATCAGGGTATTCAAGCTTCATCCGCTGATGCCTAACAACAAGCTCTTCAAAGGCGAAAATTCTATCCGGATCTGGGTTTCGGACGATGAAAACAAGGTCCCGATTAAAATCGAGGTAGACCTTTTTATCGGTGCGCTCGCAATGGATATCAAACACTACAGCGGCCTTCAGGTAGAGCCGGTTTGGTTTTAGTTAGTTGAAAGTTGAAAGTTGAGAGTTGAAAGTTTTCTCTGTTCTCCACTTTCAACTCTCAACTTTCAACTTTCAACTCTCAACTCTCAACTATTTAAAATAGCTTTTGAGACGATATATAGTCTCCTCTACCGAGCGGTCAGTCTCTATTAACTCTGTAATCGATTGAACGGAGTGTATAATGGTGCTGTGGTCCCGGCCTCCAAAATGTACACCGATTGATTTTAAAGGCAGATCCGTGAACTCTTTTGCAAAATAAACGGCTACCTGTCGTGGATATACGATCTCCTTTTTCCTGCTTTTGCTTTTCAGATCCGCAACCGATACTTTGAAATAGTCCGCAACCACCTCCATGATCGTATCGATCGAGATTTCGCGGCTTTGCTCGATCACAATATTGCGGAGCGTATTTTTTGCAAGCTCCACGTCAATTTCCTTACGGGTAAGCGAGGCCTGCGCCATCAGGGAAATGATCACTCCCTCCAGCTCACGGACGTTGGTGCTTACGCTGTGCGCTACATATTCAATAACATCATTGTCAATAAACACACCTTCGTTCTGCAGCTTTTTCTGGATAATCGCTATTCTCGTTTCGAGATCCGGCGCCTGAAGATCTGCCGTAAGGCCCCACTTGAACCTGGAAAGCAGCCTGTCCTGCAATCCTTCCAGTTCCCTCGGCGGGCGGTCGCTCGTCATGATGATCTGCTTGCCGAGCTGGTGCAGGTGATTGAAGATATGAAAGAAAGTATCCTGGGTCTTCTCTTTCCCTGAAAGAAACTGGACATCGTCTATCACGAGGACGTCGACCTTCATGTAAAAATCGGTAAAAGAAGACAGGGTATTATTTTTCAGCGCATTTATAAACTGGTTCGTAAACTTCTCAGAAGAAACATACAGCACGACTTTCTTCGGAAAGTGGTTATTGATGTAGTTCCCGATCGCCTGGACGATATGGGTTTTTCCAAGCCCTACATCGCCGTAAATCATAAGCGGGTTAAAAGAGGTTACTCCCGGTCGCTGTGCAACCGCATACCCCGCCGAGCGCGCCAGGCGGTTGCAGTCTCCTTCAATAAAGTTTTCGAAACTGTAATTCGGGTTAAGATACGTATCGAGCTGAAGCGAATCGAGGTCTTTTGCAGGGGCCGGTGTATACCTCCGGGGGTCACGCTCAAAATTATCACGTTTTCCGGGCACCGGGTTGATCGCCTTCGTCACATTCATCGTCAGCGGCTTGTGCCGCTCGTTGCCGGTATCGACAATGATAGAGTACTCCAGCATCCCATCCTTTCCTATTGCATAGTCGAGTGCTTTCCTCAGCAGGTTTACATAATTATCTTCGAGCCATTCGAAAAAAAACTGGCTCGGCACCTCGATCGTTATCACTTTCCCGACCAGCTTCACCGGCCGGATCGGCTCAAACCAGGTCTCGTAACTTGCATAGGGAATGCTTTCCTTCACTACCCGGAGACACTTGTCCCATACCATCTCCACTTCGCTTTCGCCCGTGTCGGCCATTATGGTATTTTTCGGATAGTGGTGAGACATAACTATTCAATCGCGTTTCTGTTATTTCCTTAAGTTCAGCTTTTGTGGAAAGGGGTGACGAAGTTAGTTATTGCATTCCTCCAAAACAAACCGAAAAATAAGGGTAGCGGAATAATACAAGGCCGTGCAGGTAGATACGCAAAATCTACTTCGAAGCAGCCGAAAAAATGTAATGAAAAAGTTTGAAGGCCCGGCCCGCAGTCTGTTGAAAACTTATAGGAGATATCAGCGCTATACTCACTATTTTTGCGCTTGTCCTCCGGATACGACAGGACAGGCATTATTTTACAACACAATAAACCAGGAATAATGAAGAAGTTACTTACAGGAATTCTCCCGATCGTGCTGCTGGTATCGCTAAGCCAGTGTGCATTAAATAAATCCGCGCAGGAGGCAAAGGCGCTGGGCGACTGTAAATTCAGGCTATCGTCTGTCGACAGCATTTACCTGGCCGGGATCGATGTCCGGGAATTCCGGGAAATAAAAAGTTTCAAAGACATCGACCTGGCCCGCTTTCCGGCTCTGGGGCTTGGGATGATGAGAAAAAATATTCCTCTCGACCTCCGGCTCAAGCTGGAAGCAAATAATCCTACCAATAAAACTGCCGGCGTCGAGCAAATGGAATACAAAGTCCTTCTCGGCCAAAGCGAGATTTTCAGCGGTCTTCACAACCAGAAGATACAGGTACTCCCCGGAACAGGGCGGACGATCATCCCTTTTCACCTGAGCACCAATGCTTATGACTTTGTCATGAACAGCCAGACCCGCGACGATTTCATAAATCTGCTTTCAGCCCTGACCAGCACCAAGGAAAATAAAGCAGTGAAGCTGCTGATCAAGATCAAGCCGACACTGGCATTCGGCAGCAAACAGGTAAATTATCCGGGCTATATTACGTTCGAGCAAAGCATCACGGCCGACATGCTGGTGAACAAACTCTGACCGGCCGGGGCGATGAAACTCTACATTGTACCTACTCCGATCGGCAACCTTCAGGACATTACCTACCGGGCAGTGAATGTCCTGAAGGAAGCCGACCTGGTCCTGGCCGAAGATACCAGGACTTCCGGCAACCTGCTGCGGCACCTTGAAATATCGCGGCCGATGCAGAGCTACCACATCCACAATGAGCACCAGACCCACGGGAAGCTGATTGAACGCCTCCTTAAAGGCGAAACTATGGCGCTCATTTCTGATGCGGGTACGCCGGCCATATCCGACCCGGGCTTCCTGCTGGTAAGAGAATGCATACGCAACGGCATCCCGGTCGAATGCCTCCCCGGCCCCACAGCCTTTGTACCTGCCCTGGTCAACTCCGGCCTGCCGACCGACCGCTTTGTGTTTGAAGGCTTTCTCCCCCACAAAAAAGGGCGCCAGACAAGGCTGGAATCGCTGAAGGAAGAACCCCGCACCATGATTTTTTACGAATCGCCCCACCGCCTGCTGAAATCCCTGCAGCAGTTTGCAGAATATTTCGGCCCTGACCGCCAGGCTTCCGTTTCCCGCGAGATTTCAAAGCATTTCGAAGAAACCGTAAGGGGCAGTTTGCATGAGATTATTGCGTACTTTGCTGAAAAAACCATAAAAGGAGAAATCGTAATTGTTGTTGCCGGTGAATCCAGATAGGAAAATTAAAATAAAAATGGAAATGGAGAGACGCACGGCCGTGCGTCTCTACAGATGCATGATCATCTGCATGGCGCTACTGGGATGCACAAGGGCAATAGCGCAAATCCCCGACAGCACCACACAGGTAAGCCTTATAACCGTCGGACCGGGAGATGATCTTTATTCCAGTTTCGGGCACAGCCTTTTCTGGTTCAGCGATCCTGCAAAAGGCATCGATGCCTCCTATAACTACGGAAGCTTCTCTTTCCATACCGAAAATTTTTACATTAAATTCCTGAGAGGAACACTGCCCTATAAGATCGACAAAGGGCCGCTTGACGCACAAGTTTATTACTGGCAGCATGAAAACCGCTCGGTCGCGCAGCAGGTTTTAAACCTCTCCGTAGCCCAGAAGCAGAAACTATACGCGCTCCTGGAAGAGAATTACCTTCCCGAAAACAGGGAATACCGCTATCGTTTCTTTTATGATAACTGTGCTACCCGCCTCCAGGACATGCTGCTGGCTGCCTGCGGTGACAGCATATCTTATCAGGGCTATACCCATGAAACACGGACATTCAGGGAATGGATCGATAAATATGCGCACCGGCAAAAGCCCTGGGCCGATTTCGGAATGGATCTGGCTATCGGTAAAACAGCCGACAAAACGGCAACCCCTATGCAGGCTACCTTTCTTCCGGACAACCTCCACGATGCGTTTGCCGACGCCAGGGTGACTATAGGGGGAAAACCGGAGCCGCTGGTGGCGGCCGATCGTGCCATTTATACCGCTACGCCCCGGCCCGCTACCGGCTTCCTGACGCCCATGGTGTTTTTCTGGCTGCTTGCGTTGCTTACCGGGCTTTTCACCTTATGGCAGCTCCGAGGCCACAAGATCAATTTTACATTCGATAAAATCCTGTTTACGGTCTGCGCTCTCGCCGGCACAGTCCTGCTGCTGCTCTGGTTCGGCACCGATCACGAGGATACGGTCCTGAACTGGGATATTCTCTGGGCCAGCCCTCTCCTTTTTATTATAGCAGCAGGATTGTCCCGGGTAAAGAAAAAGCCATGGGTATCCGTTCTTTTAATAGTCTATGCGCTCCTGCTCCTGGCAGGCACGATCAACCTGGATAAGCATAACCAGGTGATTATACCGGTTTTACTGGTATTGATCATAAGATTATATTACATTAACACATCTCTGGCAAAAATTCCCGAATCATGAATTTAGAACTTATCACCAGGCAGGTATGCGAAATAGTCCGGGAAGCGTCAGCTTTTATTCAGGAAGAAGCCAGGTCGTTCGGAGCGGAGAAGATAGAATACAAGGACTTCAACAACCTGGTATCGTATGTAGACAAGGAAGCTGAAAGAATGCTTGTAACGCGGCTGAGAGAGCTTTTGCCTGTTGCAGGCTTTATCACTGAAGAAGGCACCACCGGAGAGCCCGGTAACCCGGATGCGCTGAACTGGATCATTGATCCCCTCGACGGCACTACCAATTTTATTCACAGGCTTCCCATTTACTGCGTCAGCGTGGGGCTGGCACAGGGCAAACAACCGATCGCAGGCGTAATCCATGAGCCTAACCTCGACGAGATGTTCTATGCATGGAAAGACGGTGGTGCGTGGTGTAACGGCAAAAAGCTCATGGTATCGGCTGTCGAAAAGCTGAACCAGAGCCTCCTGGCTACCGGTTTCCCCTATTACCGGTTTGAAAAGCACCATCTTTATATGGAAATCCTGGAGATCCTTATGCAGAAAACACACGGCATCCGTCGCCTTGGTGCAGCCGCCGTAGACCTGGCCTATGTAGCGGCGGGACGATTCGAAGGATTTTATGAATACAATCTCCATTCATGGGATATGGCCGCTGGCGTGCTGCTCGTGCAGGAAGCCGGGGGAACCGTAACCGATTTCAAGGGTTCCGATAACTACCTGTTCGGCGGCGACATCATAGCCTGCGCCGGGCCGCACCAGGAGCTTCTGGATGTTATAAAAGCATATTTTTGATGTGGTGATTAGTTGATTAGCCGATGTGGTGATTCGCAATACATCATCATCACATCACCTCATCAAACCATCATCACATCATCACATCACCTCATCATCACATCAATCAACCATCTCCATGGATTCCGAAAAACTAAGATATCCTATCGGGCGATTTAAGGCTGAAGCGTCTTATTCTCCTGCCCAGGTAAAAACCAATATCCAGATTATCAGCGCTATTCCTTCCAAATTTGTCAACCTGCTTGCTTCATGGCCGGATGCCAGGCTCGATACCCCGTATCGTCCCGAGGGCTGGACGGTACGACAACTGGTACACCATGTCGCAGATAGCCATATCAACTCCTATTGCAGGTTCAGGCTGGCACTTACCGAAGACACCCCGACAATAAAACCTTACCGCGAGGAATTATGGGCGGAGCTGCCCGATGCCATGTCCGGCCCGGTGGAACTTTCTCTCCAGCTTCTGAAGTTTACTCATTACAGATGGGTTTTGCTGCTCAATTCCCTTGGAGAGGAAGAGCTGGCGAGGACTTTCTACAACCCGTCGTCTCAGCAGACCGTCCGCCTGGACACAGCTATCGCCATGTATGCCTGGCATGGGGAACATCACTACCAGCAGGCATTTCAGTTGGGAGTTAGAAGCGGCTGGTAACCACCACTGTTCCCACAAGACACACCCTGACCTATGTACCGGAAAATACTGAAAATCTTAGCTACAGTTGTCGGGGTGTTACTCCTTCTGGCCGTTTTGGCGGCTACCTGGATATATTTCAACCAGGAGGCCATCATCAAAAAACTCAGGGAATCTGTCGAAACCTCCATCAACGGGAAGTTTGATATAGGCGGATTCCAGTTCAAGCCTTTCGGACGGCAACCGGGATTGACCTTCCTGCTAAGGGATATCCATCTGAGTGACTCTCTCTATGAGAATCATAACAAACCTTTTACCGAAATCAGCAGGTTAGAAGTCACGCTGGGCCTGGAAACCCTGCTGAACATGAATGTTTCTATCAGGAACCTTCATATCCGGGACGGCAGCATTTTCATTTTTACAAGAAGAGACGGGTATTCCAACTTTTCGCTTTTCCGGTCGGGACGGAAAGAACCGGGCAAAAGTAATGTACATATCTCCCGCCTGTTCGGGAAAGTCAGATCGCTGCAGCTCACTAACGTCTCCTTCACCTACTCCGACTCCCTTAAGGAGAAATACTACAGCGCCATCATGAAAAGGGTTTCAGGCAGCTACGGCGCCGCCGGGAACGGCTGGGAAGGCAAGCTGACCGGGCCTGTTTCGATGGACAGCCTGGTTTTCAATTCCAAAAAAGGCGCATTCCTGAGAAACCGCGATATCCACCTGTCCGCCCTGGTCGGCTTCAATGAAAAAACCAGGATATTTTCCTTTTTCCCCGAAACCTATATCCAGCTCGGGGATCATGAGAGGATCGACATTTCGGGTGATTTGTCGACCGGGGAGCCGCATGGCCCGATGGAATTACACTTTCATACCAACCGGATAAGAGTTCCGGTAGCAACAAGCATCCTTGCCGACACTATTGCCGCTAAAATCAACAGGATAGGCATCGACACTTACGTATCTGCCGATGTTTCCGTGAAGGGGAACATGGGAGACAAGCAACCGTGGGTGGAGGTCGGCTTTAAAACCGATACTTTCAGTTACAAGACGCCTGTTGGGTATTTCCGCGGGCTAAAAACCGGGGGAAGCTTCACTAACAGGGCCGATACGCTCCTGAGGCCGGGAAATGCCAACAGCAGGATAAAATCCGGCAGGATTACCGGTTTTTTTGAGAAAGTCCCGGTAAAAGGATCCCTCCGGATCAGCGATTTGACGAATCCGCTGGCCGGTATTGTGCTTCATGCGAAAATAGATTCGACAGGCCTTAACTCTCTCCTGGATACCGACCGGTACCTCGCTATGGGAGGGATGATCAACCTGGACATGCGCTTCAACGGCAGGCTGAAGAACCTTTACGATCCGCAAAATGACCGGCTGGACGGCAAGCTTGACGGGAAGGCCAGGGTAAGCAATCTCAAAGTCGCTTATTTGCCCAGAAAAATTATGCTCAGCCAGGTCGAAAGCAATATCTCCATAAGCCAGGACGAAATCATTATTCACCAGCTGGACCTGTCCGATAATCAAAACCAACTGCATATAAAAGGGAAGATTTCAAGATACCTGCACCTCATACTCGGATCGCCCAAACCGGCCAAGGCAGCCATCGATATAAATATTCCTGAATGGAGATTGAACTGGATTGAGGTACTCGTGAGCGAAGAGAGCAAACGAAACAGGAAATCGTCTAAAAAATTCACTGAAATTGTCGACCGGCTGGTAGACAACCTTGAAATTCAGGCCAACCTCAAAGCGGGAACGCTCAACTACCACAACTTCCGCGCAAGGAATGTAACCGGTAAGCTCAACATGTCCCAAAACACCACCTCCATAGAGCCGTTGAGCCTGGATGCATTCGGCGGACGCGTGACAGTGTCGGGCCAACTGAAGTCGCCTGACCAGGACAAGAGCTTTGCAGTACTGAACGCGACAGGGAAGGTTACCAACGCCAATGTCAGCAATATCCTGTATTCCTTCAAAGATTTCGGACAAAAAGCGCTATCGTCAAAGAATGTAAAAGGACAGCTTGACATAGACTTCAACTTTTCTTCCCAGGTCAATCCTGATGTATCGCTGGTTCCTAAATCGATGAACGGCTACCTGGACATGCATTTCACAAAAGGACAACTGATCGACTTCGAGCCGTTCCTGAAAATGAAGAAGCTCATTTTTAAGAACCGCCCTCTTGAAAACGTAAAGATCGCCCCCATCCGGAAGCGTTTTTCGCTGAAAGGCCAGGAAGTACGCATACAAAAAATGCAGATTGAATCTAACGTGCTCACCCTTTTCGTCGAAGGCCAGTACAGCTTCGGAGACAAAACGGACCTCAGCATCCAGTTCCCTTTGAAAAACCTGAAGAAGCGGGATGAGGAATACGAATTTCAAACCTATGATTCGGAGGAGCTCCGCTCGATCTTCCTGCGCGCTGTCGAAGAAAACGGCGAAGTAAATATCAAGCTCGACAGCCGTAAGAAAGCCCGGAAAAGAGCTTATCCCGATAGTACGAATACGCCGAAAGATTCTACCCTTCTTAAATAACGGAACCGCTATTTAGAGATCCCCGTAATAAAGAGTTAATTTTGCACCCGATTCATTCAAGGACCTGTCATGCAACAATACCAAGCGCTTCTTCAACACATTCTGGACAATGGTGCAAAAAAAACCGACCGTACCGGTACCGGGACGCTCAGTGTTTTTGGCTACCAGATGCGGTTTGACCTCCGGGAAGGATTTCCGCTGGTTACGACCAAAAAAGTCCACCTGAAGTCTGTGATCCACGAGCTGCTCTGGTTCCTGAAAGGCGATACCAATATCGCTTACCTTCGCGACAACAACGTTTCTATCTGGGATGAATGGGCCGATGAGAACGGCGACCTGGGCCCTGTATACGGGAAGCAGTGGAGAAGCTGGCAAACTCCTGAGGGCCGGAGCATCGATCAGCTCCAGGAAGTTCTGGATACGCTGAAAAGATCGCCTGACTCGCGAAGGATGATCGTTTCGGCCTGGAATCCGGCCGACCTGTCGGAAATGGCCCTTCAACCCTGCCATGCCTTGTTCCAGTTTTACGTAGCGCCGGCAAAAGCAGGCAGCGGCTTCGATGGCACGTTGTCGTGCCAATTGTACCAGAGAAGCGCTGACGTATTTCTCGGCGTACCTTTCAATATTGCTAGTTATGCGCTTCTTACGCTCATGATTGCCCGGGAATGCAATTTTGAGCCGGGCGATTTTATATGGACCGGGGGAGATACTCATATTTATCTCAACCACCTTGAGCAGGTAAAGCTCCAGTTGAGCCGTACGCCAAGGGCATTGCCAAAAATGAAATTAAATCCGGAAATAAAAAGCGTTTTTGACTTCCGTTTCGAGGATTTCGTCCTGGAAGACTATCATCCTTACCCCGGCATTAAAGCTCCTGTGGCAGTGTAGGTTACAGCTGGGATCAGAGAAGGTATCATACATCCGGGTAACCGTCGTATATTGTTTTATTTTTTTGTATTTTTACGCAAAAAAATAAAACAATCGGAACATGAAAAAACTATCATTCTATGCTATTTTCTTCCTTATCTCCTATCTTATTGTTGAAGCATGTATCCGGATTTTTGTGTGGATACACCCCGTTCCCATGCTTTTCGACTCCAGCTACAACCGGTTCCGGGGTACTCCCCATGCCAACATATATGGCTATCCGCTAAACTCCGGAGGATTCAAAGATGAAGAATTCGGCCCAAAAAAGGATAATACTTTCCGTATAGTCGGATTGGGCGATTCATTTACCTTCGGGGTAACGCCCTACCCGCAAAACTTCCTGACCATAACGGAAAAAATAATCAATGAACGTTCCGCCGGAAGAAAAACCGAGATATACAACATGGGAATTCCCAGCATTGGTCCGCGCGAGGAACTCACCCTCCTGACCGATGAAGCGCTTTCCTGGAACCCCGACCTGGTCCTGATCAATTTCTTCGTCGGAAACGACTTCAAGGAATCGATGAGATCGGACAGGGCGAAGTTCGTTGAACAATATTCCTACACGGCGACACTCCTTTACCGGGTCTACAGAATGCTGACGCGAACCAGCGGCGATTTCAGGGAGCAATACAAGGAAGGTTGGGTTACATACTGCGATACCTGCAGGATTTTTTCGACGGAAGGCTACGTTGAACTGGAAGCGGACAGAAGCTACATTTTCAATACCGCCGATCTCTATTTTGAATCTCATCTCTCCGACGCGGTATTCTACCTCGATAAGGCAAATAAAATTTGCAAATCGAGGAATATCAGCCTGGTAGTCTGTATTTTCCCCGATGAATTACAGGTCAATACCGGACTGAAGGAATCCGTTATCAGGAAACTTGCCGTCTCGGGGATCAACCCGGAATGGGATAATTCGCTTCCCAACCGCCGGCTATCGGAAGAGCTCTCAGAAATGGGAATCGCTCATATCGACCTGCTTCCGTTGTTCGAAAGTAAAAAGGACAGTGTATGCTATGTTCCCCAGGACACACATTGGAATATTTACGGCAACCAGATTGCGGGGGCTTACATAGCCGAAGCTTTACTCGACCGTATGCCGCCACCGGTCCGGGATGTGAACGGCGGCCGGTAACGCTCAGGCATTAAAAAAACGGGTAGCCTATCTTTCGAAGCCGGGCCGTTTTTATAGTGATTAATTCGTTATCTTTGACTTCAGAACGAATCTTCCCCAGGTTTTGCGGGATATTATCCTTATTTATAATATCATGTATTCTACCTACCCTGCAGGTAGCTTTCCTTTGAGATTTCCGATCCATTATCTGGTCCTTCTGTTATTGCTGCTTTCCTGGTCGTGTAATGGGAAAAAGCAAGGAGATGCTTCTAAGGAAACAGAAAAACAGTTTGTGAAAACTTCGGTGCTGGCAGATGGCGCCCCTTTGCCATCCGGGCTGCTGCTTGAGAAAAGAAGGGCAAAAATAGACAGCGCCTTGTCGTCCGGGCTCCCGCTAATCCTCCTGGAAGGAGCCGGGATAGCTGAAACAGAAGCTCAGAAGCTTGCTGTCACAGATACACTTTTTGTGAAAAACCTATTCGAGAAAGGCAGCGGCAAGCCGTATCTGAATGAGATATTCAATGTATATAAGGCAAGGCCGCAAGAGGTCCCGCAGGGAGCCGCCTATGGAAATGTTTACAGGGTCGAAATGTACAATTTCGGCCTGAACCTTACTACGGTAGCGCTGGTTGACCTTACAGCCCTAAAGGTACTGGCAGTCAGTGAGCTGGTACAGACCCAGCCCGACATACCGCTGCATCTGAAAGATATAGCGCTTCATATTGCGGTCAATAGTCCCGATGTAATGGGGGCGCTTGGCTACCAGCCTGGAGAATCGGAGGCACTGATGAGCAATACCAAAACCGCGTTGAACAACACCCGCTGCGAGCAGAGCCTGCACCTGTGCGTGGCGCCCACTTTCGTACAGGGAGAAAAGGCTCTTTGGGCTATTGTCGACCTCACAGAATTAAGGCTTGTAGGAGTACGATGGACATATGTGGGAGATCCGGGACCTGAGGATAAGCGCATCAGCGAACGGAACCTGCGTTACGATAAAATTATGGAGTGCTTTTGCAACCAGGTAACGTCGCTGAAGAAAGAAGACTGGGAACTTAACTATGTGCTGACTTCGAGCGACGGTATGCGTATATCGGAAGTGACCTTCCGCGGCAACCCCGTGATAAGCAATGCCAAGATCGTAGACTGGCATGTGAGCTATAGCAATACTGACGGTTTTGGATATAGCGACGCCGTCGGGTGCCCCGAGTTCAGCCAGGCCGCTGTTCTGGCCGTAACAGAGCCCCGGATAGTCGATATCATCGAAAACGGGAGCAAAACCGGCTTCGCATTGGAGCAGACTTTCAATAGCAAGCAGTGGCCCATGCCCTGTCAGTATAATTACCTGCAGCGGTTCGAATTTTATCGCGACGGCCGCTTCCGAATAGCGGGCGCCAGCCTGGGCCGGGGCTGCGGCAACAATGGCACCTATCGACCGGTGACCAGGATAGCGCTTTACGGCTCACAGAACACAGTGTACGAATGGGGAGCTTCCGGCTGGAATGCCTGGAAAAAAGAGCAGTGGAAGCTGCAGGACAGCCGGACGAAGTATACGCCGGAAGGTTACCAATACCGGATCGTCGCAGCCGACGGCAAAGGTTACTACCTGGAGCCGGGACAGGGTCAGTTCAACGATGGCGGCAGAGGCGACAACGCTTACCTTTTTGCCACAAAGCTGCATCCCGATTTGGATGAAGGGGAGTCTGATCTGGTAAGTATTGGACCATGCTGCAATACCGATTACCGCCAGGGACCGGAAAAGTTCATCGAGCCTGGCCCGGAGGATATCGAAAACCAGGCGCTCGTGCTATGGTATGTCGCCCAGATTAAAAATGATGATACGAAAGGGAGTGAATATTGCTGGGCCGAAAGCTATCTTGAAAACGGTATTTACAAAACCCGGTCGTTCCCCTGTATCTCGGGACCGATGTTCGTCCCTATTAATAAGTAAGCAGGTATCTGTTTCCAGATTTCAGAATCGTCTATCCGCGAATTACACATGAGTTTAAGTATTCGGAGAAATTTGTTGTCAATAGTCCTTATATCCTCGCTTTTTGCCTGCGAAGAAAAGATGACCCAGGGCGAAATCGTGCAGATAGGTATCGCCTCCTGCCGGACGGTCGCGCCGTTTATAAGAAAAATGGACTTCGACCCGAAACGGTCGGGATTTTCTTCAAGCGAACCTAACATCAAAGGGATAGCGCTGGTCCAATTCCCCACTGATCCGGCAGATACTGTCAATAAAAAAGTCTGGCAGGATCCTACCTGGGCGCAGTTCGGATGGATGGGAGGTATTGCAACCGACAATCAGGGCAATGCTTATACGGCTCCGGTTCCGAAGGTAAGCATATATGAAACTCCCTTGAGCCAGATGAGCCGCATCTATAAAATTGACGCCAATACCGGTAAAATGGAACTGGGCTGCGTACTTCCGGCTGCCGATACCAGCCAGGGGGTCGTACCCTACGCAGTATTGGGGATCTACTATGACTGCCATGGCAGGAGACTGTATGTCAGCACCGTAGCCGGCAGCACGCGGGACGAAGAAAAAGGCGCTATCTACGTAATAGACCCGCAAACCTGGAAAATCGAGGACGAGCTCACAGGGGTCGACGCCATAGGGGTATTCGTGGGGGGGATTACAGGAGAAAAACGACTGTTCTACGGGAACGCCCGCTCTTCGGCCGTCCATTCCATCGAGCTTACAAAATCCGGGCGCTTCAAAGGTAAACCCCGGTTTGAATTTACGCTGGACCAGCTTGGTCCCCGCGGTGACGATAAGGCCAGAAGAATGCGACTGGAGCCAAACGGGAATCTGGTGGTGATGGGGGCGGAATTTAATTACAGCCTGGCGATACAGAGCCACCGGGTGGAGGACGGGTATGTGTTCAGGTATGACAGGATGCAAAATCAATGGGTCCGCATGCACCCCTGAGCTTCGGCAGGCTCAGCTACCGTTGTTTCGACAGGCTCAGCTACCTTATGTTTTCCCTGCTCCGGGTAACGGGGATATTGGCTCTTTCCTCCTGCGGGAACCCTATCGCTGATCAAGAAGAAATGAGGGAAGAATTGGGCCATCGCCTGTTCTTCGACACCAGGCTTTCGTTTAATAACACAAAAAGCTGTGCAAGCTGCCACGATCCGGCACTGGCCTTCACTGACGGGTACCGGCGAAGCATAACCGCTTCAGGGGACATCACGCTACACAACGCCCCGTCATTGATCAATATCTCAGGCTATAAATATTATGACTGGGCAGATCCGGGTATCGTAACGCTGGAACAGCAGCATCTGCGACCACTTTTCGGCCAGGATCCTATTGAACTGGGAGCAAAAGAAAATGAAGAAAAGATACTTCTGCGGCTAAACAATGATGGGGCTTATAAAAAGCTGTTCAGAGCTGCATTCCCGGAAAAAACTGAACCTGTGACGCTGGAAAACAGCATTTTCGCCATTGCTGCTTATATTCGTTCCCTTCAATCACTATCTTCCCCCTATGACTTTTATATTGCCGGCGATTCTAATGCGCTGAACGCCTCCGAAAGGCGAGGCATGCAATTGTTCTTTTCCGGCCGAACCCAGTGTGCTTCGTGCCACCCGCCCCCTTTGTTTACCCTGGCAGGCCTAAGTAGTAATATAGACAGCGTTTATCGCAATACAGGCCTGTATAATATAGGAAATAAAGGGTATTATCCCGTTTCCGATCCCGGTCTGGCTGCCCGGACCGGGAATCCGGATCATGACGGTAAATTCAAAATCCCCTCCCTCCGCAACGTTTCGCTCACATCTCCTTACATGCACGACGGCAGTGTAAGGAGCCTGACCGAGGTACTGGCTATTTATAAACAGGGAGGGAGGATTTTAAAGGAAGGTCCGATGGCAGGCGACGGAAGAAAGCATCCGGGCAAAGATCCGCGTATCTCAGGTTTTGACCTTTCTTCTGACGAAAAAGATGCCTTAGTCGATTTTTTATACGCACTTACTGATACAACACTCTCTTCAAGACCGCAATTCAAGAATCCTTTTAAGCCAACTCCCTCCCTGTAGTCGCCGGCAGGAACCGGGTATATTTATCGTGGCTTGTTTCAGCTTTTGAAATCTTTCCAACTGTGGGTTTTAATCTTTTGCAACCACATAGGCGATCCTACACATCCTGCGTATGACCTGAAAAAGAAAGCAGCCGGCCCTAAAAAGGACTGGCTGCTTTCTAACCGTCACAGGTTCCGGTAATTGACCTGTTATTTCTTAGCTTCTATTACTACTTTAAAGTCGCGGGTAGTTCCGTCAACCATCCTGACCCGGATGATGTGCAGCCCTGTTTTGAAGCGGGTAGCCGAAATACCTTCCGCCGCTATACTGCCGGCAGTATAGACCACATTACCACGAACGTCGGTTACGCTGACGCTCCTCACGCGGCTGAGATCAAGATCACTGCTGAACCTGATCGACTCGGAAGCCGGATTCGGGTATACATAGGCAGCTTCTGCCACGCCTTTTGCAAAGTCGAGGGAAACAATGTTGCTGCTTTCCGAAGTGCCATCGAGATCGACAGTCCTGAGTCTGTAGAAATTGAGACCTCTTACAGGAGTACCGTCGGTGAAGGTGTACCGGCTGCCGGTTTTCTCACTACCGGTAGCAGCTACCGTACCGATTTTCACCCAGGTCCTGGCGTCTGCGCTGCGCTGTACTTCGAAGTGACTGGCGTTTACCTCGCTGGTAGTCCTCCAGCTGATTTTCGCTGTTGCACCCTCTTTTACTGCACCGAACTGTACGAGTTTGACAGGAAGCGCTCCTTCTGGGACAAGGCCGGCATCGATAGTCGGGTTGTTGCGGCCAATATTATCTACCGGAAGAGAGGTATCGATATTGATATCGCCGCTCTCGCCTGTGGTGCGGTTTGCGTCGCTGTCTTTTGTGTCATCAACACCTGCCTTATCTACGTGTGTGAAGTCGTTGCCGGACGGCTTGACAAACTTCACCTTATACTTCCCGGTCTTCAGGTTCGGGAAATTGTAGTAACCTTTTTTACCTTCTTTGGTTGCCGTGACAGTGCTTTCTTTGAGCACATATCCTCCCGTTAACTCATCGCCTTCCCAAACATACAGCTGGACTGTTACTCCATCGACACCTTCTTCTTCATCGTCCTGCTCGCCATCTGTGTCGGTATCAAACCAGACATAATCTCCTATAGAGCCTACCGGCACGATACCTGCGTCGATTGTCGGGTTGATACGTTCCAGGTCTGTTATTGGTTTGGAGGTATCGATCGTCACCGTCTGACTCCGACCGGTGACAGGATCCGCATCACTGTCTTCTGCGTCATCCCCCCCTAGGTTCTGATCGGTAAATCCGTAGCCGGGAGGCAGATCACTGAAACCTACCTGGTACTCGCCGCTGGGCAGGTCGCCGAACCAGTAGTAGCCGTTCTTACCCGGGTCGTTAGGATTGACCCCGGTCTGCTGCGGAACTCCGTAGGGAACAAATTCTCCCAGATCATTCTTCTTATAGAGCGTCACGGTCACGTTGTTGACACCTACTTCATCGTCATCCTGTACTCCATCGGAGTCGTTGTCGAACCATACATAGTCGCCGAGAGCGCCTAAAGGCACAATACCTGCGTCAATTGTCGGGTTGATTCGCTCCAGGTTATCAAGCGGTTTAGATGTATCGATGGTTACAGCCTGGCTCCAGCCATCGCCGTCGGCATCGCTGTCTGCAGCATCATCACCTCCCTGATCGGCGCTGGTCAGCTTATAGTTGTCAGGAATATCGGTAAAACGTACCTTATACTGGCCGCTGGGCAGATCATCGAACCAGTAGTAACCCTTCTTACCCGGGTCGTTAGGATTGTCTCTTGTCTGCTGAGGGGTACCGTAGGGGTCATATGTTGATGTTGACGGATTCCACTTGTAGAGTGTCACGGTCACATCGTTGACACCTTCTTCGCCGGCATCCTGGACGCCGTCGGAATCAGTGTCGATCCATACGTAGTCGCCGAGAGCGCCTAATGGAGTAAAGCCGAAATCGTGAGTGTGATCATTTTCACCGGCATCTCCGAGCGTAAACAGCGCCGTCTCTGCGTGGCTCCCACTGGGGAGCCCATCGCTGTCGCGGGTATCGTCGATAGGGTTGGCTCCGCCCTGGTTGGCCTGCGTAAGCTGGTCCGTTCCGAGCGCAGCCTGTTTACTTCCACCGCTTACATTGGGCACACGCACCTTGTATTTCGCACCGTACACCAGCGGTAGGTTATATCTAAGGGCATCCGTGGAAGTTCCGGTAGGGTCGGAAGAGAATATATAGTTGCCATTGGCATCTGTCACGGCAGTAGCCACAACTGTACCTGCTTCATTAACCAGTTCTACGGTTACACCTGCAATGCCGGCTTCACCTGCATCCTGGATGCCGTCGCTATCGGTATCGCGCCAGATACGGTTACCTATTTCAATCGGGGCAGGATCGGTAAGCAACTCTATTTCTCCCATACCATTGGCTTTACCCCAGTAAGGAGCAGCACCAGAGCCAAATACATAAGCACCTTTATACGTACCATTCCCCGTAGAGCTTCCGGGAGCAGTTCCGGTGGTATTGTTAAGATCGTCGTCCGTAGCTCCGGCAGTGGCAGCATTTCCTCTGAGGTTATTAAAACCACCGCTATTGATCATCCGTTTGATCCCTCCCGTGTTGAAAACATCGGTAGGATCCATTGCTGTCATGACCAGCTTTCCGCTGCCGGCCAGCAAGGCAAGCCCTCCTAAGCTGCTGGATCCATGGTTGCCGCTTTCTCCTACCCGGTCGCCCCAGTAATACTTTCCACCACCGGGGCCATTTTGCGCCTGCTGAATAGCTGAAGGCGTACTTCCATTCACAGAGCCGTCATTCTCAATCGTCCAGGTATTGTTGCCGTTGTTACCGGCCCTCAGAACCTCTCCGGCAGCGATAGAAGACACTGAAGTCGATCCTCCGGGACCTGTCGGCGATGCCGGTCTGCGGTTTTCAACCCCCATCTGGTCTCCCCAACGGTCGCGGATACCCAGGACCATGTCTCCGTTTACGTCGAATTCTATGTCTGTCAGCCAGGCCTGCGAATAAGTCGTCAGGTTTTCACCCCTGTCGAGGCGATAAGTGGAAGTCCACGGGCGCCATGCGGTACCGGCCTGTCTTCCGGTTTGATCTGCGCTCGTAGGCTGTTTGGTATAGGTAAGCGGGAATGAGAGAACAGGCGTATTGCTGAAAGTGTTGGTAGCAGGATCGAATACAAAAATCTCGGCTTTAAGGCCGGTGTTGTTACCGATATCATTATTATAAGCTGTCGCAGCCGCGCCGCTGGACTGATACGCCGAGTGCTGGTAGCTGGTTTCGTTGGTAGTAACCACGCCTACATACACTTTTCCCCGGTAGTACTTCAAAGCAAAAGGACGCCAATCATCAGCGTAGGCTGCATCAGTCGAACCTCTTGCAGGCACCGGGATATTGAACGACACATGTGAACCGGGTGTGGAAGCCGAAGCAACATCGATCCGGTTCAGTTTCCGATCGCCGAGCGTCACCACATACAGGTCCTTTTCATCATCCGACAGATCGATGTCGCCAAGGCTCGATTTTCCAACTTTATCGAAGGCTTCGGTATCAGCCGCATCGCCGTCGCTTGTAGTAGCCAGAGTACCGTGTATACCTGTTCCTACCGCGGCTGCATCAAACTTGTAAAACAAGGTAGGATTACCGGAAATATTAGTATGGTCGGCGTTGAAATCCATTTTGTAAATAGCGCCGGCCCCTTCAGGGCCAAATCCGACATACCTCTTGGTAAAGGCAGCAGCATAAAGCGAGCGGGTTCTTTTAGCATAAGCAATCCCCCAAATAGCGCCTAAGCGATTAGCGGTGGAGATATTGCTGTGCCCCGATGAAACTATGTTGCCCGTAGCGTTGAAAGGCATTGTCCACACAATAGCATTATTGTTATAAGGGTTTGCGTTTCCCTGATTACCGTTAATAAAGCCCGACGTAGCTATTTTGGGATTCTTACTGGAAGAATACTGCGCCGGGTAATTGATACCCAGGTTCACATTTTCTGCCCCTCCGGAAACGAACTGCACGCTGGTACCGCTTCCGGTACCGAAAGCGCCGCTGAAGTCACCCGCCTGAAGACCGGTGAATTCTACGCGATAGTCCCCGGCGGCCGCAATATCCAGGGTATAGGTACCATCAGCACCTGTAGTAGTCTGGGCTGCCTGCGTGCCGTCAGCGGCATAAGCGGTTACTGTAACTCCGGGTACACCGGGTTCAGCATATGTGGTCGTGCTTTGACGCGTGCCGTTGGCATCGAAATCCCGGTAAACTACCCCCTTAATATCATGGGGTGCCACGTACATCCCGACCAAAGAAAGCATCGCCGGAAACCCGACCAACAGGGCGGCCAGAGCTGTAAGCTGCTTTTTGATGGGTAGAAATTTGACTTTCATACAAATCGATTTAGTTTATAAAAATTATATTAAATAAAGTATAAGAGGTTCAAACTTTGTTTTGGAAAGCACAACAAAGCTTCTCAAAACGCCGGCCCGGATATTTGTACCAGCATTTCGTAATCAGTTTTCAGACGTTAAGATTAAATTAAATCAGGAGTTCCCCGACAATTTAAATAAGACAGCAGAGCATCATTGAAAGACTTTAGTTTTTTATAGCCAAATAGAGATGTTTCACTTTTGCAGTAGTCATATTTCGGTAAAACACCCACCGATAAACTCACTAGTCTACAAAATTGTGTCAAATATAGAAATGCATTACAACTAAAAAAACTACTACTATTTGGGAACATACGACGCTCACATTTTAAACGTGTTTTTTTTGCAAAAAAAACCACTAGAAAATAATGCATAAATCACTGATTATCAGAGATTTAAATTTTAAAACTCTTATGCAACGTATAGAACTAATTCCACGTTTACATAGAATTAATTCTACAAATAAATCAAAGATTCAAAAACTGATTTTAATCATATTTTTTTAAATGGAAAAAGATTAAACGCATCACACCCAGATGTTCTTTATTATAAGGCTACCTCTCGGAACATATCTCCTAAAACCTGCCCGCTTTATTTGAAATACCCCGCCCAGGTACTATCTTGCGGCAATGGAGAATTTTGTTGTTTCGGCGCGCAAATACCGTCCCGTCACTTTTGATTCGGTGGTAGGCCAATCCCACATTACTACCACCTTAAAAAACGCGATTTCTACCAATCACCTGGCCCAGGCGTTCCTTTTCTGTGGCCCTCGGGGGGTGGGCAAGACTACATGCGCCAGGATACTGGCCAAAACTACCAATTGCCTCAACCTGTCTGACGATATCGAGCCCTGCGGCAAGTGTGAGTCGTGCGTCAGCTTTCAGAACAATGCTTCGATCAATATTCACGAGCTCGACGCGGCTTCCAACAACTCCGTCGACGATATCAGGAACCTGACCGACCAGGTAAGGTATCCCCCGCAGACGGGCAAATACAAGATCTATATTATAGATGAGGTACACATGCTTTCCCAGGCCGCTTTCAACGCATTTCTGAAAACCCTGGAGGAGCCGCCCTCATATGCTATTTTTATCCTGGCCACCACCGAAAAGCATAAAATACTCCCGACGATCCTCTCACGGTGCCAGATTTTCGATTTTAACCGGATACAGCCCAAGGACATTTCAGACCACCTGGCTTCGATCGCCGGCAAGGAAGGTATCAAAGCCGAGCCGGAAGCGCTGGAGCTGATCGCACAA
The DNA here is from genome assembly GCA_964562455.1 of uncultured Cytophagales bacterium. Lineage (GTDB taxonomy): Bacteria > Bacteroidota > Bacteroidia > Cytophagales > Spirosomataceae > Ravibacter. The sequence goes on from CAZLTN010000093.1 coordinate 21,401, forward strand.
AAAGCAGACGGCGGACTGAGAGATGCCCTGTCGATGTTCGACCTTAATGTGACATTTTCCAAAGACCAGGTACTGAGATACAAAGAGGTACTGGAAAATCTGCACATCCTTGATTACGATTACTATTTCGATATCGTGCAGGCTTTCCTGGACAGTGACCTTCCGCGGGCGCTGGTACTTTTCGATGAAATTATCCGGAAGGGTTTTGACGGTCACCTGTTTATAGGCGGCCTCATGGAGCACCTGCGAAACCTCCTGGTTTGTAAAGACCC
>CAZLTN010000094.1:0-21338 GCA_964562455.1 uncultured Cytophagales bacterium
GGGGTTGGTAACAAAAAACTCTATTTTAATTGTGGACTTTACCAACCAACTGAAAGCCGAGGGCAAACATTACAAAGAGGCACTTATTACCGCAGGAAAAGAACGTATGCGACCAATCTTGATGACCACCTTATCAATGGCAATCGGAATGTTGCCCATAGCATTAGCAAGTGGAACAGCAGCCGAATGGAAAACCGGATTGGCTTGGGTTATTATTGGTGGTTTACTTTCTTCATTAGCATTGACGGTTTATTTAGTACCAATGGTGTATGATGTAGTGGATAGCCTAAAGGCAAAATTTAAATCAAATAAAAAATACCAATAAATGAAAGCGTCAATTTTTATTTTACTTACAGTTGTGTTAAGTTTTTTCCTCTGTTCATTTTCAGAATGTCAGTTAGAAACATATTCATTGACTGTCAAATTGGAGAAACTACAAAACTCAAAAGGCGTTGTACAACTCGCCCTTTACGGTAAAGACGGTTCAATTCCTGAAGAAGATTACAAGAATTATTATCGATTATAAAAAGTAAAAATTGTAAATGGCAAATCCGAAATTACTTTTAAAAACCTGCCCAAAGGAAAATATGCAGTAAATATTTTACACTACGAAAATTATAACGGTAAGGTTGATAAAGGGTTGCTTTTACCAAAAGAAGGCATTGGGTTTTCTAACTATCAATCAATAGGTTTAAGAAACAGACCCAATTTTTCCAAAGCAAGTTTTGAACTAAAAGCAGATAAAATGATTAACGTAAAAGTAATTTATATGTGAGCCAATAGACCACGAAAATCATTTTATTACTTTTATAAATTTCAAACTTTTAAAAAGGAGTTCAAATTATAACATATAGCAGACAGGATTTATGTATGGAAAATTTTTATAACAAAATGTTAAGCAAATTGGAAAACGCAATCAAAGAATTAGAAATTGATGACAATAATCCTTTACAACTGATTGAAACCATAATATCTGAAGTAGTTGACTGCTTGTCCGAAGTTAAAAAACAAGTGCTAAAATCGGGATTTAAAGATTTGAAAGAAGAAATTTATTTTTTCAAGTATCAGAAGCCTGTTATTGTTGCCAAACTCATTTATTATAATACTATCTATAAGATAGAAGCCAAGAAACCTTTTGGCGGAAAACTGGTTATGGAAGCTTGTTTCAATGAAAAATTAATAATCCTAAAAATGTTCAATGATGATAATATTGAATTTCTTAAATATTACTGGACAAACAGCACATATCTTGACCACAAATATTTTGTACGTGGGCAACATGACATCAAATTGAGTTTGGACACCGTTTATTTTGAAACCGACCATAGATTTTCCACTTCCCACGATTATAAGGCGGCAAAGATTATTGCCAATGACCTGATACAACTCTATCTTGAAGACCAGCTAAACAACAATAATCAGCAAAAATCTAACAGTTCCCCTCTTTGCCCGGCGAGATTCGACTGATCCATTTTGGAAAATCAGACGAACGTCCGGCAAAGGAAGCAAGGCTTGCCGACTGGGCGCAAACCTTGAAAACCGAAGCGGGAATACCGCACCTTTCCTGGTCGTGGGTGGAAGGCGAAGAAGGTATCGAGGCCATCCAAAAGCTGGATGAAGATTTTGACCTGCTGATGCTGACGCAGGTTGAACGCGGTTTTTTCGAAAAGCTGTTTTCTAAGAGCATGGCCAAAGAGCTGATCCACCAGTCCCAAACCCCGGTGTTCCTGACCAGTACCGGAGGTTGACTCCGGCACGCCCTGATAAGGATTCCGTATCCTGAAGTCTTTGCTCTACGCATGCCTTGGGGAAAGAGTAAATTAAATTTTGTTATATCCTGAAATTGATTGATGTTTTTAAGGAAGAAAGCGGCTTGTCCCGTTTTTTTTGTTTGATTTGGAAAATCAAAGCCCTTTTGCCGGGATTCCCGAAACTTTCCTGTTTTATGCACGATATCGCTACCGCCCTGAATGACCTGATCTGGAGCAATGCGCTGATTGTGCTCTGCCTGGGCGCCGGGATTTATTTTTCAGTAACCACCCGTTTCCTGCAGGTGCGTTATCTGAAGGATATGATCCGCCTTCTGTTTACCGACTCGGCCTCCAGCAAGGGAGTTTCTTCTTTCCAGGCATTCTCCATTGCAATTTCCGGCAGGGTGGGAACCGGAAATATCGCCGGCGTGGCCACCGCCATCGCGATGGGAGGGCCCGGCGCAGTATTCTGGATGTGGGTAATTGCGTTCCTGGGAGCGGCGTCGGCCTTTGTGGAAGCGACCCTGGGCCAGATCTATAAGACTGTCAGGGACGGCCAATACCGGGGCGGTCCGGCTTTCTATATCGAAAAGGGGCTTGGAATGAAGTGGTACGCCACCCTGTTTGCCGTAGCAACGGTATTCAGTACTGCCTTTTTTCTTCCCGGTGTGCAGAGCAACAGCATCGCCTCAAGCATGCAGCATGCCTTCGACATCCCGGTGGAAGTAACCGGGGCCGTCGTTTCGGTTTTGCTGGCATCGATTATATTCGGCGGGGTACGGAGGATCGGACGGGCGGCAGAATTGATCGTGCCTTTTATGGCAGGCGCATATATATTGATGGCGTTGGTTATTGTAGCGCTCAATTTCAGGCAGCTCCCTGATGTTTTCGCGCTCATTTTCAAGTCTGCTTTCGGACAGGAGCCGGCCCTGGCCGGGATTTTCGGATCGGCCGTTACCTGGGGCATAAAACGGGGAATATACAGCAACGAAGCGGGACAGGGAACCGCCCCGCATGCGGCAGCGGCAGCGGAGGTAAGCCATCCCGCCAAGCAGGGGCTGGTACAGGCCTTTTCGGTTTATGTGGACACATGGTTCGTTTGTACGGCAACCGCCTTGATTATACTTTTTACAGGGCAGTTCAATGTCGTCAATCCGGCCGGCGGTCTTTATATAGCGAATGTCCCCGACCTGGCGGCCGGATCAGGCTTTACCCAGGCGGCAGTCAGTCGGCATTTCCCCGCGATCGGCGACGGTTTTGTGGCTTGTGCGCTGCTGCTCTTTGCCTTTACGACCATCATGGCCTATTACTACATCGCAGAAACCAATCTGAGCTACCTGTTGAAAGACAGGAAGAACAGGGCTTTCCTATGGATTCTAAGGGGGCTGATCCTGTTCGCTACCTTCTATGGAACCGTTAAAACGGCAGACCTCGCCTGGACGCTCGGAGACATAGGGGTAGGCTTGATGGCCTGGCTCAATATCATCGCGATCATCCTGCTCCGGAAACCAGCTTTGAAGGCGCTGAAGGATTATCACCTGCAGCAGAAAGAAGGTAAAAACCCGGTTTTCGATCCGAAAGATCTGGAGATTCCGGACACAGAAGTCTGGACAAGGAGCAAGTAATTGATATAAAACTGGCAATACACAGAAATTACAGCCGAAGGAAAGGATAACAACTCATCCTGCCACAAATAAGGATGGAAATATTTTGCTACGAAAATTATATATTGTAATATTGCGATATTAAAATAATAATCAATGGGAGCAACAAAGACGGATCACTTTACCGAACAGCAAAACCGGATGGCCACCATTGCAAAGGCTTTGGGGCATCCTGCCAGAATCGCTATCATCGAGCATCTGTGTAAGGTCAACGCCTGTATATGCAGCGATATCGTCGATAAACTGCCTCTCGCACAGCCTACCGTTTCCCAACATTTAAAGGAATTAAAAAATGCCGGGCTGATAAAGGGGAATATTGAGGGCAATTCCATCTGCTATTGTATTGACGGGAGTACGTTTGAATTGCTGAAGGATTATTTCTCTGGCATTATAGCCGGAGTAAATGATCGTCAATGCTGTTAGGTATTTTTTTATGCTTAAACATCGTAATATTACGATATATCAATAAAAGAAAATGAATACGGAAAACGAAATCAAAGAAATGGTAAGGCAGAAGTACGGACAGATTGCCTTACAGGACAAAGACACCAATACGTCTTCCTGCTGCGGCGCGGGCGGCTGCAGCAGCCAGGTCTATAACATCATGAGTGAAGATTACAACGAGCTTGACGGCTATAGCCCCGAAGCCGACCTGGGTTTAGGCTGTGGATTGCCAACGCAATATGCCAAAATAAAAAGGGGAGATACGGTGATCGATCTCGGCAGCGGCGCGGGCAATGACTGCTTTATTGCCCGAAATGAGACAGGCGAGGATGGCAGGGTAATCGGCATCGACTTTACGCCTGCCATGATCGAGAAGGCAAGGATCAACGCGCAAAATTCAGGTTTCACGAACGTCGAGTTCAGGCTGGGCGATATTGAGAACATTCCTGTCTCCGACAGTATTGCAGATGTGATGGTAAGTAACTGCGTTTTGAACCTGGTTCCCGACAAAGACCGGGTATTCAGGGAAATCTTCCGGGTATTAAAGCAAGGCGGACATTTCAGTATTTCAGACATTGTTTTGATCGGCGATCTTCCCGACGCATTGCGTGATGCTGCCGAAATGTATGCAGGCTGTGTTGCCGGCGCTATCCAAAAAGACACTTACCTGGAGCTCATTAGGGCAAACGGCTTTTCAAACATCACTCTTCAAAAAGAAAAGCGCATCGTTATCCCGGATGATATTTTAGGAAATTACCTGAGCGAAAAAGAGCTTGAAAGCTTCAAGTCGGGAAGCACCGGGATTCATAGCATTACAGTTTATGCAGAAAAACCCAAAACCTGCGGTTGTGAAACAGAATGCTGCAATTAAACCGTTGTGGGCAAAATACCGTAAGCCGGTCATCATAGTGATATCGGTAATGGTGTTGCAGCTCATCTGGGGCTTTGACCCAAAGTTTTGTATTATTAATATTATATGGCTTTTTGTTTAACTATGACACAGAAAAAAATTTTAGTGCTTTGTACCGGCAATAGTTGCAGAAGCCAGATGGCAGAAGGATATCTACGGTATTTTGCAGGTGACGGGGCCCTGGTATACAGCGCCGGAGTAGAAACCCACGGAGTGAACCCCAAAGCCATCAGCGCCATGCGCGAAGACAGCATTGACATTTCACACCATACGTCAAACCTTATTGACGACTATCTGAATATTGACTTTGACTTTGTAATTACGGTTTGCGACAATGCTAAGGAGCGTTGTCCATTCTTTCCAACAACAGCAAAAAAAATCCACCACAACTTTCCGGATCCTGCGAAAGCCATAGGTACCGATGAGGAGGTTATGGAGCAGTTTCGTCAGGTGCGAAACCAAATTAAAGACTACTGCGAACGATTTGTAAAGGAGAACTTATAGCACAATCATTCTTCTTCCAAACCTTCGAAAATCGTTGAGAGGTCAAATCCGCTTCTGCTCATCTGCTATCCCTAAGGAAGGCAGATGAGCAGAAGCCGTAGATCGGAGGCTTAGCTCGGAAGTATCTACAGTAATGGTCTCCTATTCTCTTACCCGGGTGGTTCTCATAATTTTATCGCCTTGATGCCTTTACGTTATACGTTGTATCTTAACGAGCCAAACTCACTTCAGAAAATTTAGAAGAACCAGCCTAGGTAAAGGGGGATGCCCTATCAAAACTAATAAGAGAGCTCACTACCGAAACTTCAGGTTCGTACTCAACTACTTTGTTAAACAAATCATTGAACCAAACCTGCAAAGATTGCGCTCTCAAAAATCAATAAATATCTATATTGTTGATTTACAGCTACTTAATCTCATCCAAAAAGGTTAAAAACGGAATAAGGTGTTCGACTGTGATCCCGCTAACTCCACAAAAAGGCCGAAATCGATGAGATTTCGGCCTTTTTTGTTTGAGATTTGGCCTAAAATAATTACGCTCGCATCGTTTTTCAAATATACATCCACGTTACTTGCTTTGACAATTTTCGGCAGACCCGGGAGCGCTGAGTTATCAGATAGAGCATCATCTTTTTCCGAAAAAATGCCACGTTCATTACCTGGCGATTTTCGCCATTATCAGGTAAACAGCGGAGGATTTTAGGCTGAAATACTTAGAGAACCGTTCTCTTCGAATTGCGTTCAAATCTCATATCAGAAGCTTAAGGAAATTTAGGCTGCCTCCTATAAACGAAGCGATAGGATGATTTTCATAAAGCCGGTTTTAATGTCAGGCTATGGTTTATCAAGCCCTTAAAATAAATTAGGCAGGGTCAAAAAGAATGACTACCTTTGTTGAAATAAACAAATTTGGCTTCTGCCTTTGCTACTTCTGATATCGTCTAGAGCTTTTCTCTTTCTCAGTTTTTGCTATTCCAGCCGCCTTTTCATTTAATTTTTACGTTATTCTAAAATGTTTATGCCGGCCTTCTGATTAGCCGGAGAGTTGTGCAGGTCTTTTTCCTTGTAGCAGAAGTCTCTTACACACCAAAATCAGGAAGGAAGCCCTGCTGGTTTCTCTATTCCACTTTCCCCGGCAAGTTGTGAACAGACAACAGTATATTTTAAAAGACCCGATCCGGTAGCAGTACCAGGGATTGGCGAACAATAAGCGGTATCGGTCTCCGCGTATATGAACCCGGCTTTGCTTCCTCAAGCCGGCCAGGCCTGAAGTATTCAATTAAGATCAATGCCGGGGGATACCGGCATCCTAATCAAATGAAATTTAACGAATTAAATATAATAGAACCCATTTTGCGGGCGGTTTCCGAATTTGGGTATACGTCTTTGACACCGATCCAGCAAAGTGTTATTCCTTCCATTCTGAAAGGAGACGACGTTATAGGCTGCGCGCAAACGGGCACCGGTAAAACGGCGGCATTTGCAATCCCTATTTTACAGATCCTGCAAAATCGTCCTTCAGGTAAGAGAGGTATACGGTCGCTTATCCTGACACCTACACGTGAGCTGGCCATCCAGATAGCAGAAAACTTTGAGGTCTATGGCAGGTATCTGTCCCTTTCCCATACCGCAATTTTCGGCGGTGTGCCGCAGGGAAAGCAGGTTCAGCGTTTAGAAAGAGGAGTAGATATTCTCATTGCTACACCGGGACGCCTGCTGGATCTTGCTCAGCAGGGTCATGTGAACCTGTCCCAACTCGAAATCCTGGTACTCGATGAAGCAGACCGTATGCTGGATATGGGCTTTATTCATGATGTGAAGAAAATCCTGGCGAGAATTCCGGCAAAACGTCAAACGCTGTTCTTCTCTGCTACTATGCCGCAATCCATCAGGAAATTTGCTGAGACAATACTTAGAAATCCCAGGGAAATAAGTGTAGCCCCCATTTCTTCAACAGCCGAAACCGTAAAGCAGTCGGTGTATTTCGTTGAAAAAAACGACAAGACAAACCTGTTGATCACACTGCTGAATAATAGGGGGATTAACCGCTCGCTTGTGTTTACGCGTACCAAGCATGGTGCCGACAAGCTGGTAAAGCAATTGGGAAGAACCGGTATCGGCGCTGCGGCTATCCACGGGAATAAGTCGCAGAATGCCCGGCAAAGAGCATTGGAAGATTTCAAAAGCAGCCGTATCAACGTGCTGATTGCCACCGACATTGCTGCCCGTGGAATTGACATTGACGAACTACCCTTCGTGGTGAATTACGAATTGCCGAATATACCGGAGACCTACGTACACAGGATAGGCAGGACCGGGCGTGCAGGTGCAGCCGGGACAGCAGTATCATTTTGTGACAGCGAAGAACGCACGGATCTGAAGAATATTCAGAAACTGATCGGGTTCAACATGGAAGTAGTTGCCGGCCGATAAGATCACATTTGAAACTAAAGAAAACAGCACGGGAGTATAGCGCCGTTTGTGTTCAAAAGAAAAAATAAACTGAATAATTTAATTTTTAAACAAATAGAACAATGAAAGAAGGAATCGTAAAATTTTTCAATACCCTGAAAGGGTTTGGTTTTATTACACCGGTACAGGGAGGAGAGGATGTTTTTGTCCATTCATCAGGCCTTTTTGATGAAGTGAGGGAAAACGATAAAGTAGTTTTTGAGGTTGCTCAAGGGAAAAAAGGACTCAATGCGGTCAACGTAAGGAGGGTATAGGAGTGATAGGATACTATGAAGCTGCATTTTAATGATTTGTTTTTGCATCGAGACGACCAGGTCTTTCCTAAGTTTGATATGATCAGCGGCGGAGCTCTTTATAAAAAGGGCGAAGGATTTCCTGAAACTAATACCGTTTTCGGCGCCTCCTATGCGACCTTGCTGAACCATGATTTCGAAGTAGCTGATTTACTTGGAGGCGGTTACGAAATAAAAGCCTATTATGTCCGCTGAGAAGACGGGTGGAAACACGGAAAATGTAAAAATTATGGATAGCAAGGTTGTTGACGGATTGGATAATTCCGGGATAGACACTCCACGTGATATGGCCAATTTTTTGAGAAGGGCATTATTCAATCATAAGGATTTTGACAGCAGGCATGTAGTGGTCCAGGTCATTGACAGAAAGGTGTTCCTGGAAGGATTTGTCATGTCTTCGGGAGAGAAAGAAAAAATCGACAAGTTCATTAGAGACTTTCCTTTTGTAGAAGCAGTTTCGAGCTATATTACTTTTCGAAAGTAAAGCGCGGGGTCAGAAAACCTAATCCAAAAACATTGAAAAAGGTATAAGGTATTCGACTTTGATCCCACTTTCTCCCCATTGAAAATAAAGGAGTTACATGAAAATGTAGCTCCTTTTTAGGTAGACTTAATTCGATACACGACACCAGGACCTTCAACCAGCAGGCTATATCAGTGTTTTAACCGTATTGGCAGCCGTAACGAGGTTTTTATGCCCCTAACGAATAACAGGGCTTGGCGGAAATTTGACGTACGGCTTTACAATGACTCCTTCAGGCGTATAATTTACATCTTTCAAACGATTGAGGCCCTCCCATGAAGCCCGGATAGATGATGAGGCAGATTCTCTCAGTTCCGATAACAGTCTTTTATACAAATAGTACGCCGGAGCGGACGTATTGCCTATAGGGCTGAAAGCAGCAAGTAAATCATAAGGAGCGATTTTGCTGTCGCCCCATAAAACTATAAACCAGCAATAGTCGGTTTCTTTTGTGCCGCCAGGGAGCGTCCATTTTCCGCTTGTATTACGAATGTTTTGTATCACCGCGTTTCTGACATCATGGTCAAAGAAGCCGTCTGTAGCAACACTATCCACTATTCCGCTGCCGTTTACCCTGAAATAGGAGACGCCCCTGACAGCTTTTTCCGACCATATCAGCCCGAAAAAGAGGTGATCCCTGAGTGTTTTAATATGGCCTGAATAGGCGGGATGAGGTGTGATTTCAAATCGTTCAAATGTAGGATACCAGCTCCGGTCCTGGGCAATACTGTTAATAGCAGGGCTGATAAACAGGAGAAGAAGAAGATATCTTCTCAAATTCTGATAGATCGGCATAAATAACTTAGCGTTATGGTTAAGCGCCTCCCGGCTGGCTCTTCTCAGGTAAGATTTCCGGATTTTCAAATCTTCGTCAACGCAGCCCCTTTATGTGCTGCGATGTGATCCGTTTTACTGCTTTTTATTTCGTATTGAGGATCGGCTTCAGTGGCATGGTGCGTATAGCCCTTGTAGTCGAAGTCTGTCGTATGTATTTTTATTATTGTGCCGGAAACTTTTCCTGCTTCCGAATTCCAGCTTACTTTATCTCCCACTTTAAATTTTGCGCTCATAAGTTTTTACCGGTTAAACAAATCGTTATCAGAATAGAATACCTTGTCGCCAATCACTCTCGCCGGAGATGTATAGGAATGTTCTTCCGCTTTTTTCACGCCCATAATATGAAGGACCGTCCATCCTTTTGCTTTCAGATAGTCGGATACCATAGCGCGATGGCAGCGCCACCACACAGCTTCGGCACACATATATACAGTCGGCGATTCCAGTGCGATGGCCTCCAGCTCCGTAACACCCTGTACAAACTCCTTGGTTTCCATATAATCGGCATAGCCGCGAAAAGAAGCATTACGCCATCGGGCGTTTTTAGAGTCTTTATGCGCTTTTCTTCGTCCGGCCAGTCTTTTTATATGCACGTACCGGATGCCATTTTCCCGTAATGATATTTCCAGGTTTTCTTGATCAAATTGCGGGAACTTACGTGAGCCGGGAAGCCCTCTTATATCGGCCAGCGTTTTTATTCCGAAAGATTGCAGCATCGCGATAAATTCATCCGGACTGTGTGTGGAATGGCCTATGGTATAGATGTTATGTTTGCCGGAAAAACTCATTCTAAAATAATCTGCATCTTTTCCTACCGATAACAAATGTATGGATTCCGGGGTTGAATTTTATTAATCATATGAATTGTCTGCGTTCATACCGTACAAGCGACACAACGATGCTGTTCGCGCTGCTGAAAGAGGTTGGTATTGCTCACCTATGAGTTTACGAAGGTGGGAGAGCGCTATCGATATCTACTGCGCCAGGTCTTTTCTAAGGAAAATCCGGACCTCCTCGACGGTTGATACGTGTTTATAGTTTTTTTCTATATAGTCCTTAACCTGCGGCACTTCTTCGAAGTAATCTGACCGGTGGACAAACGGGAAATTATACGAAGACCCTACCGGATCCACGAATACCGGCGGACGGGAACGGGTCAGGTTCCTGACGTAACGTTCAATATAAAGCGGGCTCAGGGAATTTTCCATAAGTCCTCTCACCGCATGGTTTTCGGCGGTTGCCTGGATCGTTCCGGTCTGCACATAGCCATCGGGCCACCAGCCCCATATTGCCAGAAAATCCCCTGGTTTTGTGTATTTTAATATTTCTTTCACCGCAGGTTTCTGCTGGAGGGGGTAGGGTACCGGATACCGGTTCAGCGCATTGTGGTCCTTGAGGTTAAAAAACCATAGGTTGGCTCCCATCAGGAAAGCTGCTGCTCCCCAGATGATCCTCGCTCTCGGAAGCGACTTTTCGCTTAGGGCTCCCGACAGCGACCGGAAAGAGTCTGCGTTAATAAACGCGATAGGAGGTACCAGTAGCAGGTAATAATGGACGAAGTACCATCCGGGCTTTACAATGCAAAATATACTGACCAGGAAAAGCAAAGCAAGAAACGGGCCCATGAAGCGGGTATTCCGTTCTTTTCGGCCGTATATGCGGGAAACGATGAAAAATACTGTGGTAAGAAATAGCAGCACGAGCAGTCCATCGCTTTCCAGCATTCCTTTTTTGACAAAAGCAATTGCTTCTTCCAGCGAAAATTCCCTGCCATATAGCAGGTTGCCCATGATATAATAATTCCAGAAATCTTCCCACAAACTTCCTGCGCTCAGGAGTGCCGCAACAATCATAAGAACGCTCAGCGTACCGGTAACGACACCTGTCGCCGGCCTTGTATGTCCGGACGAGAAGCAGAGTACCAGGCAGAAGCATCCCAGGAAAAACGCGATGGGAAGGGCCTGCAGCTTAGCAAATGGTATCAGCATCAGCATAAACCCGAGCCAAAAGCCGTGTGCAAACTTCGGGTTACCCTTCCAGATAACGGCAAGAAGCCAGATACTGACTGAGATCAGGGCGATAGAAACCGTTTCACTTGTAAAGTGTACAAGGTCATGGAACTGGTTGTAAGCATAAAAAAGGACTATCACACTGGTCGATAATCTCGCTGATGATAATCCGAAAAGCAGCTTCAAGGCATAGTAGAGGGCTGTCAGCGTTACAATGATGAGTATTATGCCCGTAATTCTGGCAGCTATATAATCAAAATCGCCGGTGATGATCCTGCCGATAAAAAGGGCATAGCTGTTTAACGGCCCGGAGGTAGTGCCGTCTACATATTCCCAGAAAACAGGAAAATGCCATAACGTATGTGCCTGGGTAATCATCTGGCTTTCGTCCACGTTGAATTCCCGGTTGGTTAGTATTGCCGGCAGCCGTACGAAGATGAGGACCAGTGTGGAAAAGAGCAGGTAAACCGCATCCGAAACCCGCATCAGGGTACGGTAGTTAACATAAAAAAGCAAAAAGATTGTAGAGATGAAGACAAAAATGACGGGATTTGAGTCAATAACGAAAAGCAGCTTCATCAACAAATAGTAATTGTTTTAATAGCAGACATTAACCAGGCTGAAACCCTGATCAGACTCCGGAAGATTTTCTAAAAAGCACTAAAATGCAAGGCGTTGAGGATGAGGCCGAAGGAGCATACTGTAGTATGTGACTGAGGCTGAATTCTGAAGGCAACGCAGCAGTTTGTGTACTTTTGGGACATCTTTTAGCGGCAATACTAGCTCAATTTGCAGAACAATCAAAATCGGCTTTATATTATTTGAAATCTTCCGCGGCCTTCAAAGGCCGGTTGCGGCAGCTTATTCAGGCAGCTCGTCGAGCAGGTCCTCGTATTCCCTCCTCGACAGGCTTTTGAGCTTTTGATTGATATTTTTCCTATGTGTTTCGACCGTATAATAGCTCAGCGACAGCTTATCGGCGATTTCCTGGGTTGTTGCCCCGGCTTTTATCCAGCGGAGTATTTCCAGTTCTCTTTTGGTAAGCTGGAAACGAAGCTGAAAATTATCTTTATGCAACGGTACTTTTGAAACTACGTCAGGGGAAAAGACTCTTTTGCCTTTCATGACCTGTAACAGGTCCTGGGTGAGCTCCCGGGCGTGTGTTGTTTTAGTGAGATACCCGTCAACCCCTGTAGTGATAAAGCGTTGAATCTCTTTTTTATCGGCATACATGCTGATCACCACGATCTTGAAATCGGCGCGAAGCCCACGCAGTTGCTTTACCACCTCAAGGCCGTCGAGGCCGGGCATGTTGTAGTCTACCAGGACGAGGTCGGGATGAAGCTCCTGGCAATGGAACAGGGCGTGCCTGCTGTCATATACCTGTTTGATCACTTCAAAGTCTGGACTTTCCGAAAGGATATGGGCAAGGCCGTCGTTAAACAGCGCATGGTCATCCACTATGATTACTTTCGTTTTCATAATTTAGCTACAATAATGACATTTGTGCCGTTGCCGACTGATGATTCTATGGTGAGTTGAAGATCGGCCAGTTCCGCACGTTTGTACATGTTCCTGATCCCCAACCCGTCTGTCTGCCGGCCGGGATCGAACCCTATACCGTCTTCTTCGATCGTGAACTGTACAGAAGTTTCGTACTCGAAAGCCTGTACCACCATTTCGCTGGCCTCAGAATATCGTACGGCATTGGTAAGGAGTTCCTGGATGATAAGGTAGATATTTTGCTGCTGTACGTCGCCGAGCCGGTCTGTTTTTCCCTCCGAATAGTCGTTGAAGCGGAAGTGGATGGCCGAAAAATCATTGAACCGGTCGATAACTGTCGCAATTTTTCCCGACAGTGGCTGGTCATCGTCCTTTACCAGGTTATGGCTCATAAAACGGATTTCCTGGATAGCCTGTTTCAGCAGCTCCTGCACCTGCTTCACGTCCGGAATCTCCATATTGACATAGCCCAGGACCGAAGCGAGGGTATTGCCCAACTGGTCGTGAAGGTTACGCCCTATCTTTTGTACCTCTTCTCTCCGCAAGTCATTCATTTCCATCTTGATCTGCGTAAGCCGTCGCTCCAGCTCCGCCTTGCTCGTAAGCTGCCGGAGCAGTTGCTTTACGGTAAAATAGGCCAGGAGCATAGTTATCAGCGGGATGTTGGGCGTCATGATGGCGGCGTAAAACTGGTCGGAAAAATGAAGCAGCCTCAGCGGCAGGTAGAGCAGGGTAGGGCCAAAGGTCAATATGGTAATTATCAGGAGCGATTTTTCTCCTGTCTTCCGGTATACCATGCTCGTGACAAAAAAGAGGCATACTATATTCGTTAGGGTAAGGACCGTGTATGACCGTCCGAACAGGGCATATGACCACGGAGCCGACACCACGAGACCGAATGCGAGTACCCCGTTGATAGCCATGAGCAATGCGGTTATCCGCCGGTAGGCCGGGATATCGATGTCATAGCTTTTCAGGATCCCGTTCCCGAACGGATGAAAGAATACACCCTGCAGGAGTGCAAAGAAGCTTCCGAGGCTGTAATTCCGAAGCCCTGAAACGGGCGGCAGCTCAAACCCGTCCCATAAGTTCAGTACAAAGGAATAAACCAGGAAGGTACACAATAGAAAACCGCCGAACGCGGCCATCAGCTTGTTGCCGTATCCCCAGCCTGCGATAAGCGCCAGAAGCGCTATTATAAGGACAAACGAAAGGTTGAAAATATCGAAATTGCGGGCCAGGTACTGGCGGTCGAGGAAACCGGCTTCATCTGATACCCGGAAATTGAGTTCCATAGCACCTATCAGGCGGGTTGGGCGCATGAGTATCCGGAGTGTGCCCGACGGAGGTAAATGCAGGGGAAAAGCGAAGTCCTGAGTGCGGTAGGGGCGGGAAGAAAGAGGCGTCGACCTGCTCATATCGCCGATCGGAGTGACTTCCCGGCCATTTATTCCGAACAGTTCCAGCCGGTCACAACGGATGTGAGTCGTTGTCAGTGTGATGTTCCGGGCGCTATCGCCGGTGTTTATTATTTCGAGGTACAACCAGGCAGATTTGCCGTCAAGGCTGGAACCCAGCGCCAGGGGGGCATTGCCGGTCGGAACCTGGAAAGAAGACATTATCTTATCTGCGATCTCTCCGGGGCTGGCATGGGGGAAGTCCCGGCTATAGCGCAACGCCCCGTTGATCTGGCCGCCTCCTGCGCCGCTAATATAGACCGGTCCACCCGGTTCTTTATAAAGTTCCGATCCGGCATTTTTACAGGAAAATAAAACCGGGGCCAACATAGCCAGCCGGAAAATGAAGGTTACGTAGAAAGGAAGGTGATTCTGTCTTAAACCCATGAATACAAATTTCGCTATAAAAAAAGGGTAGAAAATACCTGAAGCAGGTATTTTTTCGGCGTTCGGCACGCACTTCTTTTGCAAAAGAATTTTAAAAAGGAAAACGTTTGAACTTCAATGAGAATCTTTCTATTTCATGTTTCCGCGTGCTCCTCGTCTGTTGTTAGTCCTGTAGCCGTTTTTCGGCAAGTATGGCTTTGCCAGTTCCTGTTTCTCAGGTACTTCAAATAATAAGCAATATAAAATACTAAGATACAGCAGTAAACCCTCCCACAGTACCGTTCTGCTCAGGCTGGCTTTTAAAGAGACCAGGACTGATTCAGAGCGGTTTTTTTTTTTACCCGGTCCGCCTGTACCGGATGTTGTTTTTACTTCTTTTGATACTTCACAAGAATATTTATAATTTTCGCCATAATTTCCAGTATTCTTTAGTAAAGAGGTTCCGAGGATGGAATTTAAATCACTTGACGATTCTCACCTGGTCGTTTTGCTTCAGAACGACAGCGCTCTTGCGTTTAAGGAACTTTACGAAAGATATTGGTATTATATTTACCGCCTTGCCATCAAAAAAACGGGAAGGACTGATGTTGCGCAGGAGATGGCGCAGCAGCTTTTTGAAACGCTTTGGGATAAACGTGACAGGCTTCAGATAGACAATTTTAAGGCTTACCTGACCTCGTCCCTCAGGAATCTTGTAGTAGATTATGTACGCCGCCATATCCTGGAGGCTAATTACCTGGAACAATTGCGGCTGCATTTTTCTGATGCGGGTATTTCGGCAGGGCGTCAGCTCGAATACGATGACCTCAGCGGCACCATTACGGGATTACTGCATCAGCTCCCCGATAAGACGCGGCAGGTTTTCGTGATGAGCCGCTTTGAATATCATACGATCCCGGAAATTGCCCGGCAGCTTAACCTTTCGGAAAAAGCGATCGAGTACCATCTTACCAAAGCGCTCGGGTTTTTACGCAAACATCTGAAAGAATACATAACATCGCTGATCCTGGGGATTTTATTCCTATAGACGGGTAACCGCTAGGCGACACTTCATAATGGTTAACTTTTTACAAAAAAAATGAAAAAAGTTTAGGGTGATTCCCGTTTCGTACGTCTTGGCTACGTAACGAGAGTAACTATGGATCCGGACTATTACCGTGAGCTTTTAAGGAAATACAGCGAAGGCACATGTTCTGAGGAAGAAAAGCGCCTGTTGGAGACCTGGTATGAAAACCTTCAATTCGACACACGCGCATCGGCGGAAGATCCCGGCGAAGGCACAGAGCTGACAAAAAAGAATTGGCAAGGGCTTTTGGAACGTAATGGTGAGCTGAGAGAATACGCTGCTGCATCGCGGAGCAGCCGGGTAGCGAGCCTGGTAAGGTCATGGCCGCTCCTGGTGGCTGCGGCTGTATCGGTATTGCTGCTTGCTTTTGGTTTGTTTTTTTACGAACGCACCGGTACGCCGGAAATAGCGGTCGGGAAGGGAGCTGTTGTTGAGGAGGAATTCCGTATCGAGAGGGCGCCGGCAACGGGTTCTAAATTGATTGTTCTTTCGGACGGGAGCCGGGTTACGCTGCTGGATGGAGGATTATTGAAATACAGGTATGGCTTCGACACCGACCGGCGTGAGGTTTTTCTCCAGGGTAACGCCTATTTCGAGGTAGCGGAGAATAAGGAAAAGCCTTTCTACGTATATGCAAACGACGTTATCACCAAAGTGCTCGGTACAAGTTTCCTTGTGAAGGCTTCCGATATGAATAAGGAGGTCGAGGTTTCGGTTACGAAAGGAAAGGTTTCGGTGTATAAAGCGGGCGGCCGGGCTTTTGGGGTATTTCAGAATGAGTCTGTGGTTCTTTTACCGCAGCAGCAGGTTTCTTTCTCTGCGGCGGAGGGCAGGATGGTACGGTCAGACATAACAGATACTGAAGAACTCATCCCGAGCGAGCGGCCCGCCGGGCTGATTTTTGAAAACGCCCCGCTGCCGTCGATACTGGAGGCGGTTCAGTCTGTTTACGATGTGAAGTTTGAATTTGACGGGGAGAGATTTGCCTCATGCACTCTTACGACTTCTATTGAAGATGAAACGCTCGATGAAATGCTGGTGATCATCAGCAGGCTTCTCGATATGGAATATGTTGTTTCGGGTAACGTGATCTCGCTGGAGGGAAAGGGTTGCTGACAGCGCATGCACATTGTAAAAATTTAGCCACTACATAAATCAAGACCAATTAGTTAATATGAAAAAAACAAGACGATCGCGACTGGGAGCGCTGACCTGCCTGAAATGGGGGACGGCTTTCCCGATTTTTTTGCTCATGTTATTTCCGGTACTCGGGGGTTCCGCTACCATGAAACAGAGCATCCTCGAGAAGAAAGTCAGCCTCGAAGTACGGAACCAGCAGATACGCGAGGTTCTGAGTAAGCTGGAAAAGGCGGCGGATGTAAGATTTTCTTATATGCCCAGCCAGATAGAAGCCGGAAGGAGGGTTACGCTGAAAGTAGAAAATCAGCGCATCTCCGATATTGTCACGCAGATTGTAGATCCGTTGAAAGTGACTTATGAGGTGGTTGGAGAAAAGCAGATATTGTTGAAAAAGGCTCCTGAGGGGGCGTTGGTGGCGCCGCAGCCCAATTACCATGAGCCGGTCAACGTAATTGCCGAGCTGATCAAAGGAAAAGTAACAGATAAGGAAACCGGGGAGGGCCTTCCGGGCGTAAACATCGTTTTAAAAGGAACTACCGCCGGGACTTCTTCCGACATTTCCGGGAACTATGAGCTGACCGTGCCGCAGGCTGCCGGAGTGCTCGTGTTTTCGTATGTCGGTTATATCACCCAGGAGGTGGAGATCGGCAACAGGCAGGAGATAGACGTTACGCTGGCGACCGACACCCGTAACCTCAACGAAATAGTGGTTACTGCATTGGGTATCAAGAGAGACAAGAAAGCGCTGACGTTCGCCACCGGAGAATTGAAAGGCTCTGATTTTGCAAATTCGAAAGAGACCAACCTGGGTACCGCGCTCTCTGCAAAGGTTGCCGGTGTGCAGGTGACTTCCTCGGCGGCGGGTATGTCCGGCGCTTCGAGGGTGGTTATCCGCGGGAATTCTTCCTTGTCCGGGAACTCTCAGCCGCTGTACGTCATCGACGGTGTGCCTATCGATAACTCGAACAGGAGAAGCCTGGGGTCGCAGACTTTTGCAACCGGGGTCGACGGTGGTGACGGGATCTCGAACATCAACCCCAACGACATCGAGTCGGTCACCGTACTGAAAGGGCCGAACGGCGCAGCCCTCTATGGCCAGTTGGGAGCCAACGGGGTAATTATCATCACGACCAAGTCGGGAACGCGCAACCGCAAGCCGAACATCAGCTACAACGGAAGTTTCTCCGTAGGCAAGGCGCTTGTCGAGCCGGACTACCAGAACGAGTACGGACAGGGCTTTAACGGGAAATTTACATTTTACAGGAAAGCCGACGGGAACGTGGTAGCCTATGATCCTACGCTTACAGGAGGTATTCCCAAGCTCTCCGGAGGCCGGAACCCTACAAGCCGGGGAAGCTGGGGACCTAAGATGGACGGACAGCTCGTAGAAGACATGTGGGGTGATACGACGCGTTATTCGCCCATAGAAAACCCATATACGGCCTTCTTTCAGCCTGAGAAAATGTTTATGAATACCATCAGTGTAGACGGAGGCGGCGATAAGACGACTTATTATGTCTCTTTTACAAACCTGAAAAATGACGGTTTCCAGCCGACCAACACGTTGAAAAGGAATTCGGCAACGGTCAAGATCTCGACGGATATAGCGAAAGGACTGAACTTTGATGTTAAAGCCAACTATATCAGGCAGGATGTAGTAAACCGCCCTCACCTCGGTGACGATGGTCAAAACCCTGTTTACCGCTTTCTTTACGTGCCCAGAAGCCTCAGTATGGACGGCCTGAGAAGATATGAATACTCTGCGAAAGATATCCGCTATACAAGGGATATCGGCGGAGCGGCGTTTTTCGTGGGTGGTGAAAAAATATTCGAAAGCAATTCGGTGACCTCCAATCCTTTCTGGACAATCTACAACAGCCGGAATGAAGATCAGAGAGACCGTTTGATAGCGTATGCCAAACTGAGCTATGAGCTGGCCAAAGGAATTACCGTGCAGGGCCGGTACGGAACCGATTTTTACTACGAGCGGCAGTATGGCTGGGATGCGGTCGGTACCCGGATACAGCAAACGGGCCGGGTGTTCGAGAATAATAATTATAACAAAGTGGAAAATGCGGACGTCCTGCTGACTGCTTCACGCGATATCGGGGAGTTTTCCTATTTCGTCAATATCGGGGCTAACCACCAGAAGAACCGCTACCGCCTTACGGGTAATACGGGTACACAATTGAGTATTCCGGGGCTGTATGCGATCGGAAGGACGCTTTTGAACACGCCCAGCCTCGGAGTTTCCGAATATGACATCAACTCGGTATACGGTGCAGCCAACTTCGGTTACAAAAACATTTGGTTCCTGGATGTAACGGCACGGAATGACTGGTCGTCGACGCTGCCTGTTCAGAATAATTCCTTCTTCTACCCTTCGATTGGCGGAAGTATGATTATTACGGACGCGTTGAACCTGCAGAGCTCATTCCTGGATTATGCTAAAATCCGCGGTTCCTGGGCGCAGGCCGGACGGTCGGGAGATCCTTACACCACGGTGGGTTATTTCGGGTTGAATTCCAATACTTTCCAGAACCAGCCGCTTGCGAGCTACACCGACGTAATTACCGATCCGAACCTCAAAAACGAACTGAAAACGTCGTATGAAATCGGTGCAGAGATGAGATTTCTGAAGAATCGTCTTATGGTAGATTTTACCTGGTATCATTCGATCACCAGCAACCAGATACTACCCATCACGATTTCACAGTCGACCGGGTACAGCACGAAGCTGACCAACTCGGGTCGTATCCAGAATAAAGGGGTCGAGGTACTTATTTCGGGTACGCCAATCGAGCTGAGCAACGGTTTCAAATGGGAATCGAGCTTCAACTTCGCTGCCAACCGCAACAAAGTGCTTGAGCTTATCGACGGTGTTTCCGAGTTCCTGGTTGGATCTGACCGGAATATCCGCATAACCGCAGTCCCCGGAAAACCCTATGGAGTGCTTAACGCCGCCGACTATGCTTATGCCAGGGATGATAAAGGCAACAGGCTGATCGATGCCAACGGGCTTCCTATCGTGAAATCCGTACCTACTCTTGAGATCGGAAATGCCAACCCTAAGTGGACGGGAGGATTTGCCAACAACTTTCATTTTAAGGGATTATCGCTCAGCACGCTGATCGACATGCGCAAAGGCGGGATAATTTTCTCTCAGGGACGTGTGCAGGAGGCTGCTTACGGTACTTCGAAGCGGACCCTGGAAGGCAGGGAAGGCGGCTTGCTGGTAGAAGGAGTCAAAGCAAAGCAGGAAGGAGGTGTATGGGTGAGTACCGGAGAAAAGAACGACGTAACTACGACGTCGCAGGCATTCTGGAACCGCGTGGCGGCTGATAAGGGCTTTGCCGTCGCGGAGGAGTTCATATACGACGCCAGCTATATCGCGATTCGCGAATTGCGGCTTGCATACCAGCTCCCTGCCAAATGGTTCGCCAGCACTAAAGTCTTTTCAGGAGCTTCACTCGCTTTGTACGGCAGGAACCTGGGATACCTTGAGCGGCACACCGACGGTTTTTCCCCCGAAAATGCATCGGTGAATGTAAACAGCGGTACGATAGGGATGGAGGGGCACTCGCTCCCGATGATGAAAACATTCGGCTTCGATGTTAATGTTAGGTTTTAGAAGAAAATAACACATGAAAACATTTCAATCTATACGCAGGAAACTAGCCGTTCTGAGCGTTATTTCCATCTTATCGGCTTGTACGGGCGATTTTGAAGAGCTTAACATATCGCCTACTCAGCCGGCAACTGTTCCGCCGGAATATATTCTTTCGAACGTACAGCTCAACGGGCTACTGACCGAGGGCGCCAACTGGTGGCAGGTTGGGTCCTGGATCCAGCAGTGGGCCAGCGGAAACCTTTCTGCGCCGTCGCAATACCAGGAAGACCGTGATATCTACGAAACCCGGAACTGGGCTGCGCATTATGGATACATCCATAACCTCGCCCAGATACGCAACCGTTTGCTGAAAGGACAGGAAGATTTACCGGCCGGAAAGACCAAGCTGGCTATCGCCAAGATCAACGAGCTGTATATCTGGCAAAGGATGACGGATTTCTGGGGAGATATCCCGTATTCGCAGGCCGGTTTGCCGGAGTCGGAGCTCATACTGACACCAAAATATGATACGCAGGAAGCGATTTATAAATCCATGATTGCAGAACTGGACCTCGCGATGAGCCGGCTCAGCACTTCCGATCTGTCGTACGGTAACGCAGACCTCGTATACAAAGGGAATGTCGCTGCCTGGAGGAAGTTCGGGAACATGCTGAAGCTCAGGTTGGGTTTCCGGATGCGCTATGTAGATCCGGCGCTTTCCCGTAAAACTGTCGAGGAAGCGCTCGCCGGTCCTATATTCGAAAGCAA
>CAZLTN010000095.1:0-21050 GCA_964562455.1 uncultured Cytophagales bacterium
CATCACCGATCAGAACGGGCAATATGCGATCAGCGCCGGGGAAAGCGCCGTTTTAGTTTTCTCTTTTATCGGGTTCGAAGCGCAGGAAATACCTGTCAACGGAAGAAAAACCATTAATGTAGTACTTAAGGAGGATTTCCAGAACCTGGAAGAAGTAGTGGTAACTGCCATCGGGATCAAGCAGCAAAAAAGGCGGCTGGGCTTTACCACGCAGGAAGTAAACACCGAGCAATTGGCCAACTCACGAACCATGAACCTCGGCAACGCCCTGTCCGGCCAGATCGCAGGCCTCACCGTTAGCAACCCTACCGGGATGTTCCAGGCGCCTGCTTTTACACTCAGGGGCAAGACTCCGCTGATCGTTATTGACGGTGTACCGGTAGAAACTGACTTTTTCGACGTTACGGGCGAAGATATAGAGAACATTAACGTTCTCAAAGGAATTGCCGCATCGGCACTCTACGGGTCCCGGGGAAAAAACGGCGCAATCCTGATCACTACGAAAAATGCCACCCAGGAAGGCCTTTCGGTCAATTTTTCTACCAATAATATGGCTACTGCCGGCTTTACGGTATGGCCCAAAACCCAGACAGAATACGGTAGCGGCTCCAACGGTCAATATGAATTCTGGGACGGCGCCGACGGCGGTATTTCCGACGGGGATATGACCTGGGGCCCCAGGCTCAATTCGGGCGTGAAAGTACCGCAATGGAACAGCCCGATACGGGATAAGCAAACCGGAGAGACTATCGAATGGTATGGAGACGTAAAAGGGACGGTTTACGACGACCGCTCCAGGTATGAACGTGTTCCCACCGATTTTGTAGCCCATGACAACCTGAGAGATTTTCTTCGTACAGGAGTCGTAAGCACCAATAATTTTTCTGTGGCATACAAGGGAGAAAAAGCAAGGTATTATGCTTCAGGAAAATATGCTTATCAGCGCGGCCAGGTACCCAATATGTCGCTCAATACGGGAAGCGTGAATTTCAATGCCTCATTCGACCTCACCAAAAAACTTAACCTGGAAACCTCTCTGGCCTACAATAAGGTATTTTCACCCAACTACCCGAGATATGGGTACGGGCCTAAAAACCATATTTATACCATACTTCTCTGGATGAGTGATGACGTGAACGGAAGTGACCTCCGGAATCATCTTTACCGCCCGGGATACGAGGGTTATGTTCAGGCAAACTACAACTACGCCTGGTATAACAACCCGTATTTCGCATCTTACGAACTGCTCCAGAGCCAGAACCGGAACGTAGTCGATTCTCAGATGAAGCTGATGTGGAAGGCAAATGACAACTTCAACGTGCAGGCGCGGGGTTCCGTCAGGAATGTCAACCGCTTCGACTCGATGAAAAGCCCGAAATCCTACATGAACTATGGCGACTCCCGGAACGGCGATTATAAGATATGGAATACTTCCCAGGTTAATTTCGACGCCGACGTACTGGCCTCCTATATCAAGGATATCTCCGACAACTTCCAGTTGGGACTTAACGGCGGCGCTTCAATATTCAACCGTTCCTACGCAGATCAGTACCAGTCGACAGACGGCCTCATCGTTCCTTTTGTCTACAGCCTTAACAATACGGCCGGACCGGTTCAGGCTACCAATTCGCTTTATGAGAAATCTATACGGAGTATTTACGGCGCAGCAAATCTCGATCTTTATAACACGGTATACCTGAGTTTCACCGCAAGGAACGACTGGTCGTCTACTCTTCCTCCGAAACACAACTCTTATTTCTATCCTTCCGTATCGTTAAGCACAATGATCTCGGAATTCATTCCGATGCCTAAATCTGTGGACTACATGAAGCTTTACTCTTCTTGGGCGCAGGTATCGAGTGATCTGGGATCATACAGTATATTTTCTGCTTACAACAAAGGAATTACCTACGGTTCCACACCTTCGGTTTATTATCCTGCCGGTATCATTAACCCGAATATACTGCCGGAAAAATCTTCCTCGTTCGAGATCGGGTTATCATCAGCTCTTTTCAGAAACCGGCTCACTCTCGATCTCACCTATTATAATATAGTAGATGAAAACCAGATTATGGACCTCGGCATATCGGAAGCTTCCGGCTTTACTTCGAGGAAAGTAAACGGTAACGTATACAAGACGAACGGATTTGAGGTAGTAGCGGGGTTAAAAGCGATGCGGAAAAAGGATTTCTCCTGGGATGTAAGCGCCAACTGGTCGAGGTATGTAAGAAAAATCACCGAGATCTATAACGACCAGGCGCGTTTCGGCAATCTCAAGCTGGGCGACAGGACCGACAGCTATTATGCCCAGGTCTGGATGAAGAGTGCGGAGGGCCAGCTAATCCTGGATGCAAAAGGGCTGCCGATCAGGGACGCTTATGTACAGAACCTGGGCCACCTCGACCCTTCGTGGCGCCTGGGCATCCAGAATAAGTTCAAAATCAAAGGATTTGACGTAGGAGTGGATATCGACGGTGTATGGGGAGGAATTATGAACTCCAATACCATTGAAAAGATGTGGTGGGCCGGTAAGCATCCTTCCTCTACGGAGTATCGTGATGCAGAATATGCCGCCGGGAAACCTGTATATATTCCTGACGGCGTACGTGTCACGGGAGGAGAATTGGTCAGGGATGTTCTGGGCAATGTCACGCAGGATTCCCGTACCTACACTCAAAATACGACCGCGGTAAGCTGGCAGACATGGAGTCAGCAATATCCGTACCGGGCAAGGGTAACAGAAAGTGAAAACAAGAAATTCGCAAATACTTTTGACAGGTCTTTCTTTAAACTGAGAAGGATCGCTATCGGCTACGACCTCGGAAAGGTCATCAACCTCGGTTCGAAAATCAAGGGGCTCAATGCCCAGGTCTTCGCGTATAACCTGGCTATGTGGAAAAAGATGCCGATCCTGGATCCCGATTTCAAAGAAGGTAACGACTCCGATCTGCAGGATCCGTCGCCGAGATACCTCGGCCTGGCCCTGAATCTTAAGCTGTAGTCATCCTGTTTATAGTTACCAATTCCAATGATTATCAAGAATATGAAAAAGATATTTTTATCCGCAGCAATGCTCCTTTCGGGCCTGATGGGCTGCCGGGATCTTGCCGAAATAAACATAGACCCTAACCGGGTTACCGAAACACACCCGCAACTGCAGCTCACCCAGATACAATGGGATGCTTTCCGGTATAACGGCGGCACAGGCCCGCTTTATGTCATGAAGATGCTCGTACAGACCGACGGCGAAAGCTCCGGTCAGTATTATAAATGGGACCGGTCGGACTTTTCGGCTTACTCCCGCATGCGCGACGTCACCAAAATGATTGAAGAGGCCGAACGGATCAATGCTCCTGTATATGCTGCGCTCGGCAAGTTTTTCAGGGCTTATTACTTTTTCGGCCTTACCATGACTTTCGGTGATGTCCCATATTCGGGATCACTGCAGGGTGAAAAGCAGGATGTTTATACTCCGCCCGTCTACGACGCCCAGAAAGAGGTATTCAAAGGCATACTTGCCGAATTGGATGAAGCCAATACAATCCTGGCCGGGGAGAATACGATCATTGCCGGCGATATCATCTACAAGGGAGATGTGTCGAAATGGCAAAAGCTCGTGAACGCTTTCCGCCTCAAAGTACTGTTGACCCTCTCGAAGAAAGAAGCAGAGGGCGACCTCAACATTAAATCGGCTTTTGCGAATATTGTCAGCAGCCAACCGATTTTTACCGGTAACCAGGATGATGCCCAGCTCGTTTTCCTAGATCAGCAGGGCAACCGCTATCCCGACTTTAATTCCAGCGGCTTCGGTTCGGGTATGTATATCGACTCTACTTTTATCCGCCGTTTGCAGGACCGGAAAGATCCCCGCTTGTTTGTCTACTGCACGCAAACCAAAAATGCAGAAGATGCAGGCAAGGCCATCAACGATTTTTCTGCTTACGAAGGCGGAGACCCGGCAGCGCCCTATGCAGAGGTAAATACCAAAGCCGCCAGGGGGAATACATCGAAGGTGAAAGACAGGTACCACAAGGACCCTACGACCGAACCCTATGTACTATTGGGTTATTCGGAACAGCAGCTCATTATTGCTGAGGCTATTGTGAGAGGATGGGTCAGCGGAAATGCTGTCACATATTATAATGAAGGTGTAAAAGCTTCTTTCAAATTCTACGAAACATATGCAAAAGGGCTATCTGCGTATGTTACGCCTGAAAAAGCCGAAGCTTACCTTGCCGAACCGATAAATGACTTTTCGAAGGCAGTAACTACCGAAGAAAAAATCGAAAAAATCGTCATGCAGCGATACCTGCGCTCTTACTTCCAATCCGGGCTGACAGCCTTTTTTGACCACCTGAGAACAGGATACCCGTCGTTCCGGAGGCCGGCAGGCGTTTCCATCCCTTTCCGCTGGATGTACCCGCAGGCAGAATACAATACCAACACCGAAAACGTATCTGCCGCTATCAAAACCCAGTTCGGTGAAGGAAACGACAGGATAAGCGCACAGCCCTGGTGGGTGAAATAGATTTTTTCATATAAAGATCGATCCAGGAGGCTTCCCGAAAAAAGGGCGGCCTCTTTTTTTTGAGGGGAACAGAACCGCACAATCCGCTATTTATCAGTATATTATATTACAGATTAACAAAAAGACAAAATAAATAAGCTGTAAAAGTTAAACGTATATTGTATTAGTGTATATTTTTGATATGTATATATAATCTATTTTCTCATCATCAATGAATCATTAACAAACATGTTCAATCCTTAGAAAATCAAACTTACATTACTAACCGGACTTAAGTTCATTACAAGCTTTTTTAACAACCATCTATAACTCATTTCTACCATGAAACAAGTTTTCCAGAGACCTCGGTCAGGGTCTTCGGGCGGTCGTGCCGTTCGTTTTCCAGTGGCTTTAATGGTCGGTTTGGCGCTTCTCGGACCCGAAGCCAGACCACTCTTTGCAAACCCCTCTTTCGAAACCGGAGTACCGGTTGCCGAGCGAACCGTCACGGGTACCGTTACGGACGAAAAGGGAGACGGGATGCCCGGCGTTACCGTTATAGTAAAAGGCAACGCTTCGATCGGCGTAACGACCGACATCAACGGATTTTACTCTCTTTCTATCCCTGACCAGCTTGCCGGCGCCGTTCTGGTATTCAGCTTTATCGGGTATGAATCGGTGGAGCGGACGGTCGGACAGCAATCACGGATCGATTTGGCGCTTACCTCCTCGGTCAGTCAGCTCGAGCAGATAGTAGTGGTAGGGTATTCTGCCAAGAAGGCCAAATATCTTTCCAGCTCGGTTTCGACCATCTCCAACGAAAAGCTCCGCGACGTCACTGCAAATGAGCTTCCCAACCTCCTGCAGGGAAAAGCTCCCGGCGTGGTGGTTTCTCAACCTTCCGGCGACCCTACCAGCGCCGCAAGAGTGACGATCAGGGGAGCGGGAACGATTTCGGCAGGTAGTTCCCCGCTATACGTAGTAGATGGGAATATCGAGGGGACGTACAACCCGGTCGACGTGGAAAGCGTCACCGTGCTGAAAGACGTAGCCGCTACGGGGCTATACGGTTCGCGGGCCGCCAACGGGGTTATTATCGTGAACACCAAAATGGGTAAGGCCGGCGGCAAGCCCGAGATAGCGTTCAATAATTCCCTTGGATTTGCAGAAGCTACGACGGGACCTTTCCGGATGATGAACGCCCAGGAACTGTTCGATTTTCAGAGCTCCTTCTATCCCAGAAATCCCTCCGTATTGACTAACACCACCAACTGGTGGGACGAGGCATTCCGGAAAGCGTTTGTGAACACCCACAATCTATCGGTATCCGGCGGATCGGATAAAACGACCTACTACGTTTCTGCCAACTATTACCGTGAGCAAGGTACGGTAATAGAGAACGATAAAACAGGCTATAACTTTCGTACAAACTTGCGGAGCAAGATCACCGACAAACTAACGGCTGCCATTCTTTTCAACGGGCAATACACGAAGGACAATTATCAAAACAGCAATACGCTTTATGATGCCTACGTGAACCTGCCATTCGACCCGGCTTACGAAAACGGCGCGCCCACCGACGGCAGAAGCTACCCGGGGTGGCTAGGTCGCGACCGGGAAAACTTCCTCCATTCCCTCCAGTACAATTATTCGAACGCCGAGAGCCTGAAAACGAACCTGGATGTAAACCTGGATTTTAATCTTACCGACAATATCACGCTCTCGAGCTATAACCGGGCGTACTTCGCCAACGGAAACGGCGCGACCTACTACGACCGCCGCAGCAAGCAGGGAGGGGCAAACGGGGGCGAGCTCTACAACAATGAAAACAGCGGCAACCGCCTTCTCACCTCCAACCGGATTCATTTTTCGCAGGATTTCGGGAAGCACAGCCTTGCCGCGCTGGGCGTTGCAGAAGCAGAAACATCTTTTAACCGGAATAGCGCGGTCTCGGGAAAAGGCCTTCCGGCCGGACAGGACGTGCTCTCGGTGGCAACCAATATCCTGAATTCGCCGACCGGCTACAGCGAGCAGGTTGCGTTCCGTAAATTCCTGGGACAGATCGATTACAATTACGACAGCCGGTACTTCCTGGTAGGTTCTTTTGTAAACGAATTTTCTTCTCTCTTCGGCAAGAACAATTCATCGGCTAACTTTTACCAGGCAGGAGCCTCCTGGGTGCTGACCAATGAATCGTTCCTGAAAGGCAACCGGGTGCTGACATTCGCAAAACTGCGGCTGAGCAACGGAACGGTTGGTAACGCTTCCATCCCTAATTTCGCCTCCCTGGGCCTTTACACGATCTCGCAGGCAGCCAGCTATGCAGGCCTTCCGGGCGCGGCTCCCTTCCAGAAAGGGAACCCCAACCTCACCTGGGAGAAAGTTCGTTCCACCAACCTGGGTATCGACTTCGCCCTATGGAGCCGGATCGACGTGGCCATCGACATTTACAATAAGTTGTCGGATGGCCTGCTATACCAGAGACCGCTGGCGGCTACCACCGGCTACAGCTACGTATGGGTAAATGCCGGATCTATCCGCAACAGAGGACTGGAATTCAGCCTGACCTCGGCCAACGTCAAAACCGGTGACTTCAGCTGGGAAACCAACCTGAATATGGCCTTTAACCGCAATAAAGTACTCAGCCTCAGCGGCGGCGCAAAAACTTTCCGCGCAGGTAACATACTTCCCATTGCCACAGGCCATGATATGGGCGAATTCAACATGCCGGTATGGGCCGGGGTCGATCCTGAAAACGGGGACCCGTTGTGGGAGCGGCTCACCGATAACGGCGACGGCACCTTTACCAAGACTACGACAAACAGTTACAGCAGCGTGCAGACCGCAACCTCCCGCCAATTCACCGGGAAATCATCCAACCCGGATTTTACCGGAGGACTCACCAACACGCTCACCTACAAAGGATTTACGTTCTCGGCCTTCTTTAACTTCGTTTACGGCAACTACGTCTATAACAACAGCCGGTTCTATTTCGACAACGACGGCCTGTACGAAAGCTACAATAACATGGTGCCGGCAAAAGGCTGGAGCCGGTGGACGAAAGCAGGCGATATCGCGACCCATCCGAAGGCGATCGTCGGAGGTAACAAAGACTCCAATCAGTCGTCTACCCGGTATCTCGAGGACGGCAGCTACCTCCGTCTGCGAAACATCCGCCTGGCCTACGACGTTCCCGGTGCGATGGTAAAACGGATCGGATTATCCCGCGTTAATGCCTTCATCAGCGCCGATAACCTATGGACGCTTACTTCTTTCACCGGCCCGGATCCGGAAGCCTCGTTTTCGTTCGAAGATACCCCCGGCTATTCGAGCATAAGGTATCCCGTCAGCAAAAAAATACTATTCGGACTAAATTTCACATTGTAAAAAATTGTTCCAATGAGGTCAAATACTCGTAAATCTATAGTAGGCATCGTGCTCCTCTCACTGTTTGCTGCTTCCTGTGAACAGTACTTCGAGCCGACTACAGCCATCGACGAAACCAGTGCGCTGTCGAATGCGTCGGATGTCGCAACCGTAACCATCGGGAATTATGCTTTCCTGAAAAATGCCAACTACACTACTTCCGGTCATATCCTGATGGAGTACCCGAGCGATGAAATCGCCCAGGGGCAAATCTCGTCGAACGATCTTACACGCGCCTACCGGTATACGCATATCAACACATCTGCTCATGCCACCAATTACTGGGCCGAGTGCTATAAGACGATCGCCGCCGCAAACAAGGTCATCGGGTTCGTTCCTGACGACGCCTCTGCAGAGCTCAGGCAACTGAAAGGTGAAAACATCTTCCTGAGAGCGATGATTCACTTCAATCTTGTCCGGATATTCGGGCGCCCTTACAATCAGAACAACGCCTCCAACCCGGGTATCCCGATCCTCACCGATCTTTTGAGTGAAAGTGAAGTCGATAATATCAAGCGGTCTACCGTTAAAGAGGTCTATGACTCTGTCATTACCGACCTGCTCCGCGCGGCAGAACTCATGAGCGAGCGAAAGCCCGGTATCTACGCTTCAAAAGAAGTAGCCTATGCGCTTCTATCGAAAGTGTATCTTTTTAAAGAGGACAATGAAAACGCCCTGAAGTATGCCAATCTTGTAATCAGCAGCGGTCGGTACAGCCTGATCCCGTCGGCCAACTTACCGAATTATTTCCGATCGACACCTGAGAACAACGCGGAAACCATATTCGCGGTGCGGCATACCAATGTACAGATCGCCGGGATCAGCACGATGTACATCAGCTCGGATGTATCGCTCAACCCAAAAGCGCAGGGCGTAAGCGGCTGGGCGGAACTTTACGCTTCGCGGAAATTCTTCCTGAGAGCGATGATTCACTTCAATCTTGTCCGGATATTCGGGCGCCCTTACAATCAGAACAACGCCTCCAACCCGGGTATCCCGATCCTCACCGATCTTTTGAGTGAAAGTGAAGTCGATAATATCAAGCGGTCTACCGTTAAAGAGGTCTATGACTCTGTCATTACCGACCTGCTCCGCGCGGCAGAACTCATGAGCGAGCGAAAGCCCGGTATCTACGCTTCAAAAGAAGTAGCCTATGCGCTTCTATCGAAAGTGTATCTTTTTAAAGAGGACAATGAAAACGCCCTGAAGTATGCCAATCTTGTAATCAGCAGCGGTCGGTACAGCCTGATCCCGTCGGCCAACTTACCGAATTATTTCCGATCGACACCTGAGAACAACGCGGAAACCATATTCGCGGTGCGGCATACCAATGTACAGATCGCCGGGATCAGCACGATGTACATCAGCTCGGATGTATCGCTCAACCCAAAAGCGCAGGGCGTAAGCGGCTGGGCGGAACTTTACGCTTCGCGGAAATACTGGGATTTCATCAGGCAACACCCTGAAGACCTGCGGTTGTCGTTTATTACCCCCTATCAAATCAACGGCGTACTGCAATATAACGGTAAGCTCGATCCGCCGACTCCCATGTATTACATCAACAAATTCACCTTGCAGGAAGGCGTCATCAACGCCGCCTCCCCGGTGTACCTGCGCCTGGCCGACATCTACCTGATCAGGGCCGAGGCGAATGCCAAGATGGGCAACGCCGAAGCGGCGCTCCAGGACGTCAATCTCATCAGGAGCCGGGCAGGTCTTTCGGGGAATGCGCTTTACTCTACCGGCAGCGTTTCCGCGGCAGGGAAAACTATCCTGGACGTGGTCCTGGAAGAACGCTTCCTCGAGCTGGCTTTTGAAGGTCACCGTGTTTACGATCTGTTCCGCAATGGCCGGCCCATGGAGCGCAACTACCCGGGCACCCATTCCCAGAACAACACGCCGACTACCAATGTATACCAGAAAGTAGAACCGACCGATCCGCGCGTGGTGTTCTATATCCCGCAAGCTGAAATCGACCGGAACAGCAACCTTACCCAGAACCCGTAACGGACAGGGTTTATTTTGCCTGGATTGCCGCGGTTGAAACCGGAGGCAATTCAGGCAAAAACATTTTCAAACAAATATTTCTTCCGGTATTCTACCGGGGTGAGCCCCGTGATGCGCTTGAAATGACCGAAAAAGTTCGACCTGTTGTTGAACCCGCATTCGAAGCATATCGCCTCCGTTGTGGCATCCTGGTCCTCGATCAGCAGCCTTTTGGCATGGCTGATCCTCACTTCGGTAAGAAAATCGTAGAAGGTCTTCTTAGCCATTATTTTGAAATACCGGCAAAAGGAAGTCTGGCTGAGGTTTGCCACCGATGCAATTTCCTCCAAAGTAACAGGCTGCTGGTAGTTTTCCATCACGTAGCGGTATACCTTTCCTATACGTTCGATGTCTACCTTTTTAGATTCGCTTTTCCAGGGCGCCGACGCGATGCATTCCGTCTCCTGACTTTTTGCCAGAACTTCGAGCATCGACATAATCAGCACCACTCTTCCGAATGCGTCGGCATGTACCGACTCGTACATGAGCCGTACGATCTTTTCTTTTGCATGACCATAGATAACAAGACCGAGCCGGGCTTTATCGTAGACTTTCAGCAACGACGCGGCTTCCCGCATTTTAAGAAAGTCTTTCCCTAAAAAATCAGGAAGGAACTGCACTACTACCGCCTCTGCCGTAATACTCGGGTCGCGACGGAAATACGCTTCGTTGCAGCGCCACATATGCGGCAGGCCTTCTCCGAGCAGCAGGAGCTCTCCCTCATTAAAATTGCTGATATTATCTCCTACAAAACGTACTCCTGCTCCGCGTACTATATAGTGGAACTCAAGCTCAGGGTGGTAATGCCAAACCGTCCCGAAATTCGGCAGGGTATGATGCCTCGAGAGGTGGGCACTTTGTACGTCGCGCGGTACTATGTGGAAGTGAGGTTTCATTTTTCCTTTCAGGTCTGCGGCAACACAATCTTTTTCATGCAATTTTACAATTTCTCCTTGGAATTGGCAAATACACTCCTCCTTTGAAAATACCTGGAATAGATATACTGGGGACGGGAAAAGCCGGGCATAAAGCCTGGAATGGCGATATCACATAAGCCGGCCATATTCGCACCGGCTGTTTTTTGATAACTTCCTGTACAAAACCGGTAAGATTCAATACCATGTAGGTGTAAAAAATTAAATATTTTCAGTACAAAATACCAGATGCGACCTATTATATAGATAAACCAATCGTTTTTGCCTCTGCATGCATAACCCCGTTGAAATAACAGAGCTCTGGACCGCCTTCCGCAAAGGAGACAAAGGAGCTTTTAACAGTTTGACGATACTATTTTACCCCACGCTTTATAACTATGGCACCAAGCTTACGCGGGATTATACGCTCGTCGAAGATTGTATCCAGGACCTTTTCCTGGATCTCTGGCGCAGGCGGATGTACCTGGGAGAAACCGAGCATGTCAAATTTTATCTTTTGAAATCGCTGCGAAGGAAGGTATACGCAGAAAGGAAAAGCAAGGATAAATGGCTTCTACAGGATTGGGAACATACGGACATGATAGAATTTAACGGCGAATTTTCGGTAGAATCGATAATCATCGAATCGGAATCTGCCGAAATCAACATCAAAAAGCTGCGACAGGTGCTGGGTGGCCTGAGCAAACGGCAACGGGAAGCTATTTACCTGAAGTTTTACCAGGAAATGGACAATGAGCAGATATCAAAAATGATGTCGATCAACTACCAATCGGTCCGGAACCTTGTACATACTGCCATAAAAGCGCTACAGGATGCATGGTTTACGGGTAAAGAATAATTTTTCTATAAAAAATTCAGTACACCTCATGAATATCCCCCTATTTCATTAAAGGAGCCTTCGAAAATATAGTGCGGGAGCACCCGGATGGGATCGTCCGACGCGTAGAAATTCCCCCCGAACCCCGATTTAAAACCGATTGCATAATATGAGCGACAACATTTCGACGATAGAAGACCTGGTGCTGAACGATTACTTCCGCAAATGGGTACAGGGCCGGCTGCCGGCAGAGGATACCTATTGGGAAACCTGGCTGGCGGAAGTTCCGGAACGCGCGGAAATGGTAATTCAGGCGAAGTATATCATAGAAGCATTCCGTATGGAGCATGAGGTTTTAGGTGAGCGGCGGTTAAAGGAAAACGTCGGGAAAATTATGACCGGGGTAGAAAAAGAAAACGGGCGGGAAAGATATCCTTTTGTATCTCTCGCCTGGAAGGTCGCCGCCATGATCGCACTGACCGCAGCCATGTTCTGGTACTTTGCCCGGGAAAATGAGCACACGCCATACGATACCATGGTGGAGGCGAAAGGGATGAAAACGATCGAGAAGATCAACAACGCCGGTACCCCCCTTATCGTCAGCCTCAGCGACGGATCGTCGATTACGCTGCAGCCCGGCAGCAAGCTGAGCTATCCTGAAGAATTTGACCGCGATAAACGCGAGGTGATACTTTCGGGCGAAGGCTTTTTTGATGTTGCCCGTGACCCTGAACGTCCCTTCCGGGTGTACGCGGGCGAGATCGTGACGAAGGTACTTGGAACAAGCTTTCATGTAAGAGCTTATGAAAAGGATGCCGATATTACCGTGAAAGTAGTGACCGGTAAAGTTTCCGTGCTGACTTCGAAGCTGACAAAGGAAAGACGCGGGGCGGGCGAACCGGCTGATGGACTTATCCTGACGCCCAACCAGATGGCCGTGTATGCCCGCAGCCCGGAAAAGCTGACGCGCACGCTGGTGGAAAATCCCGGCATTATCAAAAGCTCCGCGAAAAAGTCGAGCGACTACAATTTTGAAGATACGCCTGTGCCTCTGGTCTTCCGGGCCCTGGAAGAAGGGTATGGCGTTACTATAGTATACAATACCGAGCAGCTTGCCGGATGCACAGTCACCGCGCCGCTGGAAAACGAAAACCTGTACGAAAAGCTCGATATGATCTGTAAGGTGATACGTGCCGGTTATGAAATAGTCGATGCGCAGGTGGTGATCACCAGCAAGGGCTGCCTGTAGATCCCGACGGCCGTCGGGATCCGCCAACGGCGGTGGTAGATACCCCATCGGCAGGTGGTAGATACCCATCGGCAGGTGGTAGATACCCATCGGCGGTGGTAGATACCCATCGGCAGGTGGTTTCGTGGGTGAATCCCGACGGCCGTCGGGATCTACAAAAACATCATTTAAACAAAACCCGATACCTAATTATGAAACACATTTTCTAATCATCCGAATCAAAAAAAGGCCTGCGATGCCGTCACATCACAGACCTCTGAAATCCCTGAATCTGAAAGAGACCGACACGCCTGTCTGGCGTGTCTCAGGGGAGCATTTGTCGATTTTTTTCAACAAAACCCAAGCAAGTTTATGAAAATAACCTTATTAAATCCAGCCTTTTGGCTGAAAGTCATGCGAATATCTTGTGTCCAGATGATCCTGCTGCTGGTATGTGCCGGGATGTCGCTGGCCGCCGACATAGAAGCGCAGGTATTAGAAAAGCTGGTTTCTCTGAACGTAGAAGATCAGGAAATCGGGAAAACATTGCGCGAAATCGAAAAGCAGGCCGCCGTCAAGTTTGTATTCAGTCCGCAGGTTATCAGGGCCGGACAGAAGATCAATGTAAGGTCACGGCAGGAAAAGCTCGGAGAGCTGCTCGACAAAATGCTGGCTCCGCTGGGCATACGGTACGAAGTATCGGGCAAGTATATTTTGCTGACTGACGACAGGAAATCGCAGGAGCACCGGGAAGAAAGCAGCCTCCGCATGTTCGCGACCGATCCCGACCGGAATGTCAGGGGAAAGGTTTCGGACGAAAAAGGGGAACCCCTGCCGGGGGTGAACATTATCCTGAAAGGTACCCAGCGGGGTACTACTTCAGGAGCAGACGGAAGCTTTGAGCTTACCGTTCCGGATGGCGAAAACAATATCCTGACTT
Source organism: uncultured Cytophagales bacterium (assembly GCA_964562455.1). Lineage (GTDB taxonomy): Bacteria > Bacteroidota > Bacteroidia > Cytophagales > Spirosomataceae > Ravibacter. The sequence continues at coordinate 13,900 of CAZLTN010000095.1, forward strand.
TCTCATTCGTAGGATACCTGACGCGGGAGATCGAAGTAGGAACGAGGAAAATTGGGGATATCAGCCTGGAGGAAGATGAGAAAAGCCTGGAAGAAGTAGTGGTGATCGGTTACGGAGTAGTGAAGAAGAGCGATCTGACAGGATCAGTTTCATCTATTAAGGCCGAAGAGATCAACGCATTCCCCGCTGCGAATGTGATGCAGGCGTTGTCAGGCCGCGCTTCGGGCGTACAGGTAAAGCAGAATACAGGCGCTCCGGGAGCGGCCGTCAGCGTGAGGATCAGGGGAACCAACTCCATCCAGGGGAGCAACGAGCCATTGTACGTAATCGACGGTTTCCCGGTAAACGGCACCCCGCTTATGCTGAATAACGCCGACATCGAAAGTATCGAAATACTGAAAGACGCTTCTGCAGTGGCCATTTACGGCTCGAGAGGGGCAAACGGTGTGGTGCTCATTACTACGAAATCGGGCAAAGAAGGCACCACGAGGGTAGACTATGAATCCAGCTACGGAACTCAGAAATTAAGAAAGAAGCTCGATTTGATGAATGCACGTGAATATGCCTTGTTTTATAATCTTCAAAGAGAAAATGACGGACAGGGCCCCTATTTTACCCAGGATCAGATCAACGGCTTCGGAGAAGGGTTTGACTGGCAGGATTTTGTATACCGGAGCGCCCCCATCCAGAATCATTCACTGAACATCAGCGGAGGAACAGCCAAAACCCGGTTTTCAATTTCGGGAAGCGTTTTCGGTCAGGAGGGGATTATCAGGGGAAGCGACTATAACCGGTATTCGCTACGGACTAATATTACCCACCAGATAAGCCGGAAACTTAGCGCCAACTTTACAACGGCCCTTTCTCGGAATAAGACTTCCAGGCAGAATTCTGAAGGAGGCCGCTTCGGGGTTTCTCTGATCAGCGCTTCGCTGGTGATCCCGCCCACTCTCACTCCCTATAACGACGACGGCTCCTACAGGGTGCTTTCTACAGCTTATCCCTTTGTTTCTGAAGGCCTGACAAACCCTTTGAACTTTATCAACGAGATAAAGGATGAGACTGTTTCCAACAAAGTGCTCGCAAGCGCGTCATTGTCTTATGAGCCTTTAAAAGGATTGATTTTCAAGGTACACGGAGGGATAGAAAACAGTGACGACAGGAATGACTACTACCAGACTTTAAACTATTTCAACTCACAGGGAAGCGCCAGTGTATCGACAAACCAGTTTGTAAGCCTGCTTAACGAAAATACGGTCAGCTATAATAAAACCTTTGGAAGAAAGCATACGATCGCGGCAATAGGAGGTTTTACTTACCAGGATTTCCTGAGCACGTCGCTGCGCGGCGCAGGCAACGGCTTCCTTAGCGACGCAACCGAGAGCTATAACCTGGGAGCAGCAGCGGTACCGGGTATTCCCGGATCGGGATATTCGAAATCAGTACTTCTGTCTTATCTGGGACGATTGAACTACAGTTTTGACAACCGGGTACTGGCGACTGTCAGCTTCCGCTCGGACGGGTCTTCAAAATACAGCGAGGGAAACAAGTGGGGCTTTTTCCCGTCGGGCGCGGTGGCGTGGAAACTGAAAGAAGAAGCTTTTCTTAAAGACAATACTTTTATTTCAGATCTGAAAATCCGGGCCAGTTGGGGCAGGACCGGCTCACAGGCAATTAATGCGTATGCTACCCTCAATCAGCTCGTAGCGGGCAAAAGAGTATTCGGCAATTCTTTGTACAATACGTTTGCACCCAGCACGCTTCTTCCCGGCAACCTGAAATGGGAAACAACAGAGCAGACCGATATAGGGGTAGACTTCGCCTTCTTTCAAAATCGTCTCCGGGTAACAGCCGACTACTATAACAAAAACACGAAAGACCTTCTCAATACGGTACAATTGCCATCGTCTATGGGATTCACGAGCACAATTCGTAACGTGGGGCAGATACAGAACAAAGGAGTCGAATTTTCAGCGGATGCTGCGGTATTCGGAGGACCATTCAAATGGGACCTGAGTGGAAACATCGCCTTTAACCGGTCGAAAGTGGTAAAATTATATGGCGGACAGCAGATCCTGGGGAGCCGGATCGATATGCTGATTTTTGCTGACGATGTAACGCTTTTGAAAGAAGGTGAGCCCATGGGTGTTTTTTATGGCTACCTGGAAAATGGCTATGATGAAAACGGCCGGATAAAATACAAGGATCTCAATAACGACGGTGCAATCAGCGCAAGTGACAAAACCATACTGGGAGATCCCAACCCTAAATTTATCTACGGGCTCAACTCTTTTATGTCTTTTAAAGGGTTCGATCTTACAATGTTCTTCCAGGGTTCTCATGGGAATGACCTGGTGAATGTAAGCGGAGTAGGCAATACGTTGCACTACGGCTATGGCAATAACATGCTGAAAGAGGTATTCTATGACCATTGGACGCCTGAAAATACAACAGCAAAATATCCCAGGATAAGCCGCTCACAAACGTTGTACTTCTCAAACCGCTTCATAGAAAACGGGGCCTTCCTGAGGCTCAGGAATATTGAACTGGGCTATACGATACCTTTAAACGTATCATGGATCCGTAATGCCAAAGTATACATAAGCGGACAGAATTTACTGACACTGACCAAATATTCCTGGTGGGATCCGGAAGTGAATTCTATGGGAGGATCCAACTCTATTTCACAGGGGATCGACTTTTCGACCTATCCCACGGCTAAGACTTATCTCGCAGGAATCCGGCTTGGTTTTTAGATTTTGCTCACCTCATAGCTCAAACTTTATATGAAAATATTTGCAAGGAGTATCAGTCTGCTGATATTGATCAGTTCCTGCAGTGATCTGCTGGTTGAGAAACCGAAATCCATTGCGGTTGAAACGTTCTACAACACACCGGGAGAGGTAAATGCAGCAATAGCGGCTATTTATAGCCCGTTGAGCAGTCCTGTGTTTGCGGCGGAATATATAGCACTTCTCGAATGTTTTACCGACTATCACCAGGGCAGGGCCAGTTGGGCGCCTAACAGCGATTTCGAGGGCCTGAACGGAACGAATATTACCCGGGCCGCTACCCATTGGGGCGGGTTTTACTTATCGGTCCGTAACGCCAACCTGGTCATAGCGAACGTACCGAACGGCAAGAACCTGAGTGAACAGGTAAAGGCGGCCTTTATTGCCGAAGCGCGCTTCCTCCGCGCCCTGTCTTACTTTCACCTGGTAAGGAACTGGGGGGGCGTAGTACTCAGGACTGAAAAAAATATAAACGAGCCCGATGTTCCCAGAAGCTCTGTAAGTGAGGTTTATGATCTTATAAAAGAAGATCTTTTGTTTGCGGAAGCCAATTTGCCTGACAACGCCTCTGTGGCGGGCAGGGCAACCAGGTGGGCTGCCAAAACTCTCCTGGCGGATGTTTATTTTTACCTGGGAAATCACCCCGATGCTACTGCAAAAGCAAATGAAGTCATTCAGTCCGGGAAACATACACTGATCGAGGTATCGGCTGCAGACGATTTCACCAAGCTATTCGGCGCCGACGTAGTTTCCAGCCCGGAAGAGATTTTTTATATCAAATATTCTCAGGAACAGCAATGGAACTACCCGCTTTACACCCACGGAGTAGGAACTCCTTATATCGTTGCAGCGGGCTATATGGCCCTCTACAGCACGGAAAACAATTTTGTTTACGCAAACTGGGACAAAAAAGACCTGCGGAAAGAATACGGGTGGTATAAATGGGAATTCGGGCTCGGATCGAATACTATCTTAAATAAAAAATTCTCGGACCCGTCGAGCCCGCAACGCCGGAATGACTACCCGCTTTATCGCTACGCCGATGTGCTCCTTTTGTTTGCAGAGGCTTCGTGTGAAGCGGCAGGCAAGCCTACTGAAGACGCCTTGAAAGCTCTTAACCAGGTTCACCGGCGTGCCTACGGGTATCCGAGCGCTCAGCCTTCGCCGGTCGATTTCAAGCTTTCTGACTATGACAAGGACGCATTCATCGAACTGGTAAGAAAGGAACGCGGCTATGAAACACAATCGGAGGGTAAGCGGTGGCTTGATTTGAAGAGAACCGGAAAAGCCGGTGAATACATCAAGGCGGCAACCGGAAAGAATATCGCGGAAAAGCACTACCTGTTACCCATACCGGTTTCGGAGATTAATTATAACCTGGCGCTGGACCCGGTAAAAGACCAAAACCCCGGCTACTGAAATACCAAGCCATTTACCTTTATTGCTGATGACTAACAGAAGAGAATTTATAAAACAAGTCTCCGCAGCCGGCCTTTTGGCAGGAGCACCGGGCATCTGGCCGGTTACGGACTCAGCCGAAAATCCGAAAATATGGGCCGGATTATTGCACATGTCTTTCAACTTCGCGGCGGGAATTCACAAATACGGCGGGCTGCGGACAGAGTTTGAGCCCGTTCAGGCGGTTTGGGACGATGCCATCAGGCACATGGCGAAAAATGGCTTTAACACCGTAGTAATCAACGTAGAGGATCATATACTTTGGGAAAGCCACCCGGAAATTGCCGTCAAGAATGCCTGGACCAAAGACAGGTTGAGGAAGGAACTGGCGAAGATCCGCGCGCTGGGAATGGAACCGGTGCCATTGCTTAACTTCTCTACCGCTCATGACGCCTGGCTAAAGGAATACGAACGGATGGTTTCGAGTAAAAAATACAGGGAGGTATGCAAGAACATAATAGAGGAGGTAATTGATGTATTTGACAAGCCGAAATTTTTTCACCTGGGAATGGATGAGGAAACGGCCGAGCACCAAAGCAGGTTTGATTACGTGGTCGTAAGAAAGAATGACCTGTGGTGGAGCGACTTTTATTTTCTTATCGGCGAAGTTATGCGGGGAGGAGCCCGGCCATGGGTATGGTCTGATTATTACTGGCATCATCCCGAGACATTTCTTCAGAAAATGCCCAGATCGGTCCTTCAGAGCAATTGGTACTACCAAGGCGAATTTGACCTGGATAAGCTGAAAAACCCGGTCCGGACGAGGGTGCATACCTACATCGATCTTGAATCGCATGGATATGACCAGGTGCCTACCTCCAGCAACGACCAGGGAATCACGACCGGTATCGGCAATACCGTCAGGTTTTGCGCAAAGCATATCGACGATTCCCGGTTGAAAGGCTTTTTACAGACATTCTGGAAGCCGACAACGGAAGAATACCGCGGGCTCATAACGGAAGGTATCGAGCTGATGGGTAATGCCAGGAAGTGGTATATCCAAAATCATTGACAATTCACAATTATCACTACCAATCAAAAAATGAGCGTAAAAGAAACAGGCGTAAGTTATTACGGCCTCAGCTACCCGGAACATGCCGAACGTGATTTCAGGGAAATGATCGATCACAACTGCAATGCAGTGATCCTGGCCTTATCGGAATTCGATATCGATTTCTGGTTTCCAAATATTGTCGAAATCACCAAAGTTGCAAAAGGGCTTGGACTGAAAGTCTACCTCGATACCTGGGGCATCGGTAAGTGGTTTGGCGGGGAACCGCCCAGTATTTTTCTTACCAACAACCCGCGAAACCGCCAGGTATCGGCTTTTACCGGGGAAATGCTGCCGGCCGTGTGTTTCAACACCAAAGCATTCCGCGATTACTTTTACGCGATCTGCGAAAAGCTGGCCACCTATGTCGATGCCGACGGTTTCTTCTGGGACGAGCCTCATTACGCGCTTCCGAAAAGCTATGCATCTATCACGGGCGGCGCCGGTGACGACTGGGCCTGCAGGTGCCCGGTTTGTATGAAAAAATTCGAGGAGCAATACGGGTACGAAATGCCGAAAATCCTGACCCGGGAGGTGATCGAGTTCCGCGAAAACGGCGCATTGGATATTCTCGCGACAGCATCGGATATCATCAAGCAGATACGGCCCGCCAGCAAGATCGTTTGCTGCGTCCACGCGACGATCAACAACTACTATGTAAAGGAAAACCGGGGCTATGACAACTGGGATAAAGTAGCAAAAGTGAATTCGTTCGACGTGTTCAGCACAACCATTCTGAGTTATCGTCTTCCCCGCAGCTATTTCAGGTCCATTACCCAACAAACCGTCGATGTGGCGCAGAAATACGGGAAAGGGTCTCAGCGCTGGCTGATGAACTATTACCAGGAGCCCGACGATATTTCCGAAATCAAGGAAATAACACACCTTTATGCGGATATGGGCGTGGAGAGCCTGTTCGCCTGGACATACCGCGGCGGGCACGGAACGGTGCTGGCAGCGCCCCATGCACTCGAAATGTGGGACATGCTGGGTGAGGCCTACGGGGAGGTACTGGCAAAAGAATATCGAATCAAATAAACCGGAATTACAAATGGAAAATAATGATCTGGGCTACCTGGGCCAGGTGATAGCCGCTTTGCAGAAAGTAGAAACGCACCAGGCCGAAAACATCGAAAAAGCAGCTGAGCTGATGGCCGGCGCAATAGAAAAAGACGAGCTCATCCATGTATACGGGGGTGGCGGCCATACCACCCTGGTGATGGGCGAGGTATTCTTCCGGGCCGGCGGACTGGCCAATATCAATCCAGTGATGGAGCCGGGCCTGTCGGTATTCAACCAGGCCCTTAAGTACCTGGAACTGGAACGTACAGTCAACTACGGTAGGAGCATCGTCAAGTACTTCAGGATAAAAAAAGGAGAGGTACTGATCATTTTTCACAATATCGGCATAAACGCGGCCACCATCGACGCAGCGATGGAAGCAAAAGAAGCAGGCGCTAAGATTATCGCGGTCAGTTCGTCGTTCTGGCAGAATGAGATGCCCGAAGACCATTTCATCAGACACCCCAACAAAAAGAACCTGTTTGACTATGCCGACGTGTGCATCGACGACTACAACCCGGTCGGAGATGCAGCAGTACAGGTCCCGGGTTTTGATACGCCGATAGCGCCGCTGTCGAATATCGTGGACTTTTACATCGCACACAGACTGGAGATCGCAACGGTAAAAAAATGTGTAGAAAGAGGCATAACCCCTCCCGTATGGTCGAGCGCCAATGCCCCCGGCGGAGATGAAATCAATGCCCGGTTTGTGGAAAAATATTTACCCAGGGTCAATCGAGTAGGCAAAGGGAATCACACCCTAAGCCTCTCACAGAACCGTGCGTGAA
>CAZLTN010000096.1:0-20837 GCA_964562455.1 uncultured Cytophagales bacterium
AGGTCCCGTTGCTGATGTCGGTATGGGACGACGGGTACGGAATTTCCGTGCCGGTATCTTACCAAACTACCAAAAGCAGTATTTCAGAAGCCCTCCAGGGGCTAAAAAGGGAAGCAGATATTCCGGGTATCGAAATTTTCAGAGTGGCGGGCTGGAATTATCCCGAACTTATCGAAACATACAGGATAGCTACAGAAATATGCCGCAAGGAACATGTACCTGTCCTGGTCCATGTAGATGAACTTACCCAGCCTTCCGGACATTCGTCGTCGGGGTCGCACGAAAGATATAAGTCTAAGGAACGTCTTGACTGGGAAGCAGAGTATGATTGTAATTCACAGTTCAGGACGTGGATACTTCAGAACGGGATTGCGACCGAGGATGAGCTTGAAATCATTGAAAAAGAAGCAAAAACAAAAGTAAAAGCTGCGCGTGACGAAGCGTGGGGCGCATACCGCCAATCATATAAGGAAGACCAGGAGTCGATAAATGCGCTCCTTAAAAGCCTGACCCAGGAAACGGGAAGGAAAGAGGAGATGACGGAAGTAACCCGGCAGCTTTTTTCCGTTCAATTCCCGATCAGGCGGGATTTCATGCACGCGGCGTCAAAAGCGCTGAGAATTGTAAGGGACGAGGATGTGCCCTCGAAGACCGCCTTAAAGGCCTGGTTCGGACAAGCCAGGAAGGCTAATGAAGAGCGGTTTAATACTTTTCTTTACGCTTCCGGTAAGCAATCGCCGTTACAGGTTGAGCCCGTTGCTCCGCTTTATGAAGGCGACCCGGTAAGAGTCGACGGGAGGGAGATTATCCGTGACTATTTTGATGCCTTGTTTGCGAAAGACCCGCGGGTGGTAGCACTCGGTGAAGACATTGGTTTGATCGGCGACGTTAACCAGGGCTTTGCGGGCCTGCAGGAAAAGCATGGAGAAATAAGGATTACAGATACCGGTATCCGGGAAACTACCATTATAGGACAGGGCATCGGACTGGCTATCAGGGGCTTACGCCCCATGGTGGAAATACAGTATTTTGACTACACCTATTATACGCTCGCTACGCTTACCGACGACCTGGCCTGCCTCAGGTACCGCACGGCGGGAGGACAGCAGGCGCCGCTTATTATACGCACCCGGGGCCACCGCCTCGAAGGAATATGGCATTCGGGCTCTCCTGTCGGGACCATGCTGAGCAGCTTGCGAGGGCTGCATGTGGTGGCGCCACGTAATTTTACCCAGGCAGCCGGGTTATACAATACGCTTTTCAAAGGAATGGACCCGGCGCTTGTGATCGAGCCGCTGAATGCTTACCGGCAAAAGGAGCTTCGCCCTTCCAACCTGGGTGAATATTATATTCCGTTGGGGCAGCCGGAAATTCTGAGAGAAGGCAATGACGTTACGATAGTTACTTACGGATCCATGTGCCGTATCGTGCTCGAAGCGGCGGCACAACTTGAGAAAGCAGGGATCGACGTGGAAGTGATCGACGTGCAGACGCTCCTTCCCTTCGATGTAGATCACCGGATCGTGGAATCGGTTAAAAAAACCAACCGTGTGATTTTCGCGGATGAAGACGTGCCCGGCAGCGCAAGTGCCTATATGATGCAGCAGGTTCTGGAAGGCCAGCAGGCTTACAGATGGCTGGATTCTGCACCACAGACTATTTCAGCGAAACCCCATCGTCCTGCATACGGCTCTGACGGAGATTATTTTTCCAAGCCCAATGTCGATGAAATATTCGACAGGGTATATGCGTTGATGCATGAGTCGGCGCCGGACAGGTTCCCACCGGTCATTTAAACCGTCCGCTCCAACTTTTGTCTGAAGGAACGAGTCCTGTATCAAAGCATTGTTTCTCCATACCGTCTTCGGACTGTTCTACTATGAAATTTCATCTCAGATATCTTGCTGTTTTTATTTTTTTATTCGCAGCTATGCCCGGACATGGTCAGAAAGTCAAAACCTATGATGCGGAATGGAAGAGTGTCGAGGAATTTACGAAAAACGGGTTGCCTCAGTCTGCGCTGAAGGAAGTAAACCGGATTTACGGGTTGGCTAAAAAGGAAAACCAGGAAGCACAGGTAATCAAATCACTGGTATACAGGCTGAATCTTCAGACTGAGCTGCGGGAGGATCATCAGGACTTTGTGCTCAAATCCCTGAAAGAGGAAATAGAAGCGGCAAAAGAACCCGCGAAGTCTATCCTTTACGCCCTGCTTGCCGATGCTTACCGGAGCCGGTATGAGTCGCTCAGGTGGCAGATCATGGGAAGGACGACGGTGGCCGGCCAGAAAACCGCTGATCCGGATACCTGGTCGGTTACCGATTTCATGGATGAAATCAGCACCTGCTATATCAGGTCCATTAAGGAGGAATCGCTGCTGAAAGCTACCAGGTTAGATCCTTTTGACGCTATTATCACGAAAGGGAATACCCGGCGCCTCCGCCCTACCCTGTATGACCTGCTGGTGCATAAGGCGCTGATCTTCTTTACCAGCGAAGAGCGGACGATCAGTAAGCCGGCATATGCCTTTGAAATAGATATGCCGGAGGCGTTTGCAGATGCGGCTGTTTTTGCGAGAGCTGCGTTCCTGAACAAGGATTCGCTGTCCCTCGATTACAGGGCTTTGCGACTTTACCAGAAATTGCTGCTCTTTCACCTGAACGACGCCGATCCCGCAGCCCTCATCGATGCAGATATCCAGAGAATAGATTACGTATATCGCAAGTCCGTACACCCGGAAAAGGAGCAGTTGTACCAGTCGGCGCTTAGAAATATCACTCAGAAATACGGGTCTGATCCGGCTTCTGCGCAGGCCTCTTTTCTCCTGGCGCAATGGTACGTTCAGAAGGCGGCTACCTATCAGCCCTATGGCGATACTACACACCGGTATGCAGCCGTTACGGCATTTAAAATAGCCGATTCGGTAAGCAGGAAATTTCCCGGCTCGGAAGGGGGTGTCAATCTGCATAACCTGAAGATCGGGATAGAAGAAAAGCAGCTTCTTTTCAACATTGAAAAAGTAAATATCCCGGCGAAGCCGATGCGGATTTCCGTTCAGTATAAAAATACGGACAAGGTATATTTCCGGATCGTAAAAGGGACGCAAAGTCTCAGGGATATCGGTAATAGAGAGGGTCAGGACAAGCTCCTGGAAGCCATTGACAAAGAGCCGGTTGTGAAGCAATGGACCCAGCAGCTCCCCGACCCGAAGGATTTTCAGACCCACCGCACGGAAGTAAAAGCCGATCCGCTGCCGGTCGGCGAATATTACCTGGTGGCGTCAACGGACCAGAGGCTGAATGCAACGGGCCATACGCGGTCTTTTGCAACATTTTATGTGTCTAATATTTCGTTTGTCAACCTCGGGGATGACTATTTCTTGCTGCATCGCGAAACCGGTCAACCGCTCAACAGTGTGAAGGTGCAGACGTGGTACCACCGTGCCCGGAATAATGCTTCAGGCTATGTAAGAGAAAAAGGAAAAGCCTACACCACAGACAAAAACGGGTATTTCAGGCTGGAAAATGAAGGTGTTCAGAACAGAAATATGTTACTCCTGGAGTTTACCGGCAAGGAAGACCGCCTGCTGATAGATGAGCAGCAATACATACCCATCGTCAGGATGGGTGTGGAGAAGGAGATAAAAGATGATCAAAGAGTGTTCTTCTTTACGGATAGATCTATTTACCGTCCGGGCCAGCCGCTTTATTTTAAAGGGATTCTTTTGAATAAAAAAGCGGGCGAGCAGCGTTCCGATATCGTCCCGGACCAGAAGATAACAATCCGCCTTTTTGACGCGAATTCCCAGATGGTAGATTCTGTCAGTCTTACCACCAACGAGTTCGGCTCGGTATCCGGAACGTTTCAACTTCCGACGGGAGGGCTTAACGGACAGTTCCGGATAGAAGCATCGAAGATAAGGGGCGTTTCCTATTTTAGCGTAGAGGAATACAAAAGACCGAAGTATAAAGTAGATATTGAAAAGCCCTCACTGGCTTATAAAGTGAACGATACCATTACGGTAACCGGAGTGGCGAAGGCTTTTGCCGGCAATGGTATAGACGGTGCAATGGTGAAATACCGGATTGAACGGATCGCCCGATTCCCCTACCCCTGGTTTTTCCGCGGATGGTGGCCGGTTTCGGCCCCGATGCAGATAGCGCATGGAGAAACGGCTACGGACGCCGATGGGAAATTTACCGTCAGCTTTGCGGCAATACCTGACAGGACTGTGGCGCAGGAGCACGACCCGGTATTCGATTACGTGGTGTCCGCAGACGTGACTGACGGCAGCGGCGAAACCAGGTCAGCCCGGCAAACTGTTTCGGCGGCTTATAAAGCGATTGCAATGAACGTAAATCTGCCTGAAAAGTTAGAGAAAGATAGCATCCGGGTGCTGAATGTACGGACTGAGAATATGAATGGGAAATTCCTGCCGGCAGCAGTTACGTTAACTGCCAGGAAGCTGGCGCCGGAAATGCGTTTGATGAGGAACCGGCTATGGGAAAGGCCCGACCAGTTTGTATTGTCAAAAGCAGAATTTCTGAAGCTTTTTCCCAACGACGAATACGATAACGAGCAGGATCCGGCATATTGGAAAAAAGGAGAGCCGGTGCTGACCGCAGCGGGAGCTTCACGGGACGACGGAAAGTGGGAATTGTCTGACCGAAACGCACTGACCCCCGGATTTTATGAATTTGAATTTGTTGCAACGGGTCCTGATGGAGAAACTGTAAAAGATGTAAAGATCGTTGAGATTGTAGATTCGAAGCAAGATGAGCTTGGCCGGCCTGCCTACCTCTGGACAAAAGAGAGCGACCCGGTGGAGCCGGGAGGGAAGGCGCAGATAAAGCTGGGAACTTCAGCCGGCCAGGTTTTTATGATACAGGTTATCGACAGGTCTGAAACGCCGGGAACTGCTAAAACATATCGTTTCCCGGTTCAGAAAACCGGGATCAGCTCCTACAGATTCGATGCAACGGAGCAGGATCGCGGAGGCTATGGAGTAGGCTTCCTTTTTGTAAAAGATAACCGCGTTTTCCGGTTTCAGGACGCCATTAAGGTACCTTGGACCAATAAAGAGCTGAATATAACCTATGGAACATTCCGTGATAAAACTTTGCCGGGTAGCGAAGAAACCTGGGCGCTGACCGTCTCCGGTCCGAAGAAAGAAAAAATGACGGCAGAGTTGCTGGCCGGTATGTACGATGCCTCCCTGGATGAATTCAGGATGCACGAGTGGCAAAAGCCGGCTATCTGGCAGAGCTATTTCGGCCGTATCTCCTGGAATGGCCACGTGGCTTTCGGGCAGAAGCATGGACAGCAGGTATACATCGGGACCGGCAGGAATTACAAGGATTTTACCAAGATTTATGACAGGCTTATTTCGCTGCCGGGAGCTCTGGACGAAGTAATTATAACCGGATATGGAGGGAGACGGACGAGTAGGTCAAGAGAATCGATGCGCATAATGGGGGTGCCGGCCGCAGCCGCTGAAGTAGCCCTGAATGAGTCGGTGCAAATGAAGGCAGATTTTTCGGCCGATCAGTTCGTGAAAAAGGACGAGGACGATACGGCTAAGCCGGAGCAGATGGACCAGCCGGTACGAAAGGACTTCAGGGAAACGGCATTTTTCTTTCCGCAGCTCCGCTCCAACCAGGACGGGACCGTCACCTTTTCGTTTACCATGCCGGAAGCGCTTACGAAATGGAAATTCCAGGCTTTCAGCCATACAAAAGAGCTGGCGTTCGGTTACAGCACGCAGGAAATCATCACCCAGAAAGAGTTGATGGTACAGCCGAACATTCCCCGCTTTGTGCGGATCGGCGACAAGGTGGCGATCAGCACGAAAGTGGTCAACCTGTCGGACAAGGCGCTGGAAGGAAAGGCAACGTTGTTGTTGATGGATGCTGTTACAGGACAATCGCTGAACCAAAAGTTCGGAGCGGTAACGGACGAAGTGTCGTTTGCAGTTCCGGCAGGGCAAAGTACCGCGGTCCTGTTCCCGGTTTCGGTCCCTGACGGATATCCTGATCCCGTAACTGTCAGGATCACCGCTGTTGCCGGGGCATTTAACGACGGCGAAGACAATACCCTGCCGGTGCTGACCAACCAGATGCTGATAACGGAAACACTGCCGTTGTCGTTGAGAGGAACCGGGAGCAGGGCTTTCACTTTTGAAAAGTTGCTGAACAGCAAGCCCGGCGGGACTCTGAAAAATCACGGGCTTACGGTAGAGTACACAGGAAACCCGGCATGGTATGCGGTTCAGGCACTGCCCTACCTGATGGAATACCCCTACGATTGCGCAGAGCAGACCTGGAACCGGTATTATGCCAATGCGCTCGCGGCGCATATTGCAAACAGTTCGCCCCGGATAGAACAGATTTTCAAAACCTGGCGGGACCTGGATACGAACGCTCTTTTATCCAACCTTCAAAAGAACCAGGAGCTGAAGTCGTTGCTTCTGGAAGAGACGCCATGGGTGCTGGCAGCCAAAAGCGAGGCTGAGCAGAAGCGGAACCTGGCGCTGCTGTTCGACCTGGTGAAAATGAAGTCCGAAGCAGACGGCGCGCTATCGAAACTAAAGCAGATGCAGCAGCCGGACGGAAGCTTTCCCTGGTTTGCCGGCGGGCCCGGCGATCGGTTCGTGACCCAGTATATCCTTTCGGGAATAGGCCATCTTCAGCGTCTTACAAAGGCCGGCCAGGAACAAAGGCAGACATTGAACGACATTGTTTTCCAGGCATTGAATTACCTGGATTCCAGGATTGCGAAAGATTATACCGAGCTGGTCAGGAACAAGACGGATCTCAAAAAGTATACGCCTTCGCCCATTATTGTGCAGTACCTGTATATGCGGTCCTTCTTCCCCGAATTTGAAGTACCTGCAGATGTGAAGAAGGCTTACGGGTATTTCCTCGGCCGCCTCGCCGCTACCTGGACCGGACAGGGCAAATACATGCAGGCCATGACTGCCCTGACATTATCCAGGACAGGCAATAAAACCGTTGCCAATGCCGTCATTAAATCCCTCAGGGAAACTGCGATCCGTAATGCCGGGCTGGGGACTTACTGGAAGAATGTTCGCCGTAGCTGGTGGTGGCAGGAAGCCCCGATAGAACAGCATGCCTTGCTTGTGGAGGCTTTTGAAGAGGTGGCTGCTGACCGGGAAATGGCAGACGGTATACGTACCTGGCTGCTGACCAATAAGCAGACCAATCGCTGGGAGAGCACAAAGGCTACGGCGGAAGCCTGCTATGCATTGCTGCTTCGGGGCAGCGAATGGCTCAGCGACAATCCTGAAGTGAAGATCGTAGTGGGTTCGACGACTATATCTTCCGCAGAAGGGAATGAAGCCGGCACCGGTTACATCAAAAAGAGCATCCCGGGAAATGAGGTAAGCCCCGCCCAGGGAAAGATTGAATTGTCGGTTTCGGGCACTGGCGAGGTGAACGGCAGGCCGTCTTGGGGAGGAGTGTACTGGCAGTATTTCGAGGACCTGGATAAAATTACGTTTTCAGAAACGCCTCTGAAGCTCAAAAAGCTACTTTTCGTGGAAACGAACACCGATCACGGGCCGGTTCTCAAACCGCTGGAAAACGGCAATGAGGTGAAAGTCGGCGATAAGATCAAAGTCCGGATCGAGCTGTCAGTCGACCGGGATATGGAATACGTGCACATGAAAGACATGCGGGCCTCTGGCCTGGAGCCTGTCAATGTGATCAGCAGCTATAAATGGCAGGGAGGACTTGTTTACTACGAGTCGACCAAAGATGCTGCTACCAATTTCTTTTTCAACCATCTGCCCAAAGGGAAATATGTATTTGAGTATCCGCTGAATGTATCGCACCAGGGAGACTTCAGCAACGGGGTAACGACCATTCAATGTATGTATGCGCCGGAGTTTACGGCCCATTCGGAGGGAGTACGTCTTACTGTGGGGCGATAACCGGTAGAGACGCAAGGCATTGCGTCTTTACTTATCTAGCGCAATGCCTTGCGTCTTTACAGGTTACAGGCTATTATTATTGTTATTATGAAAAAACAGATTCTACTATCATTGCTGGTTTCCGCCTGCTTCGGGCTGCAGGCTCAAAGCAAGCTCGATGTGCTCCCCTATTGGAAGATGTACCAGGCGAAAACGCCGCATACCTATCACCTGCTGATGGAGCAGGCAATGGAGCAGCTTGAAGCAAGGAATTCCAGGGTTGCGCAGATCAGGTCTCCCCGCGACTGGCAGTCGTACAGGGATAACCTGCGTGGCCGTATTCAGAAATCGCTGGGGGTATTTCCCGAAAAGACACCTCTCAATTCCAGGATCACATCGACGGTCGAGTCGGACGGGATTACGGTCGAGAATATCCTGTACGAGTCGCTGCCGGGATATTACGTTTCCGCTTCACTTTTCAGAAAGAAAGAGCTGGCCGGCAGGAAGCTGCCCGTTATCGTGTTCTGTAGCGGGCATAGCCCCAACGGCTACCGCAGTGGAGCGTACCAGACCATCATGCTGAACTACGCCAAGAAGGGATTTGCCGTATTTGCCTTTGATCCCGTGGGCCAGGGTGAGCGGGTGCAGTACCGGAAGGCTGACGGAAAAGCAGCCAAGGGGCCAACCCACGATCATTCTTACTCCGGGTCAACCGCTTTCCTGCTGGGGGAATCTCCGGCAAAATATTTTATCTGGGACGGGATCCGGGCGATTGATTATCTCGAAACCCGACCGGACATAGATACGGGAAGAATAGGTATCGCCGGCCGCTCGGGCGGTGGAACGCAGTCGAGCTATATAGCAGCCATAGATGACAGGGTAACGGCCGCTGCTCCCGAATGCTACATTACGACCTATGAAATGCTTTTAAAATCGAGCGGGCCGCAGGATGCCGAACAGGTTTTTCTTAACGGGATCGCAAACGGCATCGACATACCTGATCTGCTGCATATGAGAGCACCGAAGCCTACCCTTGTTGTGACAACTACCAACGATATGTTCAGCATACAGGGAGTGCAGGATTTGAAGGAAGAGCTGTCGCGGCTATACAGGATGAACGGAAAAGAAGGAGATTTCCTGGTAGTGGAAGATAATGCAGGGCACGCTTCTACGAAACTCAACCGGGAGGCCTGTTACCGGTTTTTTTCAAAGTACCTGAATAATCCCTGCAATACTTCCGACGAGGAAATAAAGCCTTTTCCCGATGAGCAGCTGTATGCCAGCAAAGAAGGAGACGTGTTCGGAATACCCGGCAGTAAACGGCTGGGCGAAGTGATCGCAGCTTCGGCAGGCAAAAGCAGGGATAAGGCGGCAATCAGCGGGGAGAAACTGGCCGGGCTATTGAACTATAAGCCGTTGGAAGCCAAAAGTTCGTCTATCTATAGCGGAACGGTTCTGGCGCAGGGTTACAGTGTAGACAAGTACCTGGTGAAAGCGCCCGGCGGATATTACCTCCCGACACTGGTATTCCGCAATGGTCCGGCTGCGGGGAATAAAGGAAAAGTTGTTTTGTATCTTGATGACAAAGGAAAATCTTCAGATACAACAATGATCCTCGGACTGCTGAAAAAATACGGCCAGGTGGTTTGTGCGGATCTGAGTGGTATTGGGGAGCTCAGGGAGTATTACAACTGGCACGGCGATGCTTTTATCGATAAGACACCCCTGAATTTGTGGTTCCTGGCGCTTTTGACCAACCAGACCCTGGCTCAGTACCGCGTGGGCGAGATCGAGGCGCTGTACCGGTTTATCGGGGCAAAGACGCCCGCTGTTCCGGTGTCTGGCCTGGCTGCAGGCACTACGACGACCGATCTGCTGCATTGGGCGTCGATTAACAGTGGTAAGCTGGATAATCTTACGCTTGTCAACCCGGTCCTTTCTTTAAGGTCTTTGGTTGCGGCAAAAGAATATAAGCCTGCTTACCTGCTGGGTACGCCGGGCAGCATGCTGGCATCTTATGACCTGCCCGATCTTTATGCAAAATTTACTCCTGGAAAACTCAGGCTTGTCAACCCGGTCGACAGCAACGGAGAGGTGTTGGAGAAAACGTCGCCCGGCATCGACAGCCGGATTCCCGGGAAGGCCCTGGTTTTTGTAAAGGATGTGCAGGAAGGGATCTGATCCATCCCCTTTCCGGGCGGTAATTCTTCGAGTTGTTTTTAAAAAGATTCCGTATCTCGTCTCGGGTTTTTAAAAAATATCTATAATTTGGTTGGGAAGTTTGCCCGAATGGTTCGGTAAGTCTTTAAAATCAATTATATAAGTAGTTTTATGCGGATCAAAAACAAATTATGGCCCGGTATTATAGCCCTGCTTTTTCTGATACAGGCAAATGCCCCGGCGCAAAAGAGGATTCCCGCGAACTTTTCGGTCATTGCCTACTACATGGGCGATACGCATACGATAGATGCTTATGACGTCAGCAAGCTGACGCATATTATCTTCAGTTTCTGTCACCTGAAAGACGGTAAACTATCGGTAGACAGCAAAAGGGATTCCCTTACCATTCAGCATCTCGTATCGCTGAAGAAAAAGAACCCAAGGTTGAAGGTCATGCTCTCGCTGGGCGGATGGGGTGGATGCGCGCCCTGTTCGGAAGCCTTCTCCACCCTGGAAGGGCGGAAGATCTTCGCGGAGTCCGTGCGTAAGACCAATCTTTATTTCGGTACCGATGGCATCGATCTCGACTGGGAATACCCGACTATTGAAGGGCATCCGGGGCACCTGTACCAGCCTGCTGACTACGACAATTTTACATCGCTGGTAGAAGAGCTTCGTAAAAGCCTGGGTAATAAAAACGAGCTCAGCTTTGCCGCAGGAGGGTTTCAGAAATTCCTGGACCATTCGGTCGACTGGAAGAAGGTAATGCCGCTTATGGACAGGGTTAATATTATGAGCTATGACCTGGTTAACGGTTATTCCACCGTTACCGGCCATCACACTCCCCTTTTTGGTACGAAACCCGGTGAGGAGTCGACCGAGCGGGCGGTTAATTATTTGCTGAAGCTCGGAATCCCTGCGAAAAAGCTGGTAATCGGGGCTGCGTTTTACACACGGGTATGGAAAGATGTACCTGCGGAAAACAACGGCCTGTACCAGAAAGGAGAACATACCAGGGGTTATAATTTCCGGAAATATGATACGGATCTGACCAAAGCAAACGGTTGGGAATATTATTGGGATGCTAAGGCCAAAGCGCCCTACTGGTATAATGCGCAGGAGAAGAAATTTGCTACGGGCGACGACCCCGCTTCTGTGAAAGAGAAAACCCGGTATGCCCGCGAAAAGAAGCTGGGCGGTATCATGTTCTGGGAGCTGACGCTCGACAAACCCGAAGGAGGATTGTTGCAGGCTATTTCGGAGGCTTTGTAGCATTCCTTTTGCCTGATCTTTAATGGTCGTTTTATGTATGATTTTTGTTTTACCGTTCCCGGTGGTGGCGAAATAGATCTTGGTTTCCTATGAGTGCCCGTTACGTAATGCGAAACCTCCGTGAGGGAGAAATGCAGCAAATCGTCGACATGGCAGCCGCAGAAGGCTGGAACCCCGGCCTGTCCGATAGCACGGCCTTTTTCAGGGCAGACCAAAATGGTTTTTTTGTAGGTTTGCTGGATTCCGTGCCCGTTGCTTTTATCTCCGCAGTCAACTATAATGATGAATATAGTTTCGTAGGTTTATATATTGTACGGCCGGAATTCAGGGGGAAAGGCTATGGCTACGCGCTATGGCAGTATGCTCTTGAAAAGCTGGGTACGGTTACGTGCGGCCTCGACGGAGTGCCGGCACAAATAGAAAACTATCGGAAGTCCGGGTTTGTTTATGCTTTCCGGCAGATGCGGCTGGCAGCGCCGGCAATACATCACATACCTGCATCTGGCACTATCTATCCCGTGGATGCAGAAAATCTGGAAAGGATTCACAGCTATGACACCGTGGTGTTTGGTACTGACCGGCGTTCTTTTATTGCTGACTGGCTGACAATGCCCAATGCGAAAGCCTTCTATTCAGAAAAAGACGGCCATATTGACGGATATGCCGCGGTCCGTAAATGTAGAGAGGGTTATAAGATAGGCCCTCTTTTTGCAGACAATGCGGCAACGGCCGAACAACTGTTCCTGGCCTGCCATCAGGTAGCTGCACCGGGAGAGACGGTCTATATCGACATACCCGAATTCCATGAAGCAGCCCGGGAAATCGCCGGTCGCTACCAGTTGCAGCTTGTTTTCGAAACAGCACGCATGTATAAAAACGGCACCCCCGTATTTCCCCTTGAGAAGGTGTATGGTATTACAAGCTTCGAGTTGGGGTAGTGTCGCGATGCATCGCTTCTCTACCGCTCGCCGCCCCTGATATCCTTCCGGTACTGAACCGGGCTTTTCCCGGTAATCCGTCTGAAAAACTTGTTGAAATTGGTAATACTCTGGTAACCGGATTCATAACAAACCTCCACCACACTCAGATCTTTTTTTAGCAGTAGCCTGCAGGCATGACCTATGCGGATCTCGTTGACAAACTGGGAAAAATTTTTCTGCGTCTGCTTTTTGAAGTACCGGCTAAACGCATTGGCTGTCATATTGGCAACATCTGCCGCATTTTCAAGGCTGATTTCAGAAGAAAAGTTCCGCATCACATATTCATAAACCCGGTTAAGCCGCGCCGTTTCATTCTCACTATGGGTGTTGAGATAATTGATCCCAGCTAAAAACTCGCATTCCTTTGTTTCTGACATGAGAAATAATACAGTAAACAAATCGGCTACCTGCCTGAGCCCTTCGGTACGGTACATATCTGAAAGCAGCTTACTAATCTGCTGCGCCGTTTCACCATAAAACCGTATGCCGCGCCGGGAGTTTTCCAGCATATTTTTCAACTTCCCGGTCTGTGGCATAGGCAGTACGTTGCGCTCGAGCCACGTCCTTTTCAGATAAACTACCACAGACTGCGCCAGGAGATCCTCCTGTTCCCCGTAATAGGCGCTATCGTTAAACCAGGCGTGCGGCAAATCGGGCCCTACAAACACAAGGTCGCCATCATTGAAATTGTCTACATGGTCGCCGACAATCCGTTTCCCCGAGCTTTTTTTCACGAATACGATTTCGTAGTCTTTATGGAAATGATGGGTGTTGGTAAAGTAGGGCACGTTAAGCTCCTTAATCATAAACGTGTCGGTGAGTGAATAATCGAGGTCTATCAGCAGCGGTTTCATAGTAATACAAGATTTATATTGGTTAGCATACGATATGCTGATATTATCCCTATATAAATACAAATCCCTCTCTTTCCTACTTCTGATGTGTAAATAGTGTTGAAACGGGCGAAATAAATGCCGACGACTTAAAGGTTCTTCTTGAAAATGTCCCTGCCGGGTCATTTTGGACTAAAAAGTGCTGAAACAGGGTAAAATAGTGAATAGGCAGGCGAATAACCCGCACTAGTTTTGTTTTGTCATAATTCTTGTGGGTTTTAGACTATTATAAACCTTTATTAAACATAACAGCTTATGCAGGCATTATTATTCGAATTTAAGGCGCTGAAGCTTTGGATCTGTGTACTAACCGGCCTGGCTCCGGCCTGGGCTATGGCTCAGCATACGGTGACAGGGAGGGTAAGCGACGCGAGTGGGGAAGCACTGCCGGGGGTGAACATCATCCTCAAGGGCAGCACCTCCGGACAGGTAACCGACGTAGACGGCAGGTATAGTATCGGAGTTCCCGGTTCGGACGGGGTGCTGATTTTTTCTTTTGTAGGGTATATTTCGCAGGAGATCTCAGTCGGAAACAGGACAACGATAGATGTAGAGCTCGCGCAGGATAACAAGGCGTTGGAGGAAGTGGTGGTAGTAGGGTACGGTACGCAGAAACGTATTAACATGACCGGATCTGTAGCCACGATTTCAGGAAAGGAGCTTCAACAGACCCCCACCAATAACCTCACAAATGCTGTGGGTGGGAGACTTCCGGGTGTAATTGCTGTTCAGGGGAACGGTAGACCGGGTAATGGATCGACAATTCAGATACGCGGCGCCAGTACGCTTAATAACAATAGCCCTCTTGTCGTTGTGGACGGTATCGTTCGTTCCGATGGGTTTGGAAATATAGACCCTAATGAAGTCGAAAGTATTTCGATTCTCAAGGATGCCTCTGCCGGTGCTGTATATGGCGCCCGGGCGGCAAACGGTGTAATTCTTATCACGACAAAAAGAGGAAATACGGGAAAGCCGACCATCACCTATTCAGGCGTGTTTGGTAGTCAGAAACCAACCTACTATCCTAAATTAATGTCGTCGTATGACTATGCAGTTATCCGGAACCAGGCTTTGCTAAACCAGGGCTATGATCCGAAGAATCCAGCACAAGCAAGTCTCTTTTTCCCTGATAGTGAATTGGAGAGATTCAAACCCGGTATCACAGATTGGTATGAGGAGACTTTCAAAAAAAGAAGTTTGTTTTCACAACACAATCTTTCTGTAAACGGTGGAACAGAGTCAATAAAATACTTCATGTCGCTGGGCTACCTGGCCCAGGATGGCATGTATGATAACCTGGATTTCAGAAGAATTAATCTCAGGACCAATATTGACGCAAAAATTACGAATACGTTGTCTGTCGGACTGAACCTGGAAGCCAGGCAGGAATTATACAACTATCCCGGATGGGATGCCAATACATTATTCCAGCGGGTGCTGGGGCAAAGCCCGCTGTTACCGGCATACCATGCGAGCGGTCGTCCTTTCAATACAAATGCCGAGCATCCTGTCGAAATGATTAATTCCTCCGGTTACAACAAGAATCCTTACAGTATCTTTCAGGGCGTTTTATCTCTGGATCAACAGCTCCCTTTCATTACATCAGGCTTGTCGGCAAAGGGTAATTTTGCCTATTATAGACAGCATCGGTTCAATAAAATCTTCATTACCCCCTATAGTATGTATGATGAGGATGCACAAGGAAATGTCACAAATGAAAAAGTGGTTGGAAGTCAGACGTATCTTTCAGAGCTTTTTCATGAGCTCAACAATGCCACCATCAACCTATCGCTTAATTATAACCGGTCGTTCAGCAAACATGATTTAGGAGCACTTTTGCTCTTTGAGCAGTTCTCCTCAACCGGGAATACTTTTACTGCGAGAAAGCAGGATTTTGCTACCAATATTAAAGATGAATTCTTTGCCAGCGGCCCGGCTAACCAGACAATAGTAGGAAACGGAACCATAGAAGATCTCAGAAGAAGTGTGGTAGGGCGGTTCAATTACGGGTTTGATAGCAGGTATTTATTCGAAGGGACGTTTCGATATGACGGTTCTTACCGGTTCCCCAAAGACAAGCGCTACGGGTTTTTCCCGGCGTATTCGGCCGGTTGGAGAATTTCGGAAGAACAATTTTTCAGGAACTCGCAATTGACGAAATATGTCGATAATCTGAAACTCAGAATTTCAAAAGGAGTGATTGGAAATGACAGGGTAAACGCCTTTCAGTTTGTGGACACTTATGGTATAACCACAAATGCAGGACCGATAATTAACAATCAGGCCGCCTCTTTTGTAGCCTACGGCGTATATCCTAACCCCAATATTACCTGGGAGAAACAGGATAATAATAACATAGGGCTGGAGGCGTCGTTTTTCAACTCCAAAATAGGCTTCGAATTTGATTACTTCTTTCGTGAGACAAAGGATATCTTATGGTCGAGAGACCGGTCTGTCCCCGAAACTTTCGGGCGTAGTTTACCCAATGAAAATTATGCACGCGTGAAAAGCAAAGGATTTGAGACTACCCTTACGCATCAAAACAATATAAGGGGATTCGACTACCATGTACGTTTAATAGGAAGTTTTGCAACCAACAAGGTAACCCGAATAGATGACCCATCCAATGCCCTCGACTACCAGATCCAGTTGGGGAGGGCGATGGGATTCAGGGCCGGCTATCAGTCGTTAGGGCTGTTTCAGAGCCGGGAAGAAGCCGACAGTTGGTTCGGAGGAACTCAATTCGGGCAAAAAAGCTTAGCCGGCGATATAAAATATGAGGACATAAATGGAGATGGCGCTATCACTCTGCAGGATCAGAAGGTTCTGTCTGACTATGGAGCCGTTCCGAGAATCGTTTACGGATTATCCGGAGGCGCTAACTGGAAGAATTTCGATCTAAACTTCTTATTTCAGGGCGCCGCTCAAAGTACGGTTTTTCTAACAGGGATCGGAAGAGTCATGTATGACGGGGGATTTCGTAATAATTTTAACTATCTGAAAGATTCCTGGTCTCCAGGCAACCCTGATGCTTCCTATCCTCTTCCATGGGTTGGCTCCCGAGCGGTTAACAACCGGGATTCCGACTTCTGGCTTAGAAATGTACAGTATCTCAGGCTGAAATCACTGGATTTGGGGTATTCGTTCGACTCCGGTTGGTTGAAGAAGGGCGGTATTCAGCGCTTACGGTTGTATGTTTCTGCATTTAACCTGTTTACTCTTTCATCGTTGAAAGAATTTGACCCGGAAACAGAATCCGGAGCAGGTACCTATTATCCGCAACAGCGGAATTTAAACATTGGCGTTAATCTCTCATTCTAAACATATACAGATATCATGTATTATTATAGTCGATATAAATTGTTGTTGGGTGTGATGGCGGTCGTAGCACTGGGCTCTTGTAATTCTACTTTCCTAGATCCGGATAACCCGTCTGCGATTACTGCGGATAACGTCTGGAAAGATGCAAAACTGGTAGAAATGTATGTTAACCGGTTGTATAACGATATTCCTGGATATGAGTATTACAACACCTTAGATAATATTTCGGATGAAGGTCGAAACAATTATCCACAATTCATTCCAAATCAAATACTGGCGGGACAGTGGGATGAAGTATCTAATCCTTTAGGTTTTTGGGCGTACAGTTCAATTCGAAGAGCAAATGAGTTTCTGGAAAACGTTGATATAGCCTCTGTACCCGATGATCTGAAAATAAGATTAAGAGGAGAGGTTAGGTTTTTAAGAGCGTTACTATACTTCAAAATGGTAAAGAGATATGGTGGAGTGCCTCTGATTATCAAACCTCACACGCTGGATGATGATCTGGAAGTCTCCCGTAACTCATTAGAAGAATGTTTTGCCTTTATTGTGGAAGAACTGGAAAAAGCAGCATCGGAACTATCTGAAAATGCCCCAAGAGGAAGGGCGGGGCGAGGCGCTGCAATGGCTTTAAAAGGAAGAGTACTGTTGTTCTATGCGAGCCCGTTATACAACAAAAATAATGATATTTCCCGCTGGGAAATTGCAGCGTCTGCAAATAAGAAGGTTATTGATTTAGGAAAGTACCATTTATATCCCAATCATAATACACTTTGGTTAGAGAAAGGTGCGAATACTGAATCTATCTTTGAGATTCAATATAAGATGCCTGAGAAGCAGCACGGCTGGGATTCCGGCGTAAAACCGTTACGGATTGCCAACAATAACGCGGGGCAGCTTTCTCCGTTACAAGAACTGGTAGATGCTTTCCCGATGAAAAATGGAAAATTGATCACAGAAACCAAATCTGGATATGATCCCGCTAATCCTTATATAGGGAGAGATAATCGATTTTATTCTTTTATAGCCTACAATGGGTCAACTATGAAAGGTACACAAAGCGGCCCTCCGGTTAAAGAAATAACCTTGGATATATACAAGGGAGGAGTAGACTATGACGCCGTACCATCCATGCAGATTTACAATACGTTTACAGGCTACTTTATTCGTAAAGCTGTGGATCCTGAAAATAGTGTTTATGCTGGCGGTTCAGGCAGCACCCAGCCCTGGATTGAAATTCGATATGCTGAAGTCCTGTTGAACTATGCAGAATCCCGGAACGAAATTTTAGCTAGCCCTGATGAGAGTATCTACAATGTTTTGAACGAAATCAGGCGCAGAGCGGGTATAACCGAAGACATTTCATACGGAAGTCTTAATAAAGATGAGATGCGGAAGCTAATCAGGAATGAACGCTATATTGAACTTTGCTTTGAAAAAAAGAGATACTGGGATATCCGACGTTGGAAAATAGCGGAAACTCTATTAAACGGCAGGCGATATAACGGTGTAGTTATAACGAAAAATAACGATGGATCTTTTGGTTATGAATATGCGCCGGTAGATCCTCAACCTATTGTATTTACGGAAAAGATGTATTGGATGCCTATTCCCCAAAATGAAATAACCAAAAATCGGAATTTGCAACAGAACCCGGGATGGGATTAGTACTTTTTATCACCTGATAATGTCCATATATCCAATGAGTTTAACTCAAAACACGACCAACGCATTCGCTTTTTTTCTTACCGTCGCCCTGATCGCGTGTCACACGCCCGAAAGACAGGAAGCAGCCGATATAAAAGAAAAGAAAGTACAACGCTTTGGATCCGTCACCGGCCTCAACCCCGAAAAGGCCGCTTACTACAAGCAACTGCATGCCGAAACCTGGCCGGGTGTGCTGAAAATGATCGAAGCGTGCAATATCCGCAATTACTCCATCTACCTTCGTGAAATCGAAGGAAAGCCGTACCTGTTCAGCTACTACGAATATGTAGGGGACAACTACGAAGAAGACATGAAGAAAATGGCTGCGGATTCTACGACCCAACGCTGGTGGAGAGAAACCGACCCCTGCCAGGTTCCTCTACCAGAAGCGACTGCCGGGAATAAGATATGGACGAACATGGAAGAAGTATTTCACACAGATTAGAGGGTGATGATAAAGAAAATAATAGCATTGATCCTGCTGGTGGTGGCATTGCCATTGTCTCACTGCCTCGCCCAGGAAAAATTGAGGAGAGCCGAAAGCTTTTTCGGGTTTCATTTCGACTTTCATGCCGTGGCTGCCGATAAGAACCTGGGTGAAAATTTTGACCTGGCCCTGCTTGATACCTTTCTTCTGCGCACCAAGCCGGACTACATTCAGATAGACAGTAAAGGACACTTCGGGTTTTCGAGCTACCCTACCAAAGTCGGGTACTCGGCCAACAGTTTCGTAAAAGACCCGGTCAGGTTGTGGAAAAATATGGCGGATAAGCACAACCTGCCGTTGTTTGTTCATTATTCCGGCTTGTGGGACGACGAAGCGATCCGCCAAAACCCCGAATGGGGCCGGCTTAACGCCGACGGGACCCGGGATGCTACCAAAGTCGGCTATACAAGCGGCTATACTAAAAAGCTATTAATCCCGCAGTTGAAAGAGCTGATCGATACGTATGGAATAGACGGTGCCTGGATTGACGGCGACTGCTGGGCGGCCTTACCGGACTATGCGCCTGATTTGACGGCCGGATTCAAAAGAGATACGGGGATTGATCCACCTTCTGATCCCAAGAGTCCCCATTATGAACGTTGGAAGGAGTACAACAGGGATGCCTTCAGACGCTATGTGAAGACTTATGTGGATGAAATACACCGCTATCGGCCGAAGTTTCAGATAACGAGCAATTGGGCCTATTCATCCTTCATGCCCGAGGCGATCGATGTGGAAGTAGATTTCCTTTCGGGAGATGTGGCAGGTACCAACTGCGTATATAGTGCCGCTTTTGAAGCCCGTTGCCTGGCATTGCAGGGGAAATCCTGGGATCTGATGGCATGGGGGATGATCCCGGTCAATTTCTGGGGAGGTACGCATACCCCTAAACCAGTCATCCAACTGAAGCAGGAGGCTGCCGAAGTGATGGCTATGGGAGGTGGTTTCCAGGTATATTTCCGGCAGAACCGTGATGGGGCATTCCAGACGCTTGATACGGATGCTTTGACCGGCCTGGCTCAATTTTGTCGTGAACGCCAGCCCTTCTGCCAAAACAGCAGCATCATACCGAATATCGGGATATGGTATTCATTGGCAGGTTGGAAAGAGGAAACTAAAGAAGGAAAAAACGTATACGGTACTGGCGGCTCTAACCCGGCTATAAAAAGCATTTTCAATCTGTTTATAGATAGCAGACAATCCGTCGAAATCCTCATGGACCATCATATCCGTGACCGGATGGATCAGTACGCCCTCATCGTAATACCGGAGTGGGTAGCTTTTGATCCTGCTATTAAAACGCAACTTTCCGGTTATGTCCGTAATGGCGGCAATCTGCTGGTAATAGGAGCGAAGACTACTCGTGAGTTTAAAGATTGGCTCGGCGTTTCATTTTCCGAAAATCCAGGCCCCGGTGAGTTGATGATCGGGGGACGGGATCTGGGGGGAATTACGGGCCTGAAGGCCCTGTGGCAGCCCGTAACGCTTAAAGAGGAGACAGAGACAGTTGGAGCCATTTACACCCAGACAGACTACCGCTATCCCGCAGACGCTCCTATCGGAACGGTGAATGCCTACGGAAAAGGGAAGATCGGAGCAGTGTATACCAACATTTCGGAGGCCTATTCAAAATATAAAAATCCGGTTTTGAATGCTTTTTTAAATGCAATGGTATCGAAACTGGTCCCGGATTCTCCGCTGAAGGTGTCGGGGTCAGACGAAGTACATACCGTACTGGCTTCCAAAAACGGAAATAGGCTGGTTCACCTCATCAATGCTTCGGGGCAACATGCCAACCCAAATGTTTTCGGATATAATGAGCTTCGCCCCACACCCGCACTTACCGTTAACCTGAAAACGGAGAAAAAACCAAAAGAGGTCAGGTTACAGCCGGAAGGCAAAAAACTGGAGTTTACATTCCGGGGCGGGCGTACGGAAATTATCGTTCCGCCCGTGGAAGTGCATTCTATTGTCGAGGTCGTCACGGATTAACGAACAAACAAACCTATTCCTAAACCCCTTTTACTAAAACAAACGTGATCAGCACCCCCGACCTTTTAATATGCATCGCTTATATCCTCGTTATT
>CAZLTN010000097.1:0-20657 GCA_964562455.1 uncultured Cytophagales bacterium
TCAACTCTCCACTTTCAACTTTCAACTTTCAACTTTCAACTTTCAATTTTCAACTATTTTTTCAAAACTCCTTAACAGACAATAGAAATGCGGTTTAAAATTTCAGCTTTGCAGCTCTTTTTACCTTCACTGGCATTTTTGATCCTGGCGTGCAACACGGGAGAGAAGCCGGGCGGAGGCGGGAAGACGATTTCACTTTTTAATGGAAAAAACCTTGACGGCTGGTACAAATACCTGAAAAGCACGGGCAAGGGGAATGATCCGAAAAATGTATTTTCCGTAAGCGGGGGAGAAATATTTATTACCGGAGAAGATTACGGAAGCATTACGACCGAAGAAGAATATGAAAACTACAGGCTGGTAGTCGAATATAAATGGGGTGAAAAAACCTACGAGCCGAGGGTAGATAAAGCCCGGGACAACGGGGTGCTGATACACTCGGTAGGAGCGGACGGGGCTTTCAGCGGTTCATGGATGTATTCCATCGAGTGCCAGATCATAGAGGGGGGAACGGGCGATTTCCTGGTGGTAGGCGATGGCAGTGATACTTATGCGCTGACTGCGATGGTAGCCAACCCGGACAAGGAAGGAGCAAAGCTTTATCAGTCGGGAGGACGTCCGGCTACCATCCACAGCGGGCGTATCGATTGGTACGCGAGGTCTCCGGAGTGGAAGGATACCGTCGATTTCAGGGGGAAGCACGATATAGAAAGGCCTGCAGGTGAATGGAATACGATGGAAGTAGTGGCTTTCGGCGACAAAGTGGACATCTTCCTGAACGGCCAGCTTGTTAACCAGGCTTTTGATGTCCGTCCGGCGAAAGGAAGGATCCAGATCCAGTCGGAGGGAGCGGAGATGTATGTGAGGAAGGTGGAGCTTACTCCTATAACTGAATACAACCCGGATTATTTCAATAACCCTGAGATCGTAAAGCAGGCTTCGGACGACAGGTTGACGCTGTGGGCGCAGTCGGGCGTAGGGGTTGGTCCCAAAATTAAATATATGCCTGAATGGGGAGCATTCGGCTGGTTTACAGAGTCTGATTATGTGCAATGGGAGGCCGATATTGCCAGGGATGGGAAATACGATGTGATCATGGAGTGGTCGGTGTCCGACAATTCGGCGGGGAACCCGTACGTGCTGGAGGCAAATGGTAAGGAAGTGTTGAAGGGAAATGTAGGAAAATCGGGCTCTTGGGAAGATTTTAAAACCGAGAAAATAGGGACCGTTACCCTGGAGAAAGGTAAGCAGAATATTATATTCAAACCGGACCCGTCACTTGAGAAGGCAGGAATGCTGGATCTCAGGAAGTTGGAATTTGTACCGGCCGGCTAGGAAGGAGGGGCTAAGCTACCG
The DNA here is from genome assembly GCA_964562455.1 of uncultured Cytophagales bacterium. Lineage (GTDB taxonomy): Bacteria > Bacteroidota > Bacteroidia > Cytophagales > Spirosomataceae > Ravibacter. The sequence continues at coordinate 1,357 of CAZLTN010000097.1, forward strand.
GGAAAACTGGTTTAACCACAGAGAACGCGGAGGGAATGCACGGAGTAGCGCGGAGTTTTTTCTCCGTGTAACTCCGTGCATTCCCTTTGTGTACCTCCGTGGTTAGTCTCTTCCAAAGAAATATTTATTGATTTTTTGTGACTAAATTGGAGTTATAGCCGGGAAGTTCGCATCTTTGAGGGTTATATGAACAGCGATATTTCGTGGAAAGGTTATGGATCCGCATTTGATAGCCGCCGTGGCAGAGGGTAGCCAGAAAGCTTTCTCTCAATTGTTTTACGCCTGTAAGGACAAGGTGTACACAATTGCGTTAAGGTTTACTGAGTCGCCGGTCATGGCGGAGGAAGTGGTCCAGGAAGTGTTTATGAAATTGTGGGCAAAGAGAGAAAACCTGCTTGACATAGAGATTTTTGAGGATTATCTCTTTATCATGACCCGCAATCACGTCTTTACAGCATTGAAGAAAGTCGCGTTACGGCATCGTACGGAAGTCAACTGGCTTGACATAGCCCCCGTTTCCGAAAACGCGACCGAAAGCTCCATCATGATGAAGGAATATGAGCTGGTACTTCAGCAGGCGATAGACCTCCTCTCGCCGCAGCAGCGCGAGGTATACAGGCTCAGCAGGGACGAAGGTCTGAAAAGAGAGGAAATTGCAGCGGCCCTGCAGGTTTCGCCCGAAACCGTAAAAACGCACCTGGCCCGGGCTCTTCAGCATATCCGGAACTACTGTTCTTCACAGTTGGGAATGAAGCTGCCGCTGTCGTTCATCATAATGGCCGGCCTGTGGTAATTCATTTTCCAAGGGTAGCCCCATACGGGGCATACCGGCGCATCGGTTTTTTCTACAGACAGGTAGCCGCTATGCGGCAGCGTTTATTATATGTGCAGTCCCGAAGGGACGATACTATGCCTGACCTCAGGGGAAGCGTAGCGTAACCTGTGATCTGAGCAGGCTTCCGGGAGCGGGGAGCCCCGCAGGGGCGACACCACCGCCCGTCCGAATTCATGCCCTGTCCTGCGTACTTCTCCGCACGCAGCTTTCTCCTTAAAACTCTGTAGTTCTCCGTACCCTCTGCGACTCTCAGTGTCCGATCCTCGCTTCTCCTGAAAAAAAAATTTAGAGGCTTGTCCCCCGCGACGCGACTATAAAAGTCTTTATAAAAAACAGGACAATCTAAATCCTTGTAAGGTAATGATTAACGACAGGCTTCGGTATTTGCTGCTACAGTATTATCAGAAAAGAGATTCTGCGGAAGAGCGCGATGAATTAATGGAGTTCCTGCGTGTTGGAGCGTACGATGAGGAAGCGAAAAACATGGTCGCCGAGTTGATCGGCAGCCAGAGCCAGTTTGGGGAAGTGCTGGAAGACGGACGTGCCGAAGAGATCCTGAGAAATATTTTCCAGTCAGAAGCGCCTGAAAATAAACCCGTCCGTCCCATATGGGTGCGGGTTTCCAGGAGCCTGCCGGTGGCGGCTAGCGTAGCATTGCTTGCTTTCCTGGGAATCTATTGGGCGATAAAAGGGAATCCCCTGAATATGTTCGGGCAGGCCGCTATCAGCGGCGATGGGTCGTTAGTGGCATCAGCCGGGCAATTGCCTCCCGCCACCGAGAAAGCACTCCTTACGCTCTGGGACGGTACTGTTTTCAGCCTTGACACCACCCATGCACAATTTTCCGGCAATCCGGCAATGACTCTGTCTGGTTTTGAAATCGACCGGGAAAAAGGTGAAATCACTTACAATGGAAACGGAAGCAGGAGCGGGTATAATTCCCTTTCGACCCCGCTCGGCGGACAGTATAAACTGGTTTTACCGGATGGCTCCAAAGCATGGCTCAATGCCGGCTCGACGCTGAAGTTCCCGACTTCATTCGAAACCGGCATCCGGAGAGTGGAAGTGACGGGGGAAGTATTTTTTGAAGTGAAAAGTGATAAGAGCAGACCGTTTATTGTAAGCTTGCCTCATCAGAAGAAAAAAGGAGAGCCGGTTGAGATAGCAGTTTTGGGAACGGAGTTTAATGTCTCCTCTTATAGCGACGATCCGGTCATACAGACTACGTTGATCAAAGGCCGGGTAGAAGTAAAGAAGGGCCGGGAGGTTAAGGTTTTGTCTCCCGGAGAGCAGGCCGAGGTGAAGAAAGTAGAGACGGGAGAAAGTGGAATCGAGGTCAGGAATGTTGATGCTCAGAGTGTTGCAGCCTGGAAAGAAGGAATGTTTGAGTTCGACGGCAGCATAGAGGTAATCATGCGGCAGATCTCCAGGTGGTACGCTGTTGAGGTTGAATACGAAGGGAATGTCGGGGAAAAGGTATTTATGGGAACGATATCCAGGAAGGAAAGCGCGTCGGAAGTGTTGAAGTTTCTTGAAATGACGGGTGGTATCGGGTTTGAAATAAAAGGAAACAAGATTAAAGTAAAAGCGATATGATCGTCAGTATTTGTATTAACCTTAAACAAATAATCTATGGAAGAATGATACGTAAATCAGGAAGAAAGCCATAGGACCAAAAGCGCCAGGTATGCTCGCAACACACCTGGCATGAAGGACAGGCTCTTCGGTTCATTTCGGGAAAATAAATTTTCAAACCTTACTCCAACATTCAAAAATATGGAATTTCCGCATAGGGTCAAAGCAGACCTATGGCGTACGTATATTCGTGCGCGGTGGTTTAATGTAAAAGGCTGTGACAGAAGTCATAACCAGGCGCTCTTTCAAAAGCTTATCATTTTTATGAGATTGGTTACAGTAATGATGTTTCTTGCTGTTTTCCAGGTTAGCGCCGGCAACCTGGAAGCACAGCAGGTTTCTATCAGGAAAAAGGACGCTACTCTTTTGGAGGTGTTACAACTGATCAGGAAGCAAACCGGGTATCTCTTTGTCTGTGACATGGACATGATCAAAAATGCGAAGCGAATTACGCTTAATATGCAGCAGGCCGACCTTATGAAAGTGCTGGAAGTTGCTTTTAAGGATCAGCCGGTCACTTTCAGCATTCATGAAAAAACGATTGTAGTACGGAAGGCAACTCCGGGAGGGCCGTCGGAGCAGTCGGGATATAACGAACCGAAGAGTTTAAAAAACCAGGCTGAAAAAAAGAATTCAGATGGTCCTGCGACGGTGAGTGAAATGTACCGGAGATTGCTGGAAAGGCCAAATCTGACGCTTGTAACGGACATCCAGGTGAGAGGAAAAGTGACAGATGAAGGCGGCAATGAACTTCCCGGCGTTAACATTCTGATAAAAGGAAGCGGGCAGGGAACTATTTCGGATGAAAACGGGAGTTTCTCACTTCGCGTTCCTGATAAAAGCGCTGTCCTGGTATTCTCTTTTGTAGGGTACCTGAGCCAGGAAGTTACCGTGAATGAACGGACGAGGTTTGATATCGTCTTGAAAGAAGATGAAAAGAGCCTCGAGGAGATAGTAGTAGTCGGCTACGGTACACAAAGAAAGATCGAGACGACAGGGTCTATTGCGTCCGTAAAAGCGGAGGAACTGACTCAGCTTCCGATCAGCAACGTTGCGCAAGGATTGCAGGCAAGGGTGTCCGGTGTCCAGATTTCTCAAAATACCGGCGCACCCGGAGGGAACATCAGCGTCCGTATCAGGGGTACTAACTCCATCAACGGAAATTCTGAGCCTTTGTACGTCGTGGACGGGATCCAGATTTCAAATGGCGGAGGTATTAACGACGTAAGCCCGCTGTCAACGATCAATCCCAACGATATTGAATCGGTAGAAGTGCTTAAAGACGCTTCGGCTTCAGCCATTTACGGGGCCAGGGCCGCGAACGGGGTAATCCTGATCACTACAAAAAGAGGAAAAGCGGGCGCGACACGCGTGTCGTTCGACAGCTACTACGGGGTACAGAAAATTACCAAAAAGCTCGATGTGATGAATGCTGCGGAGTTTGCCCAGCTTGAGAACGAGACATTTAAAAACAATCTGTATCCTGATCCCGCTTCACTTGGGCAGGGTGTAGACTGGCAGGACCTTATCTTCAGGGAAGCCGCTATCCAGAATCACCAGCTCACCGTCAGCGGTGGTAGCGAAAAAACCCAGCTTAACCTGTCTGCCAACTATTTCAACCAGCAGGGTATCATCCGGTCATCTGATTTCAACAGGTATTCCTACAGGCTGAACGTCGATCACAGGGTAAATGATAAACTGAAAATAGGGACCAGTATTCTCGGAAGCTATACGGTCGACAACGGCGTGACCTCGGCCACTACAACTGTCGGTCCGGGGATTTCTACCGCAGCCATCGTCGGAGCGGCAGTCGGTGCGCCTCCCACGCTGAAGCCCTATCGGCCCGACGGCTCAGTTTACCCGTTCGGGGAACAGTTGAACGGACAATACCGTGAGGTAGCCAATCCGCTCAATTTCACCGAAAGCCTGATGAAAAGAACGATCAAACGTACGCTTGTGAACCTCTACGGCGACTACACGATCCTGCCCGGTCTTACCTATCGCGCATCTTTCAATGGCGATATTGAAAACAGGCTGCTCGACTCATATTCTCCGATAGCGATCATCAACTCCGCTGATATTAATGACAATTCCGGTTCGGCCGGCAAAACAAACAACGATTTCCTGAACCTGCTGCACGAAAGCATCATCAGCTATTCGAAACAGATTAATGCCTCGCACAGCCTTAAGTTCACCGGGGTATTCGCAAGCCAGGTAGAGAATTCGCGGAGCAACTCGATCAGTGCGACCGGCTTTCCCAATGATGCGACAAAGAATGAGGCCCTTCAGCTCGCTCTCAACCGTACCGTAAGCAGCTCACGAAGCAAACAGAGGCTCGATTCGTACATGGGTCGGATCAACTATGGTTTCAAAGATAAAATATTTGTTGACCTTACAGCCAGGATTGACGGTTCCAGCAAGTTCGGGGCCAATAACAAATACGGGTTCTTCCCGGCGGCGTCGGCAGCCTGGCGCCTGGTAGAGGAGTCGTTTATCCGGGACATCAACCAGATTTCCGACCTTAAACTGAGGGCAAGCTATGGTATTACCGGGAATGCCGGCGGTATTTCGCCTTATAACTCGCTTGCTACCGTTGCATCCAGTGGTGGCTACAACATCGGTCATAGCTGGCAGACTGCGATCAGCCCGACAGGGATAGCTAACCCGGACTTGCGCTGGGAGAGGTCCAAACAGGCCAACATCGGTCTTGACCTGGGACTGTTCAATAACAAATTGTCATTCGTTTTTGACTATTATCATAAGCAAACCGATGATTTGCTGTATGTAAAAACGCTGCCGCTTTCCTCCGGTTATGCGACGATCGTCGGAAATTTTGCAGCTATGGAAAACAAAGGTTTCGAATTTGCAACGAATGCGATCCTTTCCGACGGCGATTTCAAATGGTCTGTTTCCGGGAATCTCGGCATTAACAGGAACAAGCTGTTGGATCTTGATGGCGGAACAACCAATGAACGCTTTGTTACTAACTTCTCGGTGCTGAGCATAGGGCAACCGCTGGGGCTATTCAAAACCTACGTTTTCGACGGGATAACCCAGTCGGGAGAAAGTATCGTACCGGGTTATGACGGACGCGTCGGCGGACACAAGGTCAAAGATCTCAACTCCGACAATGTTATCAACTCCCAGGACCAGATCTTCACCGGTGACCCCAACCCTGATTTTATCTATGGGTTCTCGACCAATATGAGCTATAAGAAGTTTGACTTCAGCCTTTTCCTTTCGGGAAGCCAGGGCAACGATGTTTACAATACGGCAAAACTCTCGCTGGAGAACCCGTCCGGACAGCGCAACCAGTTCAGCGGAATGGTAGACCGGTGGTCTCCAACCAACCCGAGCGATCGTTATGTAAGCGCATTTGTCGCCGGAAGGCTGCCCATTTCCGACTATGCTATGGAAGACGGCTCGTATATGAAAATCAGGAACATGACGCTTGGATATACGCTTCCTTCTATAAAAGGTATCAGCCATTTGAGGGTTTATGTAAGCGGGAACAACCTGTTCACCTTTACAAAATATTCCGGGTTCGATCCAGAAGTCAATTCTTATGCCGGCTCTAATACTACCATCGGTATCGACAACCTTGTCTATCCGCAGGCCCGGTCATTCCTGGGAGGAATTCAGCTTTCATTCTAAATGCACAGCAACGACTTCAAAAAATTCAGAATCATGATTTCTAATAAACTGATAAAAAGATTTGGCCTGCTCACTGTAGCCTGCCTGTCCTTGTCATCCTGTGAATTGGACGAAACAGTCTATTCTTCTATCTTCACGAATACTTTTTATAAAACGGCGTCGGATGCCGAAAAAGGGCTCCTGGCTGTTTACTCGTCTATGCGGACCCTCTATGCCGGGCCTGCTGCCACTATGGTTCCCGATTATAGCGACGATATCGTGTATCCCCGCGGTGTGGTGGGAAGAAATGCGCTGACGCTTTTTACAACCGAGCCGACCTATACGGCACAGACAAGCCAGGGGCGTCAGAATGAGTCGCCTTATGTAATCTGGTCGGGATCCTATAGCGGTATCGAAAATGCCAACTGGATCATTGCCAAGGTACCGGACGCGACAATGGACGAAACCCGGAAAAAGCAGGTAATCGGCGAAGCTTATTTCATGAGAGCATTCTACCACTGGATGCTGGTCAAAAATTTCGGCGAAGTACCTATAAAAACGGAGCCCAGCGTTTCCGAAGAAAAAGCCTATGTCGCCAAAAGCTCCATTAAGGAAGTTTACCAGCAGATTTACAGCGACCTGGATGCGGCCTATAATTCCGGCCTGCCTTCCTATCCGAATGTTGTTCCCGGCAGGCCTTCGAAGGAAGCAGTGAATGTACTTTATGCCAAAGCGGCCCTTTACAACGAGGACTGGGCGCTGGCGCTTCAGAAAGCGGAGTCGGTGATCAGCTCGGGTACCTATTCGCTGGTAGGCAACATAAAAGACCTGTACGATTACGCTAAAGAGGACGCTGCCCGTACCGAAATGATATGGGCTTTCGAGTGTGACCCGATTTCCCCGGGCAACGGTCACCAGTTGGTCGGCCTGTTCGGCCCTCCGGCCAGCGCGGGTGTCGAGTATGCCAGGACTTCCTATGGTTCGGCTTTCGCTTACATGTCATTCTTCGATTCATTTGATGAAAAGGATGCCAGGAGGACTATGCTCGATACCACATATCTTGACAAGGCCGGCAAGTGGGTTCCCCAGCGCTCGATCACTCCTATCACGCCCAATGCCGTGCTGATCAAAAAGTATGCAGATCCTGTATCTACGACCGGAACAATCCGGAATATCCCTATCATGCGCTACGCTGATGTTATTCTGATAGCCGCCGAAGCGGAAGCCAGGCTTAACGGCGCTACTGCAAAGGCTTATGGCTACATCAATGATATCCGTAAAAGGGCAAAAATTGAAGAATTGACCGCAGGCTTATCGAAAGATGCCTTCATCGAAGCGGTTATCCAGGAGCGGGCCTGGGAGTTTTTTGCAGAAGGCGACAGGTGGTACGATCTCACCAGGACAGGTAAATTCCTGACCGTTGTTCCAAAGGCAGTAAATGATGTTTATCCTGTCCGAAATGTTCAGCCTAAGCACAAATACTTCCCGATACCCCAGGACGAGGTGAACGGCAACCAGTTGCTGACGCAGAACCCGGACTGGGATTAGCCAACCCGGTCTTTACGCCGGTTTGCTTTACAGACGAAGGCAAACCGGCGTAAAGCAAACCCGGCGCCTTAACCATATCTATGAAAAGCCTGTTTCAAATATTACTGGTAAGCCTGCAACTGCTTTCCGTTGAAATCGTGTCCGGTCAAACGTCACCGCGGCCCAATTTCGTGCTGGTAGTAGCAGACGATCACGACAGGAGCGCTTTGGGCTGCTACGGAAATTCGCAGGTAAAAACACCGAACCTGGACTATCTTGCTTCAGAAGGTATGCTGTTTTCCCGCGCGTACGCAACTACTGCAAGCTGTAGCCCGAGCCGCTCCGTAATATTGTCCGGGCGTCATAATCATAGCAACGGGCAGTATGGCCTGCAGCAGCCTCCGCACCATTTCCACTCCTACCAGGGAATGAAGACACTCTCCGCTTATTTGTCGCAAGCCGGTTACCGAACCGCCCGTATCGGCAAATACCACCTGGAGCCTGAGTCTTCCTATCCATTTGATGTCGTTATCAGTACCGATGGTTCCAACCCGGTAAAAATGGCAGAGCAAAGCGGCAGCTTTTTTGAACAAAACAAAAAGCAGCCGTTCTTTCTGTATTTCTGTACAACCGACCCGCACCGGACAGCAGCCCGTAAGGACCTGCCTTACCAACCCAATGCACACGGTAACCGGCCAAAGGGTCATGACGGGGTTCGTGAAATCCTGTATGGCCCGGATTCTTTGAAAGTTCCGTATTTTGTACAGGATTCGCCGGAAAGCCGGGCCGAGCTGGCGCAGTACTACCAGTCTGTTTCGCGTGTCGACTACGGAGTAGGCAAGCTCATCGGGCAGCTCAGGGAAAAGGGGCTGTGGGACAATACCATTATTATCTATATTTCCGATAATGGCATGCCGCTGCCAGGCGCCAAAACAACGCATTATGAGCCCGGGGTCCGGCTTCCGCTCATCGTAAGGAATCCGTTCGCGAAACAGAAAAACCAAACCTGCGGGGAACTTGTCTCCTGGCTGGATATAGCGCCGACGCTGCTTGATTTTGCCGGTATAGCCGTTCCTGGTCCTGAATCGGCGAAAAAAGGCGCCTCAGAAACCGTGAATCCATCAGCCTATCTGCAGGGAAAATCATGGAAACCGGTTTTTGACAACCCCCGCGGCTTCCGGTCCGACACAGTGTTCCTGTCGCACACATTTCATGGAGTGTTCCATTATTACCCGATGCGGACGGTAGTAACACCCAGGTATAAATTGATATGGAACATCGCTTACCAACTCCCTTTTCCCTTTGCTACCGATTTATGGGGTTCGGCCACATGGCAGGCTTACCTCAGGTCAGGGGATGAATATTTTGGAGCAAGATCTGTAGCTCAATATAAACAGCGGCCCAAATACGAGCTTTATGATTTGGAAAACGATACCCGGGAGCTGAACAATCTTGCCGGAAATCCTTCCTATCAAACCCTGGTAACCAACCTGCTGGCCGGCCTTAAATCTCACCTGGTAAAAACCGGCGATCCCTGGATCGGCAAGTGGGAACGGGACTAGTTCTGATTGTTTGTAATTATTAATTATTATTTTTTTAGCTATGAATAAAAACAGGCGGGATTTTCTGAAAGCAATGGGGCTTTCATCCGGCGCATTTTTTATTGACCCGTTTGAAGCGACGGCAATTCCGGCAGAAAAGATGCTCAACAAGCCTCCCAAAGGTCTGGACATTTATAAGAAACGCCGGATAGACACGGACGTCGCTGTTATCGGAGGTGGAATGTCGGGGATTTGCGCCGCGATAGCTGCCGCGAGAAACGGTGCGAAAGTCGTATTGATCCAGAATCGTTCCAGGCTCGGAGGAAACGCCAGCAGCGAGATCCGTATGCATATTTCGGGTTCGACTGCACTCAGGCAGGTATGGCGGGAGACAGGCATCCTGGAGGAAATTATGCTGGACGACGCCGTGCTTAATCAGCAGAATGCCTACCCGATGTTTGATTTTGTTATGTACGATAAAGTGACAGCAGAACAGAACATCACTTTATTGCTCGATACCGCGTTGTTCGATGCGAAAGCGACAGGACGAAAAGTAGAATCCATTACCGCCTTTTGTTCACAGACTGAGGAAATCTATGAAATCAAGGCGAGACATTTTGCCGACTGTACCGGAGACGGAACGCTGGCGGCGCTGGTAGGCGCCGAGTATATGCGCGGCAGGGAGGCCGAAAGCAAATGGAATGAATCGCTTGCATTTCCTGCCGCCGATGAAAAAGGAATGGGGAACAGCCTGTTGTTTATGGCCGACAATTTCGGGAAACCTATGCCGTTTGTAGCTCCTAAGTGGGCCAGGAAGTTCGAATACGAAGACTTCCGCCATCGCGGAGTAAGCTCGTTTGAGTATGGTTACTGGTGGATCGAACTTGGCGGAGAGTACGACATTGTAGGCGACGGTCAGAAATTGCACCGCGAATTACTCGCTATCCTGTTCGGGGTCTGGGACTACATTAAAAACTCGGGCAATCATCCGGAGTCTGAAACCTGGGCGCTGACCTGGGTTGGGATGGTTCAGGGGAAACGTGAAAGCCGCCGGGTTACCGGAGACCTTATCATGACCCAGAGAGACGTGCAGATACCGCAGGAATATGCCGACGGGGTAGCTTACGGAGGGTGGTCGCTGGATGATCATCCGCCGGCAGGGATGGACGATACTTCGCTGAAGCCGGCCCGGCAGGTCCCCTTGAAAGGGCCATACCCGATACCGCTGAGATCGTTATACAGTAAGGACTTCGATAATCTCTGGCTGGCAGGAAGAAACATAAGCGTTTCGCACGTGGCTTTATCGTCTACCCGCGTTATGGCTACCTGCGCTACGTTGGGCCAGGCGGTCGGAACGGCGATGCAATACGCGGTGGCGAAGAAGATGACAGGCCGGCAAATTGCAGGCTCCGCGGCGGATATTGAAGCACTCCGGCAGACATTGCTCCGGCAGGATCAGTCGATTCTAAACGTTACCAACCAGGATAAAAACGACCTTGCGCGCAATGCGACCGTGACAGCGTCTGAAGAAGAGGCCGGTCACAAGGCCGAAAGCGTGCTTGACGGGGTCAATCGTGACATTAAGGATGGGAAATCGCACCAGTGGCGTGCCCGCGCCGGTGCTGGTAAAGAGCCGTGGATAGCACTGAAATGGAAATCTCCGGTGAAAGTCAGCCAGGTAGAGTTCACGTTTGATACCGGCCTTCACAGGTTCCTGCGTATATCGGGGCAAAAAGTCGTTATGGATAACCAGGTCCGTGGGGTACAACCCGAGACGGTAGCCGATTTTAAAATCGAGGGACTGCTTAATGGTAAGGTCGTCTACGGTGATTTTGTTACCGGTAATTATTACCGTAAATATGTACACCGGTTCGACTCCGTAACGTTAGATTCACTGAGGGTGACTGTTGCCAGGACGAACGGTGATGAATTTGCGAGAATTTTTGAGATAAGGTGCTACGAAAATAAGTAGCAGGCCTTCCGTTCAGGTTATTCCCGGTAATGAAACGCTGGTCGATCTTAAAATGGCTTTAAATCCGGATTATTAAGTTGCTAACAATAATAGTATATCAGGTTTTGTCTTTCGTTTTTTCCCTTGCGCAAGAAGACAGGTACGTCTTTACCTATCAGACCGATAGGGGAGTCGATGCCCGGATTTACCTGGCGCAGGCCGAAGACAGTCTTCCTGACTATTATTATTGCGATCTGAAAACGCCGATTTGCTTGGAAAATCTCTGTAACCCGATCGAGATCAGGCTGGAGTGGGACCTGCTAGGGAATTTCCGCAACTACCGCGAAGTGATAGGGAAGGAGATAACCAAGTTCGATCACGAGCCTTTCGAGCAGAAAGATCACGAGCAGTTGAAGAAGATACTGTCCGACCGGGAGTCGATGCTGCAGGATTACCTGATCGAAGACCTGGTCGATACGACTGTCAAGGTATATTCGGCGGAGATAGATGGTCTTACTGCTGCGACGAGCTCTACGTTTTCGGATAAACTCGTGCCCGGAGCCATTTACACTTGCTACACGCTCTGGCACCTGGTAAACGGGGAAATCGCCGACCGTATCCGCAGCAATACCGAAGCCCTGCTGACCACCAGGCTAAAGAAAAAAATGCTGATGTCCGGTATAACGGATTACCAGGATTATGTTCTTGACGGGATAAAGGCGGTTGATAGTAAGGTCTTTGCACCTGATCTGATCGCGCTGACCGGCGGTAAGAACAGGTTTATCGCGATAAAAGCTATCCGTAAGCTGCCGGCAGACCGGACGATAAAACCGGATGCGATAGGGATGATAAAGCGGTTCGAAGAATACGATTTCCCGGTTCAGAGCGCCTTCATACAATATTTCATCAGGCAGGAGTGCGATGCAGATATAGCAGACGAGTGGGTGAATAAGGTAGGTCTTGTAAAAGAAGCTCAGAAAGCGGATATGTATAAGCTGTTTGAGCAGAGCTCCCGGTGTATGAGAAGTGAAACCGCCGGGAAGCTGATTCATTTTCTTGAAAGCAAAAAGGAAAAAATGGACGGGTCAGACAGAAGGCTAATGGTTTTACTGAATAAAAATTGATTGCTCGCCAGGGAATTTCCTCAGTTTTTACCGGAGGAATGGGGAGAAAAAATAATGTTGCAACTCTTTATTATTTTTGATAATTAAATCATCTGAAATGAGGTATTTGTCTTTTATCTTTTTAGCATTATCCGCAGCAGGCGCCTTTGCGCAATCTCTCCTGATAGAAGCCGAGAGCTTCCAGGATAAGGGCGGATGGGTAGTGGATCCCCAGTTTGTCGAACAAATGGGCTCCCCTTATTTGCTGGCACATGGCCTGGGAGAACCGGTTGAAAATGCCGTTGCTACGGTGAATTTCAAAGAAGGGGGGAAGTACCATGTTTGGGTACGCACGAAAAACTGGGTACCAGGCAACTGGACTCCCCCGGGGCGTTTCCGGGTGAAGGTAGCTAACCAGTTGCTGGCGCCGGAGTTCGGTAAAGAACCCATGTGGGGCTGGGAATATGGCGGTGAAGCGACGGTTCAAAAAGGTAACAACAAGCTCGAGCTGGTGGACCTGACGGGATTTGACGGGCGGTGTGATGCCATCTATTTCAGCAGGCAGAAGCAGACTCCGCCTTCAGAGCTGGCCGAACTGGCCGGATGGAGGCTGAAGGTTACACAAAAACCTGCAAAGCCCGAAAAGACAATGAAATTTGACTATGTCGTCGTAGGGGGCGGTATAGCCGGTTGCGCCAGCGCTATAGCTGCTGCAGAACAGGGGCTGAGGGTTGCCCTGATTCATGACCGGCCGGTATTGGGCGGTAATGCGAGCAGTGAAATACGGGTGCATACGCTTGGAATTTACGGGCATTTCGAAAGAATACTGAGAATGCTCGACACCAAACACTACCCCAACGGATCGCCGGAAGCGTATGCCGAAGACCAGAAACGGCACCGTAACATAGCCAGGTACGATAACATCGAGGTTTTTCTTAACTGGAGAGCTTATGATGCGGAAGCAGTAAGCAACAAAGTCCAGTCGGTAGATGCAAGCAACACCCATACTGGCGAGAGAATACGTTTCAGCGCCCCTTATTTTGCGGATTGTACCGGCGACGGCTGGATCGGCTTCTGGGCGGGCGCTGAATTTATGTACGGACGTGAGGCTGCCGGTAAATTCAAAGAGAACTGGGATGAGTTCGGCGAGCTTTGGAGCCCCGAAGTGGAAGACAATGCGGTAATGGGATCGTCGGTGCTCTGGAGGTCTTACTCCGACACGCACGCTCATGAGTTCCCCGATGTACCCTGGACCAAAGATGTGGTTGGTGACTATGCCGCCAACCAGGGAGAATGGCAGTGGGAGTATTCCAACACCGACCTGAACCAGATCGATGATGCTGAAGCGATAAGAGACCATATGCTGAGAGCGATTTACGGCTCGTTTGCGAACTATAAAAAACAGCCGAAGACACAAAGCCAGCGTCTCGAATGGGTGTCTTACCTGGTAGGAAAAAGAGAATCCAGGCGTTTGGTGGGCGACCATATTTTTACATTCAACGACGCCAAGAACCGTACCCCGTTTGCCGATTCGGTCGTGATGGAAACCAGGGAGGTCGACGTTCATTTCCAGGAAAATCTTGTAGATCCGTCGAAACCGGATTTCCTTTCGAAAGCGATGTTCTATAAAACCGGGAAATACTATATTCCCTACCGGAGCCTGTATTCCAAAAATATAGATAACCTCTTTATGGCTGGACGCTGCTTCAGCACTTCGCATGTAGGGCTGGGAGGCCCCAGGGTGATGAAGACAACCGGCCAGATGGGCGCCGCCGTCGGCTTTGCCGCATCGCTATGCTTTAAGTATCGCCTCAAGCCGAGGGAGTTGTATGAAAAGCGCCTGGATGAATATATGAGCCTGATCCAGCAGCAGAAAATAGGTTATAACTAAATCCGGAAGCATGTCTTTCGTGGAAAAAGGAAGGAGCGTGAAGAAGACCGGCCGGGAAAAAAGAGCTAAACGGAGAGTGATTTTACTGGCTTCGCTGGCCCTGCTTTGGTCTTTTGGCCTCAGCGCCCGCGACGGAGCCGATACCGTACGCACCCGGCATCCGTTGAAATTGAATGGAGCATGGCCGTCGTACCCGCTGTACGCGGCCGATGCCTCCATCCGGTTCGAGGATACGCTTGGCGTCATACACCGGATCGGCAGGCTTACCAGTAAAGCCGGGACGCCGGAGGGATACGTCAGCCATATCGAAACGCCGGTATGCAGTGACACTCTCTGCAACCTGATGGATATCAGGATGTTCTGGACGCTTTCGGGATCCTACTGGGGCTTCGATACTATTCCGCGAAAGCCGCTCACGAAGAACGATCATTTAAAATTTGACGCGAAAGACTACGAAAAGCTGCACGAGCTGCTGATGGACGAGCAGTCGATCCTGAGAAGAAGGCATAAGGACGATCTTTTTGACAAAGAAGTCAAACGCGTATCGAATGTAGTAGATGCCGTTACAGGCGCTACTGCGAAAGAAGTAAAGGAAGCCGTGGTTGACGGGGCGGTGTATTCCTCGTACACGATTTATCACCTGGTGCACAACCAGCTCGCTACCGTAATACGGGAAGACGTAAGGAAAAACCTGCTTCCGGGGCTTACGGATAAGCTTATCAATTCCGGGAGGGCAGATGAGCGGATATTTGCGATAAAGGAGCTGACTGAGGAGCAATTGCCTTCCTACATCGGGAAAATGGTAGAAACGATTGCGATGGCGGTCCCGAGAGACCGGTTGTATATCATGAAAAAATTGCCCTCTGCGGCCTGGAACCGGAAGGATGTCCAGGTGCCGGTGTCGGAAATGGCAGAAGACCTTGATATTCACAGCCTGTCACACTTTCTGAACCAGCTTAAGACTGCCGATCCGTTGCATATCGAGTGTCTCAGGAAGCTAAGCGAAAGACTTCCTTATTTCAGCGTGAACCAGGTCAGGACCTATCTTTCCCTGCTCGAGAAGGATCCGGCTTTCCTGCGCGACCCGGTCATTGTGAATGCCGTGAAAAAGACGGCGACCGATCCCGGATACCAGTACAGGGCGTATCTCGATGCTTTTCTGGCTAAAAACCAGTTGCTGCCGTAGCGGGCGCAGGTGGTGTTCCCCACATGCAGTCCGGCGGCACAGCCCGGCGATTAGCCCCGGTGGGGCAGGTTAGGTGGGCGGATAGGGTGTTGTGCAGCTAACGGCCGCCGGTTATGTACCGACGGTTATGCACGTGACGTCCCTGCGGGACTGGTTAGTTTTTGGTCAGATAAGTTGTTTCAATCAAGGTTGTTCTGTTTTTTCAGCGTAATGAGAACGACGCCATTTTTAGCGCGCGGGCCGTATTCCGGGACCAGGTTCCCTTTTTTGAGCACAGTAATGGATGCGATCGTGTTTGTATCTAACCCGTCCAAGCCATATTTCTCTTTTCCGTCGACCAGGTAAAGAGGAGCATTTTCATCGCGTGAAAATCCCATGCGGGGTTTATCGAGCAGGTGGGAAAGCTCGTAGCGCGAAGGAAAATACGAATCTTCCGGCAAGGTTTCGTTAGCGCCTCTTATCTGTATCCGCATGGCATTCGTTTGAGTTTCACTTTCCGGACTGGCCGCGTCGTGTCGCGGGGCATAACCCTGTTTGTTTTCTTCCTCCAGATTAAGCTGGAAATTGATCGGAAGCGTGTATTCGACATCTACTGGAACGTCGTTCTGCCTGCCCGGATTCCACCGGGGCATGGAGACTACCACCCGGAGCGCTTCCTCGTCGATGCCGTAGCCAGGACCCTGTAAAACTTTAGGATTCCGGATGTAACCCTGCTTATTGATCACAAAAGATACATAAACCCTCCCCTCGATATGAGCCTGGGCTGCTTCGGCCGGATAGCGGATATTTTTTCGAAGGAACTGGTAAAGTTGACTTGTCCCGCCCGGAAATTCGGGCATTGCTTCCACTACTTTAAGGACGCTGGAAGTATCTGTTTTTCCTGCTTCAGGTTGGCTCTTCGCTTTATCTGCAAAACCGTAACCGAACACGACGAGTTCTTCAAGCCGGGTTTGGTTCTCTGAAAGGGCAATATCGATCCGGTCCTTCCTGCCGATCCCGATAGTCTGCGACTTAAATCCGACAAAGGAAACGTAAATTTCCTGATGGTTTGCCGGCACGGTAAGGCTATAGAAGCCTTCTGAATCGGTAGTGGTTCCGAAAGTCAGCCCTTTGGCCGAGATCGTAGCGCCAGGCAGTGGAGTGTTGTCGGCCGCGTCTGTGACTCTTCCGGAAATCACCCTATTGTCTTTCTGTGCGGCGGGCAGGGATTCCTTTTCGTAGGTAACCAATACGTGTGGGATATCGATCGGGGGGTTCCTGGTTGATGCATATACGTAGTGCCGCGGAGCCGTCAGGACTACCAATAAGGCTGCGATGGGAATAATGAGCAGGTAACGTGGCAGCGCATAGCCAGGGTCGGGTTTTTTGTACAACATTTCTATTCGTTTTTTTAGGCTCATTGAATTGAAAAAGGAG
Organism: uncultured Cytophagales bacterium; assembly: GCA_964562455.1. Lineage (GTDB taxonomy): Bacteria > Bacteroidota > Bacteroidia > Cytophagales > Spirosomataceae > Ravibacter. Next base: position 18,075 of record CAZLTN010000097.1, read on the forward strand.
TTGGTCATCGCGGGCGGGTAGTTTCCCGACATTGCATACGAAACCAGGAACCGGGCATAGGATTCCTTGTCGGTCGCCGAAGTATCTGCCAGGAACTCATGAACTTCCTGTAAGGCATGTCTGTAGAGACTTAATGCCGGGTTGAACCACAGGAATACCTGGCAAAGTTCCGCCAGGAGTATATCGAGGGAATGTCTCTGGCTTACATGTATTTTTTCATGGTTATATACTGTATCGAAATGGTGTTCGAAATCGGGCCTGCTGATAAAAATCCGGTTAAGAAATGAAAAAGAACCGGTTTGCTGCCCGTCGAGCAATACTACCGGGATATCTTCCGTGAGAACCGGAGAACAGGACCGGAGAAGGCGGAAAGTTTTCAGCAGGCGTGCCAGCAATAGAACCAGGAAGACAGCCGCGCCGAAAAAATAGATACCCAGGATTATCTGAACGGCAGACAAGTTGGTTTGGGCTTTTTCGGCCATTGAAACAGGAGGGATAGATATTTCTTCAGTCGTCGGGTACGAAATCGCCGCAGTACCGGTGTGGATGGCAACTTTCTCCTCTATTTCCACAAGCGGAAGAAGGAAAGAAGCTGCCAGCGACAGGATCAGATAGGCGCGATTGAGATGGAAAAAGGTGGTACGCCGGATCAACAGCGCATAGAAGCCGTAAAACAGTATGATAAATAGGCTCGTTTTACCCAGGTAGGTCAGGAATTCCATAGGGTCTAATTCTTAAGTTGGATCTTTTTCTTGGTTGTGATTTCGATCACATTGTTTTTGCCTTTGGCGCCATAAGCTTTGAGGGCATCCGCCCCCTTAAGGACGCTTATGCTTTCGACGTCTGACGGGCCGATCAGGTTCATATCGGTGATTTCCTTCCCATCTACTATGATCAACGGTTTTGCTTCACCCTTTGCCGGATCAGCGGGTTCGAGCTGGAGCCGGACGGGGCCTTCCTCAAGTTGAAAACTGATAGGAAGAATGTATTCGACATTTACAAGTCTTCCGCTTTGTTTACCCGGATCCCATTTAGGCATATTTTTTACGATGCGGATGGCTTCCTGGTCGCAACCGAAACCTATTCCCTTCATCACCCTCACATCATTGATCGAGCCGTCGGTTCGTACTACAAACTTGAGAAATACCCTCCCACTTACTTTTGCCTTTCTGGCGGCCTCGGGATATTTTATATTTTCAGCCAGGTATTGGTATAAGGCATCTACACCGCCGGGAAACTCTGGATTGGTCTCGACAGCCATAAAGATCTTGTCTGCTTCCGGCGCGCTGACAGAGGAAAACTTCAGTACTTTCTCTGTCTCATCCTCGCTGCAGGCCGCCACTACTCCAATCAGCACCAGCGCGAGCATGCCGGTAAGACCGTAAAGGCCCAGTTTCCAGCGGGAACTTTTATCGCTATACAGCATCCTGATACGCTGTTTCAGAAGAGAGGAGCTGTAAAAGTTGTTGACAAGCGTCAACTGGGGCTGGCCGAACGTGTAGGCGATCAGGAACTCTGCGTATGAATCGCGGTTGGGGTTGGTCTGGTCGGCCAGGTATTCGTGAATTTCCTGGAGTGACTTTTTATACAGCGGCAGTATGGGATGAAACCAGAAAACGATGCGCAGGATTTCGATCAGCAGGATGTCGAGCGTATGCCTCTGCCTGACATGCACCATCTCGTGCGTCAGTATCGCGTCAAAGTGATCGCGGTAGTCGGAATTGCTGACGGCGATCCTGTTCAGGAACGAGAATGACCTGATGCTGTCATCGGGGAACACATAGAGCCTTACCTCGTCTTCCAGCTCTAACGGCGGCGTCTGCTGCCAAAGCCTCCGGATCGCCAGGAGCCGGTGCACAAACCTGGCGGCCACGAAGACGGCCCCCGACAGGTACACGATGCCCAGGAACTGCAGCCAGTTGAAGGAAGCGGACGACTCCTGCGGTATGACATAAAACGGTTCCAGGTTACCGGCATAGACTGCCAGCGTCGCGGTTGCGGCTTCAGGAAAACGGATGAACGGCAGGACTAAAGGCAGCAGAAGGCTTGCCAGTAAATAGGCCCTGTTCCATCTGAAATGTGTAAGTTTTCTCAGAAAAAAATGGAAGCATCCGTAGAGGAAGAGCCAGTAGAGGCTTACTTTTCCTGCCCAAATCAGTAGGTCCATGATCGGTAAGTGGTTTATGGAATCGACAGAGAACCTTAGTCTGCTTTTTTCCGGTTGATGATTTCCAGTATTTCGTTAAGCTCCCGGGTGTTCATATTCTTGTCTTTGACAAAAAATGAAACCAGCTCAGAAACGGAGTTTTCAAAGTAAGTCCCCATTAGTTGCTCCATCTCATGCTTCCGGTAGTCTTCCTTCGAAATGAGCGGGTAGTATTCGTGAGTCTTGCCGTAAGCGTTATACCCCACCACTCCCTTTTTCTCAAGTATCCGGATAATAGTGGAAACGGTATTATAAGCAGGTTTTGGTTCGGGCATCTCTGCCAGGATATCTTTTACAAATCCCTTTTCTTTCTCCCAGAGGATCAGCATAATTTCCTCTTCGGCACGTGTCAATGATCTTATTTCCATTTGTTTCAA
>CAZLTN010000098.1:0-20265 GCA_964562455.1 uncultured Cytophagales bacterium
CGTCAGAGAAGAGTGAGAAGGAGGAAACGAGGTTTGGGATTTGGTTATTAGATATCCGCGTTATTTTACAGATTTTCTTACGGTGGACCAATTTTTTTCGAGAAGCCTGGGCCAGGGCAAACGAAAGTTACAAAGCAAAATATGACGGCTGCAAGCCTTCACTTCGTCATCCGGCTATTTAGCTAGCCGCACATTTCTACGCGCCGTAAACCGCCGGATGGGCTTGCGGCCAAGGGGACAGGCCCCGTCACTTTTTTCTTTGAGTGGGAGGGGGCGATTGCCCTTTAGGCCAAACCTGCTTTCCACAAGAGTTTCGCATAATACATAATATGGGCTTCTTACTTAAGTTGCCATGATCAGGAAGCAATTCCCCCTGGGTCAGGATAGGTGGGGTATTTCAACAGCCTGCCTAGAATACCGCTTAATAAATTCATTAAGTTATATTTTGAATAATTAGAAGAAATTTTGTAAAATTACAGCTTACCACCTCCTTGTTCTAAACGATTGTTTTTGTGCCTGTCATCCGCTTACCGCCTTCCGTGGCTTTGGATCTTCCTAAAGTTTCGGCATATGATTAACTCAAAATGTCACATACAAGAGGTTGTGCTGCGTCTTATACGGAATCACTACATAACGAGCTCGTGGTAGTTAGTAAGTCTGTTAACAAGAAGCCCGTAGTACAGGGGTGGCCACGGCATACCTACGCGACCACAGCGAGAGCCGCTCTGTGATATATGCAGGAAATATTAAGATATAGCAACAGTGGACTACGGAGATATATACGTTTGTAAGTAACTAAAAGTTTATAAAATATTAAAAGCTCCTTTCGAGATTTGTAAAGAATATAGAAATAAATCCTTATCCTATAGCATAAATCCACCAATATAGGGGAATGTTTGGGAAGGTTTGCGAGGGATATAAACGACTTATGCTCAATGCTATAAGATACAGACAAACAAAAAAAAATGTGATGCCAATTAATATTAACATAAATGACGCTGATTTAGCTGGATTTAACGATCAAGCTAAACAGGAGCTCAAAACAAGTATTGAGACTTTTTCAGATGACTTGATTGCAGAGGCTAATAGAATTGAGTCATCTGTAAATTCGACTTCCCAAGGACCAGAAATCACCAGTAGCATTGTAAGAGACGCAAAAGTTATAATTAGACATAAGATTAGCAAACCAAAGAGAAATCGTTGCTCTATTCTACTAAAAATTGGCGCCAGTGTTTTAAGCTTAGTCGCTGGTATTATGTACCAAAAAGAAAAACTTCAAGACACAACATATTTAGTCTTTTACATCATTATAATTGCACTAGCAATTCTTCTGACAACAATAACAGTAATAAAAGAAAATTAAAATGGAAGATAATAATCAAATAGAATATAGAAAGTATCTTGACGAGATAAGTCACGAACTAGCTTTCTCTTATCGCAAAAAAAATAGCTTAAAGATTATCTTACGACTGTATACTTTTGTTGGAATTCTTACGTCTGTGGTGGCAATAATATATTTTATTGTTTCATACTATGAATTTAATCTTACTTCATCCCAAAGAATAGCCCTAATAGCCGCTGGAGTTGGACTTTTACTCTCGTTAATGTCAAGGTTTTATTCGGATATTATTAAAGAGCGAGAGAAAGAACAAGAGATTCGCAGAATTGAATTGAATAAAATATCGCAATTTGTTCTTAATTGGGCGGCATTAGAAAGAGCTATTTACTCCATTTTAGAAAAAAATGATGCTAACATTAGTAAGTATGGAATTAAAAGAAATATTCGCTTTCTATTCGATGAGCAAATAATTTCAGATAGGGAATTTATTAATCTTGAAAGAGCTCTTGACTTGAGAAATAAAATTGTTCATGGACATACATCTGCGACTACTGAAGAGCTAGATAGATACTCAGAACAAATTAATGAAGTAATTGATAAAGTTTTAATTTGGACAAAAAGGAAGCACTGAGCATAATACAGGTTTTGCGTCAGGCGGGCAGACGTGCAAACTTGAAGCTTTGTGCTTCGAAACCCGCCCGAACGCAAAGCCCGAAACAGTTAGATGACATTTTATAAAGGCACTCCAATGAAGATAGAGAGTATCACACTAAAGAACGACCAAACAATTAATCTAGGTAAAATATCAATTCTTGTTGGGGCAAATAATGTAGGAAAATCCCAAACACTGAGAGATATCCAACAAAGAATGCAAAATGGATTAGCTAGCAAATTTGTGCTACTTAAAGAATTAAATTTTACTAAACCGGCAAGTTTTGAAGAACTTTTATTAAACTTAAAAGTGACAGACAGCCTGCATAGCATTGGAAATAAACGAATAGTTGGTATTAATAACAATTTAACAGGACAAGATGAGTTTGAAATAAATTATGAATATTCAAAACAAAGATTCGATAGTGAGAAAAATTGGGATTGGGTGTTAGGTAACATAAGCAAGTTTAAAGTATCACACCTAGATTCTACAACAAGATTAAATCTCATTAACACAACAAATTCCTTTAATCCAGATACAGAAGACCCGATGAATATTCTTCAAAACCTTTTTACTCAAAAGGAAAATGAAGAGTTACTAAAGCTGGCATTCAATGAAGCTTTTGGAATGGAGGTGATCCTTGACTATAGTGGATTGAAAGATTTCTGTCTGAGGGTTGCAAAAAGTTTTCCTGAAATTCCTAAAGATCCTCGAGAAGCTTATTTAATAACCAAAGAATTTAATAAAATAGATAATCAAGGTGATGGTTTTAGGAGTTTTGTAGGTATAGTGCTAAGTCTACTGTTTTCAAAAGATAGAATAATTCTTTTAGATGAGCCAGAGGCTTTCTTACATCCTGCACAAGCTAGATATTTAGGAAAATGGATTGCAGATAATTCTCAAAAACTATCTGGACAAATAATGATATCAACTCATAATTCAAATTTTTTAAGTGGGCTACTTCAAAGTGACAAAAAAGTAGATATTTATCGATTAAATAGAAATCTAGACGATACAACTTTTAAACTTATTCCATCTGACGCTACTGAAAATTTGTCAAAATCTCCAATACTTTCGAGCCAAAGAGTACTGGAAGCCATATTTCATAAAGCTGTAATTGTATGTGAAGGAGATGCCGATAGAATTGTTTACCAAACGGTATCAACAATTCATTATAATAATCAAGAAGTACTTTTTGTATATTCCCACAACAAGCAGACATTAAAAGACGTTGCTTCGCTCTTAATTGCAACTCAAATTCCTGTTGGCGTAATATCCGACATCGACCTATTAAATGATGAAACTGATTTTAAAAATTTATTTCATGCTGTAACACAAACTGAAGCACCAATCGAATTACTTGCCAAGCGAAAAGAGATTGCAGAATCGGTTGACAATTCATCTGAACAAGAAGCTTTAGATAAGCTAAAAGATAACATTTTTGAATTTTTAGAACAATTAAATAGAAGTGAACATTCTTTAGGTGGTGCAAAAGGAGCATTAAATAGAATTAGAAAAGAGACTTCAAAGTGGGATTTTCCAAAGAAGAAAGGGCTTGATGGTTTTAATGAGGATATAAGATCAAGAGTTTCAGAACTAACAAGTGAACTTAATGAAAAAAACATATTTATTATCCCAGTCGGCGAACTAGAAGGTTGGATTGATTTAGGAACTTCTCGAAAGAATAATTGGATAGTTTTAGCTCTAAAGGAGATATTTGCTAAAAATACTTCCAATAAATTAGTTGAATTTGTGGGAATGATTTTAAATAACGTAACAAAAAAAGTCGCTTAACAGGAGTTTTGCAATAAACTGCCAATTGAAGCATTGCACTTTTTAACCCTTAAAAGCCTAAATGGCGGTTCAGTGGTTAAGTCAAGCTTTGTTTTTCTATCAAACTTTATGCTTGGTTGGACAGTTTAGTATGGCCAAAACGCTAACTTCGGGTAGCTGCAAATCGTTAGTAGTAATGGTGAAGTAACACGAACTACCCTTTCTTTTCATAAAACACCACCCCCCTACGCCGTATATGATCTTTCAGCTCCACATTATTTATTTGATGAAGCAGCGCCACATCTACTTTGTAGGGGATCATCAGGTCGTCGAGCATCGCGGCGATCCTGAGCATTTGAGAGAGATCCAGTTCATCTCCGGTCAATGCCAGGTCAATATCGGATCCCTCTCGATAGTTTCCCTTCGCTCTGGACCCGTACAAAACGGCCGTTTCGACATTGGGATTTTGGGCTAGTACGGCATGGATGGCTTTTATACTATTCTCAGAAAGGCCGTATTTCATTTTTTATCAAATAAATTACCTTGCTTTCCGGACAGAAGCCCCTCTATCGTATTTCTGAACGCTATAAAAGCGAGAAGGTACTCCCGGATGATTTTTCCGAATATTCCGTCAGCCACTTCTTCATTGTAGGTATGAGACGTCTGATTACGACTTTGAATCATTTCCATCCATACTTCTCCATTGGTGATCAGCTCTCCAGCCAATGCCTGACGGGTAGAGTCTTTAGAACCTAGAGTCTTTATTCCGCCAACCTCGTTCAGGTAGTCCTTCATCACGTTCCAGGCCAATTCGTGGGTGTACTCAAAACGCTGTATTACCCCCTCTTTAATGATATCGTCAAGGAAATCGTCTTCGTCAATATTCCCCTCTTCATCAATTTCGTAGTCGTCTTTTATTCTTTTTGCCGCCTCTTCCAATTTCCTCAATGCCTTTTCGTAATTGCTGAAGCGTTGCAGCCATCTGATATCTTGGTCGCTCATTTTTTTCCGGGGTATGAAAATTAGATCTTACCGATGTCGTGTTTTAATGACAATCTAATTCCTATCCAACACCTTCTGTAACAACTCCACCTTCTCCCTTTCTGATTGGAGCAACCGCTCATACAACTTCTTATTTTCATCCAGCGCCTCGACCCATTTTTCAATAGGATTGAAAGTACATTTGAAATTCAGCGTTGGTCCTCCATTTATTACCGAGTTGTCGTAGTTATTTTGAATATTGTGAATAGCAGTCTCTTCGTCAAAATTTTTGATCGCCTCAGCAGGCACTTTCAGAATCTCAGCCACCTTGTCCAAAATATCCTGCTCGATCACCTCCTTTTGTTCCAGCAAAGAAACGCGCTTCTGGCTCCAGTCTTCGCCCAGCTCCCAGGCGAGTGCCTCTTGCTTAATACCAAATAGTTCTCTAAAGCGCTTAATATTCCTTCCTTGGTGTATGGTCTTGCTCATAATACAGATGTTATATAATCACTCAAATATAAGGTTTTAGGGGCGTAGGAGCGAAGATATCCGGTACTTTCTGAATAAAATATACGAAGGAGGGATGTATTAGAAGTTTGGCAGTCAGGAATTTCGATAGCATCATCGACTAAATATCCCGATCATGAGACATACTACTTGTAATCCCGAATTTCAGCATCCCGTCTGGATGTCGCCCGAGGAAATGGCCGAGCCAGGCGAATTAGTACGCGAGTTCTGCCGGTCATGGGAATTGACCGATTGCCGGTTTTACCTTTGGCAGATGCTCAGCAACTCTATTTCGTATGATCATCCGCATATAGAGGCTATGCCGGGCGATCAGATCTACTTTTTTGAAAACCTGATCGCCATGATCGAGGCAGTATACCTTACTAACCGGCCTTCAGTGGCTAGAATAGATAAGCAGGCAGAAGAAGGGGAGGCTGAAATAGAGAAATCAGCCGTAGAAGGGTCTGACGAAAACCAGGCTAACAGGCTCGTAGCGGCAATTGTCGAATCTATTCCGGCAGATGCTATTTTCCTGATGAAGGATGCCGTCACGCCGGAGGTTTCTGATCTGGTTGTATTTATTGAGAATAAGGAGCAAAAGCCTATCTCCGACTTTCAAGAGTTGATCCAGGAACGGATTTCTCCGATAGCGCCCCTTACGGTCAACGTCTTTACTACTCACTACTTCAAATCCGTGACCGACAGAAGCGAGGCACTTTATTTCACCCTTATTCTGGAAGATGCTGAGAGGGTTTACCTAAAAGAGGGGCAAGAATTTACGGTTCCGGCATTGCCGGCAAAGTTTTCAGACAGAGCCTGGCTAGTGTTTGAGAGCTTCAGCCGCAAGGCAAAATCTTTCCAGACCATGGCGAAGGGGCATGTAGAGAAAGGAGAAAATGAATTGACGGCCTTTTTCTGTCACCAGGCCAGTGAGCTGTCCCTAACCGCGCTGCTTTATGCAATGACCGGCTCCCGGGACAAGACCCACCATATCGCCAGGAGGCTGGGGCAAACGCGGCTGCTTAATCCGAAGCTTAGCGAAGAATTGTTCGGGGCCGAAATGCTCGTCCTGCTGGAGCAGGCCTATGTCAAGTCCCGGTATAATACCAGTTTCCGGGTTTCGGAAGAGCAGGCAGCCGAACTTGTCGAAAAGACCGGTGAACTGATAGCGCTGGTAGAGGAGACGTTTCACGCCATTAGGGCAAAGTTCGATAAGCCGAACGAGGCGACAGCAGAACTCTCGATTGAAAATCCGGTCGAGGTAAGCGATATCTCCGCGCCATCTGATCAGCAGCGTATCCAGTCCGAACTGGCGGAATTCTTTGATTCCTACAAACCTCATGACTTCTCGGAAAGGTGGCGCACCATCCTGGAAGCCTATTCCGCCCCAGACTATTATAGGCTTGGTACTCCTTCGGACGTAGTATACGCAATCGAAAAACTATCCGATTTGATGAAGGTAGCTTATGAGATCTATCAACAACTCTCGATTGAGGATTCACCGGACGGCGCTCCGGAAGCAACGACACCAATAGGAAGTGCTCATTCGACTATCCGACAGTTCTTCGCGGCAAGAAGCCTTGAGGAGTGGGAAAGGTGTCTGAGGCATGTCTTGTTTTTTGCGCTCAGCACGGACGATCCGGATGAGGGTGGGTGTAAGGAGGATACGTTGTGGTTGTATAATATGGTTTGTGGGTTGGTGGAGGGGTGTTGGGTTTATCTCCAAGGCAGGGCTTCGGTTTAACTTATATTTCTCCACATCTGGTATGAGAGGGAGTCGTTATAATACCAATTAAAGAGCATCGTCTGAAGGCGATGCTTTTTCTATTTCCCACCCTTCGAAGTGGCCTAATAGAGCCATTTTTATCTGATAAACTAAGTTGTTTTCTTTAGGTAACGGTATCCTATGGAAATGTTCATGTATTCTGCTATACCTGTAAAGCCTTCTTATTTCGGCTCTAGGACTTGTCTCAATGCTTCTGAAAGAATAGCCGCCGTTCTGCGTAATATGCCAGGTTTTTACGAATGCGTCTTTTAAAGATTCCAGTACCCTCCAATCGTCTTCATAATTCATTGAATAGTCTAAGCTTCTATGTTTAAGGTCAAGGTGAGCAATGATTTTGTTTCTTAACGGGGCGATTTTGCTGTAGTAGGCATTCGTGTTATCTCTTAGTCTTCTGGATGTGTCTTTTAGCGCATCTATTGTAGCAGATGAGTACCTTTGGCTATTACCCTCCTTGAGAGCAGCATTTATAAATGTTCGTAAACAGAAGGTTTCTTTATGGTGTAAAATCGTCCACATTTTTACAATAAACACCTGATATATATACATTTCTATTCTTGGGAGAAAGTCGCCGTTTCTAAATATGCTTTTATAATAGGCGGCTTCGTCACTGGTAAGGTCTAATATGTCTCCTTTTAAAAGCTCTAATCTGCAAATGATGTATCCTATTTGCTCCAGCGTCTCTCTGTCAGTCATGATATCGACGGGTTAAATTTTTCTAAGTATAGCCATTTCGCTACCTACTTGCAAGCCGCGCAATAAATCAAAAATAGAGTCGGAAAACGCTAACTCTTTTCTAGTCTTTAATATGCTAAAGCTTTTGCAAGTTGCCCAAAATTATTGTCAGAATTTTTACAAAATCAGGCTGCCCCTTATAGTACAAGGAAGCAGTACTTTCGTATCTCTTTTTATACCTGTCCCGTAGTTCCGGATCCCTTAGTAAAAAGGCTTCATTTTTTTGAAGGGGTACTTCCAGGTCTTTTGCGGGAAATCTTACCTGTTTATGAGCTTCATATTCAGGAGTGCCGATGAACTGTCTTACTTCTTCGTTTTCCAGCAAACGGGAAACGTCGTAATACTGCCGCATCACGTTGGTCTTGGGGGCCGCCCCGTGCTGCTCTTGCCGGAATTTGGTGGCAATAGTTTGAAGTTTTTCGACAAATGTGTAACCGGGATGATAGCAGGAAATGCCGGCAGCCCGGTTGTCAGAGATCGTTACGCTCGGATTGAGTATAGCCCTATCATAAGCCCACGAAGAAATGGTCATTTTTCTGTTGGGAGTGACCGTATCAAATCCTGCTTCAAGAAGAATCCCTTCTTTAACCCCCGTGATTGCTTCAGTCACGCTTTGGTAATATAACCGGATACCGCCACTTCGATAGTGTTCGGTGTCGTCAAAGGCAGTGTCCCGTTCAATCGAGACTATGCCGTCAATTTGAATATTGGCTTCAAGCCAGTCATAAAAATTCTTTCGGCTTTCTACTGCGCCGGTTTTTGTATTCTTCGGGTTCTCGTTTACTTTTAATTCTGCCGGGGCTTTGATGTGAATATCGATGTCTTCCGAAAATCTGTCAATGATCCGGTAACCTTTTGAAAGAGAAGTGCCGCCCTTGAGCTCAAAACTAAAACCTTGCTTTGTTAGTCCATACAATACATGCATGATCCAATAGTCTTTCTCGATCAGGGCCGCCTGGATTCCTGTTTCCTCTTCCAGGATCCTGAGCAAATCCGGAAAATCCTTATGGTCGTGCAGGTAGCTAGACGGCATGACTCACATGATCGTTGGAGAACAGGGGCGAAAGCAACTTCCTCGTTTTAACACTTCCATATTCCATTACAGAGTGCCTGAGCTTTCTGTCGTCCATAGTCAACGCCTTTCTTAGCACATTCTGAAGGATGAAATTTTTGTCTTCAGCCAGTGAGTCCAGGTTATTGACCAGGTCTACCAGCAAGAACTCTTCGGTGGCTTTCTTGGGGAAATGGGGCTTTTTGTGAAAGAAAAATTTCCTATTCCCCAACGTAAACTCGCCGTGGCGCTTATGGTTATATACGGTACGAGTATTGTAAAGCTGCGTAGTGCCAACACCCAGGCTGTTGTAGCTGTTAGGCGAGGTGATGAGAAAGCGGTCATCCTTCAGGAAGCTACGCACAACCTTATTTTCATCGGGTGGCGCTATTCCGAATGCCGTTTCTTTCGGAACATAGTATAAGCCGGGAGCAAGTTTTTGTAGGGTGCCGTCAGCCTCGAGGATATCCAAATGGCGATCCACGGCGTTAGACCATTTGGTCAGATCGCCTCTCCGGTACACTTCCCCTTTCTTTAGATGCCTTTTCAGTACCTGTGCTTTCATGGTGTTTATTGTTACTTAGTAGCAAATATACTATATCTAAGAGGAATTTGAAAGAATATTAATTTAAAATTCATGCAGTTTGCTATATTAATTGTATGTATAACAATATGTTATGTTTCATGGTTTTCATTCTCATTATATAGAAGGCAGTACAGTCTTTATCCGGCAATATTTTTAGAATAGCGAAGGGAGTTGGAATGTAGACGGGAGACCGGGTTTCAAATCTCAGTTTATCAGCAAGGTCATGAAGTATGAAGGTATCCAGATTTCTAAAACATTGGGATTTCGAATGAGCTTGCTGATGTCATCCTTTACATATTGCATGTTAACCGCATCGTTTTGTACAGGTTCATATAGAAATGTAACATAGCTGTAAGGTAATCGTAATTTAATCGATTATCTTGTAGATATATTACAGTATTTATGAAAATCTACTTGAGAGATGCAACAGTAGTAGTATGATATTGTCGGAATATATCCTCTGAACCAGCCGGTTGGGACTTGCGCAAAGAAATTTTACTACGGTTGGCTTTTATCATCCGGAACTGACAACGAACTAGAAGAAATCGGCCCTTTGATCAAAAAGCCAGTCCAGCAACCCAGGCGTCTTTTTAAAAAGCTCCTCTATATCATGGGCCGCATCCGGATACTCTGTGTAAAGAGGAGCACCGCCTGCGCTTTTCATAGCGTCAATCATGAGGTGCGAGCCTTTTACAGGAACATTCCTATCTTTTGCGCCATGAAAGGCCCATACCGGTACATCGATACAATTTTCTGCCAGCGCAGCGTCTCCCGTTCCTGAAATGGCGATGGCAGCTGCAAACAGGGTGGGCCTCGTCGTGATAAAATGCCAAACCCCATAGCCACCCAGCGAATTTCCGGTAACGTAGCGCCTATCCTTATCAATGGGTAGTTTCCGCTCCAGGTCATCGATCGTCTCGAACACCAATGCGTCGTATCCGCCCTACGAACTACATGTTTGCATTCTGCTCCCGATCTTATAATTCTGCGGGAACAGATTAGGGAGCTTCTTGTGATTGATAGTCATTATTTTTTCCAGGGTGTATTTGAGCCAGTGAAACGGATTGACCTCGTGTTTTTTACAGATAGCAAAGAAGGAATAGATCATGGCGGCTCTTTGTGCTGCATCATGGGTTCCAGCAAACAGATAGTTCTTTCTGCCTAAAGCCACTGGCCTGATGGCATTTTCCACCGGATTGTTGTCGATCTGAAGATTTCCGTCATACAGGTAAGCGCTGAGCGCATCCCATCGGGTGTATGCATACTGCATAGCTTTGCCGATCTGGCTTTTGGGCAGTGTGCTTTTGATTTGCTCAAAGATCCATTTACCCAACTCATTGATCACCGGCAGGGCCTCATCCAGCCGGAGCTTCTTGGTCTGGACAGCATCCAAGCCTTCCTGTTTCGCTTTTCGCTCTATGGCATAGAGCTTCTGGATCAGCGTAAGCGCATGGCTAGCCCTGGTTTTGTCATTCTCCAGTGCGCGTTCGAACTCTCGGCGGGCATGCGCCCAGCAGGCCAGGCGGGTGATGTCCTTGCGCTTGCTATACTTGTCGTATACCACATACCCGTCGGTTTGCAGATATCCGCGGAAGTTATCGAGCATACCCTTTACTCCATCCGATCCCCGGGTGGGCTGGTAATCAAACAGGGTAATATTATCCAACGGGCTGTGATACACCCAATACCAGCCCTGGTGGCAGGCTCCCTTTTTGTCACTTTCCAGTACCTTGATCGGAGTCTCGTCTACCTGTAAATACCCTTTTGATTTAATATCGAAGACCAACTGTTCATAGAGCGGGTGGAGCCTGATGAGCGACTCCTTCGCCCAGCCCTCAATGGTGGAAGAAGCAATCTGGATCCCTTCTCTTGCAAAGCGTTGTTTGAGAAGGGCGATCAACTCGTCTTTTTCCAGCGTTTCCAGGGCCGTTTGCATACTCTAAAAGTAGACAAAATCGGCCGGATGACCAAGAGAAAAAGGAGTTATTGGGGCAATTGATAACGTTTATTTTGCCTGCTTTTGATGATGCGGAGCCCTTGCACCATCAGCACCAGATCGCTCCAGCTCAACTGGCTCACCGAAGCATTTCTAGGTAAGGGGAATGTGCCGGTTTCCAAACGTTTGTAATACAGAACAAAGCCGCCGGCTTCCCAGTGCAAAAGCTTGATGTGGGTTCGACGACGGTTGATAAAAACAAAAACCTCGCCCGAGGTCGGATTACGGCCTAGCTCACTACTGACCAATCCGCTCAAGCCATCCATGTTTTTACGCATATCACAAGGGGACTGATAAAGATAATAATGGTGAGACGATCCGAGTGAAAACATCTAGACCAATCTAATCAGCCCAGAAATAACCGAAAGGTCTATACTACCCACCTTGATCACCACTCCGTTAGGGTAGTGGATCTCCACTAACTCGGATCGTGTAGGCTTGTCTGGCCTGAGAGTAATAAAACCGGAATCTGTTTTCGGCTTACTCTGAGCGACCCAATAACTAAATTTACCTAGGGTTAGGCCCCTCGTTTTACAAAACTGTTGCTGGCTCAGTCCACTTTCCCGCCATTCGGCAACTAAATTCAACATCTGTTCGCGCTTCATTGTCAAAATGTTTTTCGCGAAAGGTAGAAATTAGCAGAAAGCAGATGAATATGGTGTTTACAGGGCGCTTACAATGCGTCCACAGCTGGAAAATTGGGGACGCCGCCCCAGCTTTTTCCAGTCGGGCACTGAGGCACAAAAATGAAAGCAGGATAGTTGATCCGGTTATTGGGTTCCGAAAGTAATTGTGCGGTTACAGAAGAACCCACTTGTTTACTATTATCGTTTCCACAGCCTGAACTTCCGTGAAGACAAACCACCACGGGATATTTTTGAGTGGAATCATAGTCCAGCGGCTTTAATAACCGGTACGGCAGCTTTTCACCGCGACTGTTGGAGAAAATATGAGCTTCAAAAGGTTGATCGGGTTCTTTCAGGTTATTGTCATTCCGTTTGGTACCATTCGCTATTGCGATGCTTTCCGTAACCAACCGCATGCCGAAAAAGAGGCCGAAACATATAGCCGCAAAGGCAACGACTCTCATGGTTATGGCTAATGATTCGCCGCCGGCTTTATCCGGATCTTTCGCCGTCGTCTTTTCCTGTGCGAAATTAACAGCAAACAAAACATGAGCTAGAATTGTTAATAAGGAAGCCCATCGCTCCACCTTTGTTAAGGTGCCTCCCAGCATAAACGTCGTTGAATTCGAAGCCCAAATGACCGAGGAAAGAAGTGTGACCCCTTGCAGGAGCAGCACGATTCCGGCCAATTTCAGCCATGACCTTTCACTAGCCTTGGAAAGGATTAGGCTCCCTGCATACACAATACCTGAGATCAGCGAAGCCAAAACAGCTACTACATAAGGATCGGAGAATTGCCCGGTTGAGCGGACATCTTTTGACAAAAACAAAACAATAAACGACAGTATCATAGAGGCTGCCAGTGCCCCGGACGCAAAACGGTAACCTTTGTAAACGAAATACTTCAGCAGGATCAGCGATACGGCGAGTGAAACCAGGAAGTCAAAAGTGAGCAATCCCCCTAGTAAGCTAAGTTCTCCCGCCCGCGTCCCAAGTATGAAAAAGATAGCGCTTTTCAGGACGGCGACCGTGATATACAGGGCGATAAGAAAAAGGGCGGATGAGTAAAAGCTTCGGTTCATATAGCGTTATTGGCTTGAAAAGAGCAAGTTCAAAAGTTAAGATATAACATATCCGGGGAAATATTATACCTGTTAGTGTCGAGAGGTTTGTTTTATCTATAAGCGGGAAGTTCGTAAATTGAGAATAATCATATCCGTCACTATCAGTTATTTATAGAGCTGATATGTCAAGTTTTTTAATCAAAAAACTTGACATATCACTAACTCTGCGATACTTTTGCAAAATGACCAGTCTATCAGCTAAAATACAGGAACAGATCCGCAGTTTACCGGAGGACGTCAGTTTCGGTTATGATGAGTTAGCCATAAGCGGAGAGGAGTATCAATCGACTGCGAAAGTTTTGGAACGCCTTCAGAAAAAGGGATTGATCAAAAGGCTGTCCCGAGGGCTTTTCTATAAACCAAAGAGAACAGTCTTTGGGGAGAAAAGACCGGATGAGCACCAGATCCTCAAATCCTATCTTTATCAGGACGGAAAGAGGATAGCCTATATTACAGGGACTTATCTCTACAACCAAATGGGGCTTACGACCCAGGTTCCGGCCATTATACAGATTGCCAGCCGGGATCGGCGGATTTTTGTGAACAGAGGCACCGTAAAAGCAACACCTGTCAAGAGCTACGTTGATGTAACGGAAGATAACTACCGGATGCTCGGTTTGCTGGATACACTCAAGGATCTGAAAGATATTCCTGATATGGATATGCAATCTGCTTTAGTCATATTGAAAAGTCAGCTTAACGGATTCAACGAAAAGCAGTTAGGCACACTTATAGGTTATGCCCTGAAATACCCTCCCCGCGTCAGGGCTTTATTAGGAGCACTGTTAAGTGAAATAAAAAAGGACGGCCTGATAATACAGAAGCTAAAAGATAGCCTGAACCCGCTGACGGTTTTTAGAGTGGGGATCAAAACAGTCCTGTTACAAACAGCATCAGAATGGAATATCCAATGAGACTTCACGAGAATACAGAGCTTTTCAGGGATGCGGTAGCTATTACTGCTGATTTCAAAGGTATTCCGGAAGTCTATGTTGAAAAGGACTATTGGGTTACGTTGGCTTTGCAGCAAATCTTTAAAGACAAGCTTTCCGGCTACACGGTCTTTAAAGGCGGTACTGCTCTTTCAAAGTGCTTTTCTTATATAAACAGGTTTAGTGAGGACCTCGATCTGGTATTAATCAGAGAACCGGGATTATCGCCTAATCAGCTCAAAGAACGGTTGAAACGGATCAGTAATGCCGTTTCTGAACTTTTACCGGAAGTTGACTATCCCGGCATTACGAATAAAAAAGGAATGATTCGTAAGACTGCACATTCGTATCCAAAAAACTTTGATGGTGAAATGGGCCAGGTGCGGGACTTTATCATTCTGGAATCCAGTTGGCTGGGCGCCTCCGAACCCATCACACGGGGACAAGTGAGTTCATACATTTATGAGATGATGCTGGACAGAGGTCAGGTCGATTTGACTAGGGAATATCAGCTTGAACCCTTTGAAGTCCCGCTGCTGGCACCAGAACGAACCTTATGTGAAAAGGTTATGAGCCTGGTACGATTCTCCTATACGGAAAACCCGGTCATGGATTTGCGCAATAAAATCCGCCATACCTATGATCTTCATCAAATGCTGCAAGAGGATGATCTATCTGCGTTTTTCGATTCTTCAGATTTCGATATGATGCTGCACAAGGTAGCCCGTGATGATGAAGATAGCTTCAGGAATAATAAGGACTGGCTGTATATTCATCCATCCGAAGCCCTGGTATTCTCCGATCTGGAAAAGGTCTGGCCGGAACTTTCGGATGTTTACAGTAACTCGTTCCGCCGATTGGTCTTCGGGGTATTTCCTAAAGAAAACCTGGCAAAAGAGACGTTGGTTCGGATAGGAAGGCGCATGGAGCGGATTGAGTGGAGATTAAAACCTGGCATGGAATGATTGTGCCGAACGTTGATACCTTTCCAATGGTAACCAAAATCGACCGGAAAACCTGCTTTGAAATGTACACAATATTCCCGGTACGTATTCCAGAGACCCGTACTGAGGAAGAGAAATTCTTTTATCCGGAGATTTTCAATAGCTATATTCTGACCGTGCCTTCTAAGTCATTTAAAGGACATATAAAAATACTTGCGTTAGAGCTCACTAAATTGGCGGAAGCTCTTTCTGCCTCTTCATTAATCTTTCTTGGTGATATGGAGACTCCCTGGCTGAATCAGGACAACAATTATAGTCCGGCAAAAAAAGCACAGGATTATTTGAAAAGTCAAAAAATAGGGAAGCGCTTTAACGGTGCTTTACAAGTAGATTATGTGGAACTACCAACGTTTGTTGTGCATCTTTCCTGGTTGACCCACTGCAACGCCTCTCTGCCTTATTTCTACTTTACCGATCCCGGACAAAATATCCTGGGGCAAATTTGTCAGTATGGAAACCTCCATCTGGACACATTAAACGAGCAAAGCGACCAGGTTCTGAAATACGTAGTCGGAAATAGTAAGTTCGAATTTAGTGATGAGAAAAGTTGCCGATAGGATAGCTTGGAATCGAAATTAGAAAGAAAACCAGCTAATCGCGGGTTGATTCTTTCTGGTGGCTCTCTCAAACAATAAATAAGGCCCGGATCTTCAGCATCACCTCTCCAAAACCTCATTCTTTTTCTTCCAGAAGAATGACTGGAAAGAAACCCCTGCTATCGTCCGCTATTTTCACCAGTATAAAGCCACGCCAGATCAGCATAGGCTGATTTAGGCATGGTCTATAACGTAAACGGGCGAAAAATGATGAAAGAGAAAAATCAACTAGGAAACCACTCGGCGGTTTATACCCATCAGTTGGCTACAGTCGCCGATTTGGAAAGGTTTAAAGACCAGATGTTGGATGAAATACGGCGAATGCTGCCGGGCGGTACTAGTCAATCCTCAAAACAGTGGCTCAAATCCCGAGAGGTCCGGAAGTTGCTCGATATTTCTCCCGGCAAGCTCCACGCATTACGCATCAATCGGCAGCTAAGTTTTATGCGGGTAGGCGGTACTATCTATTATGACCGGGCGGATATCGAAAAAATGTTTGAAAAATTCAAAGTCTCTGCTGCCAAATGAATCGGAACAAAGGTTCTACGACCGGCTTCGGCGAAGAAATTCCCCCTGACGAAACCCACGTCAGGGTTTACTTTTTACAACAGGGAGCGACGAAAAAAGAGGCTGCGGCGTTTTATCGCCATTATAGGGATAGGTCATGGAAGAATTCTCGCGGCGAAACGCTAAAAAATTGGAAGCGGCTTGCCTGGACGTGGATTTGGTATCGCGATAAATTATGAGTTATAGAAAGGTTTTCTATAGCTCATGATAACTTCGACCCCTATCCAGAGACTTGTTCATACGTGATATACGCTCCTTTATAGCCTATCTTTCGGGAAATTCTGCCTTTAACGCCGATCATACGTCCGGTGGGTACCTGAGTCGAACGACCTTCCCTGTATGCTTGCTCAGCTTTTGTAGGCAAGGTTTGCACTTTCAGGCGATCCAAAGCTTCTTTGCCCAGCTTAGGGAGTGTAGCCGTAGGTACCGGCTGGCGGGTTAAAGGAGAAACCTTAGTTTTGGCATACAAGCCGTAGCCGATTTTGATAAGCCTTCCTTCCCCGACAAGAAGTCTTAATATCCTGCCTACCTGATCATATCCTCCTAAATCCTGAAAATCTTCTCTCAAAAGAACGTTCCATGGGATCCGGGCGATTCTTTTTAGGATTCTCTTTTCTAATGTCGAAGGATTTCTCATTGTATATAAATATGTATTACACCGGCAAAATACGACTTTTTATATTTTGAACGCTACCCGCATCAGATCCTCTTCACTGCTGGGAATCCCAATCATATCAGCCACTTTTTCCCACTGGTTAACACTATCCGTCACTTCTTGAATGATAACATCCATCTGTTTTTGATCAAGTCTGAAAAAGTCCCCGACACTTTTAGCCAGATCGAGATCCAGGGCATTATTGTCCATGTCGATGTTTAAAGCCAGCCCGTCTTTATCTACTGACGGATTCAGGTCATAAGCAGGTGATAGCTCCCATCCCGTATCGGTTAAAATGAATCCGTGGTTTCGCAGGTGGTCATCGGTGTTGGAAATGGCGATGTTAAAGATGATCCTCCGCCATAGCTGGGCCAGATTCTCATTAACATTCACGCCGTATGTCTGGATAAAATCGGCGATATCCAGGTAGCTCGCCGGGTTGTCGCGGATCGTATCCTCACTGTTCCCCGTCATCGTCATAGCCGATGCGAAATGAATGCGCTCCCCTTTTTCCCGGTCAAATCGTTTGGTAAAAAACGTATGGTGTTTTCCGGCTATCTTTTCTATTCTGCTGGGAGCCATTGTTATTCCGGCCTTAAGAGCCAGTTGATACGCCAGATACTCCCAGGCTCCTTTATCAAACGTGTCATTTTTAGAAGGGAACTTCGCTATCCACAATGCTTTGCGCTCATCCAGTATATTCGCCTTTGGGCGTGCTCCCCCTAGTGAAGATCCCGGGGCTATCAGAGTAGCCAGCCATTTTTTTACTTCCTCTTTATCATCGTCTCTTTCCAGGCTCTCAACCGCATGTTGTAGTTCCCTGATAGAAGACCAGGGCGGAGTCGGTGTCTCGTTATTGTTGTCCAGGAAAGGGCCTTCCGGATCAGTTTTAAAACGCAAAGCCCCCATGCGGCTTTCGTCATAGACACCTAACAGGAAATCGATGTCATATAGCACCGACGTTTTTGTACCGGACTTGTCGGGCTGTTCTTTTGCCTGCTGAGCTGCTCGTCTCTTCATCAGGGTGCGCCCCCAGGTGTCAGGCATACTGTCTAAAAATACACCAAAGTTTTCCTTGTTGTTAGGGAATTGCGTGCCTGAGAAAAACTGAATATCGGGGTCGATTAGCAACCGCTGCTCGGACTTTATCCAAGATTTATCATACTCAAAACTAAAGGCCTTTTTTCCTTTGGCAAAGTGGGCAGAAAGTATACCCATTATCCGGGGCTCGGGCATTCCTTTCCAATGAGCGTAAACGTATATGTCAAGTTTATTACGTGCCATCTCCTTACTTCAACAGTTCAAGGTCCTGTAGCTTTCTTCCAAAATCATCATCGGCCGCCAGTTTCGCAATATCATTTTGTAAGCCAAGCACCCGCAATACATTAAAGTAGGCGCCCAACGTAACGCTTGCATCCCCTTTTTCAATCAGGTACAGTGTGGAGCGTGCAATCCCCGCTCGTTCGGCTACCTGGATCGTCGTGAGCTTACGGCGTTTCCTGGCAAGCTTTATATTCTCACCCATTTGTTCTAATAATAGGTTGTACTTGGGGAATATAACCTGCTTTTTCTTATTCATGTATATCTTTATGATTGATATTTCATACAAAAATATACTATTTGACTGAAATGTCAATCATTGTATAGGGGCAGATGTATCAGATTGTGCTAGTGCTTCTTGTCTAGGGGAAACATTATCCCATAAAAAAACAGCCCGAAATAGTCAGACATCATTCCGGGCTGTTGTCATACTTGGGTCTACCCAAACTGCAGCGAACTTCTCAGTTCCCCTGATTTCGTAAAAAGCTTTTGCTTCACCCGCGCCACGCTCTCACTGATCCGCGATTTTCTTACCCTGCAATACCGCATCGTCGTACGGATGCTTTTATGTCCCAACATTTTGCTGACATCTTCCAGGGGAACGCCGTTATTTAGCATCATATCGGCAAAGAAATGCCTAGCGTCATGGGTATCTAGCTTTCGGATGTTGCCGGTGATATCCCTGATCTCACACAAATCGGCAATCTCCTTTAGATAACTATTGTATCGGTAGTTGCTGTTTACCGGGATCAGCTTGTTGTGAGTAATACAATACGGATGGTTACGGTATTTGGAAATCAGTTCTTCCACGATCGGGAGTATCGGGACCATTTCACCGACATCAGTTTTACCGCGGTGCTTAACCAGCCAGCGTTCTTTCTTCCGGCCTACAAGGACGATATTTTCAGGAGTGAGGTCGTAAATGTCCTGGTAAGCGAAACCGGTGAAGCATTGAAAAATAAAAGCGTCGCGTACTTCCGCAATACGTTCAACGGTAAATGGCTTATGCAGGATCTTCTCCACCTGCCAGAATTCGAGCGGTATAACTTCTATATCTCCGCCCGAGCATTTAAAGCCGTCCATCGGGTTAGAGACAATCAGCTTCTTTCTGACGCCTATCTTTACAATTTGCCTGATCCACTTTAGTTGCTTGCGGGCCGTTACCTCCGCCAGGGGTTTCTTGACGTACAGGGTGAGGTAGTCGTAAAAGTCTTCCGCAAATGTATCGGGAAGCTCAGAAAAACAGATGCCTTCCGAATTGAAGTGATGCTTGATAAACGCCACAACCTTTTTCCGGGTGCTGTGCCAATGTTTTAAAGTCCCGGGAGAAGCTGTGCCTTTCTCTACCCGCTTTCCGAATTTGAGGATAAATTCGTCAAAGACTTCCAGAACGGTCTGTTCGTGTTTTGGGGTGGGTTTTACAGGTTTGGGTTCGTCGATGGCCGGTTTGCCCAGGTAGACATTTTTAACCATCGAGGGGGTTACTTCCCGGAAGTGCATCTGGAGGCCGTTGAAAACCCGTTCGACATCGGTCTGGATCTGGGCCAGTTTTTGGTTGGCCAGCTTTACTTCCAGCCCGGAGCCGAGAATCTGCTTGGAATTAGCATCCCAGGATTTCGGGGATGCCTTTTTGCCGGTCGAAAGCTCGGTGCACTTGCCGTCGATAGTAATCCTGGCATAGATGGGAGCTTTGCCGTCTGCTTTTGCTTTTTGTCTGTACAGCCAGAAGAGTACAGTCAGGTTCTGTTTGAGATTCATCATCAACACAGTTTAAGGTTAAAAAAACGATGTTTGAGAAACCTTGATCAAGAAATCACCTCTTTCAAACATTCCATTCGGTAACCTAATTTACCACTTTCAACAGGTTACCGAATAGGTTACCGAATCCTTTGATCTGGATTGAATCAGAATGATGTGCTTATCTTCGAAAACAGCCTGTAAACGACATTTATAAAACAAAAAAGCGCCTTTTGAGGCGCTTTAAGTGATCCCGCTGGGACTCGAACCCAGGACCCATACATTAAAAGTGTATTGCTCT
>CAZLTN010000099.1:0-20208 GCA_964562455.1 uncultured Cytophagales bacterium
ACCCCAGCCTAAAATACCGGAACCAGGTGTGTATCCACCTGGCCCTTTGCTTCACCAACTGCGAGCTTGCCGTAGTTTTTTCGTCGTATACAACGGCTTCGGAAGCAAAGGCTATGCGGAGATCCCCGGAAACAATCTCTGCCTGCAATACTTTGTCGAAACCTGCTCCGGGGACGTCCCTTCCTCCAAGACATTCTCTATATAAATCAACCTCAAAAGCCATTCCCGACCCGCTCAAGGTCGCGGACGAGCCTGCCGCAAACAGGATCTTTCCATCATAAAAATGATAGTAAATATCCCGCGCAGCATCGAGGCACGCATAAACAGTGTCGAGGTTCTTGGCTTCTCTTACTCCCTGAACGGCCCGATAGCCCTTGTCAAACCACTTGTTGAGCCCGTTAAGCAGGCCGGGATGCAGTAGGTTGTCGCTGTCTATGATCACCAGCCTGTCGTGAGCCCTCCGGAAGCGGTCTATAGCATAAAAATGAGATTTGACGTTGTTTGCGAGTACTTTTTCCGGGCGGAGGACCATCACGCGGTCATCATTAATGACAAGCTCCGGAACATCGCAATGATCGGCTACTATGTAAACCAGATAATTGTCGTATCGCAGCAGCTTCACCGAATCCAGCACTGCCGGTATATGGTCTGCCTGACCGTAGGCAGTAATGATGATGGCATAATCCGGCTCGGCCTGTTGGTTTTCCTGCTCACCACTATTCCTTTTGCTTCCACCCGCTTTCGAAAAGACGGATAACCCGAGCAAACCCAGCGGGAAGACAAGGTTAAAGCCTATCACGGCCTGGAAAATCACATATATGACCAAAAGGAAGCTCATCTTTTATTTTTCGTCATTGGCGCTGCCGCCCCACGCCGCTGCGTCGGCATTAGTCAGCACCCAGCCGGCAAATATGGCGCCGCGGTTGCGCAGATACCTTATATTCTCTTCGTCACGCTCACCGAGCGAACGCCCGGCCGGGAATACGCCTATTACCCTGTCGGCATAGGTAATCCATTCTTTGGCTTTATGAAGGCTTCTCAGGGATCCTGTCTCAATAATAACCACGTCAAACTGCGCCCTGAGTGCTGCGAGCTTACTTTGAAGCTGTTTCTCACCGATCAACTCGAGTAAAGAAACATCCCCTCCGCGTGTACCAAGAATCACCGGGTTGCTGCCGTCGGCACCCAGCTCCTTTCCTGCCAGGAAATCCTCCAGATAGCCCGTTTTTCCGCTTTCCCTTGTGATATCCGGATTCCCAAAATTACCATCGATCACCAGCACACGCTGGTTGATCCGCCGGTAGGCCCACGCCAGCCCGTTTACCACAATGGTTTTTCCGCTTCCCTCTGCCAGCGAGGTTATGGCAATTATTTTGGACCCATAGCCTTCATTGTCTATTTCAAACCTGACCGACCGCACCAGGCTGCGGAACCGGGCAATCGGACCGTCGGGCTTCGCACTATCGAGCTGCGCCGGGTCGGTAAGATCTCTTATCCTATTCAGATACCCCAGAACCGGTGCGCCTGTCTGGTCCGCCAGTTGCTGCGGCATACGGATGGCGTTGTCGAGATAATAAAGCACAAACAAAACAAACAGGCAGACTGCAAGACTCACAAGTCCTGATAAAAGGACCAGGATCTTTTTCTTTGAAGGAAGCTTTATACCGTTTGAGGCTTTCTCTACCTGCTTGAGCGCGATCGGGTTAAACGACTCCAGCCTGGCAGAATTGTACCGCTGAAGCGCTTCCATGTATTCTTTCCCGGCTATATCTATGCTCGTTTCATATTGCTGAATACTGGCTTCACTCGGAACCATCCCGTCGAATTTCCCGTTTAGCCGCCTGATCTCATCTTCAATCGTCTTGATGCTGTTGCGGGCAAGCTCGAGCGAAATCTCAAGCTCCAGCTTATGGTTGACCAGGTTTTCTTTGGCATTAAGCGGGTTATAGATGTACTTATCCGACGATTCCATAATCCTGGCGCTCAGCACTTTCTGTATCGAGTCTACCCTGGTTTTATAAACAGGATTAAAGTTGCTCCTGATATAAAGGTCATTGACCGCCTTTAGCTCTTCCCTGGTTTCTGCGATATGCTGATTGATCTGCGCTACAGAGCTTTCGAGGTACTGCCTGTCGGCCGGATTAAACCGGTTATCAATGTTCTTCAGCGCGGCCCCATAGGCGATGATGTCTTTTTTCGTGATCTCCCTGCGTGTTTCGAAGTCGATGATGTGACCGTACAGGCTCCTGGCCTGCTCATTCAGGTTAAGCACGCGGTTGCGTATCTTGAAATCTTTCAGCTCCTCCATTTTCTGGTTGAGTGCGGCAAGCTTCTGCAACATAAACTTTTCGAGAAACTCAAGTGACTTTTCGCTACTGCTCTTTATCCGCTCCGCATATATCTTCAAAAATTCGGAGATAAGCGTGTTCACCACATGGGCCGAGAGCCCGGGATGCTCGGCCTCGAATTCAACCTCTATATAATCGCTGTTCGAGATACGGCCTATCCTGAGTTTTTCGAGAATTGAACCGGCATCATACCCCATATCTTCCATTAGCGCCGCTATCCGCAGCTCATCTTTTCCCGACGGATAAAACTCCTCCGAAGCAGACAATTTCCGGCGCAGAAGGGCTACTGCTTTTTCTCGGAAACCCGGATCGGTATCATCCGGCACCTCCCGGAAAGCCTGCCCGGGCTGTGCGGTGAGATCGTGGATAACCAGGTTGTAGGAAACCTGGTCCAGCACCTTCTTCAGTTTGATCAGTTGAACGAGATTCTCGAATTTACGGTTGAGCTCCGAGTCCTGCTCGACGTTCTCATTTAATGACAGTATCTGCCCTGTCTTGTCTACCAGACCGGTCGCAATACTACCCTTTGACCGATATACGTCAGGTAACCGGGAAGCCAGGAAATAGCACAGCACCAGCGTCACCAGAGGAACCAATACCCAAATCAACCACCTTTGTCTGAGATATAACCCAAACCTTATCAGTTCTCTCATTTTATGTCCTCCAGTTTTTGTCCGAGCAGTTCTTCAAGTGTGCTTTTAGCAATCAGTATCTCGGCCTCTATGGTTACTTTAGCCTGCATCTGGTTTGAGTAGGCCAACAGAGCCTTGTTATAATTTTCCAGGGTTTCTTCTCCTTTCTCGAACTTATACCTGACCGACTTACGTATGCTTTCAAGATCGAGGAGCGATTCGGCCACTACACGGAATAAAGTTTTTTTCTGGATATAGGTGTAGTACCGCTGGCGTACTTCCGCCTCCAGGTTGAGCTCAAAAGCCGCTTTTTCGTGCCCGATCGCATGCTGCTCGCTTTTAGCCTGACGTACCTGCGCCGGTTTCTGGATCAGGCTGCCCACATTGGCAAAAAAACCGAACTGGTAGCTGGTCTGCATCAATGGATTTACGGTAGCCTGCCAGCCGGGCATGAAAAGATAAGAGAAAGAAAAAATGTCAAAATAGGAGAGCCTGGCCCTTTTTACGGCATATCCAGCTCCCTCTATCCGGGCATCCAGCACCTTCGTCTTCGGATAGTTAGCCCGCGCCGTCTCTATCAGCCGCTCCAGGTATACTTCAGAAAGCTCATCCCGGACTGAGATCCCGGTTTGGGCGCCTGATATTCCTGCCTGCATCAGCCAGCAAAACAGAAGTAATATTTTTTTCATAAACCGCAGTGTTATCTATTTTAGGACACCCTAAAGGTTTTGTCTGTCAAAAGCCTACTTTTGTAAATCTACGGGTTGCTATCCCGGTTTATTTCTCAACGTTTATGCCTCTTTCCGACCTGATCAAAAGCAGCCCTACGCTCAAAAAGTGGATACATTTTCTACTGATCCCCGGGAATGAAGCCCGCCCCAGGCTGTGGGTAAGGTGGTTTCTTAATCCCTTTTTTCACTACAGGGGCCGCCACGTCATAATCCGCCGCCGTACCCGGATGGACATCCTGCCCTTCAACGACTTCAGGATAGGCGCCTATTCGGTTATAGAAGATTTCTGCACCATCAATAACGGAGTCGGAAACGTGGTAATCGGCGAACACAGCCTCATCGGTATGAGCAACGTCGTAATCGGCCCGGTTACAATCGGCAATAATGTTATAATGGCTCAGCATGTGGTGATCAGCGGTTTAAATCATAATTATACTAATCCGGAATTACCCGTCAGCCGCCAGGGTGTGTCGGTGAAGCCCGTCGTAATCGGGGATGAGTGCTGGATCGGCGCCAATGTGGTAATTACCAGCGGAGTCACCATCGGAAAACATGCTGTAGTCGCCGCCGGATCGGTGGTCACCAAAGATGTGCCTCCCTTTTCAGTGGTAGCCGGAAACCCGGCCCGGCTGGTGAAGCGGTACGATACCGGATCGGGTACCTGGATCCGTGTATAACATTTCGTTGTTTTTCTCATACGTTCTCCGATTGAAATAAAGCCGGGAATGTTTTGAATATGATTTTTAAGTCCATCCAAAAAGAACAATTCCTGGCATACTCCACATCCAGCCGAATCCGTTCTTCCTCCGACATTTCTTTTTTCCCTCGCTTGGTTACCTGCCACAGCCCTGTCAGGCCAGCCGGCCCTGCGAAGCGCATGATCTTATCATCTGTCGTCAGCTTTTCCGCTTCATAAAGGGGCAGCGGACGATTGCCTACCAGCGACATATCGCCTTTCAGTATATTAATAAACTGCGGAATTTCGTCAAGACTGGTATTTCTGAGAAATGTTCCCACCCGGGTTATCCGCGGATCATTCTGGAATTTCATAAAAGCTACTTCGTTCTCCTTCTGCCGGTGGTATACCCTTTCGCAAATCTGCCTGCCGTCCAGGAACAGCATTTGCTCACATTGGGACAATCCCAGGGCCCTGCAGTCGGCGCATAGCGAAACCGAGTCGCTGCTTTCCGGATCACCGTTCTTTTTATTGTAAGTATTGAACACGCTCATATCCTTAATGAGCTTGTCTGCATCCACCCGCATCGTCCGGAATTTATAAAGATCGAAAATCCGGTATCCGCTTCCTACCCGCCGGGATTTATAAAAAACAGGCCCCTGAGAGTCCAGCCGTATGACGAGCCCGACGATCAGGTAAATGGGGATAAGCCCGATCATGGCTGCCCCGACAATTATGACATCGAACGCCCGCTTCCACAAAGGAGTCTTAAAACGAAGATGTTTCAGCTTTCGGGCGGCACTTCCCGCCAGCCTCCTCTTCTGGCCGGCTAAATAATTTACTCTCAGACCAAGGTCTCCTTTGCTTATATCAGTCTGAAAGATGTCGCCTGCTTTCAGCTCCCGTGCACGCCGGATATTGCCTGGAGTCAGTTGCTCTACCAGGATAATAAACGGGATATCGCTGAAATGGCTGCTTTGACGCAGATTGGCCAGCAGATCCCAGCCCCCGTTCCTCTCATCAGCCAATATTACATCTACGTTGCCCCCTGAATAGATAACCTCCAGCGCTTCCTGCATGCCGTAGCAATAATTGATTTCAAGAGCGTCATCCAGCTTCGCGGATACCAGCAGGCACTGTTCATAGTCATGATACAGAAAAGTGATACCCACTCCTCTCGGCGAATGCTCCCCGGGAGAAAATGTTGCCAGCATGTTGACCTCTTCCATATTTTCCGGTCAGCGTTGAGTTCTCCTGAGTATGGCATTTATTTTCGCCAATACCTCCATAGGATTAAAAGGCTTGATCATAAAGTCGTCCGCTCCGGCGTTCAGGCATTGAATTCTTTCTTTGCTGTCGTCCGAGCCGGATAAAATAATAACCGGGATGTCCGAATACATATTACTGGCCCTGAGCTGTTTCAGGAATTCTTTCCCATCCAGGTTCGGCATATTCAGATCGGCAATGACCAGGTCTGCGACGTTTCCGTCTTCAAGCCATTGCATTCCTGCCAGTCCGTCGTCTTTGATGACTACCTGGAACTCATCCTTCAGAAAGTGTTCCAGTATTTTACGAATCCCCTGCTCATCATCCATGATCAGAAGATTCTTTTTAGCGCGTGCTGAACACATGATTTAAACCCCGATCCCGGAGAATCGCTTTTCGATAACGTTGATAACTAAAAATGGACGGGCAAATCCGGTTTTCTGTGGGTTGCCCCGCGAGTCTGTTCCGGCTTAAGCTCCGTTGTTGATAGTGCAGGCAAAAATATATTCAGTTGATAGTATATTCCAAAGTAATTACGAGAAAAGGTGAAAAATATCTGTGAAGACGCTATCCCGGGTATCTACTTCCCTTTCTTTGTCTCCTTCAATATCTTTTTCTCTTTTCCTTTCAGCTTCCGCTGGAGTTTTTTCACGTCCTCCACCGATGGCAGGTTTTCAGGTATAATTCCTTTTCGGGTCAGCATACCTCGCTCCGCCTGGGTGGCCCTGGTTTTGTTTTCGTAGGTATTGCGGGGTGTTTTTTTATTGATTAATTTGTTTGAAAATCAAACAAAGTTGCGGCAAAAAAATTTATTTAGGTTTAAACAGAACCTCTGTTTTGACATATATCTCACCAAATTCTTTCAGAATCTCGATCATTTTAGCTTCTGATATCCCCCTTTTAAACGTATAGTTTCTCCAAGCATTCGTCAATTTGCCTTTTTTCTGCTCTGCCGGCAACGTCGGGTAGATATTTTTTAGCCACCAATCAAAAGCCTCTGCTACGGAGGTGAATTTCTTCATGGGTTTAAAGGTAACATTTTTTGTTTGAAATTCAAACAAAAAAAAAGCTAAATTATTTTTGGGAATTTATTTAGGTGTAAACCTAACTACAGTCTGGATTTCTACGTCTCCGAACTCTTCCAGAATTGCCCTCATTCTCTTTTCAGTTATGCTCCCTCCATGGCTAAAGTCTCTCCATGCATAGGTAAGCTTACCCTTTTTACGCTCTGCAGGCAATGTTGGATAAACATTCTTCAACCACCAGGCAAATGCCTCTGCTATTGACGAAAATTGCTTCACTGTTTCAAAGGTGGTCAAATTTGTTGTAAAATACAACAAGCCATTTCTTTCTGAGTAAACTACATACTGGCTGGATAAGAAAGCCTCGGGCAGCCTTAATATCCTTACATTATGTTGATATCTTTGTCAAAGAGCCAAAGCCAACATTCCGGCTACATCATACGAAAGTGATAGGAAAAAGAATCTAAAAGGCACAGGCAAAAACTGAGTAACATTTAAAAGGACTGATGAGTTGAGTATGTCTGAAAGTAACATTCTTATCTATCAAACTGAAGATGGGAAAACAAAAATAGAGACGCGTCTGGAAAATGAGACCGTATGGTTGACGATTGACCAAATGGCAAACCTGTTTCAGAAATCCCGCTCTACTATTAATGAGCATATTCTTAATATCTACGCTGAACAGGAACTTGAAGAGCGGAACTCAATGAGAAAAATCGGAAATTCCGATTTTTCTACCAAACCAACCAATTTCTACAATCTGGATGTGATCATATCCGTCGGCTACAGGGTAAAAAGCCAACAGGGAACCAGGTTTCGTCAATGGGCCACTGCAAGGCTGAGAGAATACCTTATCAAGGGGTTTACCATGAATGACGACCTGCTGAAACAAGCCGGAGGAGGTAATTACTTCGATGAGCTACTGGCTCGTATACGGGATATCCGGAGCAGCGAAAAAGTTTTCTGGAGAAAGATACTGGAAATCTACGCTACCAGTATCGATTATGATCCTAAACACGAGATGTCCGTACTTTTCTTCCAAACCATACAAAATAAGATGCATTGGGCGGCTCATGGTCATACAGCGGCCGAAGTAATCTACAAACGTATTGATGCAGCGAAGCCTAATCTGGGGCTTACCAGCTTTAAAGGGGGCAAACCCACAAAACAGGAAACTGAAATAGCTAAAAACTATCTTACAGAAGCAGAATTGAATATTCTGAACCGGATGGTGACTGCCTTCCTGGAATTGGCAGAGCTACAGGCCCTTAATCGTAAGCCCATGTATATGAAAGACTGGATTGAACGCCTGGATGACTTTCTCCGGATGACCGGTAATGAAATACTCGATCATGCCGGCACTGTAAGCCATCAGCAGATGCTGAAAAAAACCCATGCAGAATATGAGAAATATAAAGTCCTTACAGCGAATGAACTGAGCGAAGCCGAAAAGCACTTCGTAGCACATCTCGAAAAAGAAGCCGGGAGGCTTAGAAGATCACGCAAGAATGGAGAATAATTTTAGACTACATCACTTATCTAATTCATGCCCATATTCATCCTATTGGGTTTCCCCAAATTCGCTAAAAGTATAGGTCTGTATGTTTACAAGATCGTCATAAACTTCCAGAGAAAGCTCCAGAACATTTTTTTACCTGACATCTGCTTTTACAGGCTTCTTTTTCAAGGCCGCTCTTTTCCCCTTTTCTGAAATTTCAGCAATAAGCTCCGTTGTATATCGAACAGTTCGTCCGACCCGGATATCTGCCTCTCCTTTAGCAAGGGCGGCTTCAATCGATAAAAGACGCATTTTCTCGTCTTCCAGCATCTGCCTATAAATAACAGCCTCAGCAGCAGCTGTGATGGACTGATAAAACCCTGCGCGCACCATGCTTTCCAAATATTCTTTATATGGATTTGCTATTTCAATACGTGCCATACTCATTCTTGCCTATTAAGTCTTTTACTACTATCAGCTATCGTAAAGATACAATGCCTCTGGTTGATGGTCAACAATATTACGCAGATGAAATAGACAATTCTCAATGAAAATTCCTCCCCTTCGGGAAGATCTCCATCTGCACCCCACTATCCACTTTCACCGCTCCGACAGCCCGGCTTCCACTTTCAATTCTCAACTTTCCACTCTCAACTTTCAACTTTCCACTCTCAACTAACTTCTTCCTGCTCTCATCCTCCGTAACCCCCAGCTTCTGCAAAAGCCCGCTCTGGTCGTAGCAGCGGCGGATCGAGACATGGATCACCTTCCCTTCCCTCTGTAGCTTCCCCTCTGCCATCAGCAGGCGCGCACGTACGATCTGGCTGCGGTACTGCTGGAAAAGCTTTTCGAAAATCACCAGGTTGGCAGTACCGGTTTCATCTTCAATCGTTATAAAACAGACCCCGGTAGCCGTAGACGGTCGCTGGCGTACCAGTACCAGCCCGGCTACGCGCACCCATGTCCCGTCAGGCCATTTTTCCAGCTCTGCGGTGGTCAGCACCCGCTGCTGGTAAAGCTCGTGGCGTACAAAGCTGACCGGATGCGCTTTTAACGAAAGCGATAGGTAGGTGTAATCCTGTATGACATGCTCTCCGCACCTCATCTTCGGAAGAATTACCGGCTCTTCGAATTCATTTTCCGAAGGCTGCCCGGCAAACAGTCCGGCCGGTGTATCGGCCAACGCAGCAATCTCCCACAACGCCTGCCTTCTGTCGAGCCCCATCGAACGGAAAGCATCCCCATCAGCCAACCGCTCCAGCGCTGAGAGCGGCACACCGGCTTCCAGAAGATGGTGCACGCGGGTATAGGGGTTTGCCCTTCCCTTACATACCCTTTCCATATCCTCCTCATTTAACCCTTTTACCTGTCTGAAACCCAACCTCAATGCACAGCGCCCCTCTACCTTCTCTTCAAGGGTGTTGTCCCATTGGGAATAATTGACATCCACCGGGCGAACTTCCACTTTCTTACCCTGTTCGGGTGGTTTACGCTCTTTTTGCGCATCAATCACGATCTGGGCAGGCTGGTAAAACCCCATCGGCATGCTGTTGAGTATGGCCGCAGCAAACACTTCGGGATAATAATATTTAATCCAACTCGATACATAGACCAGCAATGCAAAGCTGGCGGCATGGCTTTCAGGGAAACCGTAGCTCCCGAAACCTTCTATTTGCTTGAATACACGGTGGGCAAACTCTTCGGTATAACCGTTACTGACCATGCCCTCCACCAGCTTTTTTTTGTAATAAGTTACCTGGCCATGAGACTTAAAAGTAGCCATGCTTCTCCTCAAACCATCCGCCTCTGCCGGTGCAAATCCGGCCGCTACAATTGCGATCTCCATGGCTTGTTCCTGGAAAAGCGGTACTCCTAGCGTACGACCAAGAATCTCCCTTAATTCCTCCTTAGGGTATTCCACCGGTTCCTCCCCGTTCCGCCGGCGCAGGTATGGATGCACCATGTCGCCCTGTATCGGCCCCGGGCGTACTATGGCTACTTCAATGACCAGGTCATAAAAGCACTTCGGCCGCAGCCGCGGCAGCATCGACATCTGTCCCCGGCTTTCGATCTGGAATACCCCTATCGTATCTGCGGCGCTGATCATTTCATATACTTTCTCATCCTCTTCCGGAACCGTAGCAAGCGTATATCGAATGCCGTAATGGCTATTGATCAGGTCGAATGCCTTCCGGACGCAGGTCAGCATCCCCAACGCCAGTACATCTACTTTCAAAAACCCCAACGCTTCTATATCGTCCTTGTCCCACTCGATACAGGTACGGTTTTCCATGCGTGCATTCAGGATCGGGCACAGGTCGGACAGCCTTCCCTGGGTAATGACAAATCCGCCGGTATGCTGCCCCAACTGCCTGGGAAAGCCCACATATTGGTCCATGAGCTCCATCACTTTCTGTAAATGTGTATCCTTCGGATCAAATCCCTCCACCGAAACCTGGTCACCTTCCCGCCAATCATCAGTAAACTCGTACATCGATTTGGAAAGGCGGTTAATGGCATCGACCGACATCCCCATCGCTTTCCCGATATCACGGATAGCACCTTTCCGTCGCAGCTGCGTCACCGTAGCCACAATCCCGGCACGGTCGCGGCCGTATTTCCCGTAGACATACTGCATCACTTCCTCCCGCCGCTCGTGCTCAAAGTCCACATCAATATCCGGCGGCTCATCGCGGGCATCCGACATAAAGCGGGCAAAGAGGAGCCTGGTCTTGTCAGGATTTACCGAAGTAATCCCCAGGCAATAGCATACGATAGAATTGGCCGCAGAGCCTCGCCCCTGACATAGTATGTTGTTCTTTTCGGCATAGCGGACCAGGTCATATACGGTCAGGAAATAGGAAGCGTAGTTCTTCCGCTCCATAAATTCCAGTTCCATACGGATCAAACCGGCGTATTTTTCAGAAATATTCTCTCCAAAGCGCCTCCGGGCACCTTCCCAGGTGAGGAATTCCAGTTCCTGCTGAGGGGTGCGCCCTTCACTTGTCAGCTCGTGGGGATACACATACTTCAGGCTTTTGAGCGAGAACGTACAGGCTTCTGCGATCTCCTGCGTACGTCGTATGGCATCGGGGTACTGGCGAAACAGCCGGGCCATCTCTTCCGCCGGCTTCAGATACCGCTCCGCATTCTGATGAAGCCGGAAGCCGGCATCATAGATGGTGCATTTTTCCCGGACGCACGTAATCACATCCTGCAACTGCCTTCGCTCCGGGACATGATAATGGACGTCGTTGGTAGCCACCAGCGGTACTTTCAGCTTACCGGCGAGCTGACTGAGCCGGTGCAACAGCTTCTGATCATCTCCCCGATAAGACCTGCCGGCGGCCAGGTACAGGTCTTTACCTAATGCTTCCCGGTACTGGTAAAGGCTTTTTTCGAAAGAGGGCTCTATCTCAAAGTGCCTGTTGAGGGAAGACGGCGGCACTGCTACGAATTTCATTCCCTTTGCATGTGCATAGACATCTTCTCTGTACAGCTCGCATTTCCCTTTTTCGGTACGCAGATTCCCGATAGAAAGCAGGCCCGAGAGCCGTGAATACGCTTCCTGGTCTGTCGGGTACGCCAGCAGGCTTGGGCCGTCCACCAAATCCAGGCGACAGGCCGGGATGATTTCGATCCCTGCTTTTTGGGCGGCGACATGCGCCCGGACAATCCCGGCAAAGGTATTCCGGTCGGTTATGGCGATCTTCTTATGACCCAGCTCCGCAGCCCGGGAGACAAGTTCCCCGGGGTGGGAGGCGCCACGGAGGAAGGAAAAATTAGTAGTGACCTGGAGCTCAGTATAGACCTCCCCTCGGCCCCCTGCCTCCTCCGCTGGTCGGGCACCGAATCGTCCGGCCGATCCTTCTTGTGAAGGAGGGGATTGAGGGACGGTCAAAGACTTCATGACACTCCTTTGAAATGCGGATTATAAATCAAACCTATGACATTTCCCCAGGGATCTTTTACAGAGGCCACTACGATATCTCCGCCAACATGCTGCGGTTGTTCATGTTCTGTAGCCCCGGATGCAATGAAACGGTCATATTCCTCATTAATGTCCTCTACACCCCAATACGTAAGCACACTATCTGCTTTTCCCGCTGGGGTATTTTCCTCCGGTTGAAGTCCCAGCTCATATCCGCCAATTTCAAATCCTACATAGAAAGGCTCGTCAAAGTAGGGTTGCGTATCAAAAGCTTTCGAGTACCATTCTTTGGCAGCAGCAAGGTCACTTACCTTATAGATCGTTGTTCTCAGTCCTAAAATTTTGCTTTTTATTTTTATTGCTATTTAAATTTCACGCGAAAAAACCATGTATGAACCATTTAGATAATCCTCCCTCATAATGTCCTGACCGGAAGATCCAGTAACGGGCGCCCTGTTCGTCTTCCACTACGTAGTAATCCCGGTGCAGCCCGTTGCTGATCCACCATTCCTGTTCGATGCGCTCCGGCCCGTCGGCTCTCCGTATGTTATGTACCTCGCCCTTATAGCGGAAGAGCACGGGCGGGTAATCAGGAACCGGCGCAGTGACCTCGATAGGTTCGGGTTGCGACACCAGGTGAGCTGGCCTGGGGCGGTCGGTGCGCCAGTTCGTCTGCGGCTTTTCTTCCAGTGAACGCGCCTCCTTTACCGACCTCTCGGGCCAGTGATGCTCCGCCGGCAGGTAGCGGTGGATAATACCCGGGCCACCCCGCCCTGCAATACGATCGAGCAGCCCGGCGATCGCCGCATGATCACGGCTGCCCGTGAGGCTCCACAGGCTTTCCTGCACAGGCGGGATAGCAGCTACTACCGGTGCTTCCAGGACAAAAAGCTCAATCCCGAGACCAGGCTTAATCGTTGCGATCTTCAGCTCAAACAGCCTGAACAAGTGCCGTATGTTACAGGACGGGCTGTAGGTCCAGATCGTTATTTCCTGTGTTTTCCCGTCTACCCGGAAGGTTCTCAGGACCGCCTTCTGAAGACCTTTGTTCTCTTCTGCCAGGCGCGTGCACAAGACTTCCAGCAGCCGTTCGATCGCGATACGGATAGCAGTCGCCGTACAGACAGGTTCCAGGCAGGGCAGGCGCTCCTGGTAAGGTGGTACCGGTATTACAGGGTCGATCACCTCAGCCGCTGCTCCGGTTACCTGGTCTATACGATCCGGCAGGCTTTGTCCGAACCGTCGGCGCAGCACGCTGCGGGGCATATCGATAAACTTCCCTATCCTTGTCAGCCCCAGCTTATGCAGCTTTTCGATTGTTTCAGAAGGAATCCGTAGCGCTGCAGGCGGAAGCAGCAATATCGCATCCCGATCCTCCCCGGCAGGTACAATCATCCTCCCGCCCCCATACCGGGCTGCAGCCCATGCTGCACCTGGCGTACCGGCCATCCCCAGCCGCACATCGTATCCCAACTCCGTCACCTTCCCGGCAATGTCTTCCAGGTAAGGCCGCTCTCCCCCCCACAGATGGGGACAACCCGTTACATCCAACAGCAGACCGTCGGGCGGGTCAATGGCTACCACCGGGGTAAACCGGATCGCCCATTCTGCGAAAGCAAACAGTATCTTTTCGGGTAACGTACCGCTATCTTCCACTACGTGCAACGTAGGAAATGCTGCTCTTGCGTCAGCCACGACCATACCTGCTTCAATACCCAAAGCTTCTGCCGCAGCGCTCGATGCCGTCACGACCATACGGCCACGCTGAGGCGTCGCTATAACGAAAGGAACGCTTTTCATATCAGGATACCGCCTGACCTGACGGTCGGTCATCAAATGACAAAGCCATATGGATACGTATCTTTTCATGATCAAATACTTCAAAATGATCTTCCACCCATTGTATCTGCCAGCTTCCTGGCTGCCCGTTACGGACTTTTTCCAGGGTGACTTCCCAGGCCGGGAAACCTACTCCGGGCAAACCTTCGTACGGAATGCTGGGAGCCGGCTTTATCCTCCACCGGCAAACGGAGGCCATAGCAGATGCGATCCTCGGCCGGTAACGGTGCAGGAAGCAATTTACCCGGCTTTGCTCTACAGCCAGTTGCAGGCGTCGCGACTGTGCAAGGTCCAGGTCGGTCACCTCTCCCACCACCGCCCCGAGCGCCTCACATTTCAGCGCCTGCTCGATCATCCAGGATAAGTCCGCCGGCTTCCGGTTATCCACGAAAAGGATACGGTCGGGGCTCACTCCAAAATAACTTAATGCCGGGGGAAACAGCGTCCGCCCGCTGCTGATCCACAGACAGGTATCATGCGGCCGTACGGTACTGCCCAGCAAACCGGCCATAAAGCCCGAGGTTGCCGCAGCACATTCCGGCGAAGTGCTGACAAATTCATGGATACCAACAGGGAATATCCCGCAGGGAAAGGCTCCCGTAACCGGTCCTAAACCGGCATCAACAGCACGGCCATGTGCCCCCTGCCGTATTCCCTGCATGGCCAGGATATCCTTTTTCAGTTGTCTGACGATCTCATTTTCCATTGGTAATTATTGTATCATCACCGGGGTATCCGCAAAGCCTTGCGGATTTACAAGGGCATTTATTTTGATCAGGCACAAAAAACCATTACATTTGACACTAATCGTGTCAATAATTTGACACTAATAATATCAAACAAATGGAGGATTACAAAACTTTTTTTGCTCCGAACCTTAAATTTCTCCGTGAAAGGGTGAAGCTGACGCAGCAGGAGCTCGCCAACAAGCTGGAAATCACCCGCAGCAAGCTCAATGCGCTGGAGTCAGGGCAGACTACTGCGCCGAGGCCGGAGGATTACCTGAAGTTTTCCGATTTCTTCAAACTGAGCATCGACACGCTGCTAAAGGTCGATCTTCCAAAGTTGGGAGAATTAAAACTTCGTGATCTGCAGGCCGGGAACGATGTTTATATTACAGGCAGCAATATCCGCGTGCTGGCCGTTACAGTGGATGCCGACAACCGGGAAAACGTAGAATACGTACCGGTTAAGGCCAAAGCCGGCTATCGTAGCGGCTATTCCGACCCGGACTACATCGCCAGTTTGCCGAGGTTTTCCATGCCGAACCTACCTTCTGACGGCAGCTTCCGCATGTTTCCGACTACGGGCGATTCGATGTTGCCTTTGCCGGAAGGATCAGACATCATCTGCAGGTATGTCGCCGACTGGACAACCCTCAGGCCAGGCGCCCTCTGCATCGTGATTTTAAAAGGAGAGCAGGATTTTGTTTTTAAAAAGGTAACGCTGCGACTCCCTGAAAGAACCCTTCTTCTCGAATCACTGAATCCCGTATATTCTCCTTATGAGGCCCCTCTCGACGAAGTGCTGGAAATATGGAAATACCACAGCTACCAGTCGAGCGAGATCCCCTCGCCCTCTTCAGATGTACAGCATATTTCTGCAACAGTAAACGAAATACTGAGGCAAATTAAAGTCTTACGGGATGAGAAAGAGAGGTAATAAAAAATAGCTCCCGAAGAAAGTAACCCAGTGACTTTTACAACTTATATACGTATTTAGTATAACAAATAAATAAAGATAAAAAATGAATCTTACAGACCTAGTAACCGGGGGTATCGGATCGACC
Organism: uncultured Cytophagales bacterium; assembly: GCA_964562455.1. Taxonomy (GTDB): domain Bacteria; phylum Bacteroidota; class Bacteroidia; order Cytophagales; family Spirosomataceae; genus Ravibacter. Next base: position 15,733 of record CAZLTN010000099.1, read on the forward strand.
GTCACCTCAGCAGTAGCAAGAATGCTTAATATCGAAGAGAGCAAAGCCAAATGGATCGTTTCGGCAGCGGTTCCGCTGATGATTGCAGCATTAAACTACAATGCAAAAAGCAAAAACCAGGGTGCCAGTATCGACAGGGCTCTTGATCAGCACAGCGGCAGCATCTTAGGTAACCTCTCCGGGTTGTTGTCGGGAGGACCTACAAACGACGGCAACAAAATAGTCGGCCATATCTTCGGCAATAATACTGGCTACGTCACCGAAAACCTCTCTCAGAAAACAGGTCTTTCGGCAGGACAGGTAGGAAGTGTACTGGCTGTATTGGCACCGGTAGTAATGGGGTACCTAGGCCAGCAGAAGCAGCAAGCCCAATCGGGCGGCGGCATGGCTGACCTGATAGGAGGGCTCCTGGGCGGCGGACAAAGCAGCGGTGCAGGCGGATTGATCGGTGGCCTGCTGGGCAGTGTCCTGGGTGGCGGACAGCAGGCTGCTCCTTCAGGAGGAGACGGGCTGGGTGCATTAGCCGACCTTGCAGGCGAATTCTTTAACCAGCAAAACAACGCCGGCCAGAGAGGAAATGTACTCGATTCGTTGGCAGGACTGTTCGGACGGTAAACAACAAAAAGGGGAAACCGCAGTTTTCATGCAAGCGGTTTCCCCTTTTTCAAAGGCGCTATCCGGAAAATTATATTCTCTTCAACAGCTCATTGCCGGCTGCTTCCGTATTGAGAATCTTATCAGCGGGCGTCGACTCATCTGCAATATCCCTCGTACGGAAACCATCCTTGAGCAGGCTGTCGACCGCATCTATAATAGTCTGCGATTCCTCTTTCAAACCGAAAGAAATGTCAAGCAGCAGGGCCGCCGAAAGGACCGAAGCCAAAGGATTGGCTATTCCCTTACCTGTAATATCGTGAGCCGACCCGTGGATAGGTTCATACACGCCGGTGCTGTCGCCTACAGAAGCTGAGGCCAGCATTCCCATCGAACCGGCAATCTGGCTGGCTTCATCTGTCAGGATATCACCAAACAGGTTGGCGGTCACGACTACATCAAAGCGCCGCGGATCTTTGATCAGCATCATGGCAGCCGCATCGACAAACTGGTGTTCTACTTCTACATCAGGATATTCAGGTGCAATTTTCTGAACGACTTCCCGCCACAGGCGGCTGGTTTCAAGCACGTTGGCCTTATCGACCGAGCACAGCTTTTTGCGACGCGTACGGGCAGCTTCAAATGCCTTACGGGCAATTCTTTCCACCTCAAAACGGCTGTATTCCGCCAGGTCATAAGCCGTATCGCCGTCATTCTTCCTGCCTTTCTCTCCGAAATAGATATCCCCTGTAAGCTCCCGGAAGAACAGGATATCGGAACCTTTCAATATTTCAGGTTTGATCGATGATGCGCCCAGCAGCTCATCGAACAATTTAATAGGCCGCAGGTTGGCATATAGTCCCAGTTCCTTACGCATCTTAAGCAGGCCTTGTTCCGGGCGTACTTTAGCAGAAGGGTCGTTGTCGTATTTGGGGTGGCCGACAGCACCGAAAAGCACTGCATCGGAAGCTCTCATTTTCTGAAGTGTTTCCTCGGGAAGCGGGTTTCCTGTTGCTTCGATCGCAGCATGGCCAATCAGGGCTTCATCGTAAGTGAACTCATGCCCGAATTTTGCCGCTATTTTTTCCAGAACCTTCTTACCTACCTCTGTTACTTCCTGCCCGATGCCGTCACCGGGTACGATTAAGATATGTTTTTTCATTAATTAGATTTAGTTTACCACTGAGTTTCACGGAGTGATGCACCGTGTTTCACAGTTTTTAGATTACAAAACGCTTAATTCCATTCTTTAAACTATTCACATTAAAATTGATCAGGTACCCGATCTTATATTGTCCCAATCTCATATATGTCAAAACCTGCGAGATATGAACATCATGCAACGATTCCACAGATTTGAGTTCAAGCACAATTTTATTCTCAACTAACAGGTCAACTCTATATCCGCAATCGAGCTTTATTTCCTCAAAGACTAAAGGCATTAACTTTTCCTTCTCAACATACAGGCCATTTTTAACCATCTTATAATAGAGACATTCCTTGTATGCACTCTCTAATAAACCAGGACCAAGAGCTGTATGAACCGAGTAAGCTGAAGCTAAGATTTGACTGGTAATATGATTTAACTCCGGGTAACTCAGTGTCATACTCCAATAACTCCGTGGTGAATTGGTTAGCCTATATTGTCGATCAGATTCAGCATTTTCTGCGTAGCCATAATAGCCGATACCGTCTGATCAGAATCCAGGCCCCTTGTTTTCACATCCTTTCCGCTAATCTCCCAGGTAATGATGGTTTCACAAAGCGCATCTGTTTTCCCTCCCGGCGGAATCCTGACCGTATAGTCGGTCAGCATAGGCAGAGTAAGACCTTTTTGGGCATATATTTTCTTTAACGCATTCATAAACGCATCGTACTGGCCATCGCCCTGGGCGTTTTCCTCAAAGACCTCTTCCCCGAACCTGATCTGCAGAGTGGCAGACGGTTTGAGATTCTTCGAGTGGGTCAGCACGTAATTAACGATCGACACGTTTTCCTCGATCGTATTGCTGTCCAGGATATCGGAAATAATATAAGGCAGGTCTTCGGGAGTAACTGCCTCTTTACGATCGCCCAGCTCGATGATCCTCTGCGTAACCTTCTTAAGATCCGGCTCCGAAAGGGTGATCCCCAGTTCCCGCAGGTTGTTTTCGATATTTGCCTTTCCTGATGTTTTGCCCAGCGCATACAGGCGCTGCCGCCCGAAACGCTCGGGCATCAACCGGCTAAAATACAGGTTATTCTTTTTATCTCCGTCGGCATGTATCCCCGCAGTCTGGGTAAAAACATGTTCCCCCACTATGGGCTTATTGGAAGGCACCCTTACACCTGAAAAAGTTTCCACCAGCTTGCTGACCGAGTAGAGCGATTTTTCGTTTACCGAAGTACTGTACTGGGGCAGAAAATCTCTCATGACGGCAATTGTGCTTGCCAGAGGCGCGTTTCCTGTTCTTTCTCCCATCCCGTTAACTGTCAGGTGCAGACCCTTCGCACCGGCCCTGAGGGCTTCCATTACATTGGCTACGCTCAGATCATAATCGTTATGTGCGTGAAATTCGAAATGGTGCCCGGGGTAACGGTCTGCTATGGATTTGACGAAGGAATACGACTCCGAAGGCGTCAGTATTCCCAGAGTATCAGGGAGCAGTATCCTTCTGACCGGCAGCGTAGTGAGGAAATCCAGCGATTGAAATACATACCCGGGGGAATTCCGCATTCCGTTGCTCCAGTCTTCCAGGTATACATTACAGGTGATTCCTGAGGCCCCGGCAAGTTCTATCACCTGACGTATATCCTCGAAGTGCTCTTCCGGCGTCTTTCTGAGCTGGTAGGTAAGGTGATTCAGCGAGCCTTTGGTCAGCAGGTTCATCACCCTTGCCCCGGCCTCCAGCATCCAGTCGATCGAGGCCTTCCCGTCTACAAACGTAAGGATCTCGATTTTATCCAGCAGTCCATTGGCCCCGGCCCAGTCTGTAATCTTCCTGACCGCCTGGAACTCCCCTTCGGAAACACGTGCGGAAGCAACTTCTATGCGGTCTACTTTTACTTCCTGCAACAAAAGCTGCGCAATGGTCAGCTTTTCAGATGCCGAAAACGACACTCCGCTGGTCTGTTCACCGTCGCGGAGTGTCGTATCCATTATTTCTATGTAGCGGTCACTCATGTTTGTCATAAAGCGATAAGCTGTACGCTATATGCTATAGTTGTATGTGCCTATGCGGACTGATACGGGAGCCTATAGCTTACAGCGTACTGCTTACGGCTCCTAATATATCCTTGCCGCTTCAAATCCCCTTATTTCATCCTTCATCGACTGAAGGTAATCGATATCGTCAAAACCATTCATCAGGTTGTGTTTTTTGTAACCGTTGATATCGAAAGACTCACTTTCGCCCGTGCCCGGGATAGTGATTTTCTGCTCAGACAGGTTAACTTCAAGCTCCGTTTCAGGGTCGGCTTCTATGGCAAGAAAAATCTTATCCAGGAACTCCGGGCTCACTTGTACCGGCAGAATGCCGACGTTAAGGGAATTTCCTTTGAAAATGTCCGCAAAAAAGCTGGAAACCACACAACGGAAACCGTAGTCATAGATAGCCCAGGCAGCATGCTCCCGGCTGGAACCGCTTCCGAAGTTATGGCCTCCTACCAGGATCTTTCCTGAATAGATCGGGTTGTTAAGAACAAAATCCTGCTTGGGCGTATCGTCAGCATTGTAACGCCAGTCCCTGAAAAGGTTATCGCCAAAGCCCTCCCGTTTGGTAGCTTTCAGAAAACGCGCAGGAATGATCTGGTCCGTATCGACGTTTTCGATCGGCAGAGGCACTGCCGTACTTTTTAATATAGTGAATTTATCGTAAGCCATTTCTTTTGATTATTTAGACA
>CAZLTN010000100.1:0-20136 GCA_964562455.1 uncultured Cytophagales bacterium
GGAAAGACCGGCCGTAGTCGAGGCAGTCCGGAACATCGGCGGAAGAGGCAGCAGCGGTTTTTTCGGTAGCCTTGCTACATGCTGTTGTCGATAGAGAGGCGGCTATCCAAAGCCCGGACTGGAGGAATTTTCGACGGGTATTCATGACGGGTTTATTAAAAATAGGTAATTTAGAGAATGTCCTTTTCAGAAATCCTGAAACTCAAATATCCGCCAAATCCGGCATAAGTAGTAGAAACCCATATTTCACCGGGTTCCGGTTCAAAGACCCTGGGATATGCCAGGTTTTTTCCTTTGCTTTTTTCCGTTATCCGGGCCACGACAACAGGGTCGGACCAGGTTTTCCCATCATCATCGGAAATCATGACAGAGAGCTCGCCGCGGTGATTACTGTGAGCCACTTCTGACGAAATCCCATCGCCGCCCGATAACGGAAATGTATCTTTTCCTTCAGGGAGCGGTCTGTTCCAGATAAGGAAGAGTTTGCCGCTTTTTAGCCTGGTCAACAGGCCCGGTGCAGAGCTTGCAGCGATTTTGGTAGGTTTGAAGCTTTTCCAGGTCAGCCCCTGATTTTCCGAAAACGCTTCCCAGAATACTCCCCAGTTCGTTCTCATCAGCATCCAGATGCGTCCATCATTCAGTTGCTCGATTGTGGCTTCAGTTACGCCGCTATGATGACCTACTCCGCCCAAATCAATTACATTTGATCTTATCCAGTTAAGCCCGTTGTTTTTTGAGGTATACGTAATTACGGTATGATGACCCGGATTGTGACGCATCATCATAGAGGTAAAGATGATGTTTCCCTCTTTTGTTTCTATAATATCCCTGTTTGCGCCAGTCCATTCATCGTGGAGCTTCTGCAGATCCTGCCATGTTTTTCCACCGTCGAGACTCCGGACGGCATAGGTCGGTATAGTTGCCCCGGGAGAGTCTGCGATATCATTGTCCCATTTCCAGTTGGCTCTTTCAACGTCATTTGCAAAAGCCAGTATGATTGCCCCGGAACGTGTTTTTAATAAAACGCGCTCGATCCGGATATCAAAGCGCGAGGAGTCCTGGAATATCGGATATTCTTTCCATGTTTTCCCACCATCACGACTGATACAGCTTTTGTTTTTTTCGATAGTCAGTATTCCCCCGTCGTCAAGCTTAACAAACGGCCCGGTTTTCAGGTAGGGTATTTCCGTCGCTTTATTATGGATTAAATATCCGTTTGAGGTGGTGATGGTGGTAGCGTGATTTTTCTTTTGCGCCTGGGACACTATTCCTGTGAGCAGGAAAACAAGGCAGAAAAACGCGGAATATGTCAGGACTATTTTAGACATTAGGATTAAGGGTTTAGGCTTGAACTTACGGTATTTTGTTATAGGAAAACTCGCTTATCTTTATTTTGTTCCCATTTTTACGGCTATCTGGCATAGCTGCGATTCTCACGTAATTCAGGCCGGATTCAGAGGTTTTCAAAAGTGACGATCTTGTCAAAAGCCGGTTATTGAGGTAAAGCGATATCTTTTTACGATCGGAGCTCCATTTTATTTTCATTGTGCTGATCCCTTCCATTGTACTTTTAGGGGTGAAACTGAAGACAAAAACCGAGTTAGCGGATGCAAGTGAATCGGCAGCTATGGAAAAATGATCGTTTAAGGCTACCCGTAATGGCGGTGAGTTTTTAGTCAAATCCAGCTTTATTTCAATTTCCCCATTTTTCGAGGCGGGGAAATTCTGAACCCATTCAGCCTCTTCCGACAGGTCGTTTTCTGTCGCCGGGGGAATCAACCGGGTACTCGTTTCTTCGAGCCAGTCCGGATCGAATAATACGATCGATTTGCTTTCTCCCTGTCCCGATACCAGTATAACCTTGCCGTCGGATGTTTCTACTGCCGACGGGTAGGCCGTTCCCCGGTCGCCTTTTTCTTTCCCTGCTTTTTGAGAATCTTCCCTAAGCACTTCCCTGAACCCTTTCCAGGTTTTTCCTTCATCGCCGGTAATGGCGGCATGGAGCACTTCCCGTCCGCCAAAAGCGTAGCTGTTAGGATTATCCCATCTCTGGTTCATATTGAAAAACAATATAATACGCCCGTCTTTCAGCCTGAGAAAAGCAGCCGGCGAATCGGAAGAAACAAACTTCGACGGCTTGGGAGTTGTCCATTTTTCTCCGGAATCCTGAGAGAACGACTCGTAGAATGTCCCTTTATTGGTCCGGATCAACATCCACAGCGCACGGTTTTTCAATTGGATAACATCGGGTTCTATCGCACCGTACCGTGTCGCTTTGCCGCTGTCTATTTCTATATTCAGCGGTTGGGGCGCTTCCGACCAGGTCTCTCCGTCATCGTCCGAAAGCAGCGTTAATACCTCGTTCCATCCGTAATCGGGTCCCGGGGAGGTAGGTTTTGCCGATCTCGCCGGAACAGCCCTTCCGAAGCTGGTCATCAACCTTCCCGATTCCAGTTGCATGAAGCACCTCAGAGACCCTACATAGCCGTCATAGATCTTCCGGGGCTTTTCCCACGCACCTGACCCGCTCTTTTTGCGCGTATACCATAAATCGAGGTGTCTGCCCCTATAGCCGTTGCTGCCTTCAGCCCACAAGTGGAAGATACAATGCAAAACGTCCTTATCATCCATCATCACACGGTTGGCATAATAGGCGGTGCCGGGTAGTTCCATTTCGGTTTCGGGCCCGTTCCAATGCTGCCCGTCCGCAGACCGAACCGACATCAGCCGGTTGGCTTCACCGGGCCGGTTGATATAGAAGATCCGGTGCTCACCATTGCCCAGCGATACGATCGTCGCTTCGTTTGTCGGAGCGGCTCCTATAACCACGGGCGCAAAAACAGGTGTTTGCCTGTCGCAGCCTTTACCTTCCTCCGTTGGTTCTGCCTTTACCATTATCGACGAGAAAATCGTCAACGAAAGGGTAATAAGGCAGAACCACACAGAGGTATGGAGAAAACGTCGTTGTGTCATCAAGCTCTAATTGTAGCCCGGTGTCTGAGTCAGCGCTTTGTTGTTGGTCAGTGTTACGAGGTCTACCGGCCAGAGTAGTTTGTATTCTTCAGTGACGGTGGTGTATTTGAATACGTATTCCTTGCCGAACCTTCTCAGGTCATACCATCTTTTGCCTTCGGAAATAAATTCGTAGAACCGTTCCGCCAGGATGGCCTCGTGTACATTGTTGTCTCCGGCTTTATTCGGGAACCCGTACTTTTCGACAGTGTAACTTGCCCCGAAGGCGCGCTTCCTGACCAGGTTTATTTCCTGCGCCGGGTCCTCTCCAATCAGGCTTTTAGCTTCTGCCAGCATGAGCAGCAGGTCGGCATACCGGTATATAGGATAGTCGTCGGCCAGTACACGGCTTCCGGCGTTGATATAACCCTGGAATTTGTTTACATAGCAGCCCGCCAGGGTAAGCGTTTCGCCCTCCAGCCGGAAAGCACCCTTGATGGAGGCCCATTTCCTGGAATCATCGTTTGAAAAACGCCAGTAAGTGCTTTTTTTGATAGGCGCCTGGAACCCGCCCGTACCGCCTACCAGATCTTTCTGTACATCTATTTTGACTCTTGAAAGTGTGTCGTAATAGTTGCCGATGTAGTTGATCTGGGGCAGGAAAGGAAGAAAATTGCCGCCCATCAGGGTATATTCGAGAAGATCGTTCCGGATAGCGAAAATGATTTCCTTGTTCCCTTTGGTCGTATTGGCAAAAATGTCCTTGTAGCTGTCCAGGAGGCCGAGAGCAGGGACATTGGTCTGTATTTCCGTCAGAGCGGCTTTTGCTGCCGAAGCATCGGCGTTCCCGCCTCCCATCTGGCGTGCTGCCCACAGGAACGCTTCTGCTTTCAGCATCAGCGTGGCGCTTTTTGACCATAGCGCCTTATTTTGCTTGATCGTGAAATTGTTGCCGAACCCTGCTTCCGATTTAGCGATATCCGACTTGATCTGGGCCATTACCTCCGACGCGGGATTGGCGGGTTTGGCGAGAGCATTGAGATCAAAACTTGTGGTCGGTTCCAGGTGAAGGATTACATTTCCCCAGCTTCTCAACAGGTGAAAATAGTAGAATGCCCTTAACCCGTAGCCTTGCCCGAGATAATATCCTTTATCGCTGTCGGACAGGACGGTAGCCTCTTCTGTTTTTTTGATCAGCAGGTTGATCTGGTTGATGTTGGAGTAAAAGTCGCCGTAACCGGTGACACCCGGGTTGTCGACATTCAGCGTGTTCAGCCAGAGGCGCTCGCGGTTATTGGTAGATTCTCCGCCGAAAGACGTTTCACCGAATTCGTCGGCGCGCATTCCGCCCAGCGTAAACAGGTTGTAGGTATGTGTTCTCAGCCTGGCGTGGATCCCTACTGCGAATGATTCCCATTGCTCGGGAGATTTCCAGAAATTGCCGTCCGTGATGCTGCTCACCGGGGAAAGGCCGAGCTCCATCTGGCCGCAGCCGGTCAGCACAGCCAGCATCAGACCTATCAGTATATGGAAAAGATTTTTTTTCATGATGTCTTAAGCAAAGGTTTTTAGAATGAAACTTGCAGGCCGAAGATGACAGTTCTCGGGAGTGGGTAGCGCCCGGCATCCAGACCGCCCAGTTCCGGGCTTGTGCCTGAATAGCCCGTCAGGTATCCGAGGTTCTGACCGGTTACATTCAGTCTTACAGACGAAAGCTTGATTTTGGAAGTCCATGTCTTAGGCAACAGGTAGGCGAGGGTTACTTCCCGGAATGCCAGGTAGTCACCTTTTTCATAGAACCGTGAGCTGTTGTTGTCCTGCGAAGTACCCGCATTGTTCGACCTGGTAATGTTCTTCTTGATTACCTGGTCGCCGTAGTAAAACTTGGGCAGATCAGTATCGATATTGTCTTCGCTCCACATTTTCTTTACATCGGTGATCACGTTGAACGTTCCCTGCATTTGTCCGAGGATACGGGCATACAAATCATTGTAAATGGTGTGCCCGAGCCCGTAGTCAAGCCTTGCAAAAAAAGTTACGTTTTTGAAGGAAAGCGAAGAGGACATCCCGCCGGTGTATTTGGGATACATGTTCCCGATTTTGACCCTGTCGAGCGAGTTGATGATCCCGTTGTTGTCAAGGTCAGCCCAGAGTACGTCGCCGGGCTCTATCGGGAATTTGCCGGTTTTATTAGCGAGGTCGGCGTAGGCGCTCGGCCCGTACAGTTCTGCGATCGCATCGTAGCGGTTGGCAACCGACTTGTTTACATCATCCCAGTCGCGGAGGATACGCTCCTGTTTGAAGGCGAACATATCGCCGAGCACCCCTCCTTCCTGTATGCCTCCTACCCACACTACTTTTCCCTGTGCGGGATCGTACACTTCGTAGCCACCCTGTCTGTTTCTTTCGTTACCGTTTTCGGGGAGTTTCAGGATCCTGTTCCTGATAAACGCGGTATTCAGGCCAAGGTCCCAGGTTAGCCCGTTGGGTAATGCGAGCAGGTTTGCATTGATATCGATTTCATATCCCCGGTTTCTAAAGCTGCCTAAGTTCGTTCTGACACTGCTGAAACCTGTGTAATTGGGTAAGGCGAGGCTAGTAAGAAGGTCGCTGGTTACCCTGTTGAAGTAGTCGAATGATAGTACTACCCGGTTGTTAAAGAGCCCGATATCAGCACCGGCATCTACCGAACTGGACCGCTCCCAACGCAGGCCGGTGTTGACAATGCCGGTGTTCAGGAAGCCGGCCTGGCCTCCGTACAGCGTTTGTATTCCGTAGCCTCCCTGTACTTCATAATCGCCTACGCCGGCTACGTTGCCATTCACACCATAGCTTACGCGCGGTTTAAAATTGGTAATAAAATTATCGAGCCCCAGATCGCTGAAAAATGCTTCCTTGTGCATGTTCCATCCCACCGAAACTCCCGGGAAGGCAGCCCACCTTTTACCCTCCGCCAACCTGGAAATACCGTCGTAACGGATAACTCCCGACACCAGGTACTTACCGTCGAAGTCGTAGTTAAGACGCCCGAAGCCTGATAGAATCCTGTATCCGCTCCATGAAGAGCTGATGGAAGTCCGTTCGGTAGCAGCATTCAGCGTATAGATAAAATCAGTAGCGGCTTTATTCCCTGCGGCCGAAAGGCTGAAAGAATTTGCGTCAAAATATTCGCCGCCAACCAATACATTGAAGTTGTGCTGATCAAAACTCTTCGAGTAGTTAAGCGTAATGTTGTGCTGCTGTTGCAGGTAATTCTGATAAGAAGCCGATGCAGGACGGGTTACATCCGGTACGGTAGTGGTTTGGTACTGAATAGATTTGGTAAATGACTCATTTACATCATCAAGGTAGTAGAAATTGACCTGGCCCTGTAACAACAGGTCTTTTACGATTTCCCAGTTGGCCCCAATGTTGAAAGTAGTCTTTCTGAAGCTGTTATTCCTGACATAGCGATCAAGGTAGTACAACGGATTACCATTTCCGGCCGCGTTGTTCGGATTAGGATTACCGTTGTCATCGAACGGCTTGAAAGTCGGCCAGAGACTTTGGACGCGGTAGAAAATATTGGCGTCTCCCTGGTAGATAGGAGGTAACTTGGATACTGAGTAGGCTACCGCGCTGGAAACTTCAAAGTTCGGCTTTATCCTGTATGATCCGTTCAAGGTGCCTGAGAAGCGTTCGTATTTGGTGCCTACTACAAGGCCGTCTTCGTTATAATACCCGAGACTGGCAGCAAACTTAGCTTTTTCGTTGCCACCTGTAAAGCTCAGATAGTGATCCTGGGTTCGGGCGGGGTTGTTAAACGCCGCGTCGCGAACCTGGCTTCCGTAGTCAACGAACATCAGCGTATCCTTGTCGGTATAAGGATCCATCATCCACTGCCACCCATCATTCAGTAAGGAAGAAAACTGGTTGCGGTTTGCCCCCGTAATTTTAATAGAAGAATATATGTTAGGCAGATTGACCCCGAACCCGGTTTGACTATCGGGTGAAACCGGGGCGATCCCGCCCTGTGAACGCGCCTCGTTGACCCGTCGTACCCCAAGCCTGTTATAGTAAATGAAGTCTCTGGCATTTGAGTAATCATATGCTGTCCTTAAATGGTTAAAGCCGGTGCGGACCTTATATTCAATTTCAGAAAACCCGTTTTTCCCTCGTTTGGTAGTTACAAGTATAACCCCGTTGTTGGCGCGTGCGCCGTAGATGGCAGTCGACGCTGCGTCTTTCAGGACTTCGACAGACTCGATATCCGAAGGGTTAAGGTCGTTGAATGCCCTCACTATTCCGTCTACAACTACCAGCGGAGCTCCCGGGCTGTTGATAGACGCACCTCCGCGGAGCAGTATACTCGGTGAGCTCCCCGGTTGTCCTGATGTGTTGATAACCCTCAATCCCGGGATGGTTCCCTGGAGAGCCGAAGCGGGGTTGGCTATCGCTGCATTTTCCAATACTTTTGTATCAAGCTTCGATACCGAAGTCGTCATGGTTTGCCTCGATTGGGAACCATAACCGATCGCCACTACTTCGTTAAGGGCGGTTACATCTTCTTCCAGGACGATGTTGATTTCGGTCTGAGCCTCGACCGCAACTTCCTGCGACTTATAACCCACGAAGCTGAAAGTTAAAGTCTGTCCTGCATTTGCCCCGATTTCGTACCGGCCGTCCGTATTGGTCAGCGTACCTGTCTGGGTCCCTTTTACTACCACCGTCACGCCGGGTATCGTCGATTTGTCAGATAAAGAGGTGACTGTGCCCCGGATCTGCCGCTGCTGAGCGCCTGCTGAAATAATGCTTATTATAAACAATGTCATCAGAAGAATCGCCCTGATTTTTGGATTGTACCTATGCTTCATTTTGTCAGTGGGGTTATTGAGTAGTTGAACATATGGTAAGGTTGTTATTCGGGTAAATTATACACTAAGTTTATTTGTTGGACAAATATAAAGATAATTTTAACCTTTCGATTGATTTATAGAATTATTTTTTGTTGAACGAATTCGGCTGAATTCTATTGAAAGAGTGTTAAAAAAGGCTTATTTCACGAGCCTGTTCTTTTTCGCCCACAATACACGGGCAAACCATACGGTACCATTGGCTCCGCGCGGATGCGGTTTATCTTCCGCCATGTATTCTGCGTCCGTAACCCATGATTCAGCGGGAGTAATTGCCGAAGCGCCAAAATTACCCAGCATAACCCCCCGTTCGGGCATTAATACCTGTTCGGAAGCCCGGACAACATTCAATTTTACCGGGTCAACCTGGGCCAGGAATATAGGCGCCCGGTTGCGTGGAATGTGATCGTTATCAGCTCCTCCCCTCGTATAGGAAAGAAACAGTCCGTCGTTGTGCACCAGCCAGTGGGCCTGTGTATTATAGCTGCCGAGATCGCTTCCGTCGTCAAAAGTCCACGATTTCACCGGAGTCCAATGCAAGCCATCTTTACTTGTGGCCACGTAAGCTTTAAAATCATTCCTCATCGTCAGATAATACGTGCCGTTGAACAACGCCAATGACGGTTCACCAAGACCACGCCCGCCTTTGACCGTCATCTCGTCCCCATTTCGCAGGTATGATAAGGTTGTACCGTCGAATGCGCATTCCAATACGGTAACGGAAGATTCACCCAGGTCAGGCCCGCTGAAATAAACGGGAAGAAGAATCTTTCCGTCAGGCTTGACGATCCACTGTACACATCCGGGATTGACAAGAAAAAATTTGGATGCGGAGTCAGGTACATTGATCATCTTCCAGGAAGTCCAGGAATTGCTCGACGGGTCGAAAACGGTATAGGCAGCATCATGCGAACGCGGCTTATCAAACAGTTGCTTTCCTTCTTTGCTGTACCTTACTTTGATTCCAATCGCAATAAGTTTACCGGTTTGATGGTGCCAGCCCGGGGTAACGTCGGCAACGCTTACTGTCGTACCATCGGGTTCGTATTGCCATTTAAGTTCGGGGATTTCATCAGGACCAGACCAGGTTTTCCCGAGATCATCCGTCCGCATGTAGTAGAGGCCTGAATAGTAGTCACTTACTTTCAAATGCTTTTGAATGGTCATAATGACCGCGGGTTTCCCGTTTTTTCCCATTCCCGGGATCGCGGCGGCGCGCGGATGAAACCAGCAAAAATTTTTATTCAGCTCCTGATGGGCAGTGTCGGTCTGTACCCGGAATTGCAATCGCTTCAATTTATTTCCAGGGTTGCCATGAAAACCGTAAAGCGCTATTGCTGAAATAATCAGCAAGGATATTGCTGATCGCATCGAATGCTTTGTTAGGTGGTTTGCAATGTACCCGTGCTTCATGTCGAAAGTGGGTTATTGATAGTAGAACATTTGGCAAAGAGCCCTTTATAAGGAATTGTAACTTAAGTTTATTTGTTGGACAAATATAAAAATATTTTTAAACTTCCAATTTATTTATAGAATTATTTAAATGTTTGGTGATTTAGGCGGGCATTGATTCAAAACCTGCTAATTTTGAGGCCTATAGTTTAAAGTCAGTATGCGTAAAAATAGCGTATCGCCCCTCGTTCCCCTGGGCTCCCTGTCGATGACCGACCGTGTGGAGAATATCCTCCGCGAATATTTTGCAGAAAATAAATTCAAGCCCGGAGACGCGCTGCCGAATGAAACGGATATTGCCGCCCAGCTGAATGTGAGCCGTAACGTCGTCAGGGAGGCATTGAGCCGGCTCCGGATGCTGGGTATGATCGAGGCCAGGCCGAGACGAGGTATGATTATCGCCCAACCTGACCTGCTTGCCGGGCTCGAGAAGGTGCTCAACCCGCTTATCCTCAGTATCGATAATCTGAAGGATATTTTTGAAATGCGGCTTATCCTTGAAATGGGAATAGCGGAATTCCTGTTTGTCAGGAAGACCAGAAAGGACATCGAGGAACTGGAAGAGATCGTGGCCAGGCAAAAGGACAAATTTGTCCCCACTAAAGAGGAGGAGGTTGCCTTTCACGGGAAGCTCTATGAAATGACAGGGAATGAAACCTTTGCCCGCTTCCAGACGCTGCTGATGCCGGTTTTTGATCACGTGTTTTCGGAGTACTACGACAAAGGTGTGAAAATCGAAATCCCGCAACCTGTTGTCCACCGTGATCTTGTGGAAATTCTGAAACGCGGCACAGCCGACGACTTCCGCCAGGCCATGTATACGCATTTACTGCCTTATTATAAATCAGGGCATATTATGCCAAGGGGGTAAGACGAGGCTTTGTGTAGCGTTAACGACTTTAATTTCCACCCGACCGGCCGATCATTACTTTTTCACGGTAGACGGTTCCGTCTTGACCTGTCATTTCTGCGATATAAAGCCCCGGGTTCAGCATCGGAAGCTGGATTTTCCCGGAAGCGTCTGCGGCAGTTCTCAATACCTCTATGCCGGCAGAGGAAAACAGCTTCACTTGTCTTATCCCGCCTGTAAGGTCGTCGGGCAGGTTGAAAAAGGAGCCGGTGACGGGATTGGGATAGATCCCGGTGAAAACGCCTCCGTCGAGCCGGACCGATTCGATCCTACTGTAGGCAAACTGCCCGTCGAGGTCGACCATTTTCAGCCGGTAGTAAAGATGCTGTGAATCCCGGGCGCCGATCCGGTCGGTAAACCGGTAATGATTGCCCTTCTCTATGTTGCGGGCCATGACCTGGCCAACCGGGTGCCAGTTGCCGGCGTCGCTGCTTTTTTCGATTACGAAGTGGCTGGTATTTTCTTCATAGGTCGTCGACCAGGAGAGCAATGCTGTGCTCCTGCCCTCCGGCTGAGCGCTGAACCCGGCCAGTCGTACAGGTAGGGCCGACGGGCTTCCGATCACGGTAAATTCTGAAAAGCCGTCTACGTTTATCGTTGCAGAATAAATGCCGGGTTCTTCTTCTGTTGCAGGGAGTCCCTGGCCCAGCTTCCGCCAGGCGCCGTTATGAAAATTGGCAAAGTAAATGTGGGAACGGTCGAAATCTCCTCCTTCATTCTCTTCGTTCCACTGGAGCTTTACCTTGTAGGTCATGGCGGGGTTTGCGTTCCGGACTTTGATATCCCACGGAACCTGCAGAGCCATAGATTGCTCTGCCAACCCGGCCGGCAGCGTCTCTTTTACCGATGCGACCGGCGTAAAGCCTTCCGAACTGTTTGCGGCAATCGCAACAGGCAGATAGTGAGCTTCAGTGCCTATAGGAAGGGTGGTCAGGATGTCTTTCCAGTACCACAATGATTTGACGTAGGGGCCCGCCTCGGCCTGGGCTCCTTTAGAAGTGATGACATAGGAAGCCGGCGACGCCCCGAGTGTGCTATAGTTAACCCTCAGCTCGTACCCGTTGGTACGCAGCTTTCCTTTTTTGAAAAGAATGGACCGAAAAAATACCTGGTTATTCAGATCTACAATATCATCTTCATGCTGGAGGTCTATCGTTACGTCATCTGAAGCCCCCGGAAATGTTCCGTCCCAGTTTTGATAAACAAGGTAAGGAGAGTTCATGCCGCCGGCCTGTACCAGCTTGAAGGTTCTCCCTTTACCGAAGGCCGGGTAGGCTCCGTATGTGTCGAATATCATCGAACCCATCAGCGCGTAGTTCCCGTCGGAAGTGGGGCTTCCCGCCCCTCTTGACATGTTGGGAACGGTCCGGTCGAACCCGGAGCCTGGCTGTGTTCCGTGGATAGGAGTGCTGCCGGGAGAAGCATCATATTTGAAATAGGCATAAAGGCCGTCCTGGAATGCGAACCCGCCGGGGCCGGATGGCAGCGGAGCATTCATGGTACTCCGTATCCCGCTTTGCAGCTTTGCTGTTTCCTCCCAGATCCGGAAATCATCGATCCAGATACCGTTTGTACCTCCGGGGCCTATTACAAACGAGCCATCGCTTTTTTTGATGCTTTCAGAGCCCGGCGCCGTCATTTTGTAGTAGTAACTATCCGTCGGGTCTCTTCTCATTTGCTTTACCCCATTGATATAAATGGCCATTTCCTGCGGAAGGACCTGGTGGTCGTAATAATCACTGGCAGCCTGGTCGGCGCCGCCCGGGTAGCCGTCCAAATCGTAATTATAGAAATCGTCCGGAAGATCGACGTCTACACTGTGATTGACTACGATAGCTACATGGAACCATTCGTTGTAGCCCGGGATTTCGGCATCTACGCCGTAAAGTATATTGTTATTGCTGCCGATCGTTTCCATTACGAAAAACAGAGAATGCCTGGTGAAGTCACAGGGCGGAGTAGGTGAGGTTGTGACGCATGGGTTGGTCAGATACAGCTTGACCGCTCCCTCTTTCTGTTCGAAAATGGTTGCCGATTGCCTCTCCGCCAGCATATACGGCGGAACGCGCATCCAGAATTCGATGGTAAGGTTTCCGGAGAGGGTATATTGCAGCGTGGTGTTGAAGTCGGGGTGGGTAACGCCGTCAAAAGCATGGTCGATATGCATTGCATTACCGAAAAGGTCCGGGTCGTAGTGGGCGTTGAAATGGTGGAACCGGAGGAAATCCGGGAGTGACTGGCTATATATCGGAAGGCAGGCTGCAAAAGGCAGGTATAAGGTTAAAATGGTGCGCAAAACTGCTTTCATGAGTTTCCTGTTGAGGTGAAATTTGGAAACTCAAAATTAGCCGCCGTTGCGCGCCATCACTATACAGGAAAACCTGTAATTTGGCTATAAGAAAACCTGTATTTTTGTAAGCCTTTTTGTTTACCGATACAGCTCGCTATGCAACTGTTGTAACGTTTTTTCCGGGATCTTGATCACTTTCCTGTCGTAGGTAATCAGTCCGTTGGTCTCGATTTCCACATCGGTCGTTTGCGTATAAACGCCGGCAGAAAGACCGCGTCTGATCAGTGGCTTCAGGTCGGTCATCAGCTTTGTATAGCGGTTAAGCAGCTCTTCCCGGTTTTTGAAACTCTGGTATCCCCAGTTGTTTTTATCCTGCCAGGTGTGGTCAGCAATGGGTAAGCCCAGACCGCCGAATTCTCCCAGCACGATAATCTGTGCCTTACCGAAAAGGTCGGGCCGGGGCATGACAGGGTCGGGGTAATTGTGCATATCGATAATGTGGCCTACCGGCTCAAAGTTCCCGCCGCTGGCGCTGTTTACGAGCCGGGTAGGATCGTACTTCATGGTCCATTCGGTAATCTCCCTGGTTTTAAATTGTCCCCAGGCTTCGTTGAAAGGCACCCAGACTACAATGGAAGGAAAATGATAGAAAGCATCCATGATCGCTTTCCATTCGGTTTTAAAGATGGCTTCCGATTCAGGGGTGCGGTCTTTGTCGGTTTCCCGCCCGGTGATGCCCGGCCTTTGCTCCCACCGGTTGCCGAGGTCGCCGCTCGGCATGTCCTGCCATACCAGCATTCCCAGCCTGTCGCAGTGATAATACCAGCGTGCAGGTTCCACCTTGACGTGCTTCCTGATCATGTTGAAACCCATATCCCGGGTTTTTTCGATATCGAAGAGTAAGGCTTCTTCCGTAGGAGCGGTATACAGCCCGTCGGGCCACCAGCCCTGGTCGAGAGGGCCGTACTGGAACAGGAATTTGTCATTGACCAGCATTCTCTGTATGCCCTGTGCGTCGGGTTGCATGCTGATTTTGCGGATCGCGAAATAGCTTCCCGTCTCGTCCAGGGCTTTTCCTTTCCTCAATACAGAAACTTTAAGATTGTAAAGGAAAGGCTTGCCGGGTTCCCATATCCTGGCATTAGGGATATTGAGCACCACTTCCTTTCCCGGACCCGCAGTAGCCGAAGCTACCTCTGTATTTCCATCCAAAGCTGTTATCCTGACCTGGTCGCCCGGCTGTGCTCCGCTGGTGCGTGTTTCAATTTTAACTGACCTTGCTTCGAACTGAGGGGTTATTTTAAGCCCTTCGATATGGGTTTCGGGTACTGTTTCCAGCCAAACGGTCTGCCATATGCCGGTAACAGGCGTATACCAGATGCCGTGTGGCGCCTTTACCTGCTTTCCGCGGGGCTGCGGACCGTCGTCGGAGGGGTCCCATACCCTGACCGTCAGCTCCTGTGCTCCCGATTTTGCCAGCGCCGGTGTGATATCATACGAAAAAGGATCGTAGCCCCCTTTGTGAATCCCGATGCTTTTGCCGTTTATAAAAACTTCCGATTCCCAATCAACAGCGCCAAAGTGAAGGAGGAGCTTTTTGCCCTTCAGGTTCTTAGGAGCGTTGAAGGTCGTTTTATACCAGAGCTCCTGCTCCTGCCCGACGGTCTTCCCTACGCCGGATAAAGCCGATTCCACTGCAAAGGGTACCAATATCTTTCCCTGGAAATCTGCAGGTCGCGCCGATTTGCGTGGTACGATCGCATACTCCCACAAGCCGTTCAGGTTGGTCCATTCAGGCCTTGTAAGTTGGGGACGGGGATATTCCGGCAGCGGAGCTTTCGGATCGATTTTTTCCGCCCAGGGAGTAAGGATTTTCGAACCGGCCGGTTTCCATTCCTGGGCCGAAGCCCCGCTAAAGAAAAACAGGCAGGAAGCAATGACAAGAAGACGCATAATATTATAATAAAGAGTTGTATGACTGGAATGTAACTTCCAAAGTTAGTATTTTCAAATGTTCCCGCAGAGGATTCACTCCTTTTGTTCTACGGTTTTCAATTCTTCCTTCCGGTTTTTGTTCAGATCGGCGTTATCATAGTCTTTATGCGTATTCAATTCTATTGTAAATCCCTGCACGCGGTCGATTTCTACCGAAAGTGTATCAGCTTCAAAGTCAAATACATGCCCGCCTTTCTGCAAGGTTTCATCAATGTAGTGCAGGTGGTAGCCCGGTACGTTGGTACGCGCGGTATATACAGGTGAAACAAAACCGATACAGGTTCCCCTGGTATCCGAAAAGCTGAAAGAGGTCTGCCCCCCGGCTGCAAGATAGGCCGCCAGCTCGGGATAGGGCTTCGGGGCAGGGGCTACCGATCGGGCTTCTACCTTGCGGAAATTCCCTTTTAACCTGACGGCATACATTTTATTTTCGTTCAGGTAAGGGGATAACAGGGTCTTCAGTTTTTCGTAGGTGATGGTCGGTCCCGGGATAGTAAGAGCCGTATCGGGTTGGAAAAATTTAACAAACGCAAGTGGGGTCCTGACAGTGTCGGCAACCTCGCTTATCTCCCCGTTTGCCCGCATCTTCATTACTTTTCCGTCTATTACGATCATCTCGCCGTCCAACCCGTTGAAAGTCCCGATGCCGAAATCGCCATGTTCTTTCAATGTTCCGACGGGGAGGTCTCCGTCGAACACACCGGCAAGAAGCGCATCGATAATAGAGTATTGGAAAAGGAAATCGTTTGGTGTTGCATGGCTGTTTGTACGTGTCGTTTCTGTCGGAGCGTCGGCATGACGGCATGAGGCTAGCATGATCAGGGCTGCAGCCAGGCAGGTATAAGTTTTCATCCGTTGAAAAGGGTTTACCGGTATAAATGACGGTAAAGATACGTCCTGACCCACGACTGACAATACGGCCCTTTCTTTTTCGTTAATTTAGCCAGTCATTACATTCGTGATATAAGCATCTTTATGAAATTTACCCGGTCCGCAGCAGGTTTGATATTGCTACTTTGCAGCACCCATTACCTGGCCGCCCAGCAACTTAACCTGAGTCGTTTATTCTATCCCAACGCGACCCTGCGCGCCGAATATTATCCGTCTGCACAGTTGGGCGGTGGGCATGAATATGGCCTGACGCGTACCAGTGCACTGGCATTGGTGCCGGTGCAAAGCGAGGTTCAGGCCAGTTTCAGCCTGCGGAAGAAATTCGATCTCCGGGCGGTCCATACCCTTATGTACGGGCATTACAGCCAGATTTCCCCGGTTTTTGACCAGGCAAAAGATCCTCTTAACGGTTATAAAGCGGTTTCCCTGGGAGTCATCAGGCTACAGGCAAGCCTTAAGGACAGGCTTTGGGTATATGGAGGCGGGTTGGGAATTTCCGAGTCAAATGAAACTTTTTTTTCGCCCCGTCCGCACCTTTGGGGAGGGGCGGCAAGAATGCATATCCTGGGATTGCAGACCCAGCTTATATACGGGTCGGTGGTGGCGTATAACCAGAAATTTCTTGTGGTACCCGTCTTCGGGATAAACAAAAGGTTCAATAAAAACTGGCGGGCCACAGCGATCCTGCCTTTTACCGCTACCGTTCGGTATAATGCCGAAAAATGGCTCAGTATGGAAGCCGTCGCCGGGCTGAACGGCTATAGCAGCGGCTTTAAGATAGCAGCACCGGCCACGCCGGAGTCAGAGCGGCTTAACAGGCAGAATTACAGGCATGTAAAAATAGGTATCGCCGCCAATGCACACCTTCTGTCGGTGTTTAATATATCGCTTGAAGGCGGCGCCACAACTTTCAGGAGCCTGAAAAACGTCGGGGAGACTGGCCATACACTCGATGCCTGGCAACCTCCGCTGACTCCTTACGTAGGGGTCAGCGTCAGGTATATTACCTCTAAATCCAAGCTTTCATCCAAATTTACCCGCAGGATGGGTATTGCCGAAAACGGCTTGAATTGGTAAGAAAAATGCAGACCTTTGTGCGATGAACTCAATAGAGCAGATATTTGAATCATTTAATTCGTTGCGGGTTCTCGTCGTGGGCGATGTAATGCTCGATTCCTATGTTTGGGGAAAAGTAGAGCGTATTTCGCCCGAAGCCCCGGTTCCGGTAGTATCAGTAAAGAGCAGGGAGCTCCGTTTGGGAGGAGCGGGAAATGTGCTTCTCAACCTTCAGTCGCTCGGCGCCGAGGCGTTTGTCTGTACCGTGATCGGCGACGACGAATACGGGCAGAAGCTGCATAACCTTTTAACAGGGAAAGGGCTCAATTGTGAAGGCCTGCTGAAAAGTAAAGACCGGGTCACTACGGTGAAGGAAAGGGTAATAGCCGGGTCACAGCATGTGGTCCGCATAGACAGCGAGACAGAGGAGCCTATTTCGGAAACCGACAGGGAGCGCCTGATCAGCAAGGCATTCGAGCTCATACCTTCCTGCGACGTCGTATTGTTTGAAGACTATGACAAAGGTGTACTGGATCCGGTTGCCATCGCCGCTATCACCGGTTTTGCCGGTGAGCATGAGGTTCCGGTTGTGGTAGACCCCAAGAAGAAAAATTTTCTTGCGTATAAGAATGTGACACTTTTCAAGCCGAATCTCAAGGAGTTGAGGGAAGGGTTTAAAAAAGATTTCGATATAGAAAACCGGCAGGAGTTTGAGGCCGTAGTCGGAGAGCTGATAGCCGGCTTATCGGCCAGAGGAGCTCTTATCACTCAGTCGGAAAGGGGCGTTTTTATATTGTCGGAGGGTCAGAAACATCATGTAAGGGCGCATAAACGCAAAGTGACCGACGTATCCGGGGCCGGTGATACTGTGATCAGCATAGCGGCATGCTGCGTGGCATTGGGATTATCTCCGCTTCAGACAGCAGTTTTGTCCAATCTGGGAGGAGGGCTGGTTTGCGAATATGTGGGTGCGGTACCGATTGACAAGGCTGTATTACTGAAAGAAGCATTGAAGGAAGAAAGTGAAATAGACTGAACAGGGCATAAAAAAACGGGGCGAACTGCCCCGTTTCTGATTTCCGGTAAGGTGAATTTATGCCATTTCTTCAACGTCGTCTGTTTCGGCGCTGACCACCAACGGCTTCCTGCTCCTTACATCCGACCTCTTATTCTTGAACTTCTTTACTTTCATTTTAAGCGTATCGATAGCCAGGTCTGTTGCCTCTTCAAATGTTGTCCCTTCTTCGCTGACAAAAACGCTTCCACCCGGGACATACAACTTCACCTCTACAACTTTTTTCTGGACCTTGTTGGTTTCTCCTTTGTCAAGTTTGAGGAAAACATCACCGCTGGTAATGTTGTCATAGAATGTTTCCAGTTTATTCATTTTGTTTTGAATAAAAGCTAACAACCTCTCATCCGCATTAAAGCGAACGGCTTGCATCTGCAGTCTCATACGCGTATTACATTTAAGTGAATAACTGAACTCTAACTAAAATCAATTAATTAAATTAACTAAATGTTAATATGAATGTCAAGAGAAACAGTTGGTTTATTTTCCCGGTTTCGGAACGGTCTGGATATGAGGATTAAACGTGAGTCGCCGCCGGATCCGAAGGATCGTCATATCGTACCCACGGGTTTTAACCCTTGGTTACATGACTTTAAGCAGTGTCTGGAAATAAAGCACCTGGCCGGGAAAAGCATCCGTCATCAGCGACTGCAGCCTGGGATCATGCTTCCCGAGGAATTCCTCCGCTGCGGGCAAAGTATCGATTTCGGTTTGCACAGTATAGGTAATGCCGTCGCTTTCGACTTCCGTGAGCAGTTTCAGGAACCGGCATGAGCTGACGCCCGGCAGTGCATTTACGGCAGGTAGGTGGTGTTCCTGAACCCATGACACCCAATGTGCGTCCGCCGGCGGAGCTACACTATAAGTAGTATTGTGAATTATCATCTCCTGGTCAATTTCTCCGCAAGTTAGTTTACCCATTCAAAAATGAGTATATTTTACCCGCAAAACTCGTTTTATAACCATTGTCGAACCAACCTAAACACTTAATTACCATGAAAAAATCGGGGTCTCCGAAGCTTACGCGGCGCCGGGCCATCCAGATAGCCGCTACCGGGGGACTTTCCCTGTCGCTGGATCCGAAGTTTGAAACCCGGAAGAGCAACAGGATTGTAGAAGAGAATAAAAAGCCGGGCTCCCGGGACTGGCAACTGACGCGGGTCCGGTATGATAAAAGCGAGCAGCGGACGGACCTGATAGAAGGGTACTGCTCCAGGCAAAGCGTCAAGGCCGGGGAGAAGCTGGAGATTATGGTTTCGACAGATCCTGCCATTCCGTACCAGCTCGATATTTTCAGGACCGGGTATTATGGTGGGACCGGCGGACGGTTCATGAAAAGCATCGGGCCTTTACAAGGAAAGCCGCAGCCTGTGCCCGGCCCGCTCGAAAAAAATCTTCATGAATGCAAATGGGAAGCTTCTACAAGCATTGTGATTCCGGACGATTGGCTGAGCGGTGTCTATATAGGAAAATTGAAAACATTGCCTGCCCGCGAAGACCAGCCTTATTGGGAGAGCTATATTATCTTTATAGTAACCGACGACCGGCCGGTAGACCTGCTGTTCCAATGCTCGGATAATACCTGGCAGGCCTATAACAGGTGGCCGAGCAATTATTCGCTTTATACCCATCCTGATGGAGTACAGGGGCCCTGGGCTGCGGTCAGTTTCGACCGGCCTTATGGTCGCCAGTCCCAGTATATGGACATTGTAAATGATCCGCTCTCGTTCGGGTCGGGGGAGTTTATTTCTTTTGAGCGGCCGTTTTCCTATTTCCTGGAAGGCGAAGGATACGATGTCTCCTATTGTGCCAATTGCGATATGCTGACGCCCGACAGAGCCCTGAAAGCAAAGGCTTTCCTGAGCGTAGGGCATGACGAGTATTGGGATATCCGCCAGTTCAGAAGCGTCGAAAAGCTGAAAGAAAGCGGTGTTAGCCTCCTGTTCTTTTCAGGAAATACCCTTTGCTGGGTTTCCCCTTATTCAGACAACAGCTCCGGGCTGCCTAACAGGCGGCTATTCCGCGGCGGACCTTACGGAGCGGACAATTACTATGCGGAAGACCGCCGGAAGCTGTTCGGGCCTTACCCGGAGCGTGGTCCCGACGAAGGACTGCTTATGGGCGTGCGCAATATCCGGCCGGTAAACGGCGGTGGCGACTGGATCATTGTCAATCCGTCTCACTGGATATTTAAAGGTACCGGAGTAAAGAAAGGCGACCGGATCCCGGGCCTTATAGGGTGGGAGTTCCACGGCGATGCGCCGGACCTGCCGGGGCTCGAGGTAGTGGCGGAAGGAATCGCCTGGCAGGGCGGTGACAATCCGTCCAAATGGCAGAGTGTGGTGTATGACGGGCCGAAGAACAATTTTGTTTTTAACGCCTCGACTATTTTCTGGGCTCAGGGGCTGAGCAGCCCGCCGGGACATACCCTCCCCTGGTCGCATTATAACCGGCCGCACGGGCCCGATCCCAGGGTGCAGCAGATTACCCGGAACCTGCTTGATAAGGCCATCGGGTAAAGGTTTTTTAGTTGAAAGTGGAGAGTTGAAAGTTGAAAGTTATCTTTCACTCTCAACTCTCCACTTTCAACTTTCAACTTTCAACTTTCAACTTTCAATTTTCAACT
>CAZLTN010000101.1:0-19867 GCA_964562455.1 uncultured Cytophagales bacterium
CATCACATCATCACATCACCCCATCACCCCATCATCTAATCAATGAACCGAAGAGAAGCGATCGAAAAAGTAACCTTCCTGCTGGGCGGGGCGATGATAGGAAGCCAGGCTTTCCTTAGCAGCTCCTTTACCTTTGGAAGGGGAAAAGGGCTCCTTAGCGAAAACCATAAGGCCCTGCTCAACGAGATCGGCGAGACTATTCTGCCGGCAACCGATACGCCGGGAGCAAAGGAAGCCGATGTAGCCGCTTTCATGGACGCCGTCGTGACGGATTGCTATACGCCGGCAGAACAACGCATATTCATGGAGGGGATATCAAAGCTCGAAGCGGCCTGCCAAAAGGCTTACGGGAAGAAATTCCGGGAGCTGAGTCCTGCTCTCAGAGAAAAGCTGCTGACGGACATCGACAAAGAGCACGTCGCCTACATGGCCAGCAAAAAGGCAGAAGACCCTGTACATTATTTCAGGATGTTCAAGGAGCTCACCCTGGCAGGCTATTTCACATCGGAAGCAGGAGCTACGAAATTCCTTAAATACAACCCCGCGCCGGGGCGGTATGACGGATGTACAACCGAAAAGCCGTGGTATTGATAAAAGGTATAGTAGTAAGGTCGTTTTAGTTTAATCGTAATGGTGTCTGCATTTAGCAATCAGGATCGCCCCCTCTTCGTACCGGTAAATCAGCCGGTGCTCTTCGTCAATTCGTCTTGACCAGAATCCTGAATATTTGTGCTTCAAAGGTTCCGGTTTGCCTAATCCTTCATATGGACTCCTGGCGATCTCCTTCAAAAGCTCATTTATTTTTTTCAGCTTCTTTTTATCAGTGCCCTGCCAATAAAGATAATCTTCCCACGATTCGTCCACAAAAATATATTTCACCTTAGTCCTCAGTCAGATCTTTTGCGAACGATTTTCCTTCTTTCAATTTCTCAATGGCCGAGTCCAGTCGCATTTCGTTTTTCCGGGACGATAACTCGTAGTTCGTCGCCATTAACGAATTATACTCATTTAAAGACATGACCACTATGTTTTCGTCTTTCCCGCGATTGATAATCAGCGTCTCAAAATTTCTTGAAACCTTATCAAGATATGACTTGATATCTTTTCTGAAATCGGAAATATTGGCTACCAACATAACATATTTGTATTATAATTTGTACAAAAATACGTACAAATACGAGACTTTACAAGCTTTACACGGACGATTCGACAAGACACGATGGCACTAAGATTGGCTCTGATATCCTTCCTGGCAATTTTCACCTTTGGGAGCTCCGCCCAGGCAGTGCGGGAAATTTACTTCCGGGTTACCCTGTCAGACTGCGACCTGGAAAATAAACCGGGCAACCAGGTTGAAGAGAGAACTTTCACCGATCATGCCATTCTCAAGCTGCCTGCTTCTTATTCGGAAACAGGAAAGCCCACCCGGCTGATCTATATGGCGCACGGAGCCGGAGGAGGCGTTACTGAAAAAGAATGGTTTCTCAACAGATTCGGGTTGCAGGAGCTTCTGCTTCAAAACGGTTACGCTGTTTTTGATGTAAACGGAGGGCGTATCGAAAATATGGGCGGCGAGTTTGTACTGGCGTCTGCATTCAAGGCCTATCAGCATATCGTCGAAAATTACAATATCCATCCCCGGATCATAGTAGGAGGCTTTTCAATGGGAGGCCTTTCGTCCACCAACTTCGTTTACCGCTACAGCCCGCTGGTGCTGGCGCATGTCATGTATAGCCCGGTGCTGGACCTATATGGCCAGGCCTGGCAGAATCCCTGGCTGAAAACTACCCGGAAAGCAATTGCCGAAGTATATCGTTTTCAAGACCCTTCCGGCAACCGGTTTGACTCCTGCGCCATGGCAGGTTCAAATCCTCTTATGAAGTTCCTGGTCAGGTCCGGCGCCGATACGCTGAAGCTCTACCCGGTACCGGTAAAAATCTGGCACGGAACCGGCGACAAAGTAGTAACTGTCGGTTCATCCAGGCTTTTTTACAAGTATGTGAAGCAGGGCGGCAGCCCTGCGGAACTTGTTGAAATCGACAGCGACGATCACGGCCTGAGCTGCGGAAACGCAGAAATGAACCGGGAGCTGTTAGAATATATCAAACGTTTTAACTGATTGCACATGCGTGTTTTCAATTGTATTGCCCGGATGATCCTGCCGGTTGTAGCAGGGCTGCTTCCCCTTATATGCCAGGCAAAAGTAACCCTGCCGTCGGTGTTTGCCGATTACATGGTACTACAGCAAAATACGAAGATCAGGATATGGGGATGGGCCGACCCCTGGGAAAACGCAACCGTTACGGTATCCTGGTCAGAAGAAAAATTCACGATCAAAGGAGATGCCAACGCCTCCTGGCATTTTTTTGTAAATACGCCGGCATCCGGAGGCCCGTATTCGATCACTGTGAAAAGTGCGGAAGAGAACTATTCTATTCAGGATATCATGATTGGGGAAGTCTGGATATGCGCCGGTCAGTCAAACATGGAATGGAGCGCCAGGCACGGTGTCAAGGATGTGCTCCGGGAACTTCCTAAAGCAAAAAACCAGCAAATAAGGCTTTACAAAATGCAAAAAAGAGGCACTCCGCAACGCCAGGCTGATGTAAAAGGTACCTGGTCGGTCTGTGATTCTGCTTCTCTTCGTAATTTCAGCGCTGTAGGTTATTTCTTCGGCAAAAATCTCCAGCAAAATCTAAACACACCGGTCGGTCTCATAGATATCGCCTGGGGTGGCTCTTATATTGAATCGTGGATCCCTGATGAGCTCGTCGAACTCTACCCCAACACCAGGCAATCTGCGAAGACAATTCCCCCGAGCAACCATTGGCCGGTTCATGCAGGTTACATTTATAACGCCATGGTATCGCCGATCATCGACTTCAAGTTCGCGGGAGTTATCTGGTACCAGGGCGAATCCAATACCCATTTCCCGTTAGCCTACCGTCAGCTCCAGAGCATGATGATCGAACACTGGCGAAGGGAAACGCAATCTGTTTTTCCATTTTATTATGTGCAAATCGCACCATTTGCCTATAAAAATGACAGTACCGGACTACGGAGCGCCTATGTAAGGGAACAGCAGGCCGGGGCGCTGGATATTCCAAAAACAGGAATGGTCGTCATCACCGACCAGGTCGACAATCTCCAGGATGTGCATCCGGCATATAAAGGCGAGGTTGGGAAAAGACTGGCAGGCTATGCCCTGGCAGAGCACTATGACGTTAAGACCGGGCATTACAAAAGTCCGTCACTGAGTCATTCTGAGATAAGGGGTAATAAAATAATAATCACGCTGAAAGATGTGTCGGACAAGGGACTGGAGTTCCGGAACAACGAGATCAAAGAATTTTTCATTGCAGGCCCCGACCGGAAATTCATAGAAGGCAAAGCCCGGATAATCGGCAAAAATCAACTGGAAATATCGTCAGACCAGGTGAACCGGCCCGTTGCCGTACGGTTCGCGTTTTCCAACGCCCCTTCCCCTACTCTTTTCGATAAATCCGGGCTACCTGTTACGCCGTTCCGGACAGATGACTGGTAAGCGTACCTATCTTATGTAATTTTATCTCACTTCCCTTATAAAAAATGTCAATCCCAAATAAGCTATTCCCATTCCTTATAACGCTTCTCAGCTTCCTGCTGGTTATTCCCGCGGGAGCTGCTTATAGCCAGGAAAACTTCAAAGCAGCCTTTGCCAGAACCAACATTACGCCAGATACACCGAAAAACCTGCTGGGCTACAGTCCCAGAATGTCAGAGGGTGTCAGAGATAGTATTTATCACAAAGTGGTAATACTTGACGATGGCTACAAACAATTCTACCTGGTCGCAACCGACCTGGGCGTTATCGCGCCGGTTACTTATGATAAAGCGGCAGCCAGGCTCAAAAAGATGTTCAACATCGACAGGGACAATTTCTGGTGGTCGAATACCCATACGCATTCGGCTCCTGAAGTAGGTTCAGGGGGCGTAATCCCGCTGTTTCTGGGAGAACGCTATGAACAAAAATTCGACGAACCTTACGCAAGGTTCGTCGAAGATAAACTGGTAGAAGCCATCGCCGAAGCCAGGAAAAAACTCGTCCCTGCGAAATTAGGGGCCGGCTGGGGATACTCGCGCGCCAATATCAACCGACGCGCCCGGGATGTTAACAATAAGACGTTTCTGGGCGAAAATCCCGACGCCCCGGTCGATCGGAAAATCGGCCTGCTGCGAATCGAAACAGCCGATGGAAAACCGATGGCGCTGATTGCCAACTACCCTATCCATGGTACCGTCCTGGCAATTTCCGATACCCGCATCAGCGGCGATGTCCCGGGTGTTGTAGCACAATATGTAGAAGAGCAAACAGGCGCTCCCCTCCTCTTTGTCAATGGCGCGCTCGGGAATATCGCCCCCCGGTTCTCCGTACCCGGATATAACGTTGGCAAGAAAGACGGACCGCTCAGGCAGTTCCGCAAGTTATTGGGCGAGCCGATCCTGGAAGCCAATAACAGAATTCTTGCCACTACAGGTACCGTTAAGCTCAAAACTTCAGGTATTGTAATTGAAACACCCAGAAGAGAAGACATCAAAACCTGGACGAACGACATGAAAGACTATCTCCGGATCTCGGGCGCCGGCACCGCTTTAATCAGGATGCCGATCCAGTTCTTAGGAATAAATGACGACATCATGATCTGGAGCGCTCCCTGTGAATTGTTCTGCGAAATCTCCAATGAAATCAGGAACAATTCTCCCTATCCCTATACTTTCTACGCAGGTATTACCAATGGCACATTCGGCTATCTGTGTACGGAAGAAGAAATAAAACTCGGGGGATATGAGCCGACGGTATCTCCCTTTTCTCCCTCGGCAGCAAAAGATCTTTCGGAAGGAGTCAGCAGGCATCTGGACCAGCTTTCCCGAAAATCAAAACCTTAAAACTTACTTTAAAAATAACTGTAACACCTGCAATGAAGTCTACCTGTTTCCTGTTTGCCATTTGTTTTGGCTTTCTGGCCTGCGATTCCGGAAATCAGAGAAAGAAAAACACCGCCCATGGTCTTAGCCCCGAGGCATCAATGTCCACCTTCGAAATCGCCGACGGTTTCAAGATCGAGCAGATTGCCGCTGAACCCCTCGTAGCCGATCCCGTAGACATGGCGATCGATGAGTACGGCAGGCTTTATGTGGTCGAAATGCACGGCTATCCCCTCGACAAAAGCGGATCCGGGGCCGTCAAGCTTTTGGAAGATACCGACGGCGACGGGATCATGGACAAGAGTACCGTATTTGCCGACAATCTTGTCCTGCCCACAGGCGTCATGCGATGGAAAAAAGGCATACTGGTCACAGATCCACCTAACGTCCTCTACCTGGAAGACACCGACGGCGACGGGACGGCCGACAAGCGGGAGGTCATCTTGTCAGGATTCGCCCTGGCCAACCCGCAGCACAACGTCAACAACCCGCTCTTAGGCCTTGACAACTGGATCTACCTGGGCCATGAGCCGGCCGCAACCGCCAAAGTATACACCGACTATTTCTCCGACCGCGGAAGCGAGGTCTTCTTCCCGGCCCATTCCGACGGGCCCCGACTGCCCCGCAATGCCCTGGGAAGGAGCGTAAGGTTCAACCCTGATAAAGTGCTGCTGGAAAACCTGTCCAGCCAGACACAGTTCGGACATACATTTGACAAATGGGGAAACCGCTTCCTGGTCAGCAATGCTCATCACATTTACCACGAGGTCATCAAGGCCGCCTACCTGGACAGGAATAAGTCGCTATTGGTCTCCAATACCACCGAATCCGTTTCCGACCACGGCAACGCGGCCGATGTCTATCCCATCACCAAAAATCCCGAGCACCAACTGCTTACTGACCTGGGCGTATTTACCGCCGCCTGCGGTATCACTTCCTATAGCGGGGGCTTGTTCCCTTCACCCTACGACAGCGTTACCTTTGTGGCTGAACCGGTCGGCAACCTGGTTCATGCCGACATCCTGCGTGACAGGGGCGCTACCTTTACGGCCAGCCGGCTCTTCGATCAGAAGGAATTCCTTGCCTCTACCGATGCCTGGTTCCGCCCCGTGAACATGTATATCGGACCGGACGGCGCGCTGTATATAATCGACTATTACCGCCAGATTATCGAGCACCCGGAATGGATGGCCGACGAGGTCGCTAAGTCCGGGGCTATCTACAACGGCATAGACCAGGGAAGGATATATCGCATCACTCCCAAAGATACACCTGTCTTAAGCTGGAGCAACCGGCTGAAAATGGGAGATGAAACCTCCGAGCAACTGGTCGCCCGGCTGGCTGATCCCAATACCTGGTGGCGTACCAACGCCCAGCGCCTGCTGATCGACCGGAAAGACCCGTCTGTAACCCCTCTGCTTGAAAAGCTGGCTGTTGAAGCAGGGAGCTCCCTGGGCAGGCTTCATGCCCTCTGGACCCTGCATGGCCTGGACGCCCTGAATGAAGAGACGCTTCTGCTCGCACTCAGTGACCCGGAGGCCGGGGTCAGGGAGAATGCCATCCGTATGTCGGAAGATTTGTTCCTGAAGCAAAACAACCCGGGAGCAGGCCGCGTTATCGGCAAGCTTATCTCCCTGAAAAAGGATAAGTCCCCCAAGGTCCGCTTCCAATTGCTGGCTTCTCTTGGATTTGTCAGCTCTCCTGCCGCTGTCGGTGCCCGTAAGGAGCTGCTCTTTTCCAACCTGGAAGACAACTGGATGCAGATCGCTGCCCTGTCGGCCGTTCCTGCAAGCAGCGACAACCTACTGGAGGAAGTGCTGGCCGGGTACCGGAAGGGCAATCCCCAGTATGCTTCCCTGACAGAGCGCATCAGCAATATGACAGGCGCCACAGGTGACATTGACCGGATAAAGAAGCTGATCACCAGGGCGCTCGCGTCTTCCAACGCTAAACAGGAATGGAGAGGCCCGGTTCTGAAAGGGCTTACACAAAGCCTGCGGAATAAGGATATCGACAGGCAATCCCTCGCTCCGGAAAGAGAGCTCCTGCTTGCTGCTGCCCTTACCAACCAGGATGCTGCCATCAGGCGGTCGGCCATGGACTTGCTCCGTGTGCTGAACCTGCCCGAAAGCGAGAACACCCGAAAGGCCCTTGAAGCATCGCTGGCCGGTATCCAAAACCCCGGCCTGGATGCCGATAAAAGGGCGGAAGCCATACGGCTGCTGATGCTCGACAGTCCCGGCAAATATGCTTCTGCCTTCAAGGATCTTATTAACCCCAAACAGCCTGCCGCCGTTCAGTCTGCTGCGCTCAGCGCCCTGGCTGCTATCCCGGATTCTACCATTTCCGTTTTCCTCATCGAAAAATGGGGTAGCCTTACGCCCGGTATCCGCGAGCAGGCTATCGGTACTTTCCTGGGTAACGATGCCCGGATCGCCCTCCTGTTGGATGCTCTTGAAAAGCACATCATTGACCCCTCAGTGATCAGTTGGCCCCGCCAGGTGGGCCTGATGGCAAACGGCAATGAGCTGTTGCGCCTGCGCGCACGTAAGCTCCTGTCGGGCGGGAACAATTCCGAACAGGAGGCCATTAAAGCCTACCAACAAGCCCTTACCCTGACCGGTGACTCCGAAAACGGCAAACAGGTATTCGCTCAGCACTGCGCCATCTGTCACCAGATAGGCGGTAAAAACGGGGTAGCCTACGGGCCCGACCTGGCTACCATCCGCAACCGCCGCCCTGCATCGGTCATGGCCGACATCCTGAACCCCAACCTTTCTATTGCCGACGGCTACGACATCTGGAACATCGAACTCAAATCAGGAGAAACCGTTCAGGGCCTGATCGCAAGCGAGACCCCTTCAGCTATTACCATCAAAAACTACGGCGGAGTAGAAACCGTGATCGCACGCGGTGACATCGCTACGCTCAACGCCATGGAAACCTCGGTCATGACAGCCGGATTCGATCAGCTTATTGACAAACAACTAATGGCTGATCTGCTGGCTTATCTGCGACAGCCATCGCAATGATATTGGCGAAATCGTAGGGCCACAGGGCCCCGCGGCTTCGCTTGAATGTGCATATATATGCGGTGTACAGACGCAGGGCCTGCGTCTTCGCCAGGATGTGCATCCCGATAATAAAGACGCAGGGCCCTGCGTCTCTACGATGACGAATTATAAACAACAATCATGAAAAAAAAATTGTTATTCCTGGCCCTTTCCCTGGCTGCGCAAACACTGTCGGCACAGACATTCAGGGCTGCTGTAGCCAAAACAGACATCACACCCGACAACTCCCAACAGCTATTGGGGTACCAGGCCCGCAAATCGACGGGTATACACGACCGTATCTATCACCGGGTTGTCGTGATGGACGACGGGAAAACCCGGTTCGTGCTCGTCTCCTCCGACATATGCGTCATTGCACCCTCGGAATACGACAAGGTAGCAGCAAGGCTGCAAAAAGAGCTGGGGATCGCGCCCGAAAATTTCTGGTGGTCGCTCACACATACCCACTCCGCGCCGGAACTCGGCCCTCCCGGCCTTCCGGAAGCATTTATGGGAGAACGATATACCCACCAATATGACGTACAATATACCGAAGAGACGGAATCCAAACTGGTAAGTGCCGTCGCCGATGCCATCGGAAGACTGGAGCCCGCCAGGCTTTCGGTAGGCTGGGGACATTCCAACGCCAACATCAACCGGCGTGCCAGGGATGGACAGGGAAAAACCTACCTCGGGATGAATCCCGAT
Source organism: uncultured Cytophagales bacterium (assembly GCA_964562455.1). Taxonomy (GTDB): domain Bacteria; phylum Bacteroidota; class Bacteroidia; order Cytophagales; family Spirosomataceae; genus Ravibacter. The sequence goes on from CAZLTN010000101.1 coordinate 8,727, forward strand.
CTGCCGGTTGACCGCCGCATTGGCATGCTGCGCCTGGAGCGTGCCGATAATTCTGCCATTGCCATCATAGCCAATTACGCCATGCATGGTACGGTAATCGGAGGATCTTGCACCCTAATCAGCGGCGACGGCCCCGGCATAGTAGCCGACTACGTAGAGAAGAAAACCGGGGCAACCATGCTGTTCATAAACGGTGCTGCAGGCAATATCGCCCCAATCTACAGCACTCAGGCTACTCCGTCCCGCCTGAAAGAGTTCGAGCCGTTACTGGGAGATCGTATCCTCGAGGCCAACGCTAAAATGACGGCTTCCAGTCCTGATGTCGTCTTCAAAGCAGGAGGTATAACTGTCGAAACCCCTCGCCGCGAAGGGTTGAAGTGGCCCGTATATATGAATAGTTATACCGGCAAGATCAGCTCTGGAATTGATGTAGTAAAGTTGCCTGTCCGTTTCCTGAAGATCAACAAAGACATTGCGATCTGGAGCGCCCCCCTGGAACTGTTCTGTGAAATATCCAACGAAATCCGTGACCGCTCACCTTTTCCGTATACTTTTTATTATGGTTATACCAACGGCTGGCTAGGCTACATGCTCACCGAAGAAGAGTTTCCCTACGGTGGATATGAAACCACGGTAACTCCTTTTAAGCCGGGAGCAGGCAGAGACCTGATCAACGGAGTACTCGGTTATATAGAAGGACAAATGAGAAAACCTTAAACCGTTCCCGGTAATTATCGGGACACATTGTCTAATTTTACCCAAATAAGAATTATCAACAATGAAAAAAATAGCCTGTTTCATTTTAACCATATGGTTGCCGGCATCCCAGTTGTCAGGCCAGGGCAAGCTTCAGAAATTTCCCTGGCCCGAAGGAAAACGTATGGCCCTGAGCCTCAGCTTCGACGATGCCCGTACCACCAACATCAGGCAGGGAACAGACCTGTTCGACAAATACGGGGTACAGGCTACCTTCTATGTCGTCCCGTCGAGAGTGAAGCCTGATCTTGAGCTTTGGAAAAAAGCTGTGAAAAACGGCCATGAAATGGGCAATCACTCAATAGAGCACCCCTGCAGTGGCAATTTTGTATGGTCAAGAGGTAAGGCGCTGGAAATGTACACGATTGAGAAAATGCGTGCCGAGCTTCTGGAAGCCAACCGGCAGATCAGCGAGCTGCTCGGCGTTACCCCTACCACGTACGCATTCCCCTGCGGCCTGACCACTATCGGAAGAGGTAAAAATGCACAGAGCTTTGTCCCCCTTATTGCCGATATGTTCGTAGCCGGACGCGGCTGGCTGGACGAAGCCCCGGTAGACCCCTCCTATTGCGACATGGCCCAGCTTACAGGCGTCGAAATGGACGGAAAAGACTTTGAGCAGCTTCTCCCGATGATACAGCAGACCGAAAAAGCAGGGCAGTGGCTCGTGCTGGCAGGGCATGAAACCGCAGACTCCGGCAACCAGACCACCCGCCTGGCCATGCTTGAGAAGCTCATCCGGTATGCGCAGGACCCCAAAAACGGCATCTGGATTGCGCCGATCGGCACAATTGCCGCCTACGTAAAAGAAAAAAGAGACGCCGGCCTGATCAACACTCCCCAACCCCTCTTCGCACAGCCCGGCAAGCCGCTGATCCTGGAAGCCCGCTATGCAACGGCAAAGGGGCCAAAAATCGAATACATGCCCGAATGGAAGGCCTTCGGCTGGTTTACCGGCAAAGATAAAGTGGAATGGACGGTCGATATTCCACAGGCGACAACCTATAATGTAATGCTCGATTGGTCGGTTTCGGATGAGGAGGCTGGTAAAAAATTTATCCTGGAAGGCGGTGACAAACCTGTTACCGGAAATGTAGAAAAAAGCGGCTCCTGGGAAACCTTTAAAGAAAAACGGGTCGGTACTGTCAGGCTGCCTAAAGGCAGACATACGCTTACCTTCCGGGCTGTAGAGGAATTTGAAAACGGAGCGTTGCTGGATTTGAGGACGGTGAAGCTGGTGCCGGGAAAATAAGTTTTTTGACGCTTTAGGAAAAAGAAATTCCTTTATCAAGACATATCCCCGCAAAGATAGCGAACGCTGCCTCTGCGGGGATTTTTGTTTTAAAAGGGCGATCATTTGGAAAAAATAAAGCAGTGCCGGTTATTTGCGGGAATCTGGTTATATAAAATATTTTCGAAATCAGTCAGTTATGAGCAGACAAATTCGTTTTTACGGATCATTTGAAGAAGCATCCAGGCAAGAGGCTGATAAAATGTTGAAGCAAGTACCGGTTGAACGGCTTCGGGAAACTGTCGACCTCATCCTACGGGTTTACAGAACAACCCGCGAAGAGTTGAATCGACGTCCGAAGAGCAAAAACATTACTTTCCTCAATTGTCCATGAACTTATTTATCGATTCCCATCAGCAATTCATACAACGGCTACTGGATTCTGGCGTAGAGTTTATTGTTGTAGGTGGATATGCTGTAATCTACCACGGCTACAAACGTACTACCGGGGACATCGATATCTGGCTGAAACCAACAAACGAAAACCGCGAAAGGCTAATAGAAGTGTTGGCTACTTTGGATTTTTCCGATGAGAGCCTTAACCAACTATCACAATTGGATTTTAGAGAAACGTTGGTTTTTTCTATCAATGAAGAACCCGAAAAAATAGACTTTCTAACCAAAATTGCGAACGTGACATACGATGAGGCTGACTCTTCAAAAATCATTACATCAGTAGACGGTATGCAGATTCCTTTTTTACATCTCAACCACCTGGTCTTATCTAAATTCAATACAGGAAGGACCAAAGACGCTGCTGATATCGAAGAACTCCAAAAAATTCAGAACAAATCCACAAAATGAGCTTTCTCAAACGACCAAGTACTAACCTTATAGAGCTGGCTATAAAAAAAGCCTCCTGGTTATGGATCCAAACATCCGGCCTTTTCAAACAATCCAATTGGTGAACTGGAAAGTAAACGATAATAATTACTTTTTTGATTGCATTATAAAATAAAAGAGGAGATGGAGTGCGATTTAAAGCGATGAAAGCAATTCACAACTTATAATCGAATTGTCTTAGTTGCGAAAAGGTTGTCAAAGATCGTAATAGGAAAACAATTCACAACGATCTTTGTTTTATACTATTTCAGGCATCCGTACTTCCCCGATAGCCGCAACTACCATGAATAGCTCCTCCTCCGGAACCCAATTATTTCTCCATTAGCTTCAATTCTCTCCGGAGTATACACCTGGATTCATCCCGGTCACGGTACTTTTCGCCCCTGCAAAGCCAGCAACTGCACGGAGTACTGTGAGATCGTTACGACGACCTTTATTAATATTTTCAAGCATAGTACTACATTTTTTATGTAATTTGAGATCTTTCACTCAACCGCCCAGAGCCAATACCCATTAAAATGCGACTCATTGAAACGCCTGACCATAAGGTAAACAACCGGTGGCTCTCCCGTTTCATACCCGCAGTCCTGTTCCTGCTGCCTCTGTTCATTGCTGCTTCCTGCCATGAGCGGAAGCAGCCACAACAGGAAAATCCGTTCTACAGCCAGAAAGTGACCGAACCTGTAAAACCCCTTCTCAACAGGGCATTCGAAGTACAGGACAGCAATGCCGTAGCCGCATTGCCTTATTATGAAAAAGCACTAGAGCTGGCAAAAAGTACGGGCGACAAGCCGGCACAAGCAAAAATTTACCGGAACCTCGTTTTTATCAATAGCGTGCACCGCAACGATTTTGAAACAGCGCTTGCCATTTCCGACTCTTCAATCGCCTTTGCCATGCAGCTCAACGACGCGAATACGCTATGCAATATGTACGGAGTACGATCGGTGGTATACCAGGTAGCGGGCAAAACCAATGAGGCCGTAAAAGCCAGCACAATGGCGCTGCAGTATATGGAAAAGGACACGGCGCCCGACTCGCTGAAAAACTATCCGCTGTACATCAATGTCGCAAGGCTGTACATCGACCTGGGAAATTATCACCTTGCGGATGAAAACGCTGAAAAGTTTTTACTGCACTATACCGGCAAGAAAGATACCACCAGGATGATACTGGGACACCAAACCCTTTCTGCATCCGCTTATCAGAATAATGACTCGTCAGCTTTCTACCTGCATACACTGAAAGCCTGGGAACTATTGCAAACGCAAAAAAACAACCAATATACCGACCAGGTTTACTCTTCCCTGGTAGCCATGCACAAAAGCCGGAGCCGGTACGACTCCGCCCGGTATTTTGCAGATAAAAGAATGGAGTACCTTGCCCCACAAAAGTCTCCGGACTACTATATTAACCTCATCCAGATGACGGAAATCGCTTACGAAGCAACCGATGCCGGGTATGCGAAGGAGATTCTGAAATACGGCATTCCGCTGGATGAAGCGGCTAACCTGCCGCTATCCCATCGCAAAAACCTGTATGACGGGTATTAAAAATCCTGAAAATGACCGGCAACCCTACAATGGCAAACGTTTTCCTCGAAAAAGCATACAGCCTTGCCGCCGAACTGCGTACACAGGAAATTAATAAAGACCTGGAAAAATACGAGCTGGAACGAAAGAAAGCGATGCAGGAAAACCTGCTGCTCAATAAAGAGCTGCAGTTGAACCGAAAAAATAACACCATCTCCGTCATGACCGTCAGCGCCCTGCTATTAATAGTAGCGGGCGCCGCCATTTTCGTCGGCTATAAGCGAAAACTGCAATTGCAGAAAGGACATATAGAATTGCTCGAAAAGGAAAAAGAATGGGAAAGCGCCAAAGCTTCGCTGGAGGGCCAACTCAACGAACGCAACCGTATTTCCCAGGAACTGCACGATGAACTGGGTACCACGCTGACATCCATTACATTAGCGGCAGAAATATTAAAATCCGAACAGGCAGACGAAAGGTCCGAGGTGAATATCATCGCCGACCGGGCATCGGAAATGGCCGGGAAAATGAACGAAATTGTGTGGAGCCTGAATGCGGAAAATGACAACTTGCAAAGCCTTGTATCCTATATCCGGAAGTTCAGTAGCGGCTTTTTAAATGAAGCAGGTCTGAAATTACAATTCGAAGAATCGCTACGGGAGCCATTCAAAGAAGTAAAAGGCAATGTCCGCCGGGATATTTACCTGACAGCCAAAGAAGCGGTGCACAACATTGTAAAACACTCCGGCGCTACATGGATCGGGATGGAAATTACAGAGAGCGAAGCCCTGTCTATTGTTATAAAAGATAACGGCAAGGGTATCGACGAACAATTGATCTATGCCGGAAACGGTATGAAAAACATGCGCAGGCGAATTGAAAACCTGGGTGGAAAAATTGAGTGGAAGAATGAAAACGGAACTGTTGTTAACCTGAAAGTCCCTGTTTAACGTATTGCAAAATGATAAGCGTAGTCATCGTAGAAGATCAGAAAGACATCCAGGGCTTACTAAAAAGCATCGTAAGCCGCAATGAAAATTACAATTGCCTGGAGGTCTGTAGCAGCGGAGAAGAAGCGCTGTTGAAAATACCTGAGCTATTGCCGGATGTGGTGCTGATGGACATCGGACTGCCTGGTATTGACGGCATCGAATGCGTCAGAAAATTAAAGCCCACCTGCCCGGATACCGAGTTCATTATGTGTACCGCCTATGATGAAGATGAAAAAGTGTTCCTGGCCCTGCAATCGGGAGCCAATAGCTATATCCTCAAAAGGAGCAAGCCCGAATTGCTGCTGTCTGCCATAGAAGAAGTACACGAAGGCGGCTCGCCGATGAGCAGCGACATTGCCCGGAAAATCGTGATGAAGCTGCAGCAGACTCCCGCGGTCGCCAAAGAGACCTATCATATCACCAACCGGGAAGAAGAAATACTAGGGCTGCTTTCCAGGGGCCTTACCTATATAGAAATTGCCGATAAGCTGTTTATCAGCATCAAAACCCTCAAAAAGCACATCTACAACATCTACGAAAAGCTGCACGTAGACAACAAGGTAGAGGCTATCAATAAATTTTACGGCGGCAGGTAGCAGATACGATGCAACGGTCTTCTATTCCACTACATCCACTCTCACGTTCTTAAATTCAAAATTGTACTGCGTCTTACCTTTTTCAAAGGCTTCCATCGAAGTGTATTCTCCATCCATTCCCCTGATGTATGTGATATCGCCGCTTAAACGGACTTTCTGAGTAAGCGGGTACGCCTCGCCGTCGTTATCATATATACGCACTTCATCGAAATCCACATCGGAAACGGTTGTCCTGTATCCGCCGGTGCGCGCGTTGGTGGTTTCGCCGAAATCGATGCAGTTCTGTCCGTTACCCTCTTTTATTTCAAAGCTCAAAAGCGTTTCACCGCCTTTAACAGGCGTATCGCTCAAATCCAGTTTTGCTATTTTGCCTTCTACGTCGGCCGTGCTGAAGGTTATATATCCTTCGACGGCTATGCGCTTTCTGTCATACCTTGTGCTGTATTGAATCGCATTCTTCACATCATCGGCCGACGAACTTTCCAGCAATTTCCCTTCGCTATTGCCGCCGCAGGAAGCGGTTAAGATGGCAGATACAGTCAGCAGACCCCAAAAAGCTCTCTTCATTTCAGTTTTGTTTTGATATTTTCGATTTGTTGCAGAAACCCTGACGCCATTTTTTCATTCACCGGCTCTATAGCCAGTTCTTGTCCGCTGCTATCAGTAAAGACAATACGATGGGCACAGCCCAGTAAATGCCCGGCGACAGAACCGGCAGTACGGTTAGCATCTACAGCATAAATATTCGTATTTTCAACAATCTCTGCTTTGGCTATCTCGCTGATCTTCATACGCCTGCTGCCGAACAGGTGCCTTTTCACAATACATCCGCCTGAGATGCCAACCTTTTCCGTAAACAGGCGAAGAGCAAAATACACTGCAAAAACCACAACCGACACCAGTATGACAAGGAAGACATACCTAAGGTAAACCAACGCGTCCAGGCCGCTATTCTTAAGCATTTGCGTATCGCTGAAGCTGTTGCCGATAACGGGCAGCAAGTAAGCGAAGAGCGTTCCCAAAGCCAATGATGCCAGCGGAATAACATACTTCATCAACAGCCTGGCTGGTACCGGTTGCAGTTCTTGCGTGTAATCCATCGTTAAAAAATAGTGTGGGTATCGCTTATTTCTTTTCCTGCTGCTCCAGGTATTCGGTAAGCAGATATTCAGGCTTGCAGCGTTGGGACTCCCATTTGTCATAGGTTACCCGCTGCTCTGTTTTTCCACTGCCGTAATTCTTCAGGTACACCGAGTAACCGCCGTTGTCCCTGTATATGAAAATATGATAGGGTTTGCCGTCCGCCTGTATTTCATAATCGAAATTTGCGTTATTTCTTATCACCTTTGCCTTGAAGAGCCTGCCGTTCCACTGGTGATCGACTCCTGTTACACCTACAAGCGCCTCGCTGTTCTTTTCGGGACCGATTCGGCAGGTAGTGACGTAAATACCTTCACCATTGTACACGCTGCATACCTTGCCCATTTCAGGACGAGCCGAATTACTTTGCGCCCGGATGGGTGCCGGCGCTTATCATGACTACCGCAACCAGGGCTATGATCTTCTTCATTTTCGTAATCTTTTTCGGGAACAACTCCATTTTACTTTTTAACCCAGCCGGTTTTAAACCCGTTTTCTATTTTGCGGTCCCATTCGCTTACTTCCCTTTCAGCCGGCAGGTTAACCGTAAACGTGGTCCCGTCTTTGCTCCATGAGGCCTGTACATCCTTGTACTTATTATCCATATTGATCACGTAGTGCTGCTTTTCCGCTTTCGGCGCGTAGCCGCTTCTCCACAGCGACCTGCTGCCTTTGTCAAACAGATAGGCCAGCGTAGTGACGTAACCGTTGAGCAGTCGATAGCCTTCATTATTGGCCGGAACACCCTGAGCATTGATAACGACACTCAATTTGGCGCTCCAGGCGTCTATCGCGGCTTTGCAATCGGGCTTGTTGGCTTCTTCCACACGGGAAGAGGTACCGGAGCCACATTTGCTTTCAAGGACTGTATCGTTAAATCGGTCTGACAGATCTATCAACGCAGCGCCCAGGATACGGAATGAATTATGTCCCTTGGGCGACTTGCTTTCATCCTGCAGCATTTGCCAGATTTTGTCGGAAGCATTCAGTGTCACGCCTTTTTCAAAAGCATAGGCATATACCCATTTGTGCTTTTCCGTAATCAGGTCGGAGAGCTGCTGCTTTTGCGCGGATGCCGTTGCGGCTAAGGTTATTAAAACAACCAGAAGATGAAATACCTTTCTCATTTTTGTATTTTTTTGTTGCTACAAAGTTGAGCAGGCAACGGGAGCAGGGCAATACTACTTTTGTTGGGTTTTTGAGTGCCGGCATCCATGCATAAAAAAAGAATCCCCGGGGCTTCCCGGGGATTCTGGTAAGAAAGGGACGGTCTGTCCTCTCTTATTTCTGAACGGAAATTACATCATGCCGCCCATACCGCCTCCGTGAGGCATGGCAGGTGCAGGATTATCTTCCGGCTCGTCGGCAATCACACACTCTGTAGTAAGAAGCAGTCCTGAAATAGACGCTGCGTTCTCAAGAGCGAGACGTGATACTTTCTTAGGATCGATGATACCTGCTGCCAGCAGATCCTCATAAGTGTTATCCTTGGCATTATAGCCGTATCCGCCTTTGCCTTCTTTTACTTTCTGAACCACTACGGAACCTTCACCGCCGGCATTGCCTACGATGGTACGCAGAGGAGCTTCGAGCGCTACCCTGATGATGTTGATACCGGTAGTTTCGTCATCGTTATTGCCTTGCAGCGATTCTAGAGCAGCAGAAGCACGGATAAGTGCGACACCACCTCCTGCTACGATACCTTCTTCTACGGCAGCACGGGTAGCATGCAGTGCATCGTCTACACGGTCTTTCTTCTCCTTCATTTCTACTTCAGTTGCAGCACCGATATAAAGGATGGCAACACCGCCTGACAGTTTCGCCAGACGCTCCTGTAGCTTCTCACGATCGTAGTCGGAAGTAGTGTTCTCGATCTGGGACTTGATCTGGTTGACACGTCCCTGGATAGCGTCAGAATCGCCGCTACCATTTACGATAGTTGTATTGTCTTTGTCTATAAGAACTTTCTCAGCCTGGCCAAGATATTCCAGAGATGCATTTTCAAGCTTGAAGCCACGCTCCTCGCTGATCACGGTACCGCCTGTCAGGATAGCGATATCTTCCAGCATAGCCTTACGACGATCGCCGAAGCCAGGAGCTTTAACAGCAGCCACTTTCAACGCGCCGCGGATCTTGTTTACTACCAGGGTAGCCAGAGCTTCTCCGTCGACATCTTCAGCAATAATGATCAGGGGACGACCGGTCTGAGCTACGGCTTCCAACACTGGAAGAAGTTCTTTCATAGAAGAAACTTTCTTCTCGGAGATCAGGATGAAAGGACGCTCGGCCTCAACTTCCATTTTCTCTGTATTGGTAACAAAATAAGGAGAAAGATAACCCCTGTCGAATTGCATCCCTTCCACAGTTTTTACTTCTGTTTCGGTACCACGAGCTTCTTCAACAGTGATAACTCCCTCCTTACCTACTTTTTCCATTGCCTCGGCAATCATATTACCGATTTCTTCATCATGATTGGCAGAGATTGTAGCGACCTGAGCGATCTCTTTGGAAGTAGAGATGTTTTTCTTTTGTTTCTCAAGATCTACAACCACTGCGGCTACAGCCTTCTCAATACCCCTTTTCAGGTCCATTGGGTTAGCCCCGGCAGCTACGTTTTTAGCGCCGATAGTATAGATAGCCTGTGCCAATACTGTCGCGGTGGTGGTACCGTCACCGGCAGAATCAGCAGTCTTAGATGCAACCTCCTTTACGAGCTGAGCACCCATATTTTCGATGGAATCCTTCAGCTCGATTTCTTTAGCAACGGTAACACCGTCCTTTGTAATTGTAGGTGAACCGAACTTTTTGTCGATAACCACGTTGCGGCCGCGAGGACCCAGCGTTACTTTCACTGCGTCGGCAAGCGTATCAACGCCTCTTTTTATTTTGTCTCTGGCTTCTACGTCGAAAAAGATCTTCTTTGACATAACTCTTTTGGAATTAATTAAGTTATTTGGGTAAAATTAGAAAAAAATGCCGGATGTCTGTCAGCCTATGATAGCGTAAATATCCGACTCACGCATAATCAGGTATTCGCCACCTTCTACAGTCAATTCAGTGCCTGAATACTTACCGTAAAGCACAGTATCGCCCACTTTAACTGTCAACGGCTCATCTTTTTTACCAGGCCCTACCGCTACTACAGTGCCACGTTGCGGCTTTTCTTTAGCAGTGTCAGGAATAATGATACCGAAAGCAGTTTTCTCTTCGGCAGGAGCTGCTTCTACAAGTACTCGGTCCGCCAGCGGCTGGACTTTCACATCGATTAAAGTTGACATAAGAATTTTAACGTTTTATTTATTTGTCAGTTTTTGATATTTATGACACACGGACATCATTGTTACAAGGTTCGTGCCAGGCAGGAAAAGCTGCCATTTTTGCATGTTCCTGCAAAATTTCAGGACAAAAAGACTTTAAAAACCGGTTAAAAAAGACAGAAAAAAACCTGCCGGGAGAAAACCTTTCCGGCAGGAGTCTTCGTATCAGCTATAAGCACCTTTATCTATTTCGCGCTGCTGTCGGCAGTTGCCGGCACACTGGTACCGGTAGCTGCATCAGGAAGCGACGGAACAATGCTTCCACCCGGAACAGGCGCGGTCTGTGCTTTCTCGATATTAGCACTGTTGATACCTCCGGCGGCATTCGGATTAGAACTCTTGATTACCACGTAAGACGCCAGCGAGATCAAAACGATAGCGCCTGCAAATCCCCACGTAATCTGCTCCAGGAGGTCAGTAGTTTTTTTAACGCCAAACATCTGTGATGTCCCCGATCCTCCGAACTCGTTCGACAAACCTCCGCCTTTGGAGTTCTGAATCAATACGATCAGCACCAGCAAAACAGCAATGATGGCAGCAATAATGATCAAAGCTAAATACATAATCTCTATTCTATTAATAATGGTTCTCTTCTGAAAATCAACGGCAGCCCCGCATGTACAGATTCTGCTACTTCAGCCCCCTGATTTTTTCCGCAAAGTAATCCTTTTTTT
>CAZLTN010000102.1:0-19200 GCA_964562455.1 uncultured Cytophagales bacterium
TAGAGCATCTGACTGTTAATCAGAGGGTCGCTGGTTCGAGCCCAGCTTCGGGAGCCTGAAAATCAAGCACTTGCGAGATAAAACTTGTAAGTGCTTTTTTATTTGCACAAGATTTGCACAAAATAATTATTGAGAGCCTGGGGTTGTTTTTAGATAGATTAATATTCTACTGTATCTTTCTTACGGAAATTTGAGGCATTTGCTGGCCCAAGGTTGATTAGTCGCAGATAATTAGGCGTTCAAATTAGTTACTCATGTACAATCACATTGCGTTCCTGGATGAGTGGGGGAATAATGGCCTTGATTTTGGGGCTCAGGGAGTGTCTACTCATTTTATCGTAGTAGCCTTAACACTAACCAAAGATAAAGTAGCAGAAGCAGAGGGACAGTTAGAGGCCGTTCGTAAAAAGTTCTTTCAGAAGGGCCCTATTAAATCATCCAAAGTAGCCAATGATCATAACCGTCGGCGGCAGGTACTTACTGAGCTACTAAAAGCACCTTTTCAAATATTTGCTCTCATTGTCGATAAACGTCAAATCAAAAGTGAAGGACTTCGATATAAGGGCTCCTTCTATAAATTTCTACACAGCTTAGCTGACCGCGAATTGTATCGTACCTTTCCAAACCTGGAATTGGTAGCTGACAATCATGGCAGTGAAACATTTATGGCTGGTTTTATTACCTACATTCAGAATCGCCATATTCCAGACCTTTTCAATCAATCGAGTTTTGGATTTGTTAATGATAAATCAAACGTACTAATACAAGCGGCTGACTTTATAGCTGGGACATTGGCTCGTTGCTATGATGAGACCGTTATTACTGACCAACGACAAACGTTTAAAGATTTATTAAGTCCCAAGCTTGTCGCGTTGCGTTATTGGCCTGAAGTATTTGAGCCATCGTTGGTTCAAGCCATTCCAGATGAAAAAAAGTATAATCCTGTATTAGCAGAATTAGGCATTAACTTGGCCCAGGATTATTTACACCGAAAGCTAAATAGCCCAATTCCGCAGGAGATCGATCAGATAACTTGTGTCAATTATTTGTTATTTCATTTTCGACACATGGACGCTACCCGCTACATTTCCAGTCGTGAGTTAATGCAACATATCAATGATCGGCGTGGAAGTAGTATTTCGTTACACTATTTTCAAACTCGGGTGATTGCTCCACTTCGAGATGCAGGGGTACTCATCGCTAGTAGCTCAAAAGGATATAAATTACCTGCTTCTGAACAGGATCTATACGACTTTGTCAACCATAGCAATACGATTATACAACCCTTACTTTCAAGAATAAATAAATGCAGGGACCAAATTTACTTGGCTACTGATGGAGTCATGGATATTTTAGAACGCGTAGAATATGACAGTTTAAAAAGGGTAAATAAATAGTTATCTTGATAGTTTACGGGAGATAATTAATTCGATAGAATCCTTAATACTTGTCCTGTAACAATTCCCATCACCAACGTCAATAATCTCGTATCCCCATTTTTACAATGAAAGAGCACCATTCTAAAAACTGCTGCCTTTAAAAAGGCTCTATCACTCATTCCAGAATATTCTTGCAGATCTATGTAATTATCCAAGGCGTCCAAAACATCATTTTCTGTTGGTAATTGATCATATCTAAGTGAACAGTATTGCTTAAAATGATCTAACCAACTTAGAAAGTTTGGATTCAAAGCATCTCTAATATATTAAAAAATAATAAATAGTCACTATTGGAATACCCCATTTGAGAGCAGTTAAGCTCCGAGTATTTTCTTTTTTCGTTATCTCTCGATCTTCTTCTTGATAAAGAGAAATTAATGGACTGGGAGCACCACAATGGATACATTTCTCTGCTCTTCTGGATATCTCTTTTCCACAATCCGTACATTCGATAAGGTTTGTATTCATGATAATTGCATCAGTTTAAAGTATTAATTCGTTGATTTAGAGCAACAAAACAGGGTTTTATTCCTTGTTGAAGCTGTTTAAAACCCCCAATACAATTGCAGCTGAGGAGATGTCATCTAAGTATTTTGCCAAAGTTTCATTGATGTACGTGGGCGCCCATTTGAAGTCGGTCCCGTCCTCATTTACCGAGATAACTCCCGAAGCTTTATAATAGTTACTAGCGAAAACATTTCCATTCCAGCTTAGATCAACCGTTATGGTATAAATTCCTTTTCCCGTCTCGTCGCTTGGAGTGAAGCTCCACTCGGTGACAGAAGTTGTTTTGTTGATCCCATCCTGATATGCGTTTACGATGATTTGGTCGCCGGCAATTGCAGCCATTTTCTGGACAATTTTTTGTCTTTCCTCGTGCTCTTTTTTGATTCTCTCCTCCTCCTTCAGCCTTTCAATAGCGGCTATCGCCGAGCTGAGATGTCGCCCTGAGGGATTGCTTTCAACATATTCTTCAAAAGAACCTATCGTATTGAGTCTCTCAGCTTGTTCCCATTCATCGTCGTCATTTTTTTGCTCTAGTAGCCTTCGCTGATTGGCTTGCTCGATTTGGTCCATTAGCCTCATTTTCACGAGCTCTTGATTGTGCTGGGGATTTTGGTGGAGCATATAAAGGACGCCCACTACGAGAAGCGCAATAATCCAAAATTTAGAATTGTTATTCATCCCTCTGGTTATATTTTAGATTTCTATGCAGCTTGATCTGAGCTGACTGTTACACAGGGCTTACTTAGTTTGGTCGCGCTTTAGCTGTTTGCCTATGCAAGTGAACGACGCGATTAAATACTCGTAAAGAGCGCTACACTCTGGAACTTGAGTTAGCAATTTTAATCATTCGTTCGCGCCGAACGGCTCTACATCTTCCCAATCTCGTAAGAAAACTTCCGAAATCGCCGATCACCTTTCCCAGTTGAGGGTACGCACTTACGTTTATTTTGACCGTTTTCTTCAGTCCGGTCAACGTTTAGTTACTTCGTTTGCCCCAAACCTTTTCAACGCCAGCCCTTCTTCATTTAATGGATACTTCCTTCTACGATGCTGTTTCTTACGATGCTGTTTCAAAGTGGGATTTGAATTGATATCTTTCAATCCCTTGCGAAAATCCCGGAATTTTCTAACCGGATTTCGTATATTTCCAGTGCAGGCGCTCACTGCCTTCAGTATTATGACCTTCCGACTATTCGTATTTTGCTCTTTTTTCTGGTGCCTGGGATGTGTCTGCGGTTACGGTCAATTCTTCAGACCGGTTCCACTTGATAAGACTAGCTATGAGCGCCTGATTTTGGCAAAGGAAAAGTTTCAAAAGGCAATAGAGGCGGGGCGTGAGCCCGATATTGCCAATGCAGCTTACGTCCTGGGCAAAAGATACGCGGAGGTTAATGATTCAACTGCGGCTTTCTCGTTGTTCAACAAAGCTCAGACTTTCAATCTGAAAACAAAGGAGTTTTTTGAGCTGGTGAAGATTCATATCCGCATGGGAGAATGGTACATGCACCATGAGTATTTTGAAAAAGCATATGAGCATTTTACGCTCGCTAAAAAATATAGCGGGCTTTCGGGGAACTCCGATCGACTGGCGGATATAAATTTATGTCTTTCCATAGTGCATGAGGGCGCGTTCCGGCAAGGATTGAACCCCAAATATGTACTAGATAGTGTTTTTTATTATGCAGAAGCTTCACTACAAGCCGGGCGTAGTCTTGAAAACAAGAAGGGTCTGGAACATTTGCTGCTATTGGCGGGAGAGATGTACACGCGTAACGGAAAGCAAAGCTTAGCTCTGACAAGATTAGAAGAAGGCTATAATATTTCAACAAGTCTGGGCGACACTTCTTTCATAATACGTTTTTGTACATCTTTAGCCGGCGTCTACTTCCTTTTGGGAAAATACCATCATGCGGAGTTAAAGGCAAAATACGCTGATCGGTTAGCCGAAATCTTTCCAAAGCGTGATCCGGTCTATGATATTTTCAGACAAGGCTTGTTGGCGGACATATCTGCAAGACTTGGTCGTTGGCAGCAGTCACAGCTTTATCGTTCCAACCAATTGCGACTATCGCAATTGCAGGCAGACGGGTATCAGGCACAGTTGTCCGAAGGAGCGCGCCTGCTTCATCAAAGTGAACAGGAAGCGGCGAAATTGGGAATAAAGAAAAAGCACCTGGAACTTTTAGTCGCGGAGAAATCAAGGCGTCAGTTTCAAGTGATTAGTGTAGGCGCCTCTATTTTAATCCTGATCATCGCAACTCTGGCGATTGTCTATTTTCGGTTATTTAATAAATACAGGATACTGAGCATTGAGAATGAGCGGCTTGTTCGTGAGCAAAGTCATCGTATCAAAAACAATCTCCAGTCTCTGATCGATTTGATTCTGCTTCAGATAAATGGTGTGTCGGATCCGGCTGCAATCCGTATTCTGCAGGCCAGTCTGACACGCATAGATTCGATGCTGATGGTTCACCGCCGGCTATACGGCAGAAAACAAATTAGCGCGATCGCGATGGAGTCCCTGATTCCGGATCTGGTTGATAACGTACTGAACTCGTATCAGCTCGTTGACTTATATCCGGCCTATGATTTGGATAGAATTTCAATTGAGCCTGATCAGGCAATTACAATCGCATTGATTTTAAATGAATTAGCTACAAACTCCTGTAAATATGGATTACCGGCAGCTCTGAATCCCGAGCTGCATGTGTCTTGTAAATTGAAGGGCGGCCAACTTTATCTATCGTTTCGCGATAACGGGCCCGGATTTCACTATGAGCGCAATACCGAGACTTTTGGCCTCCAGCTAATCGGGATGCTTGCGCATAAGCTGGAAGCGAAATTTAGATTTTCATCTACCGAAGGCTGTCATTTTGAACTGACAATGGCTTACCAGGGCATTTCCCTGTATGACAAGTTCAATAGAGATGCGGGCTTTGCTAAAAGTTCCTGGAAATCTCCAATCTTGCCCAAAGTGCCTTTTTGGCGCTATCAGGGATATTGATTTCATGTCCTTCAATTGTCAGTATATCGGAAGATACCCGGTCAATCCTGTCCAAATTCACCACGTATGACCTGGACAGGCGGAAAAATTGTCTGGGCAGCATGTTGTATATACTTCCCAGATGGGAGGATACATGCGTTCCCCTGTAGGCAGGTGCGTTAGGATAAAGGCGGTTAAATTCTTCTTTTGTCAGATAGACCGTTGCGTAGATGCGGTCACCCTGAATGTAAAGGATTTCTTCGTGCTTGATCCGAAGATAATGTCGGTCTGACAATACAAAAAGCTGCCCGTTCGATGCTCCATGGGCGAACCTGCTTTTTTCATCAAATGTCTTTTTTAACGCTAGTTTGACATGAGCGGTGAGCTCGTTGCTTCTCAGCGGCTTTTCCAGAAACGCCACCGGATTTGTCTCCACAACTTTATCCAGGACTTCTTCCATCGCCGTACCGGTGATAAAGATAACCGGCAGCCACTGAATTCTCGTTAGTTCTTTGGCTATAACGATTCCATTTTCAGAGTTTTCCAGCTTGATATCAATAATGGCGAGCAGCGGGCTCCTCTCTTTCGTCATTTCCAGGGCCTGTTTTCTGTTCACAGCAACTCCTGTGTCGTTCAGACCGGAGCTTTTAAGTGTATGAATGATCTGTCGAGCGACGATGGGGTCGTCTTCTATAATCAAGATGAATGCGGAGGAGGTCATTTGTTTGGATAAGGGAAGTTTTTCTGAAACTGTCTCAGATAAAAATGAGGTCTTTAGCTATTTCCTGTTGAGTGTTTTAATCCTCCAAATTTAAGAAACCCCGTCAACATTTTTCTTGGAAGGAAAAAGGAGCTGTTCGGAAGCTTTCAATCATACCTGGGAAGAATTGACGCGTAGTGCTTTGCGCAATGTCTATAATTGCCAGGCATGTATGCGTTGGCGGAAGCGAGGAAGGCTTCCGATAAAAGATACCCAAAAGACGAGTAAAATTTAATTTCGTAAAATTCCAGGTATATGAAAATCAGGTTGTTTGTTGTTTTATGCCTTTTTCTGGTCATTTTTTTGAAACAAGCAAAAGCCCAGCTCAAAGACGGAGCCTACGAGGGGAACATCATTCACAACAATGTCGCTACCAGAGCGGTATTCAACTTATATAACAGCGGAAAAAATGAATATACATCCGTCGTACAACTTTATTCCCTGACAAGCAGGAAAGGCGAGCGTTTAGGAACCGTGAGGTTGACCGGCAGCATCGCCAAAGATGGATTTATTAAATTTAATAATGCGGTCTGGACAGAAGTGCCTTTGATTAAGGAGCGCAGTAATGGAACATTATCAGTTTATCACTCCTCGGTAGAAAGGGACTACGGTTTTATTCGGCAAGTACGGTTAAGGGAGCTCAGTCCGGGAACTTTGGAGGGGCTGGTCGATAGGACATCATTCTCTTTGACTGTGAACCCATCCCTGTCAGAGCAATTTTTCAAGGACCTCACTAAAAGGGAAGCTGCTTTTGAGGCTGGTCCCGTTTCGTTTGTGAATGCACGCAATGACGATGAACGTTTTATCGCATTGTTGAAATGGACGAGCAGATATCTTAAGGAGTTTCCCGATAAAAAATATGGATGGGCAGATGATAGCGATCTCCTTTTTTCCGATGCCTGTTTTGTTCCTGTGTTTGGTAAACCTTACGATGAATTAAAGCCAGGCGAGGCATTGAAGATTTATCGTAGAATTGCAGGAAAACATAATCAAAATTTCGATAGCCCCACATCTCCATATGCACATGAATTTACTTCCTGGCATAAAGATATTTTTAAGCGTTTGGAGTTTGATACTTATTTCCGTTGGAATCATTATCATGATCCACTAGTGCAAAAGCTCGCTATTTACCGTCTGTTGTATGCCGACTTGAAGGCTACTATGGCCAATACCAGCGATAGCAAGACATTGACGCTCGAGCAACTCGAGGGCTATAAAAAGGGCCTTCAAAAGTTTAATCGACTTTGGCCGTCCGACATACAAAAAGCAAATGAAGTCATAGCCGCCAGTGAAGGCCTTGCGGCGGAAAGGTCTTTAAAGAGTTTAGTTGCTTCCGTTCTACAATCTAAGAACTCCTATCAATCTCTAAGGGCAGCGAAAGCATTCAGCAGTGAGTATAGCAAGTTATTGTCCCTATCGGGGAAAGAATTTGCAGAAAACATCCAGCAGCAGATTAACGGTAAGGTGAATGCTATTCTGGCCGAATTGATGCAGGACGAAAAAAGCCAGATAGCCCAACTCCCTTCGGGCGAAAACGGTATTGTGGCCGGCAATAAATGGTGGCAGGGATTTGCAGGCAAATACGCTGATTTTATGAATTATGACCCTGTTATCCAAACAAAGGAACAATATTTCAAATCCAGAATAGAAATTTTAGCCGCCATAAAACCGGGGTTGGACTCAAAAATTGAAAAGACCACGAACCGAAGTGATCTCGCCCGATTAAAAAATGACTATATCAATGATCTCCCCACTCACTATGAACTGGTAAGGCACCTGTCATCGAGGATTGATGCCAGGGGAAACGACATTGACAGGCTTGAAAGAGACAGGCAGCAGGAGCGGAAGAATGAAGCTGAGCGAAGAGAAAGATTGGCCGAAGCGAATGGCCCGAAGATTATTACGGAGGGACTTACGTATGAAAAGGCCATCAGGAGCATCTGGAAGGGGGATTTCGAGAATGTTCCCTTTGATAGGGGAAGTCCGGAATTTGCCGCCTTGTTGACTGTCTATATCGAGACTTATAGCTCGAAGAGATACTGCTTCAGCAGCTTACCTGATAACAGGGTAGAATTCACAATAGAGGTGGAGGATGCTTGGGAAACACCGGTAACTGTATACCGAAATCGAAAGTATGGATTTGAGACAGGCCGGGTCTATGGTGCCCCCCGAGCGACTCATTCACATACAGAAAAAACGGGAATATTTGCCAAGCCGGAATTGTATAATGCTAAAAAGGCACTTGAAATTTATCAGACGGTTTCATTCATGGGAGGTGGGCTTGAGAGCGCATTGGACTTCTTCACGAAAGGAAATCCGTTAGAAACTATGATGGAAGGTTATAAAAACACAATGAAGACTAAAAACAATTTGAAGTCAGATATAGAAGCACTCTTACGGAAAAATGATTGCAAGAGTCCCGGACTACTCAGGTTTGAACAGAATTTACGATTGTACGCATTAGGTGAAAAACCGATACGGCTGGAGGGGCTTTGATCCGGACAGAGCACAATCTAATTTGTATGGCCGTAGGTTATGGGCTTAGGTATTTATTATCAATTATATTTGGGCCAGCAAAGCTGTGACAGATCTTATTCGCCGCAGCCTATACCCTGACTGTCAAATGCACACCTCCCTGATTTCCCTCTCTCCAAGCACAACCACTTCTCCGCCGGGTAAAACAATGCTCTGGCGGAGATTGCTATAATTCCAGACGATGCCGGTGTTATTTCCGAAAAAAAGCCCGTCGGCGATAAGGGGAGCGCTTGAGGCAGAAGCGAGGACGGGGAAGGGATTGTACGAATGATATAGTTTAAATGCCTGGAAAACCGGGAATGGTTTTAAATCTTCACCGGCAATACCCAGTTTCCCTCTATCCCGGAAATAGGTGGCAGAACCGGCGCCGGCCATGACGAGGTGCTTTATGCTTCCCAGCGTCCATGCTGCGCCGAATTCAGAATACTGGCGTTTATCGGCTTGTGCCTCTTCAGGTACTACCCGGTGGGCAGGATCCGTCGCGTAGGGATTGAACTGCTTTTTAAAAGTCACGGGAGAAATATGGGCGCTGCAGTTGTCGCCATAAACATGCTTAAGCGTTTTGACCGTATCGGCCTGAGCTGCCAGGTTCTCGATCAGCGACATATCATCGAAAGCGTGCTCCTGGGGTTGTA
The DNA here is from genome assembly GCA_964562455.1 of uncultured Cytophagales bacterium. Classification (GTDB taxonomy): domain Bacteria; phylum Bacteroidota; class Bacteroidia; order Cytophagales; family Spirosomataceae; genus Ravibacter. Next base: position 8,860 of record CAZLTN010000102.1, read on the forward strand.
TCCCGTAGCTGAGAAAGCCGGGAATGCCCGGAAGAACACGGTTGCGGTTCACTTCTGTGAAGTTATAGTCGGTCCCGATGCCGATGTTGAGATCCGGGTGGCGTACCTTCCATTCCGAAACCAGGGTAATCAACGTATTCCCCAACTCGGAAATATTGTCGGGGAATACCGCTATTGAATGGATGGGAACCTCGAGCTGCAGGAGATGTTCCGTAATTTTATCCGGGTTGATCACGGTATCGGAATCTGTGTGTATGACCAGCTCAAGCTTCGTTCCCAGCCTGGTAAGCAACCTTGCTGCTTTTTGAAGCTTTTCTTTCCAGCTATCGTGCCCGGGCCGGATATCTACTCTGTAGTGGTGGAAACCAAGTTGGCTGAACAGATCTGTGAATGCCGCATTATTTTCCTCCGTTAAGGATAGCATAGTCCCCAGAGGCAGGCGGTTTTTCGTGTCGCCGGTTAATGACAAAACAATTTTACGCTCGCCGGTAACGACGGACGGTAACTTTTTTTCCGGCTTGAAAATGATCTTTTGCCTGACGGTTTGCCCTTCGTTCAGCAATACTGGAAAGGGTAGATCGAGGGGTGTACAGAATGTTTTAAAGGAAGCGTCCGTCCAGTTGCGCTGGTCTTCGGTTTCAAATACATCACCTTCAAAGTCCAGGCCGTACCAGGCCCCTTTGCTGCGCCATCGCATGGCAGCGATATTTTTGAAAGGGTTGTCCGGCGAGATATGCTCCGGGAAAGAAGAATTGTATTTTAACGAATCCGGACTGGTGATTTCCACGGGCTCGCCGCACACAGTTTCCGGCGGATGGTGGATACAAAACCCTGTCCTGTTTTTTAAAATCCGGTATAGTGCGGTTCCTTCCAGCTTAAAAGTTACCTCCCCGCTTTCCAGGCCGTCGATCTCTACGTCCCACCGGAAAATCTTTTGTCCCTCTTTCAGATGAAAGCTGCTGTAGCGTACTGAAAACGAGTTTTTCTCTTTTACTACTACTTCATCTTCCATCACTTTGCCGAACGTCCCCCAGTTTTCATCCCTGAAAGCATAGTAGATCATGCGCACCACCTCCGTATCCCCGTAAGAGAGATGACGAAGAAAGCCGTTTTCGTATATCATGCTGAAAGGGCCTGCCTGCAGATACATCGCTCAGGGGAGAAATAATGCTACATTCTCTTTTGTGATCTTCACAAGCCCGGTATTTACTTTTTCCGGGACGCTGGTAATACCCGCTCTTTTATCGTTCCCGGACATCCGGTTGGTACCGTGCGCCATATCGTGGAGAAACTGGGCTCCATACCAGGTGAAAAGCTCTCTTTTCTGTCCGGCCAGCATATGGATGATCCCCTGGCTGACAAGCGTCAGGTGTTCGGGCTCCCAATCGACCGTAGTAATTTTCACCTTGCCAGCCTTCCCCAATTCTTTCACTGCCAGCGCGATGCCCGGACCGGAATTGGAATCGAACCCGCAAAGACCGGCCAGGTCGGGATGGGCAGCCAGGATATCGGACGTGATGCGGGCTGCCTCTTCCACGCTTGCTTTGTCATCGTATTTGCCTACAACCTCTATGCCTGGATACCGCGCCAGCACGTCGAGAAGACCGCGGAAACCGTCTTCCATGTTCCGCAGCCCCAGGATACCCATATAGGCGATTTTTCCTCTGCCTCCCGTTAGTTTAACCATTTCCTCGCCCTGCATTCTGCCGATTTCATACCAGTCCGTTCCCAGGAAGGCGTGATGTCTGCCCTCAGGAATATCCGAATCGTAAATTACGGTAGGAATGCCTGCATCTACCGCCTTGTTAATCGCCCGGGCGAGCGCGGCGTCGGTACCATTGACCAGGATACCGGTCGGCCGGGTCCCGATCACTTCCTCCAACGTATTGATCTGTGCCGGCACATCCCAGTCGGCAGGGCCGAGGACAGATACTTTGACCCCCATTTTCTCCCCCCATCGCCTGAAGGCCGCCTGGTCGTGGTTCACATACATCGGCATGGTGACGGCAGTGGTGACCATCACATACTCTTCGTTTTCGGGCGGGCCGGCCATTTGTATTTCGTCCGGTTGTTCCGCAGCCTTTCCCTCGCCGGTCCTGACAGGAAGCTCGCAGGAAGCGGCCGTCATTAACAGCACCCATACCAGGTAGATGGTTTTCAGCCTGAAAAAACGCTTTGATTTCATTTATGTAAAAAATTTAACTACCTGTATATGTATCGATCCTCCGGATCTTGGTTCTCTCGCGTCGTTATCCGATTTCCCCCGGTTTCAACCGGGGGCTGCGAAATCAGGCGATGCTATGCATCTCCGCTCATGGCATCCATAATTAATAACTCATAATTTATAATTCTTTTTCAAAGATTGGTCGGTCCATAACGTGAGTATGAGAATCATCCCCACGATGATATCCTGCCAGTACCCCGATACCCTTGCGATCACCATAATGTTGGCTACGATCCCCATAAAAAGGGCGCCCAGTAATGCCCCCGGGATTTTCCCTACTCCGCCGCTCAGGCTGGCGCCGCCGAGAATTACCGCTGTAATGACACGGAGCTCCAGCCCCCGTCCCATGGTCGGCAAAGCTGCCCCGAGCCGGGAAGTCAGCAGTATTCCCGCTACACCGGCAAGCAGCGCCGAAATGATAAAGGCAATCATTTTCATTCGCTTTACACGAATCCCCGAAAGCGCTGCAGCGACCTCGTTGCTTCCGATATAGTAGTACCTCCTGAAAAATATCGTTTTCGACATCAGGAAGGTAAATACACCCACAACCAGGAGCATGTACCAGACGGGCATCTGAACACCGAGCAGCTTCGATTGCCCGATGGCGCCGAACCAGTAAGGGAGGTTCTGTATCGCAGCCCCGCTTACCATAAGCGCCAGCCCGCGGGCAATACCCATCATGGCCAGCGTTTGTATCATCGCATTGATACCCTTGTAGGCGATCAGGTATCCATTAAGACAGCCCAGGAGCCCGGAGGCTAAAAGGCCGGCCCCTGCCGCCCAGAAAACCGGAACCTGGTAAAAGGACATCAGGTAGGCGGTAAGGCATCCTGCGAATGCCAGAATGGAGCCTACCGAAAGATCGAACACCCCGGCTATCAGCAGGATCATCATCCCTACAGCCACAATAGCGTCTATGGAAAGGTTCAGCAGCAGTTGCCGGAAGTTGTCCGCAGTGAAAAAAGTGTCCGGGTAAATTAGTCCGGCTCCGGCCACCACTACGACAAGCAGCGCCGAAAGAGAATAAATGCGGTCTTCAAGTATTTTCCTCATATGCCTTATTTGGTCAGTTTGAGCCCATAGCCAGTTCCAGTATACGTGCTTCGGAAGCTTCATTGTGTGAAAGGCTTCCGGCTATTTTTTTGTCCCGTACCACCAGTATACGGTCGCAGAGAGTCAGTAGTTCAGGCAACTCGCTCGAGATAAGAATAATCCCCTTGCCTTCTGCGGCAAGCTGCCGGAGCAGGTTATACACATCGTGTTTGGCCCCGATGTCGATTCCGTGCGTAGGTTCGTCGGCGATCAGTACACGGGGCCCTCCCAGTAGCAGTTTTGCCAGGAATACTTTCTGCTGGTTGCCGCCGCTAAGCTGCGCTACTTTCTTCGCCGTGTCAGGGGTAGCGACGCGGAGCGTCTGAACAAAAACTGCGGCGTTGTCCCGGAACGATTTTATTTTATCTGTTTTCCCGGTAAGAAGGGCCGAAAAAAGGGTTTCTTCTATCGACATGTGAGGAAAAAGGCTTTGCGTTTTACGGTCTTCGGGGAGGTAAAAGATGCCGTTCCGGATCGCATTTTCAGGATGGGATATGTCGGCCAGTTTCCCGTTGAGCCATAATTCGCCCTGTTGCGGCGGATCGGCGCCGAACAGAAGCCTGGCAATTTCGCTACGCCCCGCCCCGACAAGACCGGCCATTCCGAGTATTTCACCCTTGTGAAGCTTCAGGTCTAAAGGAGGGACATAACCATTTGAAAGGCTACGGGCTTCGAGAAGGACCTCCCCACTGCGAAAACTGACGAATTTCTGTGCCTGGAGATTTCGCCCGACCATCAGGCGGATAAGGTTCTCCCGCGCCAGCTCCCGGGCCGGCCAGGTTCCCTGTACGAGGCCGTCCCGCAGTACGGTGATGGTATCGGCAATTTCAAATATCTCGTTCAGCCTGTGCGAAATGTAAATGACAGCAACTCCTTCTGCCCTTAGCTGCCCGATAAGCCTGAACAATACCGTTACTTCTTTGTCAGTCACCGAGGCGGTCGGCTCGTCAAGAATCAGCAGTTTCGGCTCCCTGGCCAGCGCTTTGGCTATTTCGACCATCTGTTTTTGCCCTGCAGATAAAGTACCGACGCCCGCTTTCGGATCGATATCGATCTGCAGGCGTTCCAGCAGCGTTGCCGACTTCGTGTACAGCCGCCCGAAGTCGATCAGGCCCCATCCGGTAACCGGCTGACGGTTGGCAAATATGTTTTCGGCCACACTCAGCGTATCGGTCAGGCTGAGGTGCTGATGTACGATCGAAATGCCGCACCTGAATGCGTCTGACGGGTCTTTGAGCCGGAGTTCCTTTCCGTCGAAAATGATCTTTCCCGTATCGGGGTGCAGGTTCCCGGAGAGGATATGCATAAGCGTGCTTTTTCCCGCGCCGTTTTCCCCGCAAAGCGCATGTATCTCTCCCGACCGGACAGCCAGCGACACGCCATCCAGGGCTTTTACTCCCGGGAAGCTTTTAGAAAGGTTTTGTATTTCCAACAGCTTCATTTGCAGGTTATTTCCCAAAAGTGAGCATATCGATCATGGTACCGGTCCTGGCAGCCGCATAGGCGGCGTGTACGAGGCGGACCGTCTCGAAATTATCTTCCCCGGTAGTTTCTGCCTTCCCGATTCCCTGTATGCCTGCCAGGATATTGCGGTTGCAATCCACAATGCTGGCGTGTACGAGCGCATAGTCGGGATCGGCCCAGGAGTACGATGCCGGCTTCGCTTCGGTTACGGTCGTGCCCTGGCGCGTGGTCAACCTGATTTCGCCGTCCCAGCCGAGATATAACGATCCTTCGCTGCCTTCTACGTGAATAAAAGTCTGGGGGAACGGCTCTTTTTCCGGGACAGATGCGTAGGACATCTCCGCATAGCAGGAAATGCCGTTTCTCATTTTCATAAGCACATTGGCTACGTCTTCCCCTTTGATGCTTTTGTTTACCGTAGCCGTGTGGCAGGCGATATATTCCGCCTCGCCGAACAGGAACCGGCATACGTCAAGGATGTGCGAACCGATGTCCGTCAGTATGAATTCGTCGAGCTCCGCCAGGAACGGCTGATTTTCGAATACGGGAAAACCTGAACAAAATGATACTTTTGCCTTAAAAACCTGCCCAATAGGGTCCTGATCCAGCAGTTCTCCAAGCCGTCTTACCGGGGCCTGCCAGCGCCAGTTTTCGTGGATATAAAAGCCTACTCCTGCGTTCCGGCAGGCATTCAGCATTTTCCTGGCCGTTTCCATCCCGGGCGCCATAGGCTTCTGGCAGATGACGGATACGCCGCTACGGGCAGCTATCTCCGTAAAATGCGCATGGGTATCCACATCGGTGATGATATCGACGAAATCGGGTTTCTCGGTTGCTATCATTTCTGCGACATCCGTATACACCCGCGGAATCCCGAATTTCCGTGCAATATCTTCCGCTCTGGCAACAGTCCGGTTATAGGCAGCCACCAGCTCGACTCCTTCCAGTTCCTGCCAGGCGGGCACCTGGTAATTTGCCCAGAACCCCGTTCCGATAACGGCTCCTCTCAGTTTTTTCACAGTATTCCCGGCGGGTTAAAATTCCTGGAAGCGTCATCAATTACCAGGATCCAGTCCTTTCCGGTTTCAGGTGGCGTCAGCGTAACCGGTTTCTTTCCTTTAAGTTCTTTTCCCGGTGTGGATTTCCCGGTCCGCGGGTCAAACCACCAGATCTTTTTTTTGTCGCCGGTGATTTTATCTGTCGATATCGTCACGGGGCGGTTCTGAGGCAGGTAAATGAGCGCATAGCTTCCTTCCTGGTCTCTTGTCGCGGTAATATAATCCACATAAGTGCTGCCGGCATCCGAACGGATCAGCCCCTGGTCAGGTATCCTTGAAAGGTAAGGGCGTGACAACATCAGGTTTTTGAGATATTGCATTTGCCAGGCTGCCTCTGAATCCAATGCCTTTTGCCAGCCGATCAGCGTATCGCCTACATTGATCGGAGCATAAAGTCCGGCGTTCAGAAACTGCCATATCTGGTGGTGCCCGTAGGTAGTGCCGCAGGCGCCGGCAAAAACGCCCCTGTACATCCTGGCTCTAACATCATAGGCGTCGAAATAACCTCTCTGCCGGGTCCATTTCCCGTCCCAGGGATTCACCGGGTGATCTTCGTAGCAAGGTTCCATATCCAGAGTGGGCTTCGGCGGTGTCTGTGCGAGATCGCGGGTCACCCATTCCCAGACCTTGGTCTCGCGCGCGCCGTGTCCGCTCTGGAAAGAATTCATATCCAGCCATGGTTCGTTGTGTATATGGCGGGAAGTAGCATTGCTTTCTCCGCCAGCGGTGTGATAGGAAATAAAAGCCTCTCTACCCAGCACCTCTTCAATGCCTTTTGCCATTGCTCTCCAGACAGATCTGTCGTCATATGCCTTTTCCGAACCTTCGCGCGAAGACTTGTAGGTAGCCGGGCGGTCGCCACCGATAATCCAGAGTATGTTCCAGCGGGTAGCGTAGCGGCTGGCGAGCGTGCGCGCATATGCTTCGGCATTCCGTTCATTAAATACGATAGGGCCTTCTCCCCAGAGGTGCGCTACCTTATCTCCCCAGGTGGGCAGCAGTCCTATATACATTCCTCTTTTGGCTGCTTCATCTATGACAAAATCCACATGATCCCAGTAGTCGTACTGGTAGGCGTTGCCTGGGTCATTTCCGGGCGTAGTGAGCAGTTGGGAGGGGTCTTCGTTGTTCAGCGGCCAGTCTCCGTACCGGTTAGAGGTCTTCAATCCGTCCATTTCGGCAAGAGCTACTGCCTGGATAACGTTGAAACCCTGCTCTTTCCGTTTATCGAGAAATAAAAGCGTCTCTTCGCGGGTTAGCCGGTGGAACAATTCCCAGTCAGTATCTCCGAGCCAGAAAAATGGCTTTCCGTCCTTTGCGACCAGGAATCTTCCGTTATCGCTGACTTTTACCTGTGCGTACAGCGGGCGGAATAATGCCGCCAGCAGGAATAGAAAAAGGAATTTGTAGTTCATGATCCGGAGATTAGTTGATTTGAGGATGAGCTGCTCAGGCTTTTTTATCGTGTAATGTCTCTTACCTGCTCTTTTATATCGGCCATGGTAAAAATCTTTTCCCATCCTTCACGGAAAAGCAGGGGGCGGGCTCTTTTACTTATCTTATAGGCCGCATCCGAAAAAGTTCCGTTTACTTCACCGAAAAGAACCGCAATCTGTATCCGTAGGTGCCCCAGCACAAAATCCCTTGCCGCGGCTTCGGGAACACCCAGTCTTACGATCTCGCTATACCCGTCTTTTACAACTTCCATGCATGTCTGCGCGAGGGTTTCTACCATGGCCGGTTCGAGGATGGCCATCTGCTCAAGCGTAATCCGGTGTACCTTGTCGACAGGCTGGTACATATCTTTGGCAACCTGTTCTCCGAGAAGATAATGCTCCTCCGTGCCGCACATCAGCGCCGTTACGATCGACTGTCTGGCTGAAATTCCCCCGTAAAAGTCCCGGAAAGCGGCTTCGGTGGGCTCCCAGTTGAAAACAGACGGATGGCAGGGATGTGCAATGACGTAGCCCAGGTCGTCGCGGTGGCAGATCACGCCGTCGAGCGGGGCGGCGGGGTCGAGCGTCATTACCAGCGCGCCGGGTTTCATGAGCGGGATCAGTTGCTGTGACACCGGTCCGACCACCGTATCGGGCACGCTAAGGATGACCACGTCGGCGTCGGGGACTATCGTTCCTGCAGGTACGACGGAAACGCCCCTGGTTGCCAGATTCTCTATGCCCTTCGGCCCTGTTTCCGCGTAGCTGACATCATAGCCCGGCATTTTGAGAAAATTATCAGTCAGCCGGCATCCCATTTTGCCTCCGGCGCCTATTAATGCGATTTTCATTTTAATAAAATATATAATAAGGTTTTAACTAGGATATTACTTCCGGGAATGAAGCCGCAGGCACTGCGGCTGTAAATGAAGCCGCAGGCACTGCGGCTCTACTGTGGCATCTGAAGAGCTTTTATTCATCGATCACTTTGTGTGCGGTGCTCTCAAACAAAGTAGCGGGTAGCTTTCAGCCGCATTATACCTTCCTCTGCCCATGCTTCCTCTTTTAAGACAGCGTCTTCGTGCGATACTTCCGGCGGGACCCATTGCTCCAGGATCGCGCTTTGGCATTTCCCGTATTGCGCGAGTTTTTTCATCAGGAAGTCGAGATCCAGCAGTCCTTTGCCAAACGGGGCTCCTTCCACGATGAAGCCCATCTTGTGCGGGAGCCTTGTCACGCTAAAGTCCTTGATATGAAGGTTTACCGTATAAGGAGCCAGGGTGCCGGCTACCTGTTCCAGACCTTCGCCCGCCCCGAGAGAATTGGCGCAGTCGAGGCATATGCCGATATGGTCGCTGCCTGCTTCTTCTATGATACCGGCGAGCTCCCGGCTCCTGAACCGATCGTGGTTTTCAATTCCCAGCACGATGCCGTTTTTTTCCAGGACCGGCTTTACGTCTTTAAGTATTCCGATTATGGTATCTGTTCCGGGCTCATAGTCTTCACCGTCGATCACAAATCTCAGGAGCGGAGCCCGGAAATCGATTGCCAGGCCGATATACAGCTCCAGGTGAGCAGGCCTCATCCCTCTTGCCCCCAGCTCCAGCCGGATGTTGTTTTCTGTTGCTGTTTTTTTCAGGCGCTCCCTGCGTTCGTGATCCAGCAGGTGCACCGGGAGATTGTCTCCCAGCTGCAAACACTTCAGTCCCATTTGCACGGTCTTTTCCAGCAGCCCGTTTTCATCCGGCGGAAGAGGAGACCGGAAGCTCTCCGAACCTATTTTCCATCCATAAGTGAAGCTGCTCAGGCCGAGAATCATATTTTTTTTGTGCAAAAGTAACCTGACATTTTTCTATTTACATCCATCATTTGAGCATTTATATATGCTATATTTGCATAAGAAGCAAAAATTGGAGTTATAAACGTGCATATAGTGCATACCTCGCATCGTATACCCCATAAGCCACACCTGCTGAAGGTGATTCCCCCGATCCGGAAGTCTATCGTTGTAAAAGGGGACGAGATTGCCTGGAATAACCCCTGGCATTTTCACCCTGAGATAGAGATCATTTACTGTATCAGGGGGAAAGGCACTAACTTTATCGGGAACAGCATCAGTGCCATCGAGGAAGGCGAGCTCCTGCTGATCGGGAAAAACCTGCCCCATACCCGGCAGCGGGATAAAGACCATTACCTGGCTAATCCGGGAGAGACCCCTGAGTCGATCGTGGTCCAGTTCCGGGAAGAGTTCCTGGGGAAGGACTTCTTTGTTATAGACGAATTTCGTCCCGTTGCCGCGCTGCTGGACCGTGCGTTGCAGGGGCTAAAGTTTCAGGGAGCCGGGCATGCCAGGGCTATTGAGAAGCTGTATTCGTTGAGAGTGTGCGATCCGGCGGAGGCTGTGATCGAGCTTTTGGGTGTGCTCAATATTCTTGCCCGCTCGGAGCGCTATACCTGTCTCAATCACGTGCCGTACCCGGCCGAGTCCAACGAGAGCGTGTCGCTAAGGATTAACGCGGTCTATCGCTATACCATTGAAAATTTCAGGAATCCAATTTCGCTGGATAACGTTGCTGCGCTGACCCATCATTCCGCTTCCGCCTTTTGCCGGTATTTCAAAACCCATACCCGGAAAAGTTATTTTCAATACCTTTCGGAAGTCCGTATCGCCTATGCCTGTAAGCTGCTGATGGAGGGAAACCTGGATATTTCGGAAGTATGCTACGCCAGCGGGTTCAACAATTTTTCCAACTTTCACAAGCAGTTTAAAAAGATCGTGCAGCTATCGCCGAGCGAATACCGGAAGCAGGGAAAAAGCAAGGTGCCAGGGTATCGTTAGAAGCAGGCTTGAGATGCCATATCTTGCTCTATTCAGGCCGGGGATATTTTTCACGGCCGTCTTTTTCCTGTTTCAATCAGGATACAGGAATGCAATTGTTTTGGCCGTGCTGATAGTCGTTACGCAAACAATCAGTTTTTTTACAGAAAAATAGACTTTGTAATCTTCTCTATGCCCCATCAGGGGCTACCCATCTATAGGAAAATATCCGCATTCGTGTGCCCCGTA
>CAZLTN010000103.1:0-19190 GCA_964562455.1 uncultured Cytophagales bacterium
GTAGAAGTTGTAATATTAGAGTTAAAGAATATACTGTGATCGATGATGATCCTGACACCGCCGAGGGCCTTCCCGGCTCCGTCTTTTACCGTGCCGGTAACATATCCTTTTTCCGCTGAGTCGGGGTCGACTTTTGTATTTGAACACCCGGTATGAAGGTGTGCCAGCGCCGCCAGCAAAAGGATAGAGAATTTATTGTTCTTCATTTGTGTAAAACCGGTATTTCGTTGTATTTCATTTTTCTGCTGCAACAATCGCGGTTAGCAGCTATCCCGGGGCCATCGTTTCGATGAATACCTGATTTAGTCGATAAGATGCCCGTTACAGACGACGGGGCGAAGCACTTTATCGCAGATATCGTCTCTTTGTAGCCTTGTGAGGTTGTTCGTCGAAATACCGCAGCGACCGAGTACGCAGCAGGATAGCTTTGAGACATCAATAAAAAATGTTTTAAGCTATGAAAATCCAGATTACCAGGGTATGGGTGGTCATGATGACGCTACAACTGCCCGCATGCTGTATACCGGCGACGGCGCAGTCGCTGCTGCAGAAAATGAAAATCCAGGCCGAACAGAGTGCTACGCGCAAAATTCTCAGCGAAACCGATAAGGCCGTTAACAAAGGGATAGACCAGGCAATCGGGTCGGCAGGTACTGCGGCCGCAGGTACTTCAGATAAAGATGCTGGCCGGGCGACGGACATATCCGGCGAGGACAGCAGTGTCCTGCCCGATACTTCGGCAAAGAGCGCTGCCGGGACAAAACGCGTCCGGTCGTACAGCAGGTACGACTTCATACCCGGAGAGCGGGTGCTGTATGCCAACGACTTCTCCGGAGATCCTGTCGGAGAACTTCCTGCAGGCTGGAACAGCAACGGAAGCTCGGTAGTGGTTTCGCTGGACGGGATTTCGGGGAAGTGGCTGCGGATGGCTCAGCAATCGGTCTGCCTGACAGACAATGAGCAGTTGTTCGGTCCGGATTTTACCGTAGAATTCGACATGGTCATCCAGATCGATTTCAAGGGCTGGCTACCTCCTTCGTTCAGCTTCGGCCTTCTCGCTTCCGGGGCCGACGCTCCCGCAGCTAACAAGCTGCTTTCCGACCAGAAGGGCGATAAATCGTTTTACGTGGAAGTATCGCCGCTTTCGGGCGGAGCCAGCATGGTGATGGAAAGCTACGAAAAATACACCCGTTATTTCAATAGCCCGGCCCGAAGCTATACAGAAGCTGCCCGGTGGTACGGGAAGCCTGTACACATAGCCATACAGGGGCAAAAGGAAAGGCTCCGGGTTTGGATTGACGATGAGAAATACTACGATGTCCCGAAAGGTATAGCAAAAAACGGTGACTTTAACCAGGTGTTTTTCAAGCTGGGCAGCAGCCCCTACCAGGATGAGCAGATAGGCGTTTACATCTCCGGTATCAAGGTCGCCAGGGGGCTTCCTGACCTGCGTCACAAACTGGTGGAAGAGGGTAGGTTCAGCACTACAGGCATTCTTTTCGAGACCGGATCTGCTGTCGTCAGGCCGGAATCGGCCGGCGTATTGAAGTCTGTGGCAGAAGCCCTTAAAGCACATCCGGAGATAAAGGTCCGTATCATCGGCCATACTGATTCGGTAGGAGAGGAGAAGGCCAATCTCGCGCTTAGCGAGCGGCGGGCTGCGGCAGTGAGATCCGTGCTGGAAGAAGACTACGCCATCGGGGGTTCACGGTTCGAAACAGCAGGCAAGGGAGAACAGGAGCCTGCAGGCGACAACTCGACAGCCGAAGGCAGGGCGCAGAACAGGAGAGTCGAGTTTATCAGATATTGACATTACAAAACAACTTAATATTATCCGTTCAAATGAAAAAACTGGGTTCATATATATTTATTCTTTCGGTCCTTACTGCATGTAGCAGTGACGACATTCTCAAAACTGGAAATGACTGGGACATCGTCATCTCTTCTTCACAACACGTTCCGGGAATCGGCAATACCGACGGGCCGCACCGGGGAACGCCGTGGGAACTGCCGGAGGGAGTCGAGCTCGTACAACGTCCGGGGAAGGCGTTCGACCCCAACCCGCAACTACTTTACGGAAGTCTCAATACATTCTACGCGGATTTCAGCTTCGTCAACCATCTCAACGTGAAAATAAAGATACGTTTTCCCGCCGGTTTGATCTGCCTGTTCGATAAAGAAGGGCGCACACAGGACGGTCTGCTGACGTCTGACGTAACATTGGACTTACCGGCGGCCGCGTCTTCCTTCAGGAAATCAGGTCCCGACACAACCACTATTTACCTGGGACTGGGCTGCCTGAACCATTCGAAAGCATTCCCCTGGGAAGAAAACCAGGAGCCGGACACCCGCGACTATCCTATCGGGAAGGGCATGTACAAACCGGGGGTGGTCACTTCCGACCCCAATCTCAGGAAATTCCTGGATCTGCTGAAGGACTACCCGGGTCTCAGGCTTACGCGGCATTACAATCCGCAGGAGATGTTCGATCCGGAATATGAACCGGAGCCCTGGCGGAAAATATACATGACGATCCAGGGTGCGCTCTGGGATATCACCGACGGGGACGGCCTGAGCCGGCAGAGCTACCGCGAGCTGCTCGAAGCCCTGAAACCCTACCGGTGAAAGTTGCTCCCATCGCTTACATCATCGCCTGAACGGCCGGTTTTCCTGTCCCGAAATGTGCCGACACTCCGAAACGGAGTCCTGTCCTGGAGCCGAGGTAGGGATTTCCGGCTACCCAGCCTTCCGTTTTGGCTTCCCCGGTTGCAAACAAACGCCAGGTTTTATCCAGGTTGTAGGCTACATGCAGCTTCAGCATGCCGCCGGGACGGGCTTTCGCGTCATAGAAGTCCGACGGCTGCAGCCAAAGCATGGCCGATGGCTGCAGCAGCCATTTTCTTTCTCTGCCGGCCGTTAACGAATAAGGACTTCTTTCTATCTCGATGCCGGGCAGCCATTGCTTTTTGTTGCGATAGGCGTGAAGGCCCACCAGGTATTGGGTGCTCCCTTTTTCCAGGAAAAAATCGGTGCTGAGGTCATAGCCGAACGAGTTCAGGTAGTGCCTTACGGCAAAGTTGAAAGCTGTATTACGGCCCGCCCTGATCCTGTTGATGCCGATCATGAAAGGGGAAAGAAAATTCAGGTATTGCATCCTGCTCATTTTTTCGAGGTAATCGTATTCCTCCTGTGTGAGCGATGTGGTTTTGATAGCCCGGTCGATACCCACTCCGGATGGATGTATGCCCCTGGCTTCGTAGGGCTCGGCTGGCCGGTGCAGGTCATACACCCAAGGTGTAAAATCCCAGCCTACAAAATCGCGGTCGGCGATACTGACTCCGTAGGTATTCATGCTGTCGATGCTTGCGTTGTAATCGCTGCGCTTGAATTGCCCGACGTAATCGAGCGCATGTTTGGTAAGAAGTATATTCAGCGCAACGTTGGCATGCCGGGAACCCAGGTAAAAGTTGTCTCTTTGCAGGCCCCTAAGCAGGAGAAACTCACTTTCGATCCCCGCAGCGAAGCTACGGACAAGTTCCTGAGGTGCTTCCTTTTTCAGCCTGACCAGGTCCTCGTCTTTTACGCGGCTTACAGAGCCGTTGGCAAAACCGCCGTTGAAACGGTTGTAGGTTTCGTCATAAGAGGAAATCCCGCGGATCGTCAGCCCGGCCCTGTGGAATTCCTCATGCAGCCATTGCGGAGACAGTACAACGCCGTAGTAGGTGAACACATAGTCGATAATTCCCGAGGTAGCATTGGAAGCGATGCGGTTCAGGATTTTCTTTCCCCGGGAATCGGGCCTGATGACCTTATGCCACAGGCGGTTGTTGAAATGATAATTTACCCGGTGAAGGTTTTGGGTTACAGCCAGGGCCTGCTGCATTGAAAAGCTGTCGAAAAGCTCACCTGCGCGTGCGGCGTCCTGCTGAAACGGAATGTCGGCGAATGGCAGGTCTATCTGCAGGGGATAGTCCGGGGCGCCTTCCACCGATTGTCCCGTTACCGTAGCTCCCGGGTATGCTGCGGCCAGCAAAGAGGGAAGCAGGAGATTTGCAAGAATTGATTTTTTCATGGCGAATAAAATTGGTACGGCCGCAAAAGTAAACCGGTGTTTTTGCCGGGACCGAACGATTCTACAAAGCTCATTTCCACTCGACAAACGGCATCAGGCGCAGACGGGCTGTGAAGACAACCCCTTAAAAATACGTTTCAACTCTCTTATTCTACATTTCATCGAATATCCCTTTCCCGGTGGCAGCCCTGCAACCAAATTTGTACCTGCAGTACAGCCGCAGGGCCTGCGGCTGCATATCATGAATCAATAATTTAGTTAACAGCTTATTATAAGTTTTATTCCATGAAAAGTATACTTTTAACAATGCTGCTCCTGGCGACAGGATTTTTGCAGGCGCAGCAATTGACCCAATCCGTGCGTGGGGTAGTGCGGGACGAGGTGTCCCGGAGCCCGCTGACCGGCGTTTCGGTTCTGTTTATCCAGCCGGAAGGCGCCCCGCATCGCGGCGCTATGACCGACACCGAGGGAGAATTCCTGATTACGGGCGTACCTACCGGTCGTCATTCTTTCCGTCTCAGCCTGGTCGGTTATGAAGAGCAGCTTCTTTCCAATATTATTATTACCGGTGGAAAGGAAGTTATCCTCAATGTTACCATGACCGAGGCCATGCATATGCTTAACGAAGTGGTTGTAACAGCCGACCGTGCCGGTGACAAAGGCAAAACGAATAATGAGCTGGCCCTTGCAAGCGGGCGTTCGTTTAATGTGGAAGATACGAAGCGGTATGCAGGCTCGCTGGGAGACCCTTCCCGTATGGCTGCCGGTTTTGCGGGCGTAGCTTCAGGGAACGACGCCCGGAATGACATTGTGGTACGTGGAAACTCGCCTTCCGGAATGTTATGGCAACTGGAAGGGCTGAACATACCCAATCCCAATCATTTCGGCTCTTATTTTGCCACCGGCGGCCCGGTGAGCATGCTCAACAATAACGTGCTCAGCAAGTCCGATTTTCTTACGGGAGCGTTTCCTGCGCAATACGGTGATGCGCTGTCGGCTGTTTTCGATCTCAGGATGAGGGAGGGAAATAACCAGAAGTACGAGTTTATGGGGCAGATCGGCTTCAATGGGTTTGAACTGGGGGCGGAAGGACCGTTCTCTAAAAACAAGAAGGCTTCTTTCCTGCTGAACTACCGCTATTCCACACTTGGGGTATTCAAAGCGCTCGGCATCCAGTTCGGTACCGGCACCTCGGTCCCCGATTACCAGGACCTTAATTTTAAGCTTTCCCTTCCGGCGGGGCGAAAAGGTAAATTTTCTCTCTTTGGGATAGTGGGAAGCAGCGACGTGCAATTTCTGGGGAATGAAACGGATACCACGCTCACCGACCTTTACGGCAGTGAAAATACCAATATGCGTGTGAGATATGCGACCGATATTCTGGGCGCTTCCTATGAACATACCCTTTCGCCGCGGACTAACCTCAGGCTTGCTTTGGGGGCCAGCATGACAAGGGAAAGATTCAGCGGCGATTCCATCAGCCTTGTTACCAGGGAAGCATTTCCAAGCGCCGAGTCGAAGTACAATACCAGGAAGTATTCGGCGACAGTGAACCTTCGTCATAAATTCAGCCCGAGAGCCAGCCTTTACAGCGGAATATCAGCCGACGTGCTCGATTTCGACCTGTACAATAAAACCATACACCAGGGGGGAACCATTGATTCGGTCCGTGTGGATGAGAAGGGACAGGTTTCAGCGCTTACTCAGGCGTACACCCAGTTACGTTACCGGGCGACCGGCAACCTGATGCTCACTGCCGGGCTTCATTTCCAGCATCTGAGCCTTAATGAAAAAACGGCTTTGGAGCCCAGGGCCGGGATCCGGTATACTTTCGGACAGGGGCAGGCCGTCGGCGCAAGCTACGGGCTGCATAGCCAGACGCAGAGTATTTATACGTATTTCGTAAAGACGCCGACAGAATCGGGGGCGGCCCACACCAACAAAAACCTTGATTTTACCCGGAGCCAGCATATTGTACTCAGTTATGAAAACAGGTTGTCGGAGCATCTGCTTCTAAAGGTAGAACCTTACGTGCAGATGCTCTGTAAAATACCCGTAGAGCAAAGGTCTTCCTCTTTTTCGGTGCTGAATACGGGCGCCCTTTTCGGACCTACCGACCGGGACAGCCTGGTCAATGAAGGCTCCGGAAAAAATGTCGGGGTCGAACTGACGCTTGAGCGCTATTTTAATGACGGTTACTATTTCCTGGTGACTACTTCGCTCTTCGATTCGAAATACAAGGGCAGCGACCGGGTAGAACGCAACACAGCTTTCAATACGCAGTACATAGCCAACGTGCTGGGAGGCAAGGAAATCAAAATAGCGCGTACCAATGTCCTGAGTTTCAATGTGAGGTCGACCCTTGTAGGAGGCAGGTATTTTACACCGCTCAACCTGGAAGCATCCAGGCTGAGGGGGCAGGCGGTTTACCGGGAATCAGAAGCCTTTTCTGAGCGGCAAAAACCTTATTTCAGAACGGACCTCAGGTTTTCATACCGCTGGGAAATGGGCAAAAGCACCATGGAGTTTGCCCTTGACCTGCAAAATATAACCGCTCATAAGAATATATTTCAACAGACATATAACCCGCGGACAAACGCCATCGCCTACCAGTACGGCCAGGGTTTCTTCCCCGTCCCTTACTTCAGGGCAACTTTCTGATAAACCGGCCTTCGGCAGGCATTGGGTTGGATTGTCGTTTAATGCATACTATACAAACCGGGAGGGTTTTCCAGCGGTCGCAGCGGGAAAGCCCTCCCTCTTCCATACCGGTAGGCTACTTCCCCCGGAATAATGAAAATATCTTTTTGCCGGTCATTACCACGCCAACGGCAAGAAGTCCCGCTACCAGGCCGATACCAGCCTCTTTGATCATGGCCGGAAGCTCCGGAAGAAAATGGTGAAGGTATTCGATATTATGCACGAATATACCTCCTGAAACCAGTATGAGCGCGATGGTGCCGATCACAGCCAGTGCCTTGATGATCACCGGCAGGGCATTCACCAGAAACTGCCCCAGCTTCGAAAGAAAACCTTCGCCATCGGATCTTTTTATCAGGTTATAACCCGCGTCGTCCATCCTGACGATCAGCGCCACGATCCCGTAAACGCCGGCAGTTGCCAGGAATGCCACAACAGATACGGTCATTGCCTGTATAGCCAGGCTTTGGTCGAGCACTGTGCCGAGAGCAATGATTACGATCTCTACCGAAAGGATAAAATCGGTGGTAACGGCCGATTTGATTTTCGATTTTTCGACCTCGCTACCGTCGGTCTTAACCTCCTTGATCACTTCCTGGCCGGTTTTGTCGGTACGATGGAAGAAATATTCAATGATTTTCTCTACCCCTTCGTAAGCGAGATAAAATCCGCCGATTACCAGTATCACTTTTATCGCAGCCGGAAAAAAAACATTCAGCAGAAGGGCTACCGGCACGATAATCACCTTATTGACTAATGAACCTTTCGTAATGGCCCAGAGGACGGGGATCTCCCGCGAAGCAAGGAAGCCGGTTGCCTTTTCGGCATTGACCGCCAGGTCGTCGCCCAGTATGCCGGCGGTTTTACGTGTAGCGACTTTGCTCATGACCGCTACGTCATCCATTAAAGCGGCTATATCGTCTAAAATTGCAAAAATGCCTGAAGCCATGTTAGTAGTGTTGATATGGCCGTAAATATAAATATAACCTCATTCCGTTTTATGCAATGGATATGGTTTCAGGGATTATCTTCAGGAAATTTTGTGTAGCGCGTATCAATGGTACCGTTAACATTAAAGCAGTAAACCTGCTACTCTGTTTACTTTTTTAATAAAAGCGGCGCCCTTCCGGCAATCGGCTTATTTCTTTTACCGGATCCGGTGTCCTGAATTACTCAACTCCTTCACTTTATTCCGGTTTTGTTATGAAAAAAACTTGTTTATTCGTATCTGCAATAGTTTTTGCTGCGTCTTTTTCTGTGCATGCACAGTCAGTCTCCGTCAATACGACAGGGACAGAAGCAGACGCTTCCGCCATCTTCGACGTTAGCAGCACTTCCAAAGGGGTATTGATACCTCGTATGACTTCCGGGCAAAGAACTGTTATTGAATCGCCTGCCCAGGGTTTAATGGTATACCAAACAGATCCTCCCGCCGGTTTTTATTACAACAAAGCCGCTTCCGGACCTGCCCAGTGGGTCTACCTGCAGCCCGCAGAAAACGTGACGACGCAAGGCAACGCCTTCAACGGCGCTTCGCAGCTGGTGAAGCTTGATGGCGCGGGTAAGCTACCCGCCCTGGATGGCTCTCAACTTACAAATCTGCCTGGCGGGGGCTCGTCGCTTCTTTATTCCGGCTGGTTTGGAAATGCTACTCCCAGCTCCTATAAGTTCCCCGTATTATTAGGAAATGTACAGCCTCAAAACGGTGGTACTTATGAATTTCCTTCTGTTGATTTGATTACCTTTACCCCTGTTGCAAACGGGGTTATCGATAATATCCTCGTCAAACAAGTTCATACCTCCGGTGCGGTTACGGGTAGTATAACCGTAACGCTTTATAAAAACGACGCAGCGACGAATCTTTCCTGTACTTTTACAAATGTTCTGACGGGTATGGCGCAGGCTACAGACAATAACCCGGCCCATGCTGTTTCGGTTACTCCCTCTGATCGGCTATATTTTGTGGTAAACCAGGGAACACTCGGCAATAGTACTGTTTTTCGCCTTTCGACCACTGTGCGGTTCAGACAACTTTAAACGGGCAACGCTATGAAAAAAAACATATGGAGCCTGATGCTGCTCTTTTTCCTTCTACAGTCGTATACCTGGGCGCAGCTCACCGTATCGACCGGGACAGCGTTGAACTTGTCGGCCCAGGCCCGGCTGAATATACAGGATCTAGACCTGGATATCAAGGGTTCAATCAACGCCGGCGCTGCTTCTGCCGTCCGCTTTTCCGGTTCTGAGTCGACAAATATCGGGGGCAGTTCGTCCATCTTACTGGCTGAAATGGTCATCGACAAAGATGGCGGGACTAAAGTAATGCTTGAACAGGATGTAGAAGTAAAAGAGAAAGTTCTTCTCAACTCCGGACAACTGGATCTTCACAGTCATAAACTTGTATTGCAAAGCGGAGCGACTCTTTCGGGAGAGTCGACGGTGAGTTATGTTACGGGTACAGGCGGAGGCTACATCGAAACAACAGTCCGGTTGAATGCACCGGTCGCGGCGGCGCCCGGAAACCTGGGAGTTGTTCTTTCGTCTGATGCGAATCTTGGCGAGACGATTGTTCGCAGAGGTCATGTTGCCCAGACTTATGGTAGCTTCACTGGTGTCAACCGGTATTTTGATATACTGCCCGAAAATAATCTGAACCTGAATGCTACTGCCAGGTTTTATTACCTGGATTCGGAATTGAACGGAATTTCTGAAGGAGAGCTGGTCCTGGGACGGAGCACAGATTTTACTAACTGGACGAACGAATCGGCAGAAACAGTTAACAACACGTCTGAACACTATTTAGAAAAGACAGATATCAGCCGGTTTTCGAGATGGACAATGTTCGGAGCCGGGGCGCTGCCTGTGCAGTTGGTTTATTTTAAAGGTAGTTTGCCCGAGCCGGGAGTAGGCGCGCTGACCTGGGCTACTGTCTCTGAAAAACGGTTTTCTCATTTTGAAGTACAGGTAAGTACAGATGCAAAAAATTTCAATGTACTGGGTTCAGTCAGCAAGGGGGTGCCTGGGGGTGGCTATACGTTGTATCATTTTACTGATAGGCGGGGAGCAGTAGAAACGCTGTATTACAGGCTCCGGATGATCGACCTTGACGGAAGCTTTGAATATTCCAATCTGGTGAGAATAGCCTATAATCCTTCTTCTCCAGTCCTGGCCTATCCTAATCCGGTCGATGCAAATCTGCATTTGATCTCCGGGAAGCCAATCGAGCAGGTGGAAATATCCGACATGAGAGGGACGGTTCTCGGAAAATTTTCAGGGAAAAATCTTGATACTATTCCTTTAGAAAAATACCCCTCAGGAATATATCTCGTAAAAGTTAACGGCAAGGATGTGTTGAAGGTTCTGAAAAAATAGAGCCGCCCGCGGAGCGATACTGTACGGAGTCTTACCGGGTTCAGACGAATAAAACAGGATCAACAAATGCAATAGTGTTGCATTTGTTGATCCTGTTTTATTTATTTGCAACAATGTTGCATTTGTGCTGTTGCCTGCCGGTATACAGTTGATTTACATAATTAACCAATATGACAAAAAGAAAAAAACTGCCCGTTACAGTATTGAGCGGGTTCCTGGGAGCAGGGAAAACCACGCTGCTCAATCATGTTCTGCATAACAGGGAAGGGCTCAGAGTAGCGGTAATCGTGAACGACATGAGCGAGGTAAATATCGATGCACGTTTGGTAGAAAATGAGAATGTACTGTCGCGTACCGAAGAAAGACTGGTAGAAATGAGCAACGGCTGTATTTGCTGTACGCTCAGGGAAGACCTTATGATAGAGGTGGAAAAGCTGGCCAGGGAGGAGCGGTTCGACTACCTGCTCATCGAGAGCACGGGTATCAGCGAGCCGGTTCCGGTAGCGCAGACTTTTTCCTATGCAGACGACGGGAACGGGGTCGATCTTTCTGAGTTCAGCTATATCGATACGATGGTAACGGTGGTGGACTGCTACAATTTCTTCAGCGATTTTGGATCGGCAGAGCTTCTGGCCGACCGGGATCCTGCCGGGCTGGACGGGGACGACCGTACGATCGTGAACCTGCTGACCGACCAGGTTGAGTTTGCCAATGTGATCGTGCTCAATAAAACCGACCTGGTAGATAAAGAGACGCTGGGACTGTTGAAAGCCATGATCCGCAAGCTGAACCCTGGCGCCCGGATTCTCTCATCCGTTTTCGGGCGCGTACCGGCCGGCCGGATTATGAATACGGGGCTTTTTGATTTTGAGGAGGCGCAGCAATCTGCCGGTTGGCAACGTGAACTGGAAGCAGAGCACCACACTCCTGAAACGGAAGAATACGGCATCAGCTCGTTTGTTTTTCGCGATAAGCGCCCCTTTCATCCCGAACGGCTGTGGCAGTATCTGAATAATGAGTACCCTGTCAGTATTATCCGGGCCAAGGGGCTTTTCTGGCTGGCATCGCGGCCAGGCGACGCACTGAGCTTTTCACAGGCAGGCGGGTCGTCCAGGTTGGAAAATGCAGGGACCTGGTGGTGCAATATACCTTATTCGGAGAGGATCCGTTCTGCTGCCTTTGTCTATAATAAGGATTACATTGAAGCACGGTGGGACAAAAAATGGGGTGACCGTATGAACGAGCTGGTATTTATAGGCCAGGATATGGAAAAGCATGATATCGTGGCTGATCTGCAGAAGTGCCTGCTCAGGGATGACGAACTGTCGCTCATGACCCGCAAAGGCGGTCTGAGAGATCCTTTCCCGCGGGAAATCTGATCAGAACTTCCAGATCACATTCATGAATATATTTCTTCCCATACGTGGCAGCCGGTTCCAGTCGGCGAAAGTCGTATAGTTTTGGTCCAGGAGATTCTCTGCCCCGGCTTTGAGTGTAAGGGAGCGGTTGCCGAACTCGAAGAGTTGCGATGCCGACAGGTTTAAAACGGCGTATGCAGGCAGAGGGGCTTCACCGAAAGCCGGGTTAAACCGGTTTTGCTTCGCGGCCCCCGCGACAGATGCATCGGCGGAAAAAGATTTGTGTGCAAAACTAATTCCTCCCTGGAAGCTGAAAGGCTGCATCAGCGGGAGGGCGCCGACACCTGCGCCTTTGCCGTTCCGGTAGCTGGCTCTGCTTGTCCACAGCCAGTTTTTATCGATCTGCCAGTTCAGTTCTGCCGTGCCGGTCATTATCCTGGCATGCCGCAGTTGCCCGTATACTTTAACACCCGCTGCGCCGATAGTCATGGCGCTGAGGCTATTATCGGGCTTTCCGATGATGTAGTCGTATACCTGGAAAGCAGAACCGGAAACCTTCGCCGACAGGCGCGAATGCCGGTAAGCGGCAATAACCCCGTAAGTAATGGTTTTCTCATTTTTCATTTCCGGGTTGCCTATATAGTCAAACCGGTCGAAGCTGTTGAAAAGAAAGTAACCATATCCCTCCGAAATACCCGGCGCCCGTTCACTATACCCGGCGCTGACCGAAAGCAGCCAGCTTTCGCTTTCGCGTACTAAAGAGGACGAAATTCTCTTCAGCAACCTTGTCCGGCTTTTTGACAAATCAGGGTAGAAGATGCGGAGGCTTCTCAGCCCGGTTATGTTATCGACCAGGTTGTTATGCACGGCAAGGCCCGCCGATGTCACGGATTTCCACTTTTCATGAAAAGAATAGCTGTCTTCGGCAAAAATGTCGGCATAACGTGTAGCTACTCCCGGCCATGTAAGCATAAACATATCGGTTTGCCCCGGTGTGTCGGAATACATCGTCATTTCGGCAAGCGAATGGTTGTGATGCCCGCTCAGATTGGTTTTCCAGTCGTGTTTGCCTTTGGTTCCTTTCAATTGTGAATAGAAACCCCAGGTTTGGCTCCAGCCCGGCATATCCATCCGCATGGGCACGTCCGGGCGTTCTGAATCGTCCATGACATGCGCGACATGATTGAAGTACAACTTTGTCTTCCACTCGCTTACTGAGGGCGATATATGATGATGTATATATTCGAGCGATGCGATATATGCCTGCGCCAGCGATACGTCCATCGGCAGGGCGGGGTAGCCGACATCCGACGCCCGGTCGAAGATCAGGGATGCCTCCAGGTGCCGGTGCTCACCCGCTTTATAGCCTGCTATAGCAGACATATTGAGTTTCTTAAACCCGGAATACAGGATTTCTTTACCTCCTCCGGCCCGGTAATTTTCAGCACTCCTGAAGGTAATGTCAGTGTTGGCAAAAAAGGTTTCACCCGAATAAGCAATCCCCGCTCCCCCTGTTTTCTGCCGGTTGTTGGCTTCGAACCCGCCAAATACGCTGCCCTCGAGCTCTCCCTTGCCGAATGAGCCCTTTTTTCTTACCAGGTCCAGGCTTCCGGCGATGGTCGCCCCTCCCGCCGAGCCGGAAGGCCCGTTATGCACGACGGCTTTTGCCAGGTTAGTGGTTTCCACATAGGAAGTGACCGGGTCCATTTTATCGGTGCAGGCGGCATAGATCCGCATCCCGTCGATGGTAATGACACTCCGTTCAGACGCCATCCCATTGAGGTACGGCTCCCAGGCATAGGATCCTCTCCGGATCATGTTGACAGCCGGTGATTTTTCCAGGTAGGTGTCCAGCGAAGCCAGCGGCCTGGATGACTTGTCCGAAGCAGAACGCTGCGAAATCACCACCACCTCCCGCAGATGCTGCAGTCCGGAGGTATCGGCGGGGATTGCATGTGAATGGTGATGTTGATCCGTTTGGGAAAAAACGGCCTGGCGGTAAAAAATTACCGTAACTAAAATAAGGATCGACCGGAACATATGCGTGCCGCTGAAAATAATCGAAACTGCCTCACGGGGTGGTATATATGGCCGCCGGCTTGAAGGATCAGAGCTCTATCTCAAAATAGATGCTGCTTCCTTTATGGGATTCTGTGACCGGCTCGCCTTTTATGACTTCGCCTTTTTCATTGGCAACCTGGAGATTGATCTTCCAGTACCCGGCCATCGTCAGGCTGACTCTCCCATTGTAGGCTCCGTCTTTATAGCTGAGATCCACGTTATTGATCGAGCCATGATTGTTCATCGCCGGCATCCGGGGATCGATTTTGATGTTGTAGCCGGTAACAGGCTCAAATCCTCCGGATGAATTCATGCGGTACAGCAGGGCGGACATGTCGTTTGGTCCGACAGCAGGTTTCGCCGGATCAACCATTGCAATTATATATTTCTGACCGTCTTTCCCTTCAAAAGACTCTACTACCCGCTTCGAAGCAGCTTCTACAGGTATTTTCCCTGCTAAGGAGAAGTTGCTGCCGCCGGCACTGTAAGAAATGGTTAGTTCCCAGTGCTCCTCTCCGTTTCCGGCCATAGGGAAAATAATAAAACCGCCGAAAAGGGATGAAGTACCCGCTTTTGTAAATACCTCCGACGCCGGGCAGGAATGACTGGAATCGGCCATTTTCATAGTGGGAGCCCACGTAGTCTTCGTACTGTTGGCAATGGTGCTGCTGTCAGGATTTTTTATCCGGAAGAAAACTTCATTATATCCCGTCGTCAGTTTCCCGGTTACGGAGTAGAGCTCTACGGTACGATTTTCTTTCGCAAAAGATGTGATAAGCTTCAGCCCCTCCACCTCGTTGACAGGAACGGGATCGGCATCCTGGGAACATGAAGCGAGTAGCCCGATGGCAAGGAGAGGCAGATAACAGATGATATTTTTGAATAATTTCATTTTTATGTTCGCGTTTTAAATTGCACCGGATTGCCCGCGACCCGGCTTTTTTTCTTTATCGCTTAAAGTACTACATAGTTACTCAACGAGTTTAAGCGAAAAGTATGACTGCAGTCACCTTTTATATTTTCAGTTATATTTAATGTAATTTTAACAGCTCAACATCTCAGAAAAGTTCAATCCCATGATAGACATTATCAAATCAGCCTATCAGCATCCGTTGCTCTCGGAAGAGGATTTACAGAGAATAGCATCGGCTCACCGGAAAGAGGAGATCGAAAAAGGGCAGGTTTTACTTGGAGAGGGACAGGTAGCCGACGAGTACTATATCCTTCAAACCGGCCTTGTACGGTCGTTTGTACATGATTATGACGGCAATGAGATTACGACCGAGTTTTTTGTTGCCGGTGAGATCGTAATCGTTCCCACCTCGCTCTTCCGGCGCATGCCATCGCAGGAGACCCTGGTCGCAGTTACGGGTTCAGTGCTGTTGAAAATAAGCTTCACCGAATTCCAGGAATTGTTTCATAGTATCCCTGGGTTCAGTGAATGGGGCAGGCTCTGGTTTACGTACCAGCTTTTTGCCATGAAGCAGCGGTCGCTCGAAATGATCACCGAAACAGCCACTAACCGCTACCTGAAGCTGATGAAGGAAAAGCCGCAGATCATTCAATATGTACCGCTCAAGCAGGTCGCTTCATACCTGGGGATTACCGACACTTCGCTGAGCCGGATCAGGAAAGAGATTACTCCATAGTTTGAAAGGAACGGGTGAGGGAGAGAGCCATTGAGTTAGTGAGGGAGTGGGTGATTTCTTGTCATTTGGCAAGATGATATTCGTTTGCTCATCTTTAATTTTGGATGAGAAAATAAATAATAATCATCGGCCATTTAACATTATTATACCCATGAAAATTAACCCTGTAGTCTGGTTTGAGATTTACGTCGGAGATATGGCCCGGGCCACGGCGTTTTATGAAGCAGTGCTGAACCTGAAGCTGGAAGATATGTCCGATCCGACGGATCACAACATGCAGATGCGGTCGTTCCCGGCTGATATGCAGGCGCACGGTACGGGTGGCACGCTGGTGAAGATGGAAGGAGTGAAGCCGGGCGGAAGCAATGTGGTGATATATTTCGGCTGTGAGGATTGTGCGGTGGAAGAGGGCAGGGTAGAAACAGCCGGAGGGAAGGTGCTCCAACCCAAAATGGCGATAGGCGAGTTCGGATTTTGCTCGCTCGTAAGTGATACGGAAGGTAATACGATCGGTTTGCATTCCATGAAGTAGGCTTTGCTGAAATGGAAATCGAGAGAATTGTCGCTGTGGTGCTGGTGAGGAAGCCGCTGGAATCGGTTTGGGAACATTGGATAGACCCGGTGGATACGGAAGAAGAGGGTGGTCGGCCAAGCTATGAAAAAGTAATCCCGTTCCAGCTTATCGGCTATGTTTTCAGAGACGGCAGAAGAGGCTGCGTGGAATTTCAGCATATCGATCAGAACACAATCGTCAGGGAGAGCTTCGAGCCCGATCCGGCTGTGCCTTCGGATACGCAGCGCGCATCTTGCCAGGCCCGGCTCGACCGGTTCAGAGAAGAACTGGAGCGATTATAAGGATAACTTTTTAATCATTAATTTATGGAACCGGAAGAACAGGGATTCTGTGAGGCGAACGGGATCGGGCTTTATTATGAGATTATTGGAAAAGGCCGTCCCCTGGTGCTGATCCACGGCGGAGGCAGCTCGTTCAGGTTTGACTATGAAGAGCTTATCGCGAGGCTGGCAGATCGATACCGGCTTATCGGGATCGACCTTCAGAATCACGGTCATTCAGGGCACAGGCAGGTACCGCAGACTTTCGAACAGGATGCCAGGGACGTAATCGCCGTTTTGGAACAGCTTGGTATTGACAAGGCATCTTTTATGGGCTTCAGCAACGGAGGCAATACGGTGATGCAGATCGCGCACTTATCGCCGGGAATAGTGGAAAAGCTCGTTGTCGCTTCGTCGTTTTACAAGAGAGAAGGAATGGCAGACGGGTTTTTTGAAGGAATGAACCTGGCTACTATCGATTTCATGCCGCAGATCCTTAAAGATAATTTCCTGGCGCTCAACCCCGACGAATCTGCGCTTGGGAATATGTTTGAAAAAGACAGCCAGCGGATGATCAATTTCCGGGACTGGGATAAATCTGTACTGAATAATATAGAAGCCCCGGTGTTCTTTATTGCCGGCGACCGCGACGTAATGAAGCCCGGACATGTAGCTGAAATGTCGCGGGAAGTACCTGACGCGAGGCTGATGATATTGCCGGCAGGGCACGGTTCCTATATTATGCCGGATGAATCAGGGCGCTCAGATCATGCGCTGATCGACTTTACAGTATCTCAGATCTGCCGGTTTTTAGATGAATAACGCATACTTAATAACTTGTACTAATCTCTGACTTTTAAAATATACCATTATGCCAAAGTTAAATCCGTATCTCAATTTTGACGGACAGGCTGAAGAAGCCCTCAATTTTTATAAGTCCGTGTTCGGTGGGGAATTCCTGGGGGAGATACAAGTGGATGATCAATTATATCGCGAAGCAATAGCTGCGCGGTTTATTCTCTCGTGACGACCATCGTTTTAGCGAAAGCCGCAAGCCTTGCGGCTGTACAAACGATTTTATTCATCGCTCGGCCGCAGTGGCGTACCACTTGCTCGCTAATCCCTGATCCGCTCATGGAGATCTCATCATAAAAAAATAGTCTTAATATTTTGGAAACTGATTGGTTGCGAATATATTTGCAACCGAATGTTTTCATATAAAAAAATGAGAAGAGATGTATTCCAGGCCATAGCAGATCCGACCCGGCGGGCCATCATAGCGCTTATCGCTTTACAGGCGCTTACTCCGAATGCGTTAGCAGAGCATTTTGATACGACGCGACAGGCGATTTCCAAGCACCTCAAAGTATTGACCGAATGTGAGCTGGTACAGCCTGAACAGCAGGGGCGTGAGATTTACTACCAACTGAAAATGGAAAAAATGAAAGAGTTGGATATCTGGCTCGGGCAGATCAGGAAGATCTGGGAAAGCCGCTTTGACCAGTTGGACGCTCTTTTGCTGAAGCTCAGGGAAAACGGGTAGGAGCGCCCCGCGTCTCAGACTCCCTGGTGTACCGTCCCTGCGGGACTGGGCGTCCCCGACTGGGCGTCCCCGACTGGGCGGCTTCCGCCACCGGTTCCACCGGTGGTTATGCACGTGTCGTCCCTGCGGGAATATATATAAGTATCTAATAGCCAATACCTTAACATATTCTATTGCAATGAAAACGTTGATAACAACTGATCCTGAGAAGGCTACCTTCCAGGCGAAAAGGGAGTTTGCTGCCGATTTATCTCTTGTATGGAGAGCCTGGACAGAGGCCGAGCTGCTCGACCAGTGGTGGGCTCCTAAACCATGGAAAACAGAAACGAAATCCATGGATTTCAGACCCGGTGGCCGGTGGCTGTACGATATGGTCGGCCCGGAAGGGGAGCGGCACGGAAGTCTGCAGGAATATGAAGAAATTGAAAAGGAGGTTTTCTTTACGGGCCGGGATGCCTTTACAGACAGCGAGGGAAATATAAATGAAGGGCTGCCTGTAGGAATCTGGAAGAACACTTTTGCCGCTTCTGAAAGGGGGACTGTCGTAACTTCATTCGTTCAGTATCCTTCTAAGGAAGCCCTGGAAACGATCGTCAATATGGGTATGGCAGAAGGGTTGAGTCTGGCCCAGGATAACCTTGATGAGCTTCTGGCAACATTGACTGGCAGCGCCGCCGCCGGGAAGATAACCGTCAAGGCCATTGTAGCCGCTGAACCAGGCAAGGTATGGGAGCGGTATACGGCACCTGAACATATTACTCAATGGAATTTCGCGTCGGAAGACTGGCAGTGTCCCCGGGCCGGAAATGACATGAGGGTAGGAGGGAAATACAGCGCCAGGATGGAAGCCAAAGACGGCAGTTGGGGATTTGACTTCGAAGCGGTATATGACCAGATCGAGGAAGGAAAGTCATTCACCTACACAATGGAAGACGGAAGAAAGGTAACGGCGGATTTTAATGATATCGGAGAACAGACCGAATTAGTGATTTCTTTTGACGCCGAAAGTCAGAATCCGCGGGAAATGCAGCAGGCCGGCTGGCAGGCCATATTGGACAATTTTAAAAAGTATGCGGAAAGGAGCTGATTATAGGATAAATTGCAAGCGGAGCAATTTATATAAAGCATGAGTACAGACAACCTCCTGCAAACAGGCTTGCGGACGGTAAATATGACCCGCTACGCGCTGCCGCTGCGCGAAGGCGGCTCACTGCCGGCTATAGCAGAAGGAGATGACGGTTTCAGCTACGTGCTCAAGTTCAGGGGGGCAGGCCAGGGCACAAGAGCGCTGATTGCCGAATTGATCGGCGGTGAAATCGCGCGTATGCTGGGCCTGAAGGTACCGGAGCTGGTATTCGCAAATATCGATGAAGCATTTGGCCGCACGGAGCCTGACGAAGAGATACAGGATCTGCTGAAAGCCAGCACCGGGATCAACCTTGCCCTTCATTACCTGAGCGGCTCCTACACCTTCGACCCTGTCGTAACGGATGTGGATCCGGAGCTTGCCTCGAAGATCGTCTGGCTGGACGCGTTTCTGATGAATGTAGACCGCACCCGCCGCAATACCAACATGCTGATGTGGCATAAGGAGCTGTGGC
>CAZLTN010000104.1:0-18858 GCA_964562455.1 uncultured Cytophagales bacterium
TATATACCCCGCACAAAAGAAATGCTTGCTGTAGCCGAACAGGCTGCGCTACTACCGGAAAAGTAGAAATTGCAGAATTAGCTGATAATTGATTATGAATGAATTGCTGCCTGGCAAATACAGACGAACGATAAAGAATATCTGGAAGTTTGCGATCGGGGGAATTTCCCTGCTTGTGTTGTACATCGTTGCTGTAAGATTCAATTTTCTCTGGTTGTTCGGCCCCATGCCTGACCTGAGAACGCTGGAGAACCCTAAATCGGAGCTTGCGTCGGAGGTTATTTCCATGGACAATCAGTTGCTCGGAAAGTATTTTATTGAAAACCGCGCTCCCGTCGAGCACGATCAGATATCTCCAAGGCTGATCGAAGCACTGCTGGCTACGGAAGACGCCCGTTTTATCAAACATTCGGGGATCGACGCCCGAAGCCTGGTAAGAGTGGTGAAAGGAGTCGCTACCGGGCAGACCAGCTCCGGGGGAGGCAGCACGCTTACCCAGCAGGTTGCCAAAAACCTCTTTAAAACGCGTACAAAAGAATACCAGGGGCTGCTCGGTAAGGTACCACTGGTCAGGACGGTGATCAACAAGACAAAAGAGTGGATTCTTTCTGTCATACTGGAAAGAAAATACACCAAAAAGGAGGTCATGATGATGTATCTCAATACAGTGTCGTTCGGGAACAATACGTACGGGATCAAAGTTGCCTCCAAAACTTATTTCAATAAGGACACCTGGGATATCAACGTCACTGAGTCGGCACTTTTAGTCGGCATGCTGCAAAACCCTACTTTCTGGAACCCGCTCCGCTTTCCTGACAGAGCCCTCCAGAGAAGAAATACGGTTTTGGCCCAGATGAATAAATACGGGTTTCTCGACGATGTGGAATTTACATCATTAAAGGAAAAACCGCTCGGGATCCGTTTTACACTTGAAAGCCACATTACAGGCCCGGCTCCCTACTTCAGAGAAGTAATGAAGTCGGAGCTCAGAGAATGGCTCCATAAATACAACGATGACCACGGCACCTCCTACGATCTGAATACCAGCGGACTACGAATCTATACCTCGATAGATTCACGTCTTCAGAAATACATGGAAGAAGCGCTGTTTACCCATATGAAGGATCAGCAAAGCAAATTTGCCGAGCACTGGAAAGACAAAAATCCGTGGGTAGACCGCAACGGCAACGAAATAAAAGACTTCCTGGAAACCTCGGTCAGACGTTCTCCTCAATTCATTTCCCTCAAAAACAGTCTTGGGGAGGCTGAGGCATGGAAGGTCATGAAGACTCCCTATAAAATGAAGGTGTTCACTTATGACGGCGAAAAGGAGGTAACCATGAGTCCCATGGATTCCCTGGCCTATTACAAGCGTTTCCTGAGGGCGGGCATGATGTCGATGGATCCCAATAACGGCTATATCAAGGCCTGGGCGGGGGGCGTGAACTTTAAATACTTTAAGTACGACCATGTTAAACAGGGAAAACGGCAGCCGGGGTCTACTTTCAAGCCGTTTGTTTACCTGACTGCGCTTGACAGGGGTATCCTAACTCCCTGCTCGCATGTGGTGGACGAGCCGATTTTTTTCGGTTTGTCGGATGGCGTGCCGGGCGGCTGGTCGCCTAAGAACTCCAACGGCCGTTTCTCGTATTCCTCCTTGTCCCTCAGGCAGGCGCTTGCCAATTCCGTCAACTCGGTGTCGGCTTTTATTATTAAGCAGGTGGGAGCCAATTCAGTAGTAGACTACGCACATAAAGTAGGCATTACCAGCCCGCTGGAAGCCAAACCGTCTCTTTGTCTGGGTATCAGCGACGTTTCGGTATATGAAATGGTAGGAGCCTACTCTACTTTTGCCAACGGGGGTAGCCATACCACTCCCCTGGCCGTGTTAAGGATCGAAGACCGGTACGGCAACCTCCTCCAGGAGTTTTTCCCTAAAACCAATCAGCAGATCAGCGCCAATATGGCATATAATATGCTTTACCTTATGCGCGGAGCTGTAGAAGGCGGTACATCGCAAAGCCTCGGGCGGTTTGGTGTGACAGCAGGCAACGAAATCGCCGCCAAGACAGGGACTACTCAGAACCAGTCGGACGGGTGGTTCATGGGAATTACCCAGAACCTGGTAACAGGCGTCTGGGTAGGCGGCGAAGACCGCAGCATACATTTTCGCTCTCTGGCATTGGGACAGGGCGCCCGCACCGCGCTGCCGGCCTGGGGGATATACATGCAAAAAGTATATGCCGATCCGCTCCTGACAAGCTACGGCAAGGCTCCGTTCCGCAAACCCGATAACTTCTTCCTGGATTGCGGTGGGGAGGACTACAGCGGGGACGACACTTACATCCCGACCATCCGGTCGGAAGATGAAGGGCTTCATTTCTGACCATGAACATTCTAATAGCCCCGGACAAGTTCAGAGGATCGCTGGAGGCCGCAGAGGTGTGTGAAGCTGTGGAAAAAGGGATCCTGATGGCGTGCCCTTCGGCGCATATCATCAAAACACCGCTTGCCGACGGCGGGGAAGGAACCGCGGCTATCCTTACAAAAAGTCAGAACGGAAGGTTTGTCGAAGTAACGGCGGAAGATCCTCTCGGAAGAAGTATCCGCGCTGTGTACGGGGTTTCGGGCAACGGGAAAACGGCATTCATCGAAATGTCGGCAGCATCAGGGCTACAGCTTCTGCAAAAGGAGGAGCAGAATCCGCTTTTTACTTCCACTTATGGCACAGGAGAAATGATCGCCCATGCGCTGGAAACAGGGGTCTCGACTATTATCCTGGGCATAGGCGGCAGCGCTACTACCGATGCCGGAACCGGGATGGCACGGGCGCTTGGTTTTCGTTTCATGGATGAGGCAGGCAACGAGGTAATAACCGACGGAGAGAATCTACATAAGATAAAAAGTATCGACGATAGCAGGAAACACCCTCTGCTGGAACAATGTAATGTTATCGTCGCCTGCGATGTTACGAATCCATTGTATGGCCCGAACGGGGCCGCATATGTATACGGCCCTCAGAAAGGAGCCGACGAAGCCGGTGTACTTTTGCTGGATGAAGGCCTCAGGTCTTTTGCACAGGTAGCATCCGCTCATTTCCATGTTTCGCTCGACAATGCCCCGGGTGCCGGAGCAGCGGGAGGTGTCGGGGCAGGGGCTGTATGGTTCCTGGGAGCAGAGCTGCATGAGGGAATCCGGATTGTGATGGAACAGCTTGAAATTCCCCCAAAAATAAAACAGATGGACCTGGTCATTACCGGTGAAGGAAAAGCGGACGAACAGACGCTCAGCGGGAAAGTGGTGAAAGGACTGGCTTCTCTCTGTAAAGAATCAGGTGTACCGCTGGCGCTTCTCTGCGGTACGCTGGCTATTACGCCGCAGCAAGCTGAAGAAGCGGGTATCACTTATGCGGCTTCAATATTAAATCGCCCTATCGATCTGAAAACCGCCCAGGAAGAAGCGGCAGAAAGAGTTAGTGAAGCGGCCTATTACCTTGCGAAGCTGATGTTGTGGCAAAGCCGCAGTCCGTCTTCTTAGACTTTTGCGAAGTTCAGGAACGAATTAAACTGCGACTCGTATTTGTCGGTATCTACCTGGTAGTAATACGCCCCCTTTTTTGAATGTCCCCGCTGCTTTTCATTGAGCTTCTTCAACAAACCGGTAGACAAAAATTTCCTGCTGAAATTACGCTTGTCGAAAGTAGTGTTAAAAATCGCTTCGTAGAGCTTTTGAAGCTGCGGTATGGTGAACTTCTCGGGAAGCAGCTCGAACCCTATCGGGTGCTGGGCCGCCTTATAACGCAGCTTTTCAATCCCCATCCTGATCATCTCACCGTGATCAAACAGAAGGGTAGGCAGATCGTCCAGTGAAAACCAGCGCGCTTCGAAAGAATCCGAAACCCGCTCGTCGTAATCCAGTACATTGATCAGGGCAAAGTACGCGATGGAAACCGTACGGCTGATCTTATCCCTGCCCGGTGCTCCGAAAGTATACAACTGCTCGAGATAAATATTCTGCAGGCCTGTAAGCTCCGCCAGGATCCGTGAAGCCGCGATCTCCAGGTCCTCATCCGGGCGGAGCCATCCACCCATCAGGGACCAGGTCCTAGTTGTCTCTTCAATACCTCTTTTTACCAGAAGGATTTTGAGCACCTCTCCGTCAAAACCAAAAATAATGGAATCAAGCGCCACCAGGCATTTGGTCTGGGCATCATATTGATTTAGCATTCTGGCCTTCTGGTTTTCACTCATAAACAGATAAAAGCTATCAGCTTTCAGCAGTCAGCTATCAGCCCTTATTCATCGGCGCCGATAGCTGACTGCTGATCGCCATTTTATTACATTAAGGAGTTCAGGTATCATTTATAACCTGTTTGCTGTTTTAAAATCCAGCAAACATTCTTTCAATGTATCAAATTCGGCATCCGTTATGGCAGGAAAATTGGCGATACGGAAGGTGGTCTCCTTTCTTTCGCCGTAGCCATTCCCCAATACGATGCCCCTGTCGGACGCAAATGCCTTCAATCCCGCTATCACGTGCTTTTCCGCTTCGACAGCTATGACCGTAGCCGACCGGCATTCATTGTCATGTACCGGTAGCCCGAAACCATGATCTGCAAGAAATCCGTAAATGTCGGCAGCCCGGCGTATGAGATTCCCGGCTGTAACACTGACCGGTTCCAGTGAACCCATCAGCCGCCCCAACAGGTATATCCCCAGGATATTGGGAGTATAGGGTGTCTGGAATTTCCGGAAATTTTCCACGATAAATTCCAGGCTGTTATAATGAGCTCCTTCTCCTATGCTTTTCGCCTTTTTTAGTGCCTGCGGCGACAAAATCATAACACCCAGCCCCGAGGGAAGCCCGAAGCATTTCTGAACGGACGCGTACCAGATATCGGCGACCGGCCAGGGTAACGCGGCGCCGGCCATCGAAGAAGTGGCATCGACCGCTATCAACCCCTCGAAAGACGCTCTCAGCACAGACAGGACAGAATCTGCGATCGCGGTTCCATTAGAAGTTTCGGTATGCGTCAGGCACAATATATCCGGCCCGGTATCTTCCCGGGGAACCCACCGGGGTTGCTCATTCAATTGAAAGGGAATTCCCTCTGCCCTACCGTGTATTTTGTGGGCATATTCCTTCCATTTCTGCCCGAAAGCTCCGTTATAAATATGATAACTGGTACGGGAAGTCAATGATTGAGCGATGATCTCCCAGCACTCGGTTGCGGAAGAGACAAAAACGACCTCGTAGGATTCGGGAATCGCCAGCTTCTCTTTCAGGCCCGCAATAGACGCCGAAAGCATCGTCATAAACGGCTGGCTCCTGTGGTTCATGGAAAGCAGCCCTGAATGAAAGGCATCACCCAGGTACGTTTCGATCTGGGGATAAAGCTTCGAAGGCCCGGGATAAAAAGTAATCATGCCTTCTTAGTCGAATCCTGCCCGGAAATTCCAAGTAAAAACCTCACGGCAAGCTCATATCCCTGCAAACCAAGCCCGCAGATCATTCCTTTGCAGACCGGCGAAAGAAAACTGTGATGGCGAAATGCCTCACGGGCATGGATATTGGAAATATGCACTTCTACGGCGGGTGCCGTCACCGCCGACAATGCGTCGGCCAGGGCAACGGAAGTATGAGTATATGCACCGGCATTAATAACAATCCCGTCATAGGTAAACCCGACTTCATGGATTTTATCGATAAGGTCTCCTTCATGATTGGATTGGAAATAAGAAAGAGACGCGTCGGCAAACAGCCCGGAAAGCTGGCTGAAATAGTCCTCGAAGCCCTTATTCCCATAAATTTCCGGTTGCCGCCTTCCCAATAAATTCAGGTTAGGCCCGTTTATGATCAGAATCTGTCGCTTGGTCACGTGTTAAATACTTTATTCAGGCTCCTAAATTGCATTTTTTACATCAAAGATCATAGCTCCTCCCGAGAGTTCTTCTGCAGGCGCTTTTCTGAAAATCCGGAAGCATAACTGCCTGCAACCATTCCCAGGACTGCCGCAGCCAACCCGAACAGGATCGCCGGGTAATCGGTCTCCATCATCACGCACAGAAGCCAGGTCCCCAAACCCGCCGCCATCGAAAGAAGGCACCCTGCAAGGCCGGCTCTTTTCCAGTACAGCCCCGCAGTCAGCGGTATAAACAATGTAACAAGACTGAAGGCCGAAGATTCTGCCACAAGCTCAAAGATGCTCTCTCTGCCGGAGGCCATCATGACGGCAACAAAGGCTATCACGACAATGCCCAGGCGAATTACTTTCAAAAGTTCGCGGTCGGTTGTAGCAGGCCTGAAAAACCGGTAAATATTTTCACCTATCACTGTAGCAGGCGCCATTATGGCGCTGCTGGTGGTACTCAGTATCGCCGATAGCAGGGCTCCCAGGAAAAGCACCTGTACCGGTAAAGACATATGCCGCATTACCATTTCGGGTATCATCATCTGCCCTTCGGGTAGAGAACCGGGATACAGGAAACGCGCACAGAGAGCGATATAAAGCGGAATTAAGGCTACCGACAGGTACATAACGGCCGATAGCAGGCAGGCCTTCACCGATGTGTCGGCATCACGCGCCGACATGACACGCTGAAAAACATCCTGCTGCGGTATCGATCCCAGACCGATGGTTATCCATGCCGCAATATATTTCGACCAGTCCATAAAGTCTGCCCGGGGAAAAAAATCAAAAAAGCCGTCGGGCATACTCCCGGAAAGCGGGGCTACCCCACCCGTCTTGTCGTACATCACACTGCCTATTATCGCCAGCCCGCCTATGATAAGTATGGTTTGAAAAAAATCGGTGAGGGAAATCGACCACATCCCGCCCCAGATGGTATAGGTCACTACCAGCGCAGTGCTGACTATCATCGATCCTGCCAGCGGCCACCCCAGCACAACTTTCATGACGGTGCCCATAGCGAGCAATTGCGCGGCTATCCAACTGATATAAGAGGGAACGATCAATACTGCCGACCATATTTCAGCCTTTTTGCCGTAACGGTGCCGGAAATAGTCGCAGAAGGTCAGGATACCCAGCTTGTAAAAATGCCGTGCAAAGAAAAGCCCGACCAGGAAGAGACACAATGCCGCTCCGAACGGATCTTCTATGACGCCCAGTACCCCATGCTTCAGGAATTCGGCGGGGGCGCCCAGGATACTCTCGGCTCCAAACCATGTGGCAAAGGTGGCAGAAGCTGCCAGGATCAGCGGCAGCTTCTGGCCGGCAAGCACAAAGTCTTTCGTATTTTTAACAAAACGGGAGGCCCAAAGACCAATCCCAAGGTTAATCAGCATATAGCCGGCAATTGCAAATCCGAGCATCTGGTTTTTCAATGTTAGAAGCACCTTTCGGGCTTCCGGTGCTTATGTACTCTGTCGTCCCTCCGGTTATTCAAGTAGGCCACAGATGCACAGATAGTTATACGTATCTGTGCATCTGTGGCCATCTATCGCCATAACGTACGAAGATCGTCCCGGGGTAACTCGATATATAATCAACTATCTTATAGCTTCAAAACAGTAAAGGTTTAGATTGGTGGTGGCATAAATACGTCCTTTTTGCCCATTCTTCCCGGACAATCCGGTGACAAACCCACCATACCAGGAATCATGTCGTTTCTCTTCTTTTCCGTCCAGAGAAGGCATATCCCAAAGTATATGCCCGGTCTCAATATCCAGGGCTTGGAGGTTTTTATCCCGTATCCAGTAGACAATCCCGTCCTGGTGGTACAAA
Organism: uncultured Cytophagales bacterium; assembly: GCA_964562455.1. Classification (GTDB taxonomy): domain Bacteria; phylum Bacteroidota; class Bacteroidia; order Cytophagales; family Spirosomataceae; genus Ravibacter. The sequence continues at coordinate 7,745 of CAZLTN010000104.1, forward strand.
TCACTCGACATAGCACTCGATTTTTGTGACCAAAGAAGTTGCCCGGTTTGGGCATCAACGCAGTACATAGTGGCGTTATGGAAATTCAGCACCAGCCTGTTGCCAACTAATATCATATCGTCAGGACCTGTGTGAATCTCGGTTAATTTTCTTTCCCATATTTTTTTCCCAGTTCTCCAATCGAAACAAAAAACCCTGTTGAGTGACGTCAGGTGTACTTTTTCTCCATTCATAATTGGCATGAGGCTCGCGTTTCCTCCGTCTTCAGCAACACTTACGGGAATCCGTTCATATACCCATTCTTCCCTGGTTAGGTTATATAACCCAAAAAAGGTTCTCTGGTCATTGAATCGTCCAACCGGTCCTGGCTCCTCGTAGGGCAAAAGGAGCATTTCGTCCGTCCCGTTATTAAAGGTCAGAAACCTGTATAGCGTTCCTACATAATACCAGTCGCCTATTTTTTTTGCAAATTCTTCACTATACTGCGGCCTCAGCTTTTCTACCAACTGCCCCGTATTAAAATCACCTACATACAGGGCATCCTGCACTCGATATCGATCTCTCATTGCCGGCGGGTTCCCGGAAATAAAGTACTTATCTCCCAAATGAGTCGGTTCCATGGCCGACCCAAATCCCCGCTGGCTTTTCCATATTGTTTTACCAGTTCCGGTATCGATACAATAGTCGGAATTCAGGTCGTGGATGAGCATCTTGCCGTTTTGCAGCAAGATGCTCTGATTCAGTGTACTACCGAGTATTTTATTAAAAAAGTCGTCCCATGCCCAGATGTCTTTTCCGGTATCCACATCTTTCAGTTGCACATAAAACTCCCCGTACTTTTTAGGGTCTGCCGATTTTCGCATCGAAATGCAGACAACACCCTTTTCGTCGATTATATAGCCGTGATAAAGACCATAACCTAGTATGCCATCCGAAATGGAAGACTTCCATATGAAGGGCGTTTGCGTCACCACACCTTCTGCATTCCTGACAATGTCGATTTTCTCAGGGCGGCAACAGGTTACCACAAAGACGAGAAGAATAGGATAACTGGATTTCCAAATAGCCATATTAATAACTGATACGAAATACAGGAGTGTTGTTCCCCCCGTTGAATACCCAATTCAGTGTCGGCTCCACCCTGTCTACCCGTTTAAACTCTCCGTGGTTAACATTCTGTGCTTCACGGTGATATCCCTGCCAGCTCCCGCCATTGTTAGTGGCAGACTTGTAGGTTACCACACCGTCACTCGCTTCATTGTGGTAGATAGTCTGTGTGTATGGAATCCATTCCGTGCAATAGTCAACGCAATAGGCATAGCTGTTGCTTAGCTCACACATAGCGAAACCTTCGGGGCCGCATCTGTCGTGCGGATAGTAATTGGTTACAGTTTCGGTATAGGTGGCGCCGATCACATTTTGCCATCCTGTATTGGAATCCGTATTCACCCAGTCTCTTCCCTCCAGCCATTTCCCCTTTCTCCACTGGTGAAAACCGTGTAGCGGCAGATTTGCCCAGCTTAAAACTTCTTCTCCATTGGCGATATTCTGATGAAGGCCGGCTACCTTGTTCGCCAGGTCAATCCCGTTTTGTTCATGCTTGAGAAAAGTATAAGTACCTACGATCCGCCATAATATAGGATATACTTCATTACCCCACACCAGTATTTTGGGTGTTGCAACACTATGAACGGCTATATTATTCTGATAAGCGCTTGCGGGATTAAGATCGGCCGCAGTGTTTCCTGTGAGCCCGAACGCATCCATTAGTTTTTTATTTGCTTTATAGGCAAATTCTGACGAAAACACCTGTCCAAGGATACCTGTCGGTTCTAATTCAAGACCAATACCAGGAAATAAAGGAGGTGCCATGCCGGCTCCCACCTGAGGCCCGGCCATCATTCTGTCGTGTCCGTTATTAATGAACCCTTGGTTTACTCCATTGGTGCCTGAAGCTGCTATCTGAGCCCCGCGTAAAGGAGACCCCATTGTTACTACCCCTTTCCAATGTGCATGGCTCCAGATAGTTACCTGCCGGACAGCCGTCCCTCCCAGACTATGAGAAATAGCTAAACGGTTTGGTCCTCCGGTTTGAGCCTGCACAGAGGTAGCCATTACCGAAATACCATCTCCCGTAGGGTAACTATTTCGTGTGGGACTAACAATAGGGCGAAGAGATTCATAGTGATTGGCTACGTCTTCGAGTGATACATTATTACCGCCTAAACCGTGAATCCAGTCTACTCCACCGCTTTGGGTATATCCTTCCGGTTTTATAAAAGCTATTAAAATAACCGCTATTACAAGCTTGAGAACTCTCGTATTTTTCATGGTTATAATGTTAAAGGTTGTACATAACTTGCATATTATCATAAAAGATCTGCTTTGTCTTTGTCGTTTCTACTCCTGTTTTAGGGTTCACATCGTGGCTTTCGGAGAATACTTTCCTCAGTTGATTCCCGTCTTCAGCTTTGTCATAAAACAATGATGACTGATAAAGCAATTGATTTTTTTCTTTATCGTATAGTTTCTCTCCGAGAAAACGGTTTTTCTTAAAATCATAATACTGAATAGTATATTTTCCAGAAAGGCTTTCACCTGTTTCCCTTGCTTCATCCGCAAATCGGGCTAAATCAAATTTTATCTGAGTCAAACCATTGCTTGATTGAATCTCAGCATCCTTTTCCTTTGCTATATTAAGAATAGATTCGCTGTCTATCAACTGATTACCAGTAAATTCAGCACTAAGCCGTTCTTTCGAAAAAGAACCATCTCTTATAATTCTGGTTGCCAATTCAGTAAACCTGCTGCTTTTTAATGTATAAGATCCTGTTTGATTCCCTCCCTTGTCATACATAGTGACTATGCCATTTTTAGTAAGGATCCTATCAGGCAATACACTTTCTTCGAGCTGTTTGCGATAGGGCTCAGGCAGTAGGTCTATTTTTTCGGGTACAAGCGGAATTGTTTCCATTTCATATTCACCATCTGCGAATAAACTAAACCTGATCTTCTGTCGCTCCAATCTCGGTCGGGCAGCAATTTCTTCAAAAGCCAACTCTCTACCTTCCTTGTTTTCAGATTTTATACGATCAATAGAAAAAGTCTCAATCTCATAACTTAATGAAAGCAAGGGCTTACCGGCAAGCCTCGCGGGCCGGTGTCCTAGATTTTCATTAACGGGGGAATCGCTATTGAACTGCTTATCACAAGCAGATATCAAGATTCCTGACAATAACAATAAAGTCCGAAACAGTAAACTATCGCTTACTATACGATTAGTTTGTGCAAGATAGCGTTTCATCATACAAAGTGGTTTAGTGATAAATTTTCTTTATCAAATATAATTATTTAAATTTGATCCTTATCTTGCTTTACAATAAGGAATTGAATTGTCAGCCATCAAAAATTTAAATTGACGAATAACAAGATGTAAACGCACGCAGCGAGCAAACCAGGAAAACTGTTATATATACTTTCACATACGGTACGTTTTAAAATTTTAGAATATGGAAAATCCGCGTCCGCTGCAAATTATCCTGGATGCTTTCAGCGCTCCAACCAGTGATAAAATATCACAGCTCCTCGTATCTTTTCGACCCTATCTTATCCCAAAAGGAAGGATCCTGGTAGGTCAAGGACAGGTAAGTTCTGCCCTCTATTTTCTCGAACGCGGGGTCATGCGCACCTATTACACGCGCGGTAGCGAAGACATCACGTCGCTGCTTGTTGCCGACGGCGGGGTAGTTTGTATTGCTGCCAGCTTTTTCGGCCAAGCGCCATCGGAAGAGACTCTGGAAACTCTCGAGGACTGCGTAGTATATTCCTTGTCCTATGAAGCTTACCGGAAGCTTTCTGCATCTGACTATGGTATTGCGGGACTTACCATTCAGTTGCACGAACAACATCTAATCGGCTTCGGAGATCGGGTAAAGATATTTAAATATTTAACTGTCGATGAACGGATTTCACACTATATCAGTCACCCATCGTCGGTGTTTCGTCGGATTCCCGACCATTACATCGCCACCTATCTAGGCACTACTAGCGCAACATTCAGCAGGAGTTTGAAGAATATCCTTCGAAAAAAGAATAAAGAGTAAAGAACAACCTGCATTGGATTCAGGATTTAAACAGATCTCTGCGTATCTTTGCCGAGTTTCCCTGAACAGGCATGACAAAACTTTCGGTTAGACACCTTCTTGGTATCAAAGACGTTTCTGAAAACGACATTCAAACTATTTTAGAAACCGCGACCCAGTTTAAAGAAGTTATTAACCGCCCTATAAAGAAAGTCCCTTCGCTTCGCGATATAACTATTGCCAATATCTTTTTTGAGAATTCCACGCGTACAAGGCTGTCTTTCGAGCTGGCCGAAAAACGCTTGTCTGCCGATACCATTTCTTTTTCGTCTTCAGGAAGCTCGGTCAAGAAGGGAGAAACACTGCTGGATACGGTCAATAATATCCTGGCGATGAAGGTGGATATGATCGTAATGCGGCACAGCAGCCCCGGTGCACCTCATTTTCTTTCTCAGCGGATCAAAGCAAATATCGTGAACGCGGGCGACGGCACGCATGAGCACCCGACGCAGGGATTGCTGGATGCCTTTTCCATGAAAGAAAATCTGGGCGGGGACCTGAAAGGAAAAAAAATCGCGATTATCGGGGACATCACCCACTCCAGGGTTGCCCTCTCCAATATATTCTGCCTGCAGAAGCTCGGCGCGGAAGTAATGGTATGCGGCCCGAGCACGCTCATACCGAAACACATTAAAGATCTCGGCGTAAAGGTAAATCACGACGTAAATGCGGCACTCCGGTGGTGTGATGTAGCCAATGTGCTCCGTATCCAGCTCGAAAGGCAGCAACTCAAATACTTCCCTTCTTTGCGGGAATATTCTCTCTACTACGGTATCACCAAAAAAATGCTCGACGACCTGGACAGAAAGATCGTACTTATGCACCCGGGACCTATTAACCGCGGCGTAGAACTTGCTTCCGACGCTGCGGACTCCGGGCATTCGATCATCCTCGACCAGGTTGAAAACGGAGTGGCCGTCAGAATGGCCGTACTCTACCTGCTGGCACAGCAGAATTAGGGATTTGGTGCAGTAGAATCAGGAATTTGCAGTGTGGACGACCTACGGCCGTAGGTCGCTACGGTTTTTTATCCAGATCTCTTAACAGGTTCCGGGCCAGGTAGCCGATAATCAGGATACCGAAAACAATACAGGCCCACATGAATTCTTTCCGGTTAAGCCACCCAAAATCCGAGTCGGCAGACTTATCTTTCCCGGCTATCAACGGTTCGCCGGCTTTGAGCTCGGGAGCCCCGGGTTTTACCGCACCCCCGAAGTACGCCAGATCATACCTGGGCACGGAATAAAGCGTATCTACAGCCAAACGGTATTGCTCTCCCTTTTTCAGATCTGCAGCTACCGACAACTGATCCTGGTACAGGCTGATGCCGGCGATCGCAAGGGGCGGGTTGTCGTCGTTGGCTATTTCTATTGTAAGTTTATTAGTGAATAGCTCAGGTATCCCGAACTCATCCGATCCGTCGGAGCTAAGCGCAAAGGCTGCGATTTCTTTCTTTCCTTCGGTCCTGTTCCCCCTGCGCACGACAACTCCGGGCACCGACAACCTGAGCTGCCTGCGATAGAGAGCCGGGGCTGTAACGTCGAAGCCGATCCTGTTGACCACCTGCGGTTCCGGAAACGAAAGGTGAATAACGGTTTTTTTCCTTTGCAGGTCTTCTTCGCTACTTTGCGAAACGCTTTCCAGCCTGACCAATTCCCTTGCGCCCTTCGGGTACTCGTGCGTTTCGATCGATTGTACAAAAACCGGCAGCAATTTCCGGTCGTCAAATTCGATCCTGATAAACCGGAACGGATTCGAAGGGAACTCTATTTCTTTTTTTACAAAACCGTCCGCACTTCTCATACCTGCCAGGGTAAGTTTTCCCGTCAGGCCGAACCATTCTTCACCATCGTCGCTGCCGCTTACTGTATAGGATTTGACCAGGTCGTTGCTGGCAATTTTCAGGATGATGCTTCCCCATTCGGCATTCGACGGCCTTTCAACCCGGTAAGAAGAGGAAGAATCTGTTTTATACCTGACAAAAGTAAGGGATGTATGCACCAGCCGTGCAGGTTCCGGCTTAACACGAACATAGGGCACTTCCCTGTCTTTGCTGTCCAGTATCCGCAGGAAATGCAGATTTCCGCGCATGGCCGACCGGAGAGCCGGGCTCAGCCTGATTTTGTATATCCCACTGCTATCCGGCTCTTCCAAAGCGGCATACGTTTGTGCAAGACCCAGGCCGGGTAACAGCAGCAAAAACAGCAAACTAATTGTTCTGATCATTGGGTGCAGCATGGGTCGTCGAATCGTCGGCAATCAATTTCCGGATTTTCTGATAGACAAAAGATATAACCAGTATTACTACTCCGAGCAGGATAAAGGCGATGATCTTACCCGTTTCCGATACATTACGAATATCGTAAAGAAACAATTTAATAACGGTAATAGCCAGAAGCACCAGTGCCGCAATCCTTATCAACCGTTGGGAAATGCGGATTCCCAGGATCAGGAAAAGGAATGAAATGCTCCCCCACAAAATGGGGAACCCGATCTTGACGACCTGGTTCCGTACTTCTGAGAACGATTGCCTGATTAAATTCATGCGGTTCCAGTTCAATTCCGGATGCTCAGCCGGGTATTCAGCTTCCAGCGATGCAAACGAAACGATATCCCTGTTGATATAATGGGCCACCAGCATCAGCTCATTACTGAGTATATAAACGACCGCAATTGCAAATAACCAGATGGCCCGGTTGAAAGACGGCGCCTCTCCGGCGTTGCCAGGGACCAGTTTCCTGAAAAGATCGAACAGCAGCACCGAAACCAGGCACAGGTTGATCAAATGGGTATAAAATGCCAGGGAGTATGACGTACCGTTGTTGATGTTGTAGAATATCTCGTTATAGGGGATATAGGAAGTAACGACAATAAACAGCAGGACAGCCGACACTCCGACGATCCGCTGCAGTTTTTCCAGTGCCGGGTTGACGGAGCCGGCTTTTGCCAGGACGAAGAAAAAAACAAAGTGATACAGCAGTCCCAGGGAAGCTGCGGTAGCGGTGTTCGATATCAGGCGGTAACCCTGGTACACTACTTCAAACATACCCGTCAGGTAGCCTGTCAGCAGCAATGCTGCCAGAACGCCGCTCCGGTAGGCCACCGGGTTAAATTTAATTTTCCAGATATGAACGGGTACGCGTTCGTTTTCCAGCAGCCTGGCTGTCGCCCAGAGCGACGCAAGCGCTACTACACCTGTTACGAAGACCGCATTCAAAACCACAGGTAATGATTCGTCCGAAACCAGGTAACCCCGCTGCCAGTCCATACACAGGCTGATCAGCATCAATACCTGTACAACGACTGCCACGATCTTAAACCGGTGAATTCCTGACCGTCCGGCAAGCCAGAAAAGCAGCACCGCCTCGACTGCCCAGAACAGGGTAATATAGTGCTTTGAAAATTGAAGCGGGATAGTGAGCGTAGCAAAGCTGAGTGCGAGCCCGACCAGCAGGTAGATAGCGTTCCGGTCTACAATCTCCTTTTTGTATAAAATGTATGCAAAAAGCACGTTGTAGAGGGCCAGGCTGAGCGTAAAAAGCCCGAGCAGGCCGGGATTCAGATTGTTTACAACCATATAGCCCAGGGTATAATAACACCCGGTGTTCAATAAAATGACGGCGTATTGCAGGTAAGTTACCTTTCCCCGGTCACGTATGTTGTTAGCGATGCTTATCGCGTTGAATTTGAAATAGAAAATAGTCGCGAATATAAGCGTAACTGTAAAAAGCTTCTTTTCATAGCCCTCCAGGAAAAACCATCCGCAGAGGAGCAGTGCAGTAAAAACAAACGCCAGGAATATTGTGATATTCCATTTTCTGAGGTACGAAAAGACCAGGACACCTACATTGAGGATAGCGATATACGAAAACAAAACTACAGGATTCCCGCTTCCCGTACTGACCATAAACGGCACCGCAAAACCGCCTATCAGCGACATTATAGCCAGCTCCTCCCGGTCGTAGCCTACCGAAATGGCTACGCTGAACGCAGTGATCAGCACCATGATTATAAATGCGGTGGTCTGGCTGAAGAGGTGATAGTCGTGAAATGCGATAGCGATCGTAAAATAAAAAATGCTGAAGGCCCCCGCAACCAGGACCGAGCTGAAGGCCTTATAGTTGATACGAAGCCTGTTGGCTATAAACAGCACGGCCGACCCGACAAGAATCCCTATACCTACGCGGAGAGGTTCGCTGATCCATTCTTTATCAATTGCATATTTTACAAAGAAGCTGACGCCCAGCACCAATATGACGATCCCGATCTTGTTGATGATATTTTCGCCGATAAATTTTTCCAGGTCAGGGTTCTTTTCCTTAAACCGGGCATACCATGATTTTTTTTCCGGAGCTTCAATAAATGCCGCTGCTACGGTCTGCTCCGGCACTCCGGATTCCGGTATTCCAGGCTCCTGTAACACTATTTCTTCCTCTCCGGCAGGCTGGCGGTTAAGCGCTTCCTCTATAGCATTTTCAATCAATTCTTCCTCTTCCCGCGGCAGGCTTACGGCGATATCGGCTGCGTCTGCAGTTTCAATCTCCACGACGGTTTGTGGCGGCGCTTCAGCCGCACCCGGTCCTGCCAGTCCCGCAGCTATACGTTCGGATATGTCAGACAGCATCTGATCTGACCCGCTCTGTGCCTTTTTCAGCTCGCTCAGACGGGATTGGACGTCATGCAGATCTCCCCGAAGGTTCGAAATGATATCATAGACACGGTTTAGCCGGTTCAACACTATGGCGAGCATGATGACCAGGATAAGGACCAGAACTGTTTCCATTGATTTTTGACGATCAGGTACGGGTTAAAGGTACAATTTACATCGACATCCGGCAAAAAGGGTGAAAATAAACTATCCAGGTGGTATAATTTCAGGATAACGTGTGTGAAAGCGCCGCTGGACTGGAACACATATAGCTGTACGTAGCTCAATTTTTCCCTGACACCAGGATTCAGGGCGTCCCCGGACGTTTGAGAATGGTAAAAGTGCCAATTAAAGAGTAGAAAGAGTAAAACAACCCTCTTCGTTATTTTACTTTTACGCATATTTGTATAATTAACACCGACCTATTATACCTTATGAAACAGTTTAGATCCGGACATTATATCAGTCAAGGATATTACAGGAGCTTTCAACCTGAGCCGATCAACCGAAACTGGGAGATCAGTGATTTGAACTTAATCCGATGCCGGACTTGCTGAAAATAGCACTAATCCATTACCAGTTTGAAACCATACATCCGTTTTTAGACGGAAATGGCAGGGTAGGAAGGCTGTTAATTCCACTCTACCTGGTTAACAAAGGCATGTTAAAGCAGCCTATCCTGTACCTCTCAGATTTCTTTGAGCAAAACCGGATGCTGTACTATGACAATTTAATGCGTGTGCGCACCCATAATGACATCAATCAATGGTTTAAATTCTTCCTGACGGGCGTAATAGAAACAGCAAAAAAGGGAATAAAGACATTTGACGGGATTCTTCAACTTCAGAAAATAATCGAAGGCAAGCTTAAAGGTATCGGAAGCCGCAGCGGAGATGCCTATAAAGTTGTAGAATATCTATACACTCATCCAATTATAGATGCTCAACGAGTGACCCAGGTCATACGAAAATCACAAAGGCCCTCCTATAATATGCTGGCTATTCTGGAAGAGTTGAAAATCATTAAAGAAATCACGGGTAGTCAACGTGGGAAATTGTACATTTTCGAAGACTATATTGCGCTATTCAGACGAAATTAACCACTCACTTATCTTATCCTCGTCCTCCGCATGAAACCATTTGAAATCACCCTGGTGCCTGAACCATGTCAGTTGCCGCTTGGCATAGCGTCGTGTATTCTGCTTTAAAAGACGTATCATTTCCTTTTCATCGTACAAGCCATCGAGGAAGCCGTACACTTCCTTGTATCCTACTGTCTTCAGCGCGTGATGATCCCGGTAGGCGGCGACATTTTTGGCTTCTTCTACCAATCCCTCTTCCAGCATCGCGTCTACACGATCTTCGATCCTTTTGTACAGCTCCTGCCGGTCGCGGTCGAGTGCGATCAGCACCTGGCGGAAGGGACGGGTCGGCCGCTCATTTCCCTGGAATGAGGAAATAGGCTTCCCGGTAGTATGCCAGACTTCCAGGGCCCGCACTACCCGTTGCGGATTATTGATTTCTGCCGTAGCCGCAAAAGCAGGATCTTTCTGTCGTATCTCTTCCTGTAGCTTTGTCAGCCCCTCTTCTTTTAACTTCACCGTAAGCTGCTCACGGAGGCCTGCTTCCGGTTGGGGAAGATCATCGAGCCCTTCACAAACTGCTTTGATGTACAACCCTGAGCCGCCGGTCATAATCACCCGGTTGTTGCGTTCAAACAAAGCGGGCAGGAGCGCCAGCACATCCCTTTCGAAATCTCCCGCGCTATAAGGTTCCGCAATAGTATGGGTATCGATAAAATAATGCTTTACGCGCTCAAGCTGCTCCACGGAAGGCTTGGCCGTACCGATCGATAGCTCCCGGAAAAACTGGCGCGAATCGGCCGATATAATTTCGGCACCCATCCTTTCCGCCAGCCGGATGCACAATTCAGTTTTTCCGACAGCAGTAGGACCTGCTATTACTATAAGCGTATGTTGAGCGGTCAATACCTGCGTTTTTTGTCTGCAATATACTATCCCTTTCTCGCCGCAGGAAAATATACTTCCAGCGTTTCTTTCAGCAGCTTCATTTTCTCGCTCAGCGAATAAGGGGTATATACATAGTCCTGCTCGAACTGGAACCCGAAACGGGAGTCCTTGGAAACCGCCAATTGAGAGAACTCCGTGCGGGTGATTTCCGACTTCAGTATCTGCTCCATTTTGCCCAGTATCTCATTTGCCTTCCCGGAACTATCAGCCGCGACCCATTGCAGCCTCAGGTTTTCGAACTCAAGCACCGCCATGTTGCTTTCCATCATCCGGTGCAGGTGCTCGGCCACCACCA
>CAZLTN010000105.1:0-4573 GCA_964562455.1 uncultured Cytophagales bacterium
ATACATTCTGAATGTCCGCGATCTGCTCGTTGGTATACCCGCGCCTTCTCAGGCCTACGGAGTTTATCCCCGCATAGGAGATCGGTTCGCGGGCCGCTTTTGTAAACGGCGGTACATCCTTTCTTACAAGCGAAGCACCCGAAATAAAAGAATGGATGCCTATACGTGCAAACTGGTGAACCGCGCTGAGCGCGCTTATAATAGACCAGTCGCCTACATGGACGTGGCCGGCCATCTGTACGTTGTTTCCGATGATACAGTTATCGCCTACGCGGCAGTCATGCGCAATATGAGCATAGGCCATTATAAGGCAATTCTTTCCTACCTCGGTTTTCCAATGTTCTTCCGTGCCCCGGCTGATGGTAGCGTATTCCCTTATGGTCGTATTATCGCCGATAAAAGTGAGTGTGTATTCACCCTTGTATTTCAGGTCCTGGGGAATAGACGACACCACGGCTCCGGAATAGATCCTGCAGTTTTTGCCGATCCTGGCCCCTTCGTTGATCACAGCATGGGAGCCGACCCATGTCCCCTCTGCTATTTCCACGTCTTTGTGGATCATTGCAAAAGGTTCAATGACTACGTTATGGGCTATTTTAGCCTCGGGATGAATATATGCGAGTGGTTGTATCATTTCTTTCTTACTAGGCTGGCTATCATATCCGCTTCACAAACCAACTGGTCGTTCACATAACCCCTTCCCGTCATTTTCACGATCCCTCTCTTCATCGGAGAAATGAAAACACATTTAAAAATTACGGTATCACCGGGAAATACATTTTTCCGGAAACGGCAATTTTCAATTCCTATCAGGTATGGCCAGTAATTTTCAGGATCGGGTACGGAGCTGAGCACCAGGATCCCGCCGGTCTGGGCCATGGCTTCCAGTTGAAGTACCCCCGGCATAACCGGGTTCCCATCAAAATGGCCTACGAAAAACTCTTCATTTATGGTAACATTCTTGATCCCCACCACAGAATTTTCGTCAAGCGCTATGATCTTGTCGATCATCCGGAAAGGATATCCGTGCGGAAGCAACTGCGCGATCTGGTTGACGTCAAAGATAGGCGGTTTGCTGGGGTTATAAGAAGGCACATCTCCCTTTTTCTGTTTGATGAGCTTCTTGATCTTTTTTGCAAACGCAATATTAGCGGCGTGTCCGGGCCTGGCAGCCAGTATCTGGGCCTTTATGGGCCTTCCGACGAGGGCAAGATCGCCAATCAGGTCGAGCAGCTTATGACGAGCCATTTCATTCGGATAATGCAGCTCGATATTGTTCAATATCCCTTTTGCCTTGTCCAGGCTTATTTTCGGTTTCTTCAGAAGATCGGCCAAATGTTCGAGCTCCTCTTCTTCAACCGCCCTGTCGGCTATTACGATCGCATTGGCAAGGTCACCGCCTTTTATCAGGTTTTGCTTGTAGAGCGTCTCGAGCTCATGAAGAAAAACAAAGGTACGGCAACTGGCGATCTGCTCGGAAAACTGCGAAATATCGTTCAGAAAGGCGTGCTGACTGTTAATTACCGACGAATTGTAGTCAACCATTACCGTAAGCCGGTAGTCAGGCAAAGGCAGTGCGGCTATTTCAATGTCTTTCTCAGGGTTTTTGTAGTGTACATGTTCGGGAATCTCAAAATATTCCCGATAGGCATTCTGCTCGACCAGGCCTGCGCTCTGCAACGCTTTTACAAAGGTAATGGAGCTTCCATCCATGATAGGCGGCTCGGGGCCGTCAAGCTGGATCAGTACGTTATCGATCTGCAGGCCCACCAATGCGGCGAGCGTATGCTCCACGGTATGAACTCTCGCGCCGTTTTCCTCTATGGTCGTACCTCTGGAAAGGTCGACTACATTATCGACATCAGCAGCTACTATAGGCTGATCAGGCAGATCTACCCGCTGGAACTTGTAGCCATGATTGGCCGGAGCCGGAACAAAAGTCATGTTCACGGGTACGCCTGTATGGAGGCCTACACCTGAAACAGATACCGATGATTTGATGGTCTGTTGTTTCTCGTTCATTTGTTTTATTTAGCCGGGGAAGCATTGGATGATTCCTTCTCCGGGTATAAATGCATTAATATTATTCGGATTGCTGAGCCCCTTTTACCGATTCTACCTGCTCAAGGCGTTTTTCAAGCTCGGGTAGCTTTCTCAACAGCGACAGCGCCCTCAGATGAGTATTCAATTCGGTCGCCGGTGATCCTGCAAGCGAACGCCCTTCTTCTTTCACAGATTTCGAAATCCCTGACTGCGCACCTACTTTTGTACCGTTGGCAAGTGTAATATGGCCTACTATACCTACCTGACCAGCCAATACGCACTGAGCCCCCACTTTCGTTGAGCCTGACACCCCCGTTTGAGCAGCAATCACCGTATTCTGGCCGATCTCCACATTATGGGCGATCTGTATCAGGTTATCGAGCTTTACACCCTTGCGGATAATCGTCGACCCCATGGTGGCACGGTCGATAGTCGTATTCGATCCTATGCTCACGTCATCTTCGATCACTACATTTCCCAATTGCGGGATCCGTCTGTAAGATCCGTCGGGCTGAGGCGCAAACCCGAATCCGTCCCCGCCGATCACCGCGTTGGCAAATATAGAACAATTGTTCCCGATGATTGTTTTGTCGTAAATTTTCACCCCCGGATGAATCACCGCATTATCGCCGATTACAACGTCATCGCCAATATAAGCGCCGGAAAAAAGCTGCAGGTTCTTTCCTATGCGGCAGTTACGCCCGATATAGGAAAAAGGGCCGATATATTCGCCGGCTCCGATGGTGGCGCCGGCTCCTATATAGTATGGCTGTTCCCTTCCGACCGGCCTGGCAGCCAGTATTTTCTGGTATTCCTCCAGTAACCTGGTAAATGCCAGATAGGGATTTTCGACGCGTATCAGGGTCGTTGAAAATGGCTGGGCCGGTTCGAAGCCCAAGTCTACAATTACTGCAGATGCACGGGTTTTATAAAGATAAGGCTCATATTTCGGATTAGCCAGAAATGAAATATCGCCCTCGCCGCCTTCTTCGATTTTCGCAGCAGAACGTATAATTGCTGACTCATCCCCCTCTACTTTCCCATTTATTAACTGTGCTATCTGACTTATAGTGAACTCCATAAAAGCTTCCGGGAGTTGTAATATATGCTATTCTTTGTTCAAATACCGTCCTGTCGGTCAAATCGTGTCTCCTATTTTCAGGACTAAGGCCCCAAAGATACGTTTTTAGCCCAACAAACGAAGTGTTTGCTGACAATCTTACTGAGCGCGCGTATAGCAGGCAGTTCCGACGCTTCCGAAATATCAATAATTTTCCCGCTTTTCATTTTCACTTTGATCTGCTCGCTTTCCGTCAGGTAAGCGGCATTTGAAATCGTCCTTTCTACCGCAAAATAGCTCAGGTACTCCCCGGGTATATTTTTTTCTACCAGGCTCCGCCGCAATTCCCCGAGCATTTCCCCGCTCTGTCCGGGTGAAACATACATTAGCTTGAAAAGTTTCCGGTTCATAAGCATGGAACAGAGGCTCGACAGCACAAAATCCCGGTGAGACATCCAGACTTTAATGGAGGTCCAAAGGTCGTTGTCATCGAGATTGGTAAAGAGGGAAGAAAATCCCGGGGTTAGCGGAGAAAGAGAATTTTTATCATCGGATAAAAGAAAAGCCTCCAACACGGGTGTTGCAAATACACCTTCTCCCCTTTGGGCCAGCTCTCTTGCCCTCCTGAGTATCTGGGTCAGCATCACTTCCGCACAAAGAGAGGTTTTATGAAGGTATACCTGCCAGTACATGGTCCTTCTGGCATTGAGGAAATGCTCAATGCTAAGCAAGCCTTTTTCCTCGACAACCAGCTCGTCATCTGCAATATCGAGCATCTTAATTATGCGGTCTGTGCCGATCGAGCCTTCTACCACCCCTGTATAATAACAGTCCCGGTTGAGATAGTCGAGACGGTCCATATCGAGTTGACTGGAAATAAGCTGATGAAAAAAGCCACGCCTGTAAGTCCCTTCAAACATTTCGATAGCCATCGACAACCGGCCCGAAAACTCTACGTTAAGCTCTTTCATCAGGAGCAATGAAATCTGCTCGTGCGGCACATGCGGCAGCAGGGTGTTTTCCAGTACATGTGAAAACGGCCCATGCCCCAGATCATGCAACAGGATGGCCGCCTGGACGGACGTAGCCTCTTCGTCGCTTATATAGTGCCCCTTGCTCCTAAGTGTCTGCAGTGCCTGGTCCATAAGATACATGGCGCCTATGGCATGGTGAAATCGTGTATGCAGCGCCCCCGGATAAACAAGCTCTGTCAATCCCAACTGGCGGATTCTTCTCAAACGCTGAAACCAGGGATGTTCGATCAGGTCAAACAAAAATTCTGACGGAACACCGATAAATCCGTAAACCGGATCATTAATTATTTTTCTTTTATTCAATCGTATGGATTTTTTACAAAAATAGCAATCGTAAGAAAACCCGAACTATTCCTGCGCACATATTTGCATAAAAGAAATCAATAACTAATTTTGCACTCCCGATTAGGTAGGGCTATTAAAGCAAAAAAAGTGA
>CAZLTN010000105.1:4673-18778 GCA_964562455.1 uncultured Cytophagales bacterium
ATTGGCCGCCGGAAGGCTTTGCCCCATAGGGGTTACCCGTTTATATACACCTGAAAAACAGTCATTATTTACGGCTCAATCTCACAATTTCTGATACTCACTGACAGAGAGCGCCTTGCAAGACAAAAGGCCCCGGCGGAAAAGCTTTATATAGGACCCAGGTAAAACTTTATCAACAAGCACTTTTTACAACAAATAATGTCCCAAGACTTGAAAATCCTCCGGACCTTCCTTTAGTATAACTTAGGATAAGTTATGAAATTTGATAAAGCCATACCTATTCTTTATTCCACAGATGTGTCAAAAAGCATCGCCTATTTTGTGGAGCAGTTGAAGTTTGATGTCGGTACCTACTATTTTAAGACGACAGTAACTCCAGCGGGGCAAAGAGGTAAAATAGACTGTCCAAAATTATCCCGTGTAGTCCTAAAAAAGGAAAATCCGACCGTAATGGGTTTATTTTGTCATTTAAGTTACAAAATTCGTTGGTTGCCTTAATCAATCACATATGGATCGCCACTGTCGGCCAGCCATTGCTGAAGCATACGGGTAAGTGATTTTACAGTTCCAGGCTCAGACGAAGCCAGATTGTGCTGGTCGTAAGGATCTTTGAGATAATTGAACAGGTAGACGTTCTCTTTCCCGCCCTTTTTATCGTACACGAGCTTGTAGGTATCATTGCGGACACCCCTGAATCCGGTATTCCTGTTATCGGGCGCTATCCGGCCCATAAAATACTGCACATCGGCCACTACCCCTCCGTTACCCAGGAAGTACGCGGCCCGGCTTTTTCCGTCTGTAGGTTTGAGAGGCCTGATATTCATCAATGACAGCAGGGTCGGGCATACATCGACCAGGGAAAACAGCAATGCGCTATCTATACGGGCTTTTATATGATCTTTCCAGTGAATCATAAACGGGACCCGCAGAGACTCTTCGTGGTGCGAATTCTTGGACACTTCCATGTTTCTTCCCAGGCAGTTACCGTGATCTGAAGTAAAGACAATGATAGTGTTCTTTGACAGGCCAAGCTCATTTACGACCTTGAGGAGCCGCCCGACCTGTTCGTCTATGCCAAATAGGGCCGCATAATACTGCCTGATGCTTTCGCGGAACAGCTTACCCTCCTCAGTATCGGCTGCAGGAACGCCCGGAAGTGCAGCGGCCAGCTTTTCCGGATCAAGGTGCGAGAACCGGCGGACGTACTTTTCCGGCACCTGGTCATAGGGAGAATGCGGGGGATTGACAGACAGGAACAGCGAAAAAGGGCGTTTATTGTCGCGGTAACCACCTCCTTCATTCTTAAGGTAGGAAATGGCTTTGTCCACCTCATGCTCAGGCCCCCACTGATCCACAAACCTGAACGAATCGCGGGATGCTCCGGTTGACCAGTACATCGGCCTCAGGTGCGCGTCGTAGGT
Organism: uncultured Cytophagales bacterium; assembly: GCA_964562455.1. Taxonomy (GTDB): domain Bacteria; phylum Bacteroidota; class Bacteroidia; order Cytophagales; family Spirosomataceae; genus Ravibacter. The sequence continues at coordinate 6,095 of CAZLTN010000105.1, forward strand.
CCCGTAAGCATACCAGAAATCGTTGCCGTGCCGTTTGTGGGGTGGAGTCCATTCGTTCCACTTGACGTCTCCTTTATTGTTATCGGTCGGCACATAAGGCGCCTGAGGAGAGTCGAGATGCCACTTGCCGATATACCCGTTGCTGTAGCCGTTTGCGTGCAGCGCATCCGACCACGTTGCGGCATATTGCGACAACTCTACCCCGTAGGGTGTACTCCGGCTATTGACGTTGGAATATACATTGGTTTTAATAGGATAGTTGCCCGTCAGCAAGCTGGCCCGGGAAGGCGAGCAAAGCGGATAGTTCGCAATCGTTCGGGTCAGAACAAGGCTTTCTTTAGCCAGGCTGTCAAGGTAAGGTGTAAGCACAGGCTCTATGCCTAAAAAGCCAAGAGCCTGGCCGCGCCACTGGTCTGTCAGGATAAAAATGAGGTTGGTACGGGTCGAATCCGTCTGCAGCATTACCGCCCGGACCGCGACGGGAAATAAGAAGAAAGCTATTATTCCTAATGCTTTATTTATAACGTAGTTCATTGTTTTGTAACATGTTAAAGTCCTGTCGGGTACACGAACCGGAATTGCCGGCATTTCACAATGCAAACTAATAAATTCCTGCAGAACCCGGGCGCGAAACACTTTTGATCCGGTAAAAAGGCTCCTTCCCGGGCATTTCACTGTCGGAGCACGCAGTAGAAAGGCGTCAGACAGAAGCTTTTAAATACAGTTAATTAAATCCTTACACAAGATTTTTCATGAAATTCCTGCTGCGATATTTGTTGCTGACACTAGCCTTTTGGTTGCCGGATTCGTTTTGTGCGGCCCAAAATGAGGACATAAAGCTCATAAGGAAACGGGTGGAAACAGGGCTGATGGCAACTCCCGTCGACGATAGCGCAGTAACCGCCGCAATGGCCGGAATGAACGAAGACGGCAGTTTCAAAGGTATCAACTATGAAGACCTGAGTCGGACGGCCGGTTACCCGCACCGGCAGCATACACGCGACCTCTTATACATGGCGAAAGCCTATAAGACCCCGGCTTCCCGCTTCTACAAAAACAACGCGGTGAAAGCGCGGATTGAGAAAGGGCTTACCTATTGGGCGAAGTATGATTTTGTAGGCGATAACTGGCACGACAGCCAGATTTCTACTCCTACCGACCTGGCTGACCTGATGCTGGTTATCGGAGAGGAGCTACCCGCAGATCTCGTGGCCAGGCTTCAGCCCATCATTGGCAGAGCCCACATGAATGCGTCCGGAGCGCGACCGAGCGGCGACCGCATCGTGATCGCGGGTATCGTGGCTAAAAACCTGCTTTTCCTGGGCGACTACCGGGAGTTTGAAAAAATCATCAGGATCATTGAGAGTGAACTGAAGTTTTCGACGGGTGAGCGCGGAATGCAGCACGATTACAGCTTTCACCACCGCGAGGACCGCGTGAACAACACCTCATCGTACGGATACGCAAAATATGCCAATGCCTTCGGAGAATGGTCATATTACGTAGCGGGTACGCGCTATGCCTTTTCCAGGGAAAAAATAAACCAGTTGGTCGACTACTATCTCGACGGCATTTACAAGCAGATGGTATACGGGATTTACGAAGATATCAGTGTCAAGAACCGCAGCATCTCTAACAAAGCGGTATTCCGCCCGCATAGCACCCTGGAAATCGAGCATCTGCTGGTGAGCACCGACTACCGTAAAGCCGAGCTTGAAGAAATCATCCGGCTACGCAAGGGCCAGGCCAAACCTTCGGCGTCCTTTGCAAAATTTTTCTGGCAAACCGAGCATTTTGTATTTCAGCGCCCCGGCTTTTACACCACCGTCCGTATGTTTTCGACCCGCAACCGGAATATGGAAGAGCCCTATAACGGACCGGGAAAAACCACTCACCACCGGGCCGACGGCACCAACTATCTTATGCTGAAAGGCGATGAGTATCACAATATCTGGCCTGTTTACGACTGGCAGAAAATTTCGGGAACGACAATTGTGCAGAAACCCCGGCTACCAGGCCCCGGCGATATCCAGAAAGAAGGATTGACCGATTTTGTAGGTGCGGTAACAGATGGGTTGTACGGCGCCGTAGCATTCGATTTCAAAAGTCCTCACGACCCGCTCCAAGCCCGGAAAGCGTGGTTTTTCTTCGACGACGAATACGTTTCCCTTGGAACGGGCATCAAATCGTCGTCCGACTACGAGGTAGCCACTACCGTCAACCAGGCCTTGATGCGAAGCGATGTGCACGTCATGCTGGACGGTACGCAGCAGCTTATTCCGAAAGGAAGCCGGGTACTTGAGAATGTAAAATGGGTGCATCACGATAAGGTTGGCTATATTTTTCCTCAACCCGCCACTGTAAACCTCTCCAACCAGGCGGAAACAGGTCGTTGGTCTGCTATTACCGATCAGAAAAATATCAGCCAGGAGCCGGTCAGCGAAGATGTTTTCAACCTTTGGTTCAACCATGGCCGTAAGCCAGGCAGCGCGTCCTATGCCTACATCGTAGTACCGGGAGTGACTGAGCAGGCGTTAAGTGAAAGCAGCCGCGACAACCGTTCCATCGAGATCCTCGCCAATACACCCGCTTTACAAGCCGTAAGGCAGGGCCGGCTGGGGATCAGCCAGGTGATTTTCCATCGCGCAGGTACAATCGAGGTAGAGAAAGGCCTTGTCATAGGCCTGGACAGTCCCGGCCTTGCCATGCTGAAAACAAAGAATGGCCGGCTTAGCGAACTGACACTGGCTGATCCATCGCGAAAGCTCAACCGGATATTGGTTTCAGTAAATGGGATATACAAGGGACAGGGCGAAAACTACCGCACTATTGCGGATGAAGGCCGACGCGAAACCCTTTTTATCGTCGACCTGCCGCAAGGGGTTTATTGCGGTAAGAGCGTTCATCTGCAAATAAACTGACCCCTTAACAGAGGTTCCCGGCTATGGTTTTGTCGTCAGTCCGGGTTTTGTTTAATCTCACCCAGGTTCTTTACTTCGTTCAGATCATAGGGTGTTTCCTGGTATACAAAATAATTAAGCCAGTTATTGAATAGCAGGTTGGCATGCCCGGCCCATCTTACTACCGGTCGCCCTTCCGGGTTGTCGTTTTCGTAGTAATGGTGCGGTATATCGATCGGCAGCCCTTTTTCCTTGTCCCTCACATACTCCTCGTGAAGTGTGAGCGGCGAATATTCGGAATGCCCGGTCAGGTAAAATTCCCGTCCGCCCCGGGAAGCCATAATGGCCAACCCTGCCTCCTTCGATTCAGACAAGATGCTGATCTCCGGCCTGTCGAGGACTTCCTCCTTACTGATCGTGCTGTGGCGGCTGTGCGGGATGTAAAACTCATCGTCAAATCCGCGAAACAAGGTATGCTTCTTATCAGATACCGTGTGCCTGAAGACTCCGAACAGCTTTTGGGAAAGCGGGAATTTTTCTACACCATAAAAATGATACAGCGCAGCCATAGAAGCCCAGCAGATATAAAGGGACGAGGTAACGTGGGTTCTTGCCCAGTCGAAAATTTCGGTCAGCTCGCCCCAGTAGGTTACATCTGTAAAGTTTAGCTGCTCTACCGGCGCTCCGGTGATGATCAGGCCGTCGTAAAAGTCTTTTTTCACCTGGCCGAACCCTTTGTAAAACATCTCAAGGTGTTCCTGTGACGTATTTTTTGAGGTGTGGGTGTCCAATCTCAAAAAATCGACTTCTACCTGCAGAGGGTTGTTAGAGAGCAACCTGATAAAATCTGTTTCAGCCGTTATTTTCAACGGCATGAGGTTGAGAATCAACAGGCGCAGCGGGCGTATATCCTGCAACTCGGCCCGCAAATCACTCATTACAAATATATTTTCTTTCTTCAGAAGCTCTATGGCCGGAAGATTATCTGGTATTTTGACTGGCATGAACTTTTCCTTCGTCCTGGTTTGCGCCGCAAATTTACAAATAATAAACTAAGGACAGGAATATAACTCAGACTGGCATTTGTACGGATATGTGCGTCCTCCCCACAGGACTTTCAGATACTCTCTGAACGGGAGCCTGGCTTCAGGTAAATTATGATCCCCGCTTCCTGCTTTCTTCCATAAAAGCTGCTATGTCGGCGGCCGGCCGGATTTCCCAGCTACTGCCACCCCGTCCCAACCGGAGAGAAGGGTGCTTCGACAGTAAACGGATGGCATGGTTCAGATCGGTGGCTTCAAGTATCATAATACCGCCGATCTGCTCCTTTGTTTCGGCGAAAGGACCATCGGTAACAGAAACTTTACCGCCGTTCCATCTCAATGTAGCAGCATTCCGCGCATCCTGCAGTCCTTCCCCTCCTGTGAAGTGACCATTCTTCCGAAGCTCATCATCGTAGCGAAAACACTCGTCCATAAAAGTATTGCGTTCACTTTCTGACAGCGTTTCCCAAACTTCTTCATTCATGTATCCAAGACAAATGTATTTCATATGACTCACATTAATTGGTAGTTGCATAGTGCAGTGTGACTACACCTGATTCCAGGGTTTTTGAATCTAATAATTTCAGTGTGCTTTTTGCGGTATTATTGGTGAACACACTGATGCCGCTGCCCAATATAACGGGGTGTACGGTCAGTTTGTATTCGTCGATCAGGCCCAGGTTCATTAAAGTGGCGGCCAGGCCGGGACTGCCAAATATAACCAGGTCTTTTCCGGGTTGCTGCTTCAGCCTATTCACTTCCTCAACAATATTATCTTTTATGAGCCGGGTATTGTTCCAGGTTACTTCAGCCAGGGTTTTCGAGAATACAATTTTAGGTACGCTTTCCACCCATCGGGCATGTTCCAGAGCATGCTTACCGGCATTGGGTTTATTCAGAACGGTTGGCCAGTAACTTTCCATCAACTGGTAGGTGGTTCGTCCATATACAGGCGAACCAACTGTTTTAACCAGTTCGCCGGCGTATTGCTCCAGCTCTTTGTCGTAAGATAAAAAATCCAGTCCGTGGCTCAGATCCGCTGCAAATCCATCGAGGGACATATGCATGAATAACACTAATTTTCTCATGTGATTATTGTTTATTTTGCTTTCACCAGGTAGTCGAATGGCAGACAGCAAAATCGACAAACAATTTTATTTTTTTTCATTTTCGGGAATCATATTCCCAGCTCACTGAGCTTTCGCTCGATAAACCGCCGTTCCGGGTCTTGCTGTGCCAGGACAAGAGCGCGCTCCCATGATGCCCTTGCTTCATTTGTCCGGCCCGTTTTCCGGCACAGCTCCGCCCGCGCGGAGTGCGCCAGGTGATAGTCGTTTAAATCCCCGCGCTCCAGGATCTCATCGATCTGACGCAATCCTGCTTCAGGGCCTTTGTGCATGGCAATGGCGACAGCCCTGTTTAATTCAATAACCGGAGAAGGGTTTACGCGCAGCAATATGCTGTACAGCCCGGCAATCTGAGCCCAGTCCGTAGCATCGGGGTGTGCTGCTTCCGCATGCAAAGCCGCAATAGCTGCCTGCAGCGTATAGGGCCCCGGCTGCCTGAATAAAAATGCCTGTTCGACAAGAACCAATCCCTCCGCGATCATTTCGCGATCCCAAAGCGATCGATCCTGGTCTTCCAGAAGAATGAGGTCTCCGGTCGGGGAAACGCGGGCCGGCCGGCGGGATTCGTGCAGCAGCATAAGGCCGAGCAGCCCGGTAACCTCGGGATCAGCCAGCAAAACATGCAGCAGACGCCCGAGCCGTATCGCCTCGTCTGAAAGGTCAACGCTGGTTACCGATTCGCCGGATGAAGCATAATAACCTTCGTTGAATACCAGGTAAATTACCTGCAGCACGGCCCCGAGCCGGTCCGGCAGTTCGTGTTCCGGTGGTACTTCGAACGGTATTTTCGCCTCACGGATCCTGGCCTTGGCACGGACAATCCGCTGGGCCATAGCAGACGGTGTAACAAGGAACGCACTGGCTATGGCTTCGGTGGTCAGACCGCAAACCTCCCGCAAGGTCATGGCCGTGCGCGCATCGGGCGGCAGCGCGGGATGGCAGCATGTGAAGATCAGCCGGAGCACATCATCTTCAATTGCTTTGTCGACCAAACCGGAAGGATCGGCAGTCTCAGCCTCCATTTGCCGGGCTTGCTGTTCCTGTAACGGGTCGAATTTTGATTCCCGCCGGACACGATCGATTGCTTTATGCCGACCGGCGGAAACGAGCCACGCCCGCGGATTAGAAGGGGCGCCTTTTTCACCCCATTGCTCCAGCGCGGCCCTGAAGGCATCATGCATGGCGTCTTCGGCAAGATCAAAGCCCCCGAGCAGGCGAATCAGCGTAGCAAAAACCGCACGCGACTCGTTACGATAAATCTCGCCCACGAGCCTGGAAATATGTTCCGGGGAATTGGTCATTTGTTCGATTCTCATAATTACTTAAGTTCAGGCACTTCAGCTTTGGCGCGCCACAGGTTTTCCTGAATGGTGAAAAGGACAGACGCGCCTAAACATTGTTAAACTTTCGGCAGCCTGACAGTGAAAACGGTGTAACCGGGCTTTCCACCGGTAGCAGGCGCGCTCCGGACGGAGATTGTACCGCGATGCTGTTCCACAATCTTTTTTGAGAGCGCCAGCCCGATCCCGTATCCCGATCCGCTTTTCCCGATTTCATTTACCTGGAAGAAGTTCGAAAAAATGTTCCGGAGATGCTCTTGCGGAATTCCTCTGCCGGTGTCTGATACTTCGACGATCGTCTCTTTTGGGTTGCTGTTCAGAGAAAGGATAACCCTTCCCCCTTCATCCGTAAACTTGAATGCGTTGATCAGCAGGTTGAAGATAACCTTTTCCAACTGTCCCGGATCGAATGGTACCCGCATTTCCGTTTCTGTCGTGAATAGCTCCGTCTCTATTTTCCGGCTTTCAGCCAGTTGGGAAAAAGACTGCAAAATTTCCTTTGAAAACGCCACCAGGTCATGCTCCGCTATATTGAGAAAAGCCTGGTTGACCTCCGCCTTCCGGAATTCAAGCAGCTCGCTTACCAGCCGGAAGAGCCTTTCTCCATTCTTTTTGGCAGACGACAACAGTAAAGGTGTTCGCGGATTGATATGTTCCTGCCCCAAAACCACATCGATAGGCCCTTGTATCAGCGTAATGTGGGTCCTGATTTCATGAGTTACATTGCTGAAAAAATCCAGCTTCGCCTGGTAAAGCGCCTGCTCATACTGGAGAACTTTCTGCATCCAGAAAAAACGGGAGATATAGAAAATTATTACCCCAACGAGAACCAGGTAAAAAAGGTAAGCCCACCAGGTTTTCCACCATGGTTTGAGTACGTGTATCTTCAGGCTTCGTGGAGCGCTCCAAATACCGTCGTTGTTGGCGCTTTTTATCCGGAGTGTGTACGTGCCGCTGTTAAGATTCGTATAAGTAGCAGAGGGGGTCGATACATAGTTCCAGCGGCTTTCAAGCCCTTCGAGCATATAAGCAAACTTGTTTTTCTCCGGCATGATATAACTGAGCCCGGCGAAATCGATCGTAAAGATATCCTGGAAGTGACGGAAGGTAATATCTGTAATTTCTTCAAGCGGTTTTGAGAGAATTCCCGACTCATCGCCGGGTAGTACCCGCTTATTGAAGAGCTTCAGGTCAGTAAACACTATCCGGGGTGGAAAATCGTTGACAACCACCTTTTCGGGGTCGAAATAAACCAGTCCCTGGGTGGTTCCCATAAAAAAAAGCCCGTCTTCACTCCTCAGTACGGCATTAGGTTTGAATTCATTGGTAGGCAGGCCATCCGGGATACTATAGTTCCGGATGACGTTCAAATCCGGGTTGAGGCTTGTGATCCCATTGTCTGTTGTGATCCAAAGCGTCCCTTTTTTGTCTTCAAGAATTCCGAGAATATGATCACTGCTTAGACCGTCCTCGCGATGATAAGCCCTGTAGACGCCGTCGGAGATCCGGTATTCTCTTAAACCGTTGTAAGCCCCTCCCAGCCAGATTCTCTTTTTCGAATCTTCAAAAATGGTCCGGATCAAAATTGAAGAGAGTTGATCAGGCTTGCTTACATTTCCGCTTGCCCCTATCACTTCAAGGCCGTGGGATCCCACCAACAGATTACCTTTCGAATCGTACAGGATGCTCCTTATTGTTGCAGCGCCGGAACGCAACCCTTTGACATCTTTACCGGCACGTACGAAAGAATTATCTGCAGGATTAAAAAGACATATGCCATCATTGTTCGTACCAACCCATATTCTGCCCGAATCATCCCCCGTAATAACCTCAATATCATCGGAATTGAGCGTATTGATATCCTGCTCGCTATACCGGTATTGCATTATCTTTCCGTTTTCAGGATCAATGCAACTTACACCTGCCATATGAGTCCCAACCCAGATCCTTCCGTCAGGCGCCTTGTAAAGACATGTAACATAGTCGGAGCCGATCAACGGCGTTGCATAACGCCTGACAAGCCTGATAACCGGCAGATCATCTCTTTTTTTGTCAAAAACTGCAATACCGGCACCTTGTGTCCCAACCCACAACCGTCCCCGGTTATCCTCCGTAACGGCGCTTACCACATTGTTGTTCAGCCCGTTCAATTCAATCCTTTGAAAGAGGGATTGTGATTTATAAATAAGATTAATTCCGCCATTATAAGTTCCTATCCACACCGATCCCACCTTATCCTGAAAAATTGCATAAACAGAGTTGTTGCTCAGCGATTGGATGCTACTCTTGTGCTGGTAATGTGTAAAACGGCCGGTCGCCGGATTCCTGACACTAATCCCTTCCATAGTGCCCACCCACAAAGATCCGTCCCGGGTGAGCAGTAACTGTCGGATCTTGTCGTTACAGGTACCGTTTTCACCCGATATGGGATAGTGCACGAAATAATCCGTTTTTCGGTCCCATGAATATAACCCGCCCCCGTTAGTCCCGATCCAGACTGTGTTACAGGAATCCCCGATTATGGTAGCAACAAACTCCTTTTTCATGCCCCTGATCGGAGCGGAAGGGCTCTCAAAAGACTCGTATACAGGAAGTCCGTTGCGAAAATTCATTCTTAAAAGCCCGGTTGTAGTCCCCAACCAGTAAGCTCCCTCAGAATCCTCAAATACCGCCCGCACATCACGGATACCGGGTGCTGCGGAAGAAACTTCATAAAGATAGTTTTCAAATACAAATGAGTCTGAGACGAGCAACGCCAGTCCTTTCCTGGTACCGACCCAAATTCTGCCCTTCCGGTCCTCGTAAATCGTCATGATGGCCTCATCACAAATACTTCCTTTCCCTTTATGCTTCCTGATCTGGTTGAAAGATTCGTCAGAGGGATTGTACAGGTTAAGCCCGTTGGCAGTTCCCACCCAGAGCCTTCTTTTCGAGTCAAAAAGCAGAGCCGTTATGTAACTATCAGATAAACCAGACGAATCACCTGGTATCTTGTAGAAGGCCTCGAATTTTTTCGAATCGTAACGATTCAGGCCGTTTTGCGTGGCAAACCACATATAACCCTTCTCATCCTGCGCAATGGCAAATACGACGCTGTTAGAAAGTCCGAGATCAATCCCCAGGTGATTAAAAATGATGTTTTGCGTATGGCCTTTCAGACCGAAAAACAGGCAAAACATAATGAAAAACTGAAAGTCACGGAATACTGCCAAAAGAGAGAAGGTGGTTTTCAGCAATTGCATCTGGATGAGCTTTTACAGGCAAATCGAATATTATCCGGCTCTGTACAAAAAGACCGTTGGCCTGTCCTTTGCTTTTTGTATCAGTATGTCGATTTTATATTACAAACCCAAACGAAAACTACAATATTTATACCGGATTTCATATTTTTACCTCTTTAAGCCTGGAGGCTGAAAAATACCCTAAATATATTACTATGCCACTTCCTATACTTCTTTTGGTCGATGATAATGAAGAAATTATTACCTACCTGTCCGCTCTCCTTGAAGAAACCTACCAACTCAGAGTAGCGGGAAACGGGATGGAAGCTATAGAGGTTCTGAACAAAGAGCCGATTGACCTCGTAGTATGCGATATCATGATGCCTGTAATGGATGGCTTCGCTCTCTGCCGACAGATCAAAACCAGTGCAGCTATTTCTCATGTACCTATTGTGCTGCTGACTGCAAAGAATACGATACAGTCTAAAATCGAAGGATTGCAGCTCGGAGCCGACGCCTACATCGAAAAACCGTTTTCTCCGGATCACTTAAAAGCCCAGATCTCTAACCTCCTTGAAAGCAGGAAACAGCTACGTGTAGTGTTCGCAGCCAAACCCCTGACCCCCGCCGTAACTGTAGCGCATACAAATGAGGATGCCCGTTTCCTGGAGCGGATTTCAGCGTATATTTTTGAGTCGATGGAGAATGAAGAGCTCGATACAGACGCACTTTCAGAAGAAATGAACATGAGCCGCATGACACTATACCGTAAATTAAAAGCGATTACCGATATGCCCCCGCATGAGTTTATCAATGTCATGCGTTTAAAAAAGTCCGCAGAAATACTGTCGGAAGGTAACCACAAAATATATGAAGTGGCCAGCATGGTCGGCTATAAATCTACCACTCACTTCGGCAAGCTGTTTTACAAGCAATTTGGTTTGACACCGACACAGTTTATGCAAAACTCCGGCGCAAAGTAATTTGTATACTATACAGTCATTATACTATGCAAATATCATTGATTATTTACACACATTTTTACTGTAAATCTTGAATTTTAAAGGGTTTGACCCGAGCTTCTCTTTTAAGGATCTGACTGCAGCAGTTTTGGCTTATAGAGGAAAATAACCTTTGATCCGGCTGTTTACCAACTAAAACATCCGAACTTCCGATGCCTGACACACTAAAAAACAAAAGTATTTTAGTAGTATATTTTTAAGAATACTTTTCTATTTTCTGCTTTAATTGAACAACATTGTCTACGTCCATCTTTCTGAAAATCTGCTGTTTGAAAGTACTGATGGTGGAAACACTTTTATGAAGTGTATCGGCGATCACTGAAACCCTCATTCCGTTAGCCAGGTAGCCTGCTATCTCCAGTTCTTTACGCGACAATCTGTTTCTCTTTTTGTCCTGCTGCTGAGATGTGTTGAAAAGATGCTCTTCAAGAATAGCGCTTTTTATATCCTGGGCTAAATATCTCCTGCCGGACAATACCTCTTTCATGCCGCCCAACAACTGAACCGGAGGATCTGACTTACACAGGTAACCAGCAACTCCTGTCTGAAGACATCTGAGGGCATTTTTGGCGCTAACAACCTTATCATAAGCTATAATCGGGTAAGGGAAGGCCCGATTCATCATTTTTTTCAAAAGCTCAAGATCACCATCGATTTCCCCTTCCCCTACTCCCCATATTACCAGGGTGGGCTTCTTATCAGCATACTGACAGATAAAACTTTTCAAGTCTGCAAATTCAGCAACATCGTATTGATTGAAATGACTCTGTATAAACTGAGAGAGCCCTATTCTTATCAGTGGAAACTGGTCAATTACAATTATTTTTAACACGAAATAAATAAAATATGGTGAAACAATAAAAATCAAGCTCTCACGGTCGAAGGTGTGAAACCCTCGTACCGGAGAGCTGATCAGAATTAACCCTCACATTGCAATTTTATTTTCATGGCGATGATGCTCCATTTATCGTACGAATTTTACGGGTCGAAATTGAGCCGTCCACATAAATGATCCGCACAACACGATTCTATTCTCTACCGGTTGTAACCGCTACGATTGGTTCCCGTCGCATTTAGAGAAAAAGATCCCTGTATAGTTACCTTCCGGCCGGGAAGGTCTGTTCTGATCTTCGGTTTTTTTTGTTGTAATGTAATTAAGTAAACCGGTCGTTTTCTTTTCTCCCGCGCCCGGGCATGAGCAAATTGTATTGAGTGAACACCGCAAAGTAAAGTATAAAAAAATAGGAAAAGTCGCATTATTCTTTCATAATGTAGTCAAATTGTATCATTTTTCATTCCTTGTAAGGATCGGATTTCACATTAATTCATAAAGAGTATGATGATATTTATCCTGCCTGGGATTGGGCACAAATCCCCGGAAATCAAGGTTCTTTTTCGATGACGAAATCATTGGTTTAGGCACTGGCATTTCCTCTTCTGCCGCGCAACCTATCAACACAAATGTAAATCGAAGCCCCCGGACGGAAACGTAGTAATACAGGATACGGAAACATAGCGGGCTGTCATGCACACCGGGCTGAAAAATCTGCAGATCGTATTCAATACAGCCGGTACGCTGAAGACAGGATTACCCGGATAGGGAAACGAATTATTCATGGGGCCAACCACCACTGAGATCCCGGCTGGTTAAGTTAGTCAAAATCAATAATGAAGCCTGATCAATGAATTTCTCCCTTTAAGATAGAATCTCGAATAGATTTTTTATTTTTGTCAAGTTTACATGACATTAAGACTTTTAAACTTTACAAAACTATGGGAGATACTTTTAACGTTTTCGCCTATTCTTATAAGATGAAGATTGTAGGCACTCTATTGATATGCTGGGGTTTATATGCTTTTTATTCTAAATATCAGCAATACAATCTGGTCGACCTGAACTTACTTAGCAGTCTTTCGTGCTGGGGACTGGTTTTCATTTTTTTTTCAAAGGAAAAAATAGACGATGAGCGTGTTCATCAGGTGAAGTTTCAGTCGCTGACCTGGGCTGTGCCAACCGGATTATTTATTACT